>NZ_FMWO01000070.1 GCF_900103035.1 Nitrosomonas mobilis
AAATCAAAACGGCGATTGAAGCGATAGGAGAATTCTGCAAGATAGCGCTGTGCATACTTGGCGTGATTGAATGCATGGTAGGTTCCGCTGAAGGCAGTCTTGAGATTGCCAAGAAGCGTATTGACCCAGCGAAACTCGGCACGCTGCACAGCAGATTTGCCACTTCCCACAATATGGCGCTCATGCTGCGCGGCTGTATGCGTAACCGCCCCGAAACACCCCAAACCATCAGATACGACTCGTGCAGTAGATGACAGACATTCAGCCGACCACTGTTTGAGCGCTTCATATGTAAAACCCGCTACGGGAGTCAAGCGTATATAAAGTGGCTTCCCCTCGCTGTTTGTTTGTATTGCCGCTACAAATGGCGTCTTACTTGCCGCGCCCCGCCCGCGCTTTCCCGGCCTTTCACCTCCCAGATAAGCATCGTCAACCTCCACGCGTCCATCCAGACGGCGTTGCTCTTCGCGCAGCAGCATGGTCTGTAACAGCTTATGCTTGATCGACCATGCCGTTTT
Source organism: Nitrosomonas mobilis (assembly GCF_900103035.1). GTDB lineage: Bacteria > Pseudomonadota > Gammaproteobacteria > Burkholderiales > Nitrosomonadaceae > Nitrosomonas > Nitrosomonas mobilis. The sequence goes on from NZ_FMWO01000070.1 coordinate 519, forward strand.
GTAACTTACCCCCAGCTGACGTTTGAGTTCCAATGCACTGACCGCATTCTTGCTTTGCGTCATCAAGTAAATGGCCAGAAACCAGGTTCTTAGCGGTAATTTAGTATTTTCAAACACGGTGCCGACAATTGAAGAACATTGGTAGCCACAATCCAGGCATTCCCATAGCTTGCGGCCGTTATGGGTACAGGAATATCGCTCCCCATCGCAGCGCAGGCATCTCCAGCCATGTGGCCACCTCGCAGCAAACAATGCTGCTTCACATTGTGCTTCCGTGCCATATTGATGCAGAAATTCATGCAGTGACAGGCCTGCCTGAAACTGAATTTTATTCATCGCCATTGCCATCCTCCTCTGATTTTGCTACGTTTCTTCGCAATTTGTAGATTTTACAAGATTTCTGAGAGAAGTAACTAATCAGGAAGCCATTTACCATGAGAACTAAATTTTAAAAAATGAAAAATTCAGCAAAAACAGTAGTAGAAAAAATGTTCTCCGCATTTAGTAGTGGCGATGTAGAGAAATTCGTCGCAACAGTTTCCAATGACACCGTTTGGATTTATCACGGAACGCAAATTATTCCGGCAGGAACTTTTGAAAAGAAGGAAGGCGTAAGGACATTTTTCACCAATATTCTCGAAAGAACTGAAATCATCAACTTTGAGCCACAACAATATATCGTTGAAGGAAATATGGTGGTTGTGTTAGGCCGAGAACATCAAAAAGTAAAACGCTCAGGAAGGGAACTGAAGCAAAAATGGGTTCAGATATATACCGTGGAAAACGATCTGATTACAAAAATGGAAGAGTTTGCAACTTCGGAAGAAGTAGAATAAATCACGCTATAGTAATTAAAATTGATCCCAAAGCATTTTTAACTATCTTTGTTAGGCGAATGTTGCATTTCCAATTTGACCTGAAGCAGCTTACTTGATGACCTTTGTTCGTCGCTCCTTTGGGAACCGAATGAAGTCAGGATCGAGGAATACCAGAAGATCGATCAGTGCGTTTTGATATGGTCTATTAGACTATATCATCGCGCTTTTGCGGTGTCCCGCTTGAGCGCCGGGTTGGGCGTGACTGTGACTTGAAGCCCTTAAAGGTGCAGTAGCCAAAAATAAATGCGAGGACACAACTTAATGAAGCCAAAAGCCATTCGTGGCCGGGGAAGTACCAACGATTTGGTGATAGAGGCACAAGACCGCTAATGGAAACGATACCAAGAACGACACAGAGCAAAGCCAGAGCTGCGCTTGAACGCGGTCGCTTAACAAAGAGCTCTAGTGATGACCGTAGAAACATATATTTCATAACAGCAAATTGTAAATACGTTACGCCCAACGTAATATATACGACATTTCCTGTCTGATAAAGTCGATAATCATTTTTATAATCATATACTAACTATCTATATTATTGTTAAACGCATTTAATGTTATAACAACCTGACAAATCGTGTAGACAAATACGACGTAATCATCTGCCAAAAAACTGTTGGATCAGTTGCGCGATAAAGTTCGTTTCAAATGCTATAGTCTGAGTACAGAAAGTACCTATATTTCATGGATCAAGCAATTTATTATTTTTAAAGATGAGCGTCATCCAACGGAGATGGGTGCTGCTGAGGTTGAGAAGTTTCTGACTTATCTGGTTACCCGACGTCATGTTTCCAGTCCCACCCAGAATCAGGCGTTGTCGGCAATTTAAAAAAAGGCGACGCCATCCTATATTATTCTTTCTCGCTGGTTTCCTCGCTGCGTGATGTGATAGGGTAGCCCGGCAAACACAGTTTTGCTTAGTCTTTGCATTCATGGATTGTGACTGAATCCAATAAGAAAGAGTAGCGCCCCCTTTTTTGCTCCTTCTTTTTTACTAACTCCTAAAACTTGGCGGATTTATGTGCCTAAATTTGGGAGACTTAGATCTAGTTATAACTCGTAAAATCACAGGCTCATCAACTTTACGTCAGGTGCTCGAATAGCCTTTCTGTTTCGAAATTTAATATACCAAAGAGACAAATAATGAAAAAATTAATCATGTGTTTTGCTTTCTGTCTCATGTCATTTTCATCGGTTTCGTATGCTGATGAGGGAGCATCATCTTATATTGCTAATGTAGGCATCCAGTCAAACTTAAAAGGCCTGGAGAGAATACAACAGGAATTAGTTGCGCCGCCCTTTTTACCGAAGCATCAACAAGCTTATTCCGGGAAGTCTCGAATCATCGAAATGGAAATGGTGATTGAGGAAAAAGAGATAGAAATTGAACCAAATGTTTTTGTTCAAGCGATGACTTTTAATGGTACGAATCCTGGTCCAATGATGGTGGTGCATGAGGGTGATTATGTTGAGTTAACTCTTAAAAACCCTAGTACAAACACGCTTTTACATAATATTGATTTTCATGCCTCAACGGGAGCGCTAGGCGGTGGTGCGTTAACCATGGTGTCTCCAGGAGAGCAAGTCACATTACGCTTTAAAGCTGATAAGCCTGGTACTTATGTTTATCACTGCGCGCCAGGAGGAATTATGATTCCTTATCATGTTGTTTCAGGTATGTATGGTGCGCTAATGATATTACCAAAAGATGGCTTAAAAGATCATAAGGGAAATAAAGTTATTTATGACAGGGCTTATTATATTGGTGAACAGGGCTGGTACATTCCAAAGGACCAAAATGGAAACTACAAACGATATTCAAATGCAATAGAGCCTTATGCTGATACTTTAACCGTTATGCGCGGGCTTGTTCCGACACATGTAACTTACAACGGAAAAAAAGGTGCGTTAACTGGTGAAAATGCGATGAAGGCTACGGTTGGTGAAACCGTCTTGTTTATTCATTCGCAGGCTAATGAAGATTCTCGTATCCATTTAATAGGGGGACATGGTGATTTAGTTTGGCCTGGTGGCTCTTTTATGAATACACCAACGGTCGACAGAGAAACTTGGCATGTCAATGGCGGTGAGGCAGTAGCAGCTATTTACACATTTAAGCAGCCAGGTCTTTATGCTTATCTCAATCATGATTTGATTCAAGCGTTTATGCTTGGCGGCGAAGCCCATGTGGAAGTAAATGGCAAATGGAATAATGACTTAATGGAGCAGGTTTCAAAGCCCGGCCCTATTAAGACTAAAACTAATTGATAGATCTAACAAATTCGTCTTTTACGATTTGATGCTTTTTCATCCATTGCTTTACGTCTTGAACTGTAAATGGCTGACTTAATGAGCCATTTTCAACTGCCTCATAGATTTGTTTGATTAGTGGCATATTTCCTCTCTGGTAATGTGTCGATGTTTTTCGTGCCTAACGCTTCGCGTAACCGGCTGCCCGAAGCTGCATAGCGGGGCGACGCAACGCAACGCAGCTTTAGGCGCTCCGAGTTGACGCAATTGTTATGTGTATGTACACTTAGTTTTATACACATTGACAATCCTTCCAGGAGTTAAACCCTATGCGTACTAATATCGAAATTGATGACAAACTAATGAACGATGCGCTCAAAGCGACTGGTTTGCAGACCAAGAAAGAGGCAGTAGAGCTTGGCCTTAAAACACTGATAAAATTAAAAAAACAAGAAGGAATTAAACGATTTAGAGGGAAGCTACAATGGTCTGGTAATCTTGATGAGATGCGAAGCGATTCATGATTTTGGTTGATTCCAGCGTTTGGATTGACTACTTCGGTGGCAACGGCTCTCCGGAAGCTGATTTTCTGGACGGGATGCTGGGAGTTGGCACCGTTGCAATAGGAGATTTGATTCTTGCTGAAGTTCTCCAGGGCTTTAGGCATGACAAGGACTACAAAACCGCCAGGCACTTGCTGGGTGAGCTGACGATCTTCGAATTGCTCGGTACAAAAATGGCAGAGAAGAGCGCGAATAATTTTCGCAAGCTACGTAAAAAAGGAATTACTATCAGAAAGACCGCCGATGCAATAATTGCATCGTTTTGCATTGAGCATAACCTCCCCTTACTCTTTTCAGATAAAGATTTCAAACCTTTTGTAGAACACCTCGGCTTGCGTAATGCAATTTACACATAACGTAATGTACTCTTTGTTTTTTAAAAAGAGGACGCTACCTTATATTATTCTTTCTCGCTGCGTGATGTGATGCGGTATCCCGGCAAATACAGTTCTGCTTAGTCTTGGCATTCATTGATTGTGTACTGCTTGTTCATAAAATTTTGGTTTCTATGTAACACAAGCATTTGTATTTATTTATAAATAAAGAGTATAACTGAATTCAATAAAAAAGAGGGTGTCCACTTTTTCCGCTGTTGTTGTATCGTTATTCATCGGCATCATTTATAAAGTTAAACCAATCATTCAAGCTTGACTTTATAAGAATGAGAGAAACAATCAAAATAGATAGTGCAAAAAATGAAAGCCACAATGAACCAAGAGTAAGCCAGTAATTTCCAAACAAACCAATAGTTAACTGTGCAACAGCGGCAATTATTGTTGAAAGAACTGACCAAAACAAAAAGTCACTTAAGTTCTTCAAGGGGTCATAGAGTCTTAATGAAGGGTCCAGTTCCTTTTGAGCTCTAAATATTTTTCTATATTCAGCATGGTCATAGACATTTTCCTTCAATTTTATCAATATGAAGGTTTTGAGCGACAGCAGAAAACCTCCAACAGTTAAAAACCCAGCAAATAAATTACCTCTTAAGTGTTGCTCATAAAATAACACGAGTTCGCTCTTGTCGATCGCTAGCCACTCAATGCATGCCACAGAGAGAGTGGCCAAAAGAGCGCATATGAGTAGCCTTAAAGTCATTTGATCTTCGCCTTAAAAATAGACGAATGATTCTGGCAAACCTCTCTCAAGTTTTTAATGATCCAGCTACTCTGAAAGCTCAAGACATCTAGATTATTGATGTGCTCAGCGACCTCATCGTAGCCAAATTCGCCGAAGTTATCCGGGTTATTTTGAATTTTTATTATTCGATCCAGGCCATCTTCATCAACGCCAAAAACGCGACCCGAATCAGTCTTAGATCTATTTACGGCAGACACAATAAGATCTATCAAACTTGAGGGAGAAAACTTTTTCCCAAAAGAGAACTTTCTCTTTTGCTTTATAACAAATCCGGAGAGTTGACCAAACTCTTTTGAGTCAGGCTCAAGATATGAGAGGTCGACCTCTAACGCCTTAATGTGCTCCAGCTCCTTTAAAACGCTAGCTAGTTTTTCCTTTCTTATGAGCAGTTGCCATTTAAAAAAACCTTTGAACTCTTTGTTCGCCATCTTTTCAGCTTTATCTGCGTTCTTTTTACCAGCGATGAGATCATTTTTCTTTTGCTCTCGCTTTTGCCCTTTAAGCTCGTTGAAACGCTTTTTTATGAGATTCATGCCCTGCCCGATGCTGCAGGACTGGTGGTAGTGTTGGTAGAGACCGACTCCTGATTCTTTATTTATTATGAAGAAGTTAAATTCCATAATATTCGAGTTTCGATCCAACTTGTTCACCTGTACCTTAAATGAGCTACCGGCTTCTCTTAACTCGCAGAACGTTCTTTGACTCTTAACTGTCACGATCAAACCAAGGTAATACTCACCATCCGATTCAGTATCAACAAACAGAAAGCGTCCAGCTTCATCAAAACTTTCATAGTTCGTAGCCTGCTTGGCCAGCGCCTTCATAACCTCTTCTACTGAGATTGCTTTCGGCGCTTCCACTGAGAAACCTAAAAATCGTACAAACACAAAATCTCCAAAAATCAGGCTACATATTTATCGGTACAACGCAATATATATGACATTTCCTGTCTGATAAAGCCGATAAATAGCCTTATAATCATATAGATGCCACATATACTATTGTTAAACATGCTTAATGTTATAACAATCAGACAAATACGACACAATCATCTGCCAGAAAACTATTGGATCAAGTGCGTGATAGAATTCGTTTCAAACACAATAGCCTGAGTACAGAAAGTACCTGTATTTCATGGATCAAGCAATTTATTATTTTTAATGATGAGCGTCATCCAACGGAGATGGGTACTGCTAAGGTTGAGAGGTTTCTGACCTATCTAGCTACCCGACGTCATGCTTCCAGTTCTACCCAGAATCAGGTGTTGTCGGCAATTTAGAAAAAGGGGACGCTATCCTATATTATTCTTTCTCACGGGTTTCCTCGCAGCGTGATGTGATGCAGTACCCAGGCAAATACAGTTCCGCTTAGTCTTGGCATTCATGGATTGTAACTGGATCCAAATAAGAAAGGGTAGCGTCCCCTTTTTGCTTTAACAACAAGGGCGATGCTTATCAGATTACCCCCAATGTGCTGCACAAGAGAAAGCATGCGACTGACAGCAGAGAGCCAAAAAGACCAGACGACCAATATCCCAAAATGGAGCCAAAAAATACTCCAATGGTTGCACTGAAATATCAAGCCATCTAAATGGCTTTTCATACTCACAACTTTTGAATCGGGTCGGTGACCTGGACGCTCTGATGGCGCTATACAACGCGCCCCCGAATGGCTATGAGAAGCTTCAGATTTTTCGCCTCTTAAATCTGAATATTGAAAATTCTGTTATTAAGAAGTTTATCGATGAAACGTACCATATTGAGAATGAATTCATCTGCCAGCTTGATCCCGCGAAGTTTGACACGGCCCCTGAATACGTTGTATTGGAATGCGATCGGATTCTGCAGGAGACTATATGAAAATCCTCCACACCTCTGACTGGCATATCGGCCGCACGCTCTACGGCAGAAAACGCTACGAGGAGTTCGAGGCTTTTCTGATCTGGCTGGCGGAGACGATTCAGCAGAATGAAATTGACGTCCTGCTGGTGGCGGGTGATGTTTTTGACACCAGCGCTCCGAGCAATCGCGCCCAGGAGCTTTATTACCGTTTCCTGTGCCAGGTGGCTGCCTCATCTTGTCGCCACGTTGTTGTCATCGCGGGCAATCACGATTCTCCTTCATTTCTCAATGCCCCCAGGGAGCTGCTCAAGGCCCTTGATGTCCACGTGGTTGGAAGTGCGACGATCGAGCACCCAGAAGACGAAGTGCTGGTGCTGCGTAATGAGCAGGGGGCTCCGGAATTGATTGTCTGTGCCGTACCCTATCTCCGCGACAGGGATATCCGCGTGGCGGAAGCGGGTGAAAGTGTCGAGGACAAAGAGCGGAAATTGATTGACGGCATCCGCACTCACTATGCCACTGTCGCTGCCTTGGCCGAACAGAAGCGCGAGGAACTTGGGGTTGATCTTCCTATTGTAGGCATGGGGCATCTGTTTACCGCTGGCGGACAAACTATTGACGGCGATGGCGTGCGTGAACTCTACGTTGGTTCCCTGGCGCATGTGACGGCGGGGATTTTTCCTGCGAGTTTTGATTACCTGGCGCTTGGGCATCTCCACGTCCCGCAAAAGGTGAGCGGCCTTGAGACCATGCGGTACAGCGGTTCTCCATTACCCATGGGATTCGGAGAAGCCAGGCAGCAGAAGAGCGTTTGCCACGTCACCTTTGGGCAGCACGATGACCACAGCACAACTGCATCCGTACAACTGATCGACGTGCCGGTGTTTCAGAAACTCGAGCGCGTTAAGGGAGACTGGGATAGCATCTCAAGCCGTCTCCTCGAATTGTCGGCAACGGACAAAGGTTGGCTCGAAATCATTTACAACGGTATTGAAGTCATTGGCGACCTGCGTGAGCGTCTGGAGGCTGCAATTTCCGGCACCCAAATGGAAATTCTGCGGATAAAGAATAACCGCATCATCGACCGCGTGCTGGGACAAATCCATGCGGAGGAAACACTCGACGATCTGAACGTGAACGACGTGTTCGAACGATGCCTCGCCGTTCATGATGTGCCTGAGGAGCAGCGGCCGGAATTGCACCGAGCCTATCAGGAGACGCTCTTGTCTCTCTATGAAGATGACGTACAGGCGGAGTAGAGCGGCTGTCGATGAGAATATTGCAGATACGCTTTAAGAATCTGAACTCGCTGGTCGGCGAATGGCAAATCGACCTGACGCACCCGGCTTTCGCCTCTGACGGCATCTTTGCCATTACCGGCCCCACCGGCGCGGGGAAAACCACGATCCTCGATGCTATTTGCCTCGCCCTTTATGGGCGGACGCCGCGTCTGAACAAGGTCACCAAGAGCGGAAACGAAATCATGTCCCGCCAGACCGGCGAATGCTTTGCCGAGGTGACCTTCGAAACCCAGTCTGGACGTTACCGCTGTCACTGGAGCCAGCACCGGGCACGCAAGAAGCCGGATGGCGAGCTCCAGGCCCCGAAACACGAAATGGCCAATGCCGATTCCGGCGAGATCTTCGAATCCAAGATCAGAGGGGTAGCCGAGCAGATCGAGTCGGCTACCGGCATGGATTTTGATCGTTTCACTCGCTCCATGTTGCTGGCCCAAGGCGGCTTTGCCGCATTCCTCCAGGCGGCACCGGATGATCGGGCTCCAATTCTGGAGCAAATAACGGGTACAGAGATCTACAGCCAGATATCCATCCGTGTTCATGAGCGCCAGCGTGAAGAGCGGGAAAAGCTGAGCCTGCTTCAGGCCGAAACGGCGGGCATCGTAATGCTTGATCCGGAGCAGGAGCAAGAGATTGGGCAGGCACTTGAGGCAAAGCAGAAGGAAGAGGCAGACCTTACCACCAAGTCCGCTGATACTGGGAAGGCCATTGTCTGGCTCACTACCATCGATGGGTTGAAGAAGGAAATCGGCAACCTGGCTGACGAGGCGAGCAAGCTGCTAATCGATATCGAGGCGTTCAAACCGGATCGTGAAAAGCTCAACCGGGCTTTGAGTGCCGCCTCATTGGACGGCATATACGCAACGCTCACCGCCACCCGCAAACAGCAGGCGGATGACAGGGCAGGCTTGAAAGCTGAGGAAGAGGCGCTTCCTGTACTGGAATCCTCCGCCAAGGAACAGGCCGAGGCACTGAAATCGGCGGAGCAACAGACCATTCGAGCTAAAGAAGCGCTGAAAGTGGCCGCGCCGATATTGCAGAAGGTTCGCTCTCTTGATCAGAAACTTGCCGATCAGAAAAAGGCGGTTTCGGAAGGTGATGAGAGCGGCAAGAAGGATGTGGCAAAGATTGATGCAGACAAAAAAGCTCGGCTCGAAGAGCAGAAAAAACGATCCAGGGCTCAGGAAACGCTGGAGCTTGTAGACGGCTACCTCAAGGAGCATGCACAAGATGAATGGCTGATCAGCGGTCTGGCTGGTGTTGAAGAACAGTTGAACAGCCTGCTTTCCACGCAAAAAGAAATCGTTCAAAAAGAGGTTGATCAACAAACGGCCACGACGACTCTGGAACAGGCGACAAAGTCACTCGACGGCTGTCAGAAGCAATCCGGCATTCGGAAGCAGGAACTGGAGGACGTCTCGAAACAGATTCAGCAGGGCAAAGATGTATTGAGCCAGTTGCTGGGAGACCGCTTGTTGCGGGAATACCGGACTGAGAAGGAAACGCTGCTACGTGAAATGGTGTACCTTTCGAAAATTGCGGAGCTTGAAAATCACCGGGCAAAACTGAAAGACGGCCAGCCTTGCCCACTCTGTGGTGCAACCAGCCACCCCTTTGCAGAAGGGAATGTCCCTGTCCCCGATGAAACCGAAAAGAAAATCGACGCCCTGACCGGGCTGATCAGCAAAGCCGAGGATCAGGAAGTAGCTATCAAGAAACTCTTCGATGCTGAAAGCCTGGCCCGCACAAACCTGACGGAGGCTGAAAAGCTGGAGTCAGCAGCGGCCAATGACAAGAAGACTGCCGAGAAAGCCCTGGCCGAGGTGAAGGACGGCCTGGTGAAACTCTGGGCCGATTTTGTCGAGCGCAGGCAGGCTGTTTCTACCAAACTCCAGCCGCTTGGTATTGCGGACATCCCTGAAACGGGCATTTCATCACTGATCGAAACCCTTAAGAAGCGGCTGGAGGCATGGCAAGCTCAAGTCAAGAAAAAGGCGGACATTGAGAAACAGATTGCCGCCATCGACAGCGAAGTGAAGCGGCTGGATGCGGTGATCGAAACGCAAAGCGCTGCCCTGGCCGAGAAGCTGGAGCGCCTGGAAGTCTTAAAAAAGGAATTCGCCAACGGAAGTGATGAGCGTAATGTACTGTACGGCGACAAGCATCCCGACGATGAAGAGCGCCGTTTGAACAAAGCGATTTCGGATGCCGAAGGTGCCGAAAAGCAAGCCAGAGAACGGCACAATGAGCGCCAGCAAAAATGGAATACCACGAAGGCCCATGTCGAATCTCTGAAAAAACGTATCGACCAGCGAGCGCCGGAACTGAAAAAATTGGAAACTGAATTCTCTACAGGACTTGCGCCCGTGGGCTTTTCAACTGAAGAACAGTTTCTGGCAGCCAGGCTTCCCTCTGAGCGCAAGGCTGAGTTGACGGCGACGGCCAGGAATCTGGATGAACGCCAAACCGATCTCCACGCCCGTCAGAAGGATCGGGAAATGCGCTTGGTTACGGAAATGGCCCGGAAAGTTACCGATAAATCGTTGGAGGAGCTCGAACCCCAATTCAAGCGGTACGATGAATCCCTGAAAGAGCTGCGGGACATCCTAGCTGGTCTCAAGCACAAGTTAAGTGAGAATACGGCCGCAAAAGAGCGGATAAAGGAGAAGCAGGCAGCTATCGAAGTCCAGAAAAAAGAGTGTCACAGGTGGGAAAACCTGCACGATTTGATCGGCTCTGCAGATGGCAAGAGGTACCGCAATTTCGCCCAGGGGCTAACCTTCGAAATGATGATTGGTCACGCCAACCGGCAACTGCAGAAAATGACCGACCGCTACTTGCTGGTCCGTGACGATGCTCAGCCCCTGGAGCTCAACGTGGTTGACAACTACCAGGCTGGGGAGATTCGGTCCACGAAGAACCTTTCCGGCGGGGAAAGTTTTATTGTCAGCCTGTCCCTGGCACTGGGGTTATCTCATATGGCCAGCAAGAATGTCCGGGTGGATTCGCTGTTTCTGGATGAAGGCTTCGGCACGCTGGACGAGGAAGCCCTCGACACCGCTTTGGAAACCCTCGCAGGTTTGCAGCAGGACGGCAAGCTGATAGGCGTCATTTCACACGTACCCGCCTTGAAGGAGCGGATCAGTACGCAGATCCAGGTGACACCTCAAACTGGTGGCAGAAGCCAGATATCCGGCCCTGGATGCGACAGGCTAAGCGCTACAGAACGGGTCGTAGAAACAGGTTAGCTTGAGAATGTCGGACGATTTCAAGTCAGGTACAACCGTGACCGATTGTCATCTGCTGATAGAATTTCGCTGCCCCGCAAACGACAAATACGACGAGTGGTGCACGTCGACGTACTTGAGTATCTATCGGTAAATTGGAATAGTAGGGTATGGTGCTTCTGGAGTAGAGGAGCGTAAAAAATGATTACCAATTTTTTTCCGTTGGGTAGTTAACTTTCAGTATGATAGTCGCGGCACGTTGCCCAATTTTACGAAAGCAGATTATGTCGAAACTACCTGTTGATCCCAGAATTTTGATTCTCGATGATGAGCCTTTCATGCTGAAGCTGTTGGCACGCATGCTGACGAATCATGGTTTTCCATCAGTAAGCTGTTGCGAAGCAGGTGAGGATGCCTTGCGGCTCGTGGATGATGCTGCCACCCGACCGGATCTGATTATGCTGGATCTGAATATGCCGGGTATGGATGGCATCGAGTTTGTCCGTCATCTAGTTGAACGGAATTACATGGGTAGTCTGATTCTGGTGAGTGGAGAAGGTGAGCGTATACTCAGAACTGCCGAAAAACTGGTGCAGGCACATAAAATTCAGATTTTGGGGTATCTGCAAAAACCGGTACAACCTGATGCCCTGCTAATGTTACTGTCACAGTCGACTGCTTCCAATGACGCGGCGGCCAAGCTTGAGGGTTCAGATAAAGCTTATGATGCGCAAGCCATCAGCGCTGCTATTCAGTCTGGCGCTATCGTGAATTACTATCAGCCAAAAGTGCGGGTGGATACCGGGAAAATAGCAGGGGTGGAAACACTGGTGCGCTGGCAGCACCCGGTCGATGGCCTGGTTTATCCCGATCAATTTATCGGGCTTGTCGAAAAATGTGGCATGATCAATGAACTCACCAGCAAAGTACTTGAGCAGGCTTGCATTCAGGCGAAAACCTGGCAGCAGGCCGGCCATGAATTAAAAGTCGCAGTCAATGTATCCATGGATAATCTGGCTTCACTCGATTTTCAGGACGTGGTGGTTGCTCTGGCCGCCAAGGCGGGTATTGCGCCAAATAAAATTGTACTGGAGATTACCGAAAGCCAGTTGATGGGAGATATGCGGGTTTCGCTGGAAATTCTGGCCCGGCTGCGGTTGAAACGCTTTCATCTATCCATCGACGATTTCGGTACTGGCCATTCCTCGTTGTCACAGTTGCGCGATATTCCTTTTGATGAGCTCAAAATTGATCAGGGGTTTGTGCATCGTGCCTGGGAAAATGAAACGCTGCGCGCTATTTATGACACGAGTCTTGCACTGGCGAAACAGCTGAACATGGAAGCGGTTGCGGAAGGCGTTCAGGACCGGCAGGACTGGGATCTGCTACGGCGAACCGGCTGCAACCTGGCGCAGGGAAATTTTATCGCCCGCGCCATGCCTGCCGATGCTTTTGAAGCGTGGCTCGTTGACTGGCAAAAACGTCTTGTGACAGAAGGTCTCTTGTCTGTGCAACTAGAAAACTGATGTCTGATGACAATTTCGGATTAACGAAACTGCATCGTTTATCGGAGCGATGAGCCGAACCCACTTATTTCATAGGTGATTCCGTCCTGATCACGCCCATTTGCACCGCGTTGTGAGCTGAAATAAAGCCTTGAGCCATCCGGACTGAACGCAGGGCCGGTTATCTCGGAACGGTCATGGCCGACGATCTGCAGCAATGGCTTGATCGTGCCTGCGGCTAGCATCACGATTTCCATATTGCCGCCGTCCTCGGCAACCAGTAATTCGCCTGCGGCATTGGCGGTGATGTTGTCTACGCCGGTCAGTATGGGATTGAGATGCTGCGCCGCATCGTAGATAACTTTCAATGTTTGCCGGGTCGTGTCCAGTGCCCAGATACGATTATCGCCTTTGGTCGTGAAATAGATGAAACCATTGTGATACCAGATGCCTTCGCCACCATTGAAATGGGTGGCAAGGACTGATTGCTTGCGGGTGGGCTGGTAGCGTGCAGCGGGATTGCGTAAAGGGTGCCAGGCTACCCGGTTATTCTGACGGTCGACTATCTGCATGACGTCCAGTCGACCGGTCGTGAGGTCAGGAAATCCAGCTGTATCGAACTCAAGGGCGGTATAGCGATACAGACAACCATCCGGTTTATCCTCGGTCAGATAGAGCTGCATGGTGTGCGTATCGACGGCAACCGCCTCATGCTGGAATCGGCCCAGTGTTTCGCGTATCACGGGTTCTCGCTTGCCGAAAGGATCGCACTCCCAGACTGAGCCACGTTCGACTTCCTCACAGGACAACCAGGTTTGCCACGGTGTGGCGCCTCCGGCACAGTTGTTGTGGGTGCCTTGCAGAATCGAATAGGCATCAACCAGCACCCCTTGCCGGTTGAAACGTAACGCGCCCGCGCCACCTTTCCCTTTCCTGCATTCACTGTTGGAAACATAAATCCAGCCACCATCAGGCGTGCTGAAAGTTGCGCCACCATCTGGTGCGGCATGCCATTGATAGCCAAACAGATTCTGTTCCGAGCGTGCCACGATACGGGAAGCAAGTCCAACTGGCAGGCGTACACCATTCTCATCCGGTGCCTGTAGCATGCCAACCGTCGCTGACTGAAGCGGAGCGGCGATGTTTTGTGTGGTGAAGGTGAAAGGTGCGATGAACAATGCGCTCAGTCCTCCCAGGCCAAGTCTGCACAGTTTGCGCCGGTCGTGATCGATGATGGGCGAATTCATGATCTCATTTCTGGCCAGTTGATTGATTACGTATCTGATTCGAATACTGTGACGGATCGATGCTGTAAAAGTTTGACAAAAGGTATGGTCTCATCCATTGATGATAGCAGGCGGTCAAGCAGCTGCCGCTTGCTTTTTCCGAGAATAACGAACGCTACCTGTCTGGCCTCAACCAGGGTGCGGAAACTCAGGCTGATCCGCAACGAAGGTGCGGCAGGCGGTGTGGCAACCTGACAAAGATGCGCCTCATGTGAATCAAGCGTCATGCCGGGAAAAAGGGAGGCGATATGGCCATCTTCGCCGATACCAAGAATGGCGAGATCGAATGGTAATGACATGCCTGCGAGGTGTGCATCGATGATGCTCAGGGCTTCCTTCGGATGCGCATGATCTGTTTTGAGTGGGATGAAACGGGGTGCGCTGGACATACCCTTAAGGAAAATTTCACGAAGTTGTCTTTCATTCGAATCGGGATTGGTTGTGCTTACCCAGCGCTCATCACTTAAAGTGAGTTGAATCCGTTCCCAGGGTAAATTCAATTTTCCAAGTTGTGGGAGAAACAGACGAGGCGTTTTTCCGCCTGGCAGTACCAGACTTGCAAAATTCTTGCTGGCCAGTGATTCGAGTAAAGAAGTTGCGGCAAAGCGCGCTATGCCATCGGCCAGTTTGCAGGGCTCATCAAAATAATGGCGAACGATCAGTTTATCAGTGGACATAAATCCTCAATGATTTCAACTTCGACCGGAAAGGGGTTCGCATCCTGTGGGCGCACGCGGCCAAGAAAGGCGATAGCATTCTGTTGCGCACTTTCATAATCGATCAATGCATCACCAATCATTAGCACATGCTGCACATCAAGATTATGCGTTGCAATGATTTCGGCAATGATAGCCTGTTTGAGCGCGGGCGCTCCTCTTACTGTGGTGAAAAAGGGAGCAAGTCCGCGTTGCTCGACGATGCCGCACAATTCCCTCTCTGGTGTTCCGGACGCGATAAATAGTGGCATGCGTTGCGAAGCCCTGTGGATCAGTGGTTCCGCACCTGCTACTGCTTCACTTCTGATGACTGCCTGCATGACCAGTTCGGAGAATTGTTGGTCGAGTGAACGCTCTTCCTCTTCAGTCAAAGGAGGTTTTTTCAGCAAATTCTGCTGGAAATATCGAAACTTGAGATAACGGGACATGCCGCCATTGGCGCGGTGATAGGCAACCGCTGCCTGCATGATTGGTTCTCCATGTTGACGATAAAGCTCTGCAAAAGCTTCAGTTTTGATATCTCCGGATTCAACAATGACGCCATCAAAATCGAAAATGATGGCCTGCCAGTAGTCAATCGGTCGGGCTGTCAGTTTCATGCGCGGTTGTCGGAAGTGGTAGGTGATGTTCTATTTGTTTCTTGCTGCTGATCAAGCTGCTGGTGAATTTCACGGATACAGTCGATTAGCCCCTGTCCGAGATCGACATGTTCATTCAACACCAGTTTACGGCCAATACGCGGCTGGAAGGCGTAGGGCGTGACTTGGTAGTGATGCACCAGATGGGCTTCATCAAAGTGCAATGCAACCGGGTTCGGCATGATTTCCGCGATCATGGTCATGACGTCACGTACCCGTAGCTTTTCCTGCCCCGTGAGTACGAGATGACGGTTGGCGAATTCGGGAGCGAGGATCTGCACGCTCATGCGCGCGGCATCTTCGACATGAATATATTCCCGGAGGGCTTCACCACTGCCTTGGTACGTGATGGTATGTTTTTGCAGGGCTTCATATAGCATGCGATAGATGCCATTACGTTTGTCCGCGCGGCGGCCATACAGTGAACCATAACGCAAAATGGTGTAATCCAGTCCGTAACGTTCATGGTAGGTTTCAGTAAAACGCTCCGCCGCCTGCTTGCTGGCGCGGTAGAAGCTGCCTGATTCTGAGAAAACATAAACGCTGCTGGCAAAGACAAAACGTCGTACACCTGCAAAGCGTGCGGCCTCCAGCGCATGCATGTTGCCGATGACATTGATGTTAGCTGTGGCAAGCGGATCGTTGTGCGCTTCGTCGATATCGGCAATGGCGGCAAAGTTATAGACGATCGAGGCATTTTGTGTGGCTTTGATTACCTGATCGAGATCCATCAGGTTGCCGACGATCATTTCTTGATCTGCGCGTTGGTAAGGCGAGGGCTGACGATCGAACAAGCGCACTTTGAAGCCCGCAGCGGACAGCGCATCTGCTACATGACTGCCGAGAAAACCGCCGGCGCCAAGTACGACGGCAATTTCTGTCTGCGATTGGTCAGAATGCTGCATCGAGCACTCCTGCCTGAATCAATCCTGCCCATAAATTTTCTGCGGCTTCGAGTTCCATGCGTTGCCGGGCTTCTTGCGCCAGAGAGCCAATGTGGGAAGTCAGCAGGATGTTATTTTGATTGCACAGCGTACCACGATAGGGTTCGTGTTCGAAACTGTCTAAGGCCGCTGCGCTAAGATGGCCGGATGACAGTGCTGCATCCAGCGCGGCTTCGTCCACTAATCCGCCACGTGCGGCATTGATCAGAATGGCGCCAGGTTTCATCTGGCCGATACTGCTTGCATTCAGTAAATGATGGGCCTGATCGGAGTAGGGCAAATGGAGCGTGACCACATCGGATTGTGTCAGAAGATTTTCCAGCGGAATCAGGGGAATGGTTTCCAGAGGCGTTTCAGGGAGATTGTGCAGATAGGGATCGTAGGCAATGATATTGGCGCCGAATGCCTGACAGAGCCGCGCGACACGCCGCCCAATATGCCCCATTCCGATGATACCAACCGTTTGCGCCGCCAGCAGATGTCCCTGGCTACGTGGCCACTCGCCCTGACGTATCAGGCGGTCAGTCTGTGCGATCTGACGCAGGCAGTCGAGCATCAACCCCAACGTTAATTCGGCAACGGCTTGTGCGGGGGCTTCCGGCGTGTTGAATACCCGTATATTGAGCTGTTCGGCAGTTTTCAGATCGACATTGTCAAGCCCGGTGCCGCAACGTGCGATGACACGCAAGTTGGTCGCTTCCGATAATGCCCGCCGCGTAAGCGGTTCGACACCGGCGATCAGACCGATGGTGTCATTGCCGAGCAGCGTCAGAATTTCGTCTTCCGTCAGTTTGCGCCGGTAGGGATTGCAGGTGATGTGGATGCCGTGCGATAGCAGCCGCTGGATGATCGGATTGTTATCCAGGTCGAAAGAAGAGGTGGAAATAATAACTTTTTTCATGAGCTTGCCTTGATGGTCTGTAGATGCGTGCGGCAAAGGGAATCCAGCATGCGGATATCCAGGCTGTACCCCAGAAAAGTGAAGCCTTCCTGAATGCGTTGTTGCAATAAAGCGTGATCAGGTTCAATTACGTGGATACCGCCCGCTTTGCGGTGACGCAGACCAGCAAGCAGCACCTGTTCGATTGCTGCTTGCACATCAGGATGATCGAGTTCGCCAGGACGTCCCATTGAGCCTGATAAGTCATAGGGGCCGATGATATAGGCATCAACATTCGCTACCGCTAAAATAGCATCGATATTTTTCACTGCTTCGATATGTTCGATCATGACGATTACCACCGCATTGTCCTGCAGCCATTGTCTGTAAGCTGGAAAACTTGCGCCATACCCCTGAGCGCGCGCCAGACCCACACCGCGATTACCCGACGGGGGGTAGTAAACCGAACTTACTGCGGCGGTGGCATCCTCAGCAGACTTGATCATCGGCACCATGACGCCAGTGGCACCCGCGTCCATAACACGCTTGATCTGGTCGGGATGGTTGGAAGTCAGGCGCACGATTGCCGGGCATTGCCGTCCATCCAGCACCTGGATCAGGGTTTGAATTTCGCTCAGTTCCAGCACGCTGTGTTCGGCATCGAGTACCAGCCAATCGAAACCGGCACTCGCCATGATCTCCGCAATGGAAGGATGGCCAAGTGTGATCCATGAACCAATGGTCAGCTCGCATTGGGAGAGGCGTTGTTTGAGAGACATAAAAATTTCAATATTGTTTGATAAGAGGGTCATTTGCCAGCAGACTGGCAACCCGTGTCAGATCCGACTCGGTGTCGACTGCCTGAGTATCGTGGCTGATTTCTATCATCCTGACTTGGTAACCGTGTTCCATCAGTCGCAGCATGTCGATGGATTCGAGCTGTTCGAGCGGGGTGGGCGGCAGACCGCTGTATGCCTCCAGGCAAGCGCGTGTAAAAGGGATGATGCAAACCTGTTTGTAAGTAACAGTTGCAGCAAAACCTGTTTTGGCCAGTGTTGGAATTGGCTGACGAGTCATAAACAGCGCATTACCCTGGCGATCCATGACGACTTTGATGGTGTTGGGATTGCGGAAATCATCTTCGTTGTCGATGCGGCGTGCGAGATTGACACAGGCCAATTGCGTATCATGATGAAAGGGGGCGACAGCCGCATCGATCATTTCCGGATGTACCATCGGTTCATCACCTTGTACCATGACAATTAGATCACCATCGACTTGCGTTGCAGCTTCTGCAACACGATCACTGGCGCGTTCGTGGCGATCTGATGTCATGATGACACGTGCACCGAACGTGGTTGCTGCCTGCCGGATGGCTTCATCACAGGTGGCGATATAGGTGGCTGCCAGTGACTGGCTCATGGCGACACGTTTGTAGACATGCTCCAGCATGGTACGAGACAGCAATGGCGCCAGCGGTTTGTTCGGAAAACGGGTGGACCCCATGCGTGCAGGGATGATGGCGATGGTTTGCATGAAAGTTGAATGTATTTAAAATCCTGATTTCTTGGATAGATATAGGAGTTGAAGTAACGGTGAATATTGCCTGGTCAATTACAGTCGAAAGTCAGATACAGAGGTGATCAGTATATAATGCCCGATTATGCTGCAGGCCAAACAATTCATTTGTGGGCATCTCTAAAAATCCATATTTCGTCACAATGTTGTGCTGTTTATAAAAAATATTTCCTTACATATTAATTAATTATATGTTGCGTCAACATACTTTATTCGCGCCCGGTCTTATTCAGTATCCTGAATGACAATCCTGCCAGTTTATGCCAATATCTTGGAATCGAACATATCATTACCGATGAAAGCCCTTTTTTTTCTGCGTCATTATAACGACATTGACCATATTACGCCGGTGATTGCCCAATGGGTTGCAGCCGGACATCACTGTGATGTGGTGCTGATTGGTGCATTCAGGTTTCGGCGTGACTATCGCGTAAATTATCTGGCGACTCTGCAAGGGGTCCGGGTTGCGCATATACGTGAGCTGTTTTCAGCATGGATTTATCTGGCCTGGCGGTTGCAGATGCTGCTATTGACCGGCAATCTGCGCAGGCTCGCCGTGGGACCAGTTATTGCTTATCTTGCAAAAATTTATGATGAGAAACAGCGGGCACGCTTGTGGCGGAAAATAGTGCAATTCCTGCTGAAACGTACTTTTTCCAACGATGGAGAGGGGGTGGTCGCCTTTGATTGGATTGAGCGTAATTCCGTGATTGCACTGGAGTGGGTGGAAACCGTCATCTCAATGGCGCGTGCACAGGGAATAGGGTGTGTTTCTTTGCCGCATGGAGATAGCCCTCATGCCAACCAGCTGATCCGGCGCGGGGAGTGGCGACTCGGACCAGATGCAACTTTTGCCGCCGCAAAAATCTTTGATCGTGTGGTGGTGCCGAATCAGCTGTGTGCACAGCGTTTCCTGCCTTTTCTGCAACAAGATGCTATTGCGGTTCTTGGCTCGCCACGTTACTGCGAGGCGTGGTTGGCGAAGCTATCGGTGCTGATGCCGCCTGCACCGTTAACGGCGAATCCAGACAAGCTCAAGATCGTCATGTTTCTGCGCAAGGCCAATTTCACGACCTTTTGGGAAGAAGTCAGCGAGGTGGTGCATATGCTGGCGGCATTTTCGGAGGTTGAGCTCATCATTAAACCTCATACCCGCAGCGGCTGGAAGCAGTCCCTCACCCGCAGTCAATCGCTGAAGAAACTGGCCAATGTCAGTGTGGCAAGTGACGACATGCATTCGATCCATTTGATGAACTGGGCAGATGTTTGTATCGATCTCGCCACTTCAGTGGTATTTGAAGCGGTCAGGCGAGGACAGCCGGTACTGGCAGCGGATTATCTGCACGCTGGGCGCTCTGCGGTAGCGGCGTACATGCCGGAAACCGAATTACGCTGTCGTGATGATGTTTATGAAAAAATCAGCCTTTTTCTCTCGCATGGCTACCGAAATTTTTACATACCTGCGCATCGAGAGCGGTTTCTCAGCGAAATGCTGGATGTGGGAGGGGCGGAAGTATTGCCGCGCTATGTGAAATTGATTGAAAAAATTGGTAGCAGACTACAATGAGGATTGGCATAGTTGTAACCTATCACAATTTTGTAAATAAATTTATCTTGCCCTGTCTGGATTCTTTAAACAGGAATATAGATTGTCCAAAATTTGTATGTGTTTTTGATAATGAGTCTGAACATAAAGATAATTATAAAGTTGTGGATTTCTGTCATGCAAATAAAGATTTTTTTTATATCAGAATTAATGATCAGAGCGAAAATGGTGGGCTGACAGCTACTTGGAATATCGGTATTGATCTATGCATTCAGCACGATTGTGAAATGATTTTTATCATAAACGACGATATTTTGATTAATGATACCTGGTGTTTTTTTGTGCAGGCTATAGCTGATGATAATGTTATTTATGGCCCTATAACAAATAACCCTGGGAGTGCCTGGACTAACAGGCATGAATGTTGGACGCTCAAGCATTTTCTTGGCCGTAACAAAAAGAAACAATATTGCAGTAACAGTAAGAGCAGAGATGAAGATCCTGTGAATGTTGGGTTTGTTAATGGTTTTTGCTTTGGCTGTACAACAAAAACATTCATAAACAATAGATACAATGAGAAGCTTTATTTCAACCCGGATTTTCCTTTCGAAGGTAACGAGACGGAGTTTCAACTAAGATTATTCAATTTGCAGCCAACTGCGGATAATACAAGGAATAAGAAATTACTGAGGGCATTGGATGCCCATAGCAGGGCAATTATTATTCCTAGATGTTATGTCTATCATTATAAAAACCATGCATGGAAAATAACTGGCGGCGGCAGATTTTTCAAAGACCAGTTTGGCTGACATATCTCTGATTTTAATTAAAATATTCATCTTTTAGAGGTGCTGTGTACCAGACAATTCTTAATTGGTTGAAAAAATGAATTTGTCAATTCTGACCATAATCAATCCATCTCAACGCGAATTCATAGTCAAAGTCATTCTGGCTATATTTTGTGCTATTTTCTGGTTTGGTCCGCTATATAAATTCTTAATACCGCTATTCCTATTCGCGTGGCTGATAGATGGCGGGATTGCAAAATTTAAATATTTGCTTAAAGAGCCACTGGTCCAAGCCATATTAGTTTTGTGTGCAGTATTGCTAATAGGTACTTTATGGAGTGAAACGCCATTGGGTGGTCACCAAAAATGGGTCAAATATCTGCTGCTCCTGCTTTACCTGCCATTTCTGTCATTGTTAAACCGAGAACGGCTGCCCTGGGCAATCGGTGGCCTGCTTGTTGGATATGGATTCATTCTGTCTGTTGGTGTTTATTATTGGGTGGTTGACAGGGAGCAGGGAATACCGGCTCTGGGCTTGTCCTATTTGCGTTTTTCTGCAATCCTGGGCATTGGTGCCATTTTTTCGGTTTATTTCGCTTGTTGCAGTCGTGACCGCGTGATAAGGATAGCCTTGCTTATGTTCGGTTTGGCGTTGCTTTTTCTGCAATTTCAGCAAAATGCGCGTGGTTTCCTACTGGCGACTCTGTTTACACTATTGGTGCTGGTGTGTAATCATTTCCGGGCAAATATACGTAGATTTGTCTCTTTGATACTAGTGTTGATAGTATTAGTTGGACTGTTTGCTTACACTAGCCCTGCCATGCAGGATCGATGGGGACAGGCGCAGCAAGATATTGCGAAATTGCAGCAGGCTGATTACAGCAGTAGCATTGGCTACCGGCTAGCGATGTGGGATGTGGGGGTGCATGGTATTCTGCAGCAACCTTTGTGGGGGCATGGTACGGGTTCACCGGAGCGCTACTTTAGCCAGACAATTACACAATATAAAGATGGAGTTTATAAGGATTTGCTTGATTTCCAACCCTATGCGCATTACCACAATGATTGGGTCGAGATTGGTATGCATGTGGGGCTGCTGGGTATTTTTTCCCTGTTGTATTTATTTTGGGCGTGGTATGTAACTTTCAAACGATGTGGAATGGTCTTGCTAGGCATGAGCATGGTTTGTTTCATATTTTTATCAGGATTGACAGAGGTGCTGATGATTTTTTATCGTATTCCAGTTCTGCTGCTGATCATAACCGGGATAACCGTTGTCTGTTGCCAGAAAGAAAAAAATCTTAACGTGGAAGGTAAATTATATGCATGATTTGCTAACTCCAACGACCGGGAACCAGAATTTCATTGATCCCGTTCATCCTGAAATAGAGACCTACTTGCTGAGCTTGGCCGAGCAAACCGATCATCCTGTACTGCTGCAGATGGAGTCTTATGCCCGACAGAATGGATTTCCCATCGTGGGTAGATTAGTGGGAATTTTTCTAGAAGCACAAGCAAGAATGATCAATGCTAGAAGGGTTTTTGAGTTTGGCAGTGGTTATGGCTACTCAGCTTACTGGTTTGCACGAGCTGTTGGGGAGGGTGGGCAGGTCATCTGTGCGGATGGCAATCCACAAAATCAGGAACCGGCAAGACAATATTTGACGAATGTTAATTTATGGGAACGTATTGATTTCCAGATTGGATTTGCGCAGGATATTTTTATGCAGACCAAGGGGGATTTCGACATTTGCTATAACGATGCAGACAAGGGAGGTTATCCCGATATCTGGTTGATGTCAAAAAGCCGCATACGTCCAGGTGGTTTGTATATTGCAGACAATGTGTTGTGGCATGGCCGCGTAGTACTTGCCCCTGGCAGCTTTGTCGATGTCAAGCCTGGCTGGACCGAGGCGATCAGAGAACATAACCATCTGATTTTCAATGATCCGGAATTTGATGCCTTTATCAACCCAACACGTGACGGCGTTATTGTTGCGCGTCGAAAAATGGCATAATGTCACTTTGCTAGTAGCAATCTTGTTCTAAGATTTCATTAAAGAGGAAAAATATGCAAATTCATGTTTATGATACCTATGTCAAAGCCAGTGATGGCCATACCATGCATTTCGATGTATTCACAGACGTCAAAGATGACGAAAAAGCCGTAGAGTATGCCAAACAATGGCTTGCTTCAATCGGAGAACAAAATGCGGTCGTGACCAGCGAAGAATGCCGCTTTTGTCATAGTCAGGCTGCGCCTGAAGAGGTAACCGAGGCGATCAGGAAGAGCGGTTATTACATTTATAAAATGGAAGGTTGTCGCTAATGATCATGGAGAGTGCTAGGTAATGAAAAAAAATCTAATTTGTGCGTTAGCCTTTTTAACTTTTGCAACATCCGCTACGTTAGTTTATGCAGCTGAACCCAAAAATATTGGTGAATTTGGTGATTGGACAGCCTATTTATTCATGGAAGACAACAACAAAGTCTGCTATATGGTCAGCAAACCGAACAAGCAGGAAGGTAATTACGCAAAACGAGGTGATGTTTTTGCGCTGGTCACTCACCGACCTGCCGAGAAAAGTAACAATGTATTTAGCTTTGTTGCCGGTTACGCTTATAAAGCAGACAGTGAAGTGAATGTTACTATTGGTCAACAGAGCTTTAAACTGTTTACCCAGAATGAAACGGCTTGGGCAGCAGATGCCGCGACGGATAGTCGCTTGGCTGCAGCGATTCGCAGTGGTAGCAGCATGATTGTTAAAGGTACATCAGCCAAGGGAACGCCGACAACCGATACCTTCGGCCTGAAAGGTTCGTCTGCTGCGTATGCGGCGATTAGCAAGGAATGTGGTATAAACTAGAATAGTTAATGGAGCATGATATGGCAGACAGACTGACGATCTACTATAAGCCGACCTGTAGTAAATGTCGGGCTGCACTGAATATCCTCAATGAGAGTGGTCAGGAGTTTGAACGTATTGATTATTACCGATCGCCATTGACAGTAACGGCACTGCGTGATTTAGTACAGAAGCTGGCAATTCCTGTCAGAGGACTGCTGCGTCAGGATGAACCACTTGCTAGAGGGACGGACTCCATGGATGATGAAGCGTTATTGCAATTAATGGCGGATCATCCTGATCTGATTCAGAGACCCATTGTTGTACGTGGTGCTAAGGCGGTATTGGGACGTCCACCTGAAAATATCAAACGGTTTCTCGATTAAAATGACGTCAAGTAGAGAAGCACAAGCTTGCTACTTGACATCATTATTCTGGCATTTATTTAGCAGAAGCTTTTTTTGTGTTACGTGCAGGTAATTTCTCTTTGATTCTGGCAGATCTTCCTGATCGGTCTCTTAAATAGTAAAGTTTTGCGCGTCTGACGGCACCGCGCCGCTTGACCTCCATGCTGGCAATCAACGGTGAATAGGTTTGGAAGGTGCGTTCTATCGCCTCACCACTGGAAATTTTTCTGACAATGAAGGAAGAATTCAGTCCTCGATTCCGCTTGGCAATAACAACACCCTCGAATGCCTGGATACGCTTGCGGTCACCTTCTACTACATTGACATTGACAATAATAGTGTCTCCAGGGGAAAAATCCGGAATAACCTTGCCTAGCTTTTCAATTTCCTCAAGTTCAAGTTGTGCGATTAGATTCATATCGTGTTTGCTCCTGTTTATAATCATAATTGTGATTGGGATGATGACTTTTATTTGTTCGCCGTAGTAACAGATAGTTACTAAGAATCTATGTTACCCGGATGTTATATTTTTCTCTGCAAGCTTGAACTCTTCTAATAATAATCTTTCTTGGTCAGGTAATCCATCAGGATATTTCTTTATTAGTAAATCCGGCCGCTTTAGCCAGGTTCTACCAAGTGACTGCTGTAATCGCCAGCGTTTAATTTTAGCGTGGTCGCCTGTAAGCAATATTCTGGGAACTGATTGCTCTCGATAAACCTCGGGGCGCGTATACTGTGGGTATTCCAGTAAGCCATCGACTAGAGAATCTTTATCAGCAGATTCCGCATCCCCTAACGCTCCTGGCAGCTGTCTGACTATTGCATCAATTAACACCATGGCGGCAAGTTCGCCGCCAGAAATGACATAATCCCCAATCGAGAGTTCTTCATCAATATGCTGTACAATGAAACGTTCATCTATGCCTTCGTAGCGCCCACAAACCAAAGTAATTCCACTCATCGAAGCTAGCTGTAAGACTCTGGCGTGGTCAACGTGTTTACCTTGTGGCGATAAATAGATAGCCCGAGTTTTACCAGCGAGATTAGCGTTCTGCCATCTCTTCGCACTGGAAATAGCCAGGTCTAGCGGCTCTGCCATCATAACCATACCCGCCCCCCCACCGTAGGGCGCATCATCTACTTTGCGATAACGGTTGCTGCTGTAATCACGTGGATTCCACGTGCGTAAACGATAGAGATCTCTTCTATATGCTCTGCCTGTTACACCAAACTGGGTAACTGCCTCCAGCATGCCGGGTAGCAGCGTAATAACATCAAACTCAAAAGTCAAAGTAGTACGGCATCTTCAATAGTCTGCGCTCCAGTCAACCGTAATTTCTCTGGATGATAAATCTACGTTGGCAATGACCTGATCGATAAATGGAATCAATAACACTCGCGTACTTTCCGGTAATCGTATCTGTAACGCATCATTTGCACCAGTTTCTAGCAAACCAGTGACTTGCCCCAGAATTTCACCTCTTAGGTTAATAACATTGGACCCTATAAGATCTGCCCAGTAGTATCCATCTTCACCATTATCTGGCAGTGACGGTAAGTGACTGCGTGGTACGGCTATTTGCTGCCCTGCTAAAGCTGCAACGCTTAAGCGATCATTGTATTCTCTGAGCTTTGCAATAATGTACTTGCCAGAAACAGAACAGTCTTCCGGATGCAGCGCTATCCATTGCTCGTCCTGCTTGCCAAACCACCAAATTGGGTAATCACGCAAACCGTCGCTTCTTTCGGTATAACTGACTACTTTGATTTGTCCTCGAATTCCATGAGGGCCATTAACATGACCCAGGATTACCATGTTTTCGTCAGTTATTAACTTTTGTAAAGTTGCGCTCGTATCAGCTTTATGGCTAGACGTTTTTCTGTTTGCCAAATTGTTTAAGGAGTCTTGAAACGGTATCAGATAACTGGGCGCCCTGAGACTGCCAATAGGTTAGCCGGTCTAGTTGGATTCTCAAATTTTCTTCACCACCCGTTGCTCTGGGGTTATAAAATCCAACGCGCTCAATAAATCTGCCATCCCTCCGTGAACGGGAATCTGCTACTACCATGTTATAAAAAGGACGTTTTTTCGCGCCACTCCGTGCTAGCCTTACTACTACCATAGTGCCCCTTGTTGAATTGAGAGCGCCTCCTGAGAAGCGATATTATAACTTTCGTTGCAATGATCAAAAATATCCATAAGCATGCCCCCATCACACCAACATATATGCAATTCAAATATCTTTTAAATGCCTTTTCATTCATTGTTAGTGATCAGCATTTGTGATTATATGGTACTTTGCTGATAATTGGCAAGTTAGTCGTGTGCTGGTGCTAAATCGAGGCATTCGGTTTTTATAAATCGGCGGAAACAGGTTTGCTGCCCTAAATCACTGTTAAGCGTTGCACTTCGGAGTTTAATCCATGTCTGTAAAAAATGGATAATTCCATGTTGATAGCGGGTTCATTCTGTTTTTGTACCCAGCTACTGACTGCAATAATGACAATCTGGTGGCGTCGAAAGGGAATGGGATGATACAATTCCTTCTTCTCAGAAAGATGCTCCTTCGGCAGGAATTATGCGCATGATGTTTAATTCTTTGCTTTGTTGTTGATAAATATAATTGGCAATTGCTGGAAACTTAACTTAATGAAGGTGTTTGTTCCTTATTATAAATATGCTGTTGATGGCGAGAGTTAATCATGGTTGACACGATGCTTAGTAATTACTTTCCGATTTTGTTATTTATTTTTGTGGGATTATCTATTGGGATTTTATCAATGCTTGCTGGTTGGCTGTTCGCACCGAACAAGCCGGATGAAGCAAAATTGTCTTCGTATGAATGCGGATTTAGCGCATTTGAGGATGCGCGTATAAAATTCGACGTCCGCTATTATCTAATTGCTATTCTGTTTATTCTGTTCGATCTGGAGATCGCGTTTTTATTTCCTTGGGCAGTAGTGTTAAATGAAATAGGTTGGTTTGGTTTTGTCGCCATGCTGGTTTTTTTGGGCATTCTTGTGGTTGGCTTTATTTACGAATGGAAAAAAGGTGCTTTGGAGTGGGATTAAGCCATGAGTATTGAAGGAGCTTTAGACAAAGGGTTTGTAACGACTAGTCTGGATTCATTGATTAATTGGGGGCGAACTGGATCGATGTGGCCGATGACGTTTGGTTTGGCCTGTTGTGCGGTTGAAATGATGCAGACAGGGGCTTCGCGCTACGATCTAGACCGATTCGGTATTGTGTTTCGGCCTAGCCCACGCCAATCGGATGTGATGATTGTTGCTGGAACGCTGTGTAATAAGATGGCTCCGGCGCTACGTAAAGTTTATGACCAGATGGCCGAGCCACGCTGGGTAATTTCTATGGGTTCCTGTGCCAATGGTGGTGGGTACTATCATTACTCTTACTCGGTTGTGCGAGGATGTGACCGGATCGTTCCTGTAGATATCTATGTCCCCGGGTGTCCGCCTACGGCTGAGGCATTGCTCTACGGCATTATTCAACTGCAAAATAAAATTTTGCGCACTAACACAATCGCACGCTAAACATTCGTGATGACAAATACTCGTCTTGAGAAACAGATAACAGTGCTCCAGCAAATCCTGGGTGAGAGGCTGGTAGATATTAATCAAGCATTGGACGAAATTACCATTGTAGTAGATTCGGCAAACTCCCTGGATGTTGCGGAGCTTTTAAAAACCCACCCCGATCTTGGGTTTGATACGCTAATTGATATCTGTGGTGTTGATTTCAGCGAGTATTCAACCGATACTCATGCTGGTCGATGTCGCAAGAAAAGACGCTTTGCTGTGGTTTATCATCTGCTTTCTGTTCAGCATAATCACAGGTTGCGTGTGAGAATATTTGCTGATGATGATGATTTTCCAGTAGTTGATTCTGTGATGTCGATCTGGCCAGTTGCAAACTGGTTCGAGCGCGAGGCGTTCGACCTGTATGGTATTGTTTTCAATCAGCACTCAGATTTGCGACGTATTTTGACTGACTATGGTTTTATCGGCAACCCGTTCCGTAAAGATTTTCCTTTATCCGGTCATGTTGAAATGCGTTATGACGAGGAGCAGAAACGTGTCATTTATCAACCGGTCTCTATCGAGCCCCGCGAAATCACGCCTTATATCATTCGTGAAGAACAATATGGCGGCCAGGAGGAATAATGAGTTCAGAAAACTGGATCATATTTTGCTGCGGCTGAAGGAGTAATAACTAAATGGCTGAAATTCGTAATTACACCATGAATTTTGGACCGCAACATCCCGCTGCACATGGCGTGTTGCGACTGGTCATGGAACTGGATGGTGAGGTAATTCGCCGTGCAGACCCGCATATCGGTTTGTTGCATCGTGCAACCGAAAAACTCGCTGAGAATAAAACCTATATCCAATCGGTTCCTTACATGGATCGTCTTGATTATGTATCCATGATGGTCAACGAGCATGCCTATGTGATGGCAATTGAAAAATTGCTACAGATTGATGTGCCTATTCGTGCGCAGTACATTCGCGTCATGTTTGATGAAATTACGCGTATTCTCAATCATTTGTTGTGGCTTGGTGCGCATGCGCTGGATGTGGGCGCCATGACGGTTTTTCTCTATGCTTTTCGTGAGCGTGAAGACCTGATGGATTGTTATGAAGCAGTTTCGGGTGCAAGGTTGCATGCGGCGTACTATCGACCAGGTGGCGTCTACCGTGATTTACCGGATTCCATGCCACAGTATCAATCATCTAAAATTCATAGCGAAAAAACGACGGCTGCGCGTAACGAGAATCGTCAAGGTACGCTGTTGGACTTTATAGAAGACTTTACCAACCGCTTTCCCAAGTACGTTGACGAGTACGAGACCTTACTGACAGATAATCGTATCTGGAAACAACGCTTGGTCGATATTGGGGTGGTCTCACCAGAGCGCGCCAAGGCGCTGGGATTCAGTGGTCCGATGTTACGAGGCTCCGGAGTGGCGTGGGATTTGCGTAAGAAGCAGCCATATGAAGTTTACGATCAAGTTGATTTTGATATTCCGGTAGGTACCAATGGTGATTGCTATGACCGTTATCTGGTTAGAATCGAGGAATTTAGGCAATCAAATCGTATTATTAAACAGTGCGTTGAATGGTTGAGAAAAAACGATGGGCCGGTTATCACCGATAACCATAAGGTTGCCCCTCCATCGCGTCTGGATATGAAGCAGAATATGGAAGAGATGATTCATCATTTTAAATTGTTTACTGAAGGAATGCATGTTCCGCGAGGAGAGGTCTATACAGCAGTTGAGCATCCCAAAGGGGAATTCGGTATTTATATCATCTCCGATGGTGCTAATAAACCTTATCGACTGAAAATACGTGCTCCTGGTTTTGCGCACCTGTCGGCAATGGATGAAATGACACGAGGCCACATGATTGCCGACCTCGTGGCGGTGATCGGTACTCAGGATATCGTGTTTGGTGAAATTGATAGATAAGAAAAAATTCACTCATGTTAAGTATTGAAGCGCTAAAAAAAATTGATCGAGAAGTTGCCAAATATCCTGAGGACCAAAAGCAGTCGGCAGTGATGTCCGCGCTGGCCATCGCACAGGATGAAAAGGGGTGGCTAGCGACGGAAACCATGGATTATATCGCCAAATATCTGGGCATGCCGTCCATTGCAGTGTATGAGGTGGCGACGTTCTACAACATGTATAATTTGCAACCCACTGGTCAGTTTAAGCTGACTGTCTGTACCAATCTCCCCTGTGCGCTGAGCGGTGCAAATCAGACCGCAACCTATTTAAAACAGAAACTCGGAATTGATTTTAACGAAACATCTGCTGATGGTTTGTTTACTCTGAAAGAAGGTGAGTGTATGGGTGCTTGTGGGGATGCTCCGGTTTTGCTGGTTAACAACAAACGTATGTGCAGTTTTATGACTAATGAGCAGATAGACCAGCTAATTGAGGAATTACGCAAATGACTGAATCTGTTCAGGTGATCCTGGGGGGGGTGGATACTAAAGACCCTGGAAATTGGAAATTGGCGAGCTACCTTCGTCGTGATGGCTACGTTGCATTGAAGAAAATTCTCTCTCAGAAAATTGCACCTGAGACGGTGATTGAGGAAGTTAAGAAATCTGCTTTACGGGGGCGCGGGGGCGCGGGTTTTCCAACAGGGCTGAAATGGAGTTTCATGCCACGTAACTACGATGGCGAGAAATATCTGGTTTGTAATTCTGATGAGGGTGAACCAGGGACGTTTAAAGATCGTGACATCATGCGCTTTAATCCACATATCCTGATAGAGGGTATGTTAATTGCAGCTTATGCGATGGGAGTTCGCCGAGGATATAACTATGTTCATGGTGAAATCTGGGATACCTATGAGCGTATGGAAGAGGCTGTCGACGAAGCTTATGAAGCTGGTTTTCTGGGCGACAATATACTGGGGTCTGGTTTTAGTTTTTATCTTTACAATCATCATGGCTACGGCGCGTATATCTGCGGAGAAGAAACTGCATTGTTGGAGTCAATCGAGGGGAAAAAAGGACAGCCGCGATTTAAACCCCCGTTCCCTGCAAATTTTGGGTTGTATGGCAAGCCAACGACAATCAACAATACTGAAACATTTGCAGCGGTTCCCTGGATCATTCGTCATGGGGGAGAACAATATCTGCAGTTAGGTAAACCCAATAATGGTGGAACCAAGTTGTTTTCTGTTTCTGGGCATGTCAACAAACCCGGGAATTATGAGGTTCCCATGGGCATGCCATTTGCTAAATTGTTGGAAATGGCGGGTGGCATGCGAGGCGGTAGAAAGCTGAAGGGATGTATTCCTGGTGGATCATCGATGCCGGTTTTGCCTGGAGATATCATGATGGAAACCGATATGGATTACGACTCCATCGCCAAGGCAGGGTCAATGCTTGGTTCTGGCGCGGTTATCATTATGGATGATACTACTTGTATGGTGCGCGCTCTGGAGCGTCTTTCCTATTTTTATTTCGAAGAATCCTGCGGGCAGTGCACACCATGCCGCGAAGGAACAGGTTGGTTGTATCGAATTGTTCACCGTATTGAACATGGTAAGGGCCGCAGCGAGGATATCGATCTGCTGGATAATCTGGCAGACAACATACAAGGACGTACCATTTGTGCGCTGGGTGATGCTGCTGCGATGCCGGTTCGTGCGATGCTGCAGCATTTTCGGGAAGAGTTTATTTACCACATCGAGCATAAAAAATGCATGGTGTAGGTATCTGATTTTCATTTGACTTTGATGTTCACTAATCCGAGAGTATTCGGTTGATGATTAAGATAGAAATAGACGGTAAAGAAGTTTCGGTACCTAAAGGCAGTTCCGTGATGGATGCTGCCAGACAGGTTGGGGTCTATATCCCCCATTTTTGCTACCATAAAAAATTATCGATTGCCGCAAATTGCCGAATGTGCCTGGTTGAAGTAGAGAAAGCGCCCAAGCCTTTGCCTGCTTGTGCTACGCCAGCAACAGAAGGCATGAAAGTCTCA
This sequence comes from Nitrosomonas mobilis, assembly GCF_900103035.1. Classification (GTDB taxonomy): domain Bacteria; phylum Pseudomonadota; class Gammaproteobacteria; order Burkholderiales; family Nitrosomonadaceae; genus Nitrosomonas; species Nitrosomonas mobilis. Next base: position 32,373 of record NZ_FMWO01000070.1, read on the forward strand.
ACCCACTCACAGCAAGCAATCAAAGCTCAAAAAGGGGTGATGGAATTTTTATTGATTAATCATCCCCTGGACTGTCCAATTTGTGATCAGGGAGGAGAATGCCAGCTGCAGGATCTGGCGGTAGGATACGGTGCTAGCGGATCTCGTTATCAGGAGGCCAAACGCGCTGTCACTAATAAAAATTTAGGTTCCCTGATTTCTACTGATATGACGCGCTGCATTCATTGCACTCGTTGCGTGCGCTTTGGTCAGGAAATTGCCGGCATTATGGAGCTTGGTATGGCAGGGCGTGGAGAGCACTCCGAAATTTTGGCGTTTGTCGGTAAAACGATTGATTCCGAACTGTCCGGTAACGTCATCGATCTTTGTCCGGTAGGCGCGCTGGTCAGTAAACCCTTCCGTTATTCAGCTCGTACATGGGAGTTGTCGCGGCGTAAATCCATCAGTCCGCACTGTGGGTTGGGAAGCAATTTGATTGTGCAGGTTAAAAATGATCGTGTTATGCGAGTCTTGCCACGAGAAAATGAAGAGATCAATGAGTGTTGGCTTTCGGATAAGGATCGTTTTGCTTATGAAGGACTCAATTCAGAAGATCGTCTGACGGTACCGATGATCAAGCAAAATGGCCAGTGGCAAAACTGCGGCTGGGAGGAAGCCCTGACGCGTGTAGCGGAAGGAATGAAAGGTGCGATTACCAAGTATGGCAAGACAAAACTCGGCGCACTGGCCTCGCCTCATAGTACTCTGGAAGAATTGTATCTACTGCAGAAGCTGATGCGTGGACTCGGTAGTCAGAATGTTGATCATCGTTTGCGTCAATCAGATTTCCGTGCGGATTCTTTAATGCAAGGTATTCCTTGGCTTGGAATGTCGATAGCGGAAGTATCCAGCTTGCAAGCTATTTTAATTATCGGTAGCACGCTTCGAAAAGACCATCCATTACTTGCTCAGCGGGTGCGCCAAGCTGTACGTAAGGGTGCACAGCTTAATCTTGTCAATCCGATTGATGATGATTTGTTAACGAAAGTTGAGAATCGTGCCATTGTGGCGCCAAGCGCGATGTTGGAAATGCTCGTACAGATATTGAAGGCTGCATCAGCAATAAAGGGTGAATCAATCAGCGAGAATGTCATACAGGGAAATGAACAGGTTAAGGTGACAGATGTAGCTCAGGCTATCGCAGTTAGCCTTATAGAAAAGGCGCCGGCAGCAGTTTTTCTGGGAAATATGGCGCAGCATCACCCACTGTATACTGATCTGCTTAGTGTTGCTCAGGCGATAGCTGAGGTGACGGGTGCTAGATTGGGTGTTCTAGGTGAAGCAGCCAATAGCGTGGGGGGGTATATAGCAAATGCGATACCTTGGGATAGGAAGTCCGGATCTGCGATTCCAACAGAATCAAATAATGTCGGCTTAAATGCGGCGGAAATGTTGAGACTGGATACAAATAACAGTGAAGAAGCCGCCTGTGCTGCTTTACTACTGTTAAATCTGGAACCAGAGCTGGATACTTACGACGGGCTTCAGGCAAGAAAAGCGTTGGATAAAACAGCATTTGTGGTTTCACTCAGCAGTTACAAGGGTAATATTTCTAATTATGCAGATATAATGCTGCCAATTGCACCATTTACGGAGACATCAGGTACCTTTGTCAATATGGAAGGACGGGTACAGTCGTTCAAAGGTGTGGTTGCTCCGTTGGGAGAGGCTCGACCTGCCTGGAAAATATTGCGTGTTCTGGGTAATCTGCTGCAGCTGGACGGGTTTGAGTTCAACTCTTCTGAAGAAGTATTAATGGAGGCTATTCCATCGGAAAAGCAAATCTCTAAAGGATTAAGTAATAAGTTGAATACATCTGTCATTAACTTTCGTCCGCCTTCCGGCGCGATGGAAAGAATCGGTGAGGTACCTATTTATCAAACCGATCCAATCGTGCGGCGCGCGCCTGCTTTGCAGGCGACACAGGATGCCAGACGACCATTGGCATTTGCATCTTCCGTTCTTCTGGAAAAAATGAGTGTTGATGCCGGCCAAGACGTTAGAATCATCCAAGGTAATGGTTCGGCGACCTTGGCAATATTCGTAGATGACAATCTGCCTGAGAACTGTCTGCGCGTGGCTAGTGGAAGTTTGCCGACAGCATTGCTGGGCGGTATGTTTGACGAGATCACCCTTGAAAAATTATAAGATCTAAATTCAGGATCAAATAATGGATGCTTTACAACAACTATTTGTACAGATTTTTGGGCATGACTGGGGTATTCCACTTTCTCTGCTAATAAAAAATCTCCTGCTGATTTTGGCAATTGTTGTACCGTTGCTGTTAGCTGTGGCGTATCTGACATTCGCCGAACGTAAGATAATTGCATACATGCAGGTTCGGGTAGGGCCTAACCGAGTAACCTTTTTTGGGATCTCTTGGTTGAAAGGATGGGCACAGCCAATCGCCGATGCTGTCAAAGCAGTGATGAAAGAAATTATCGTGCCCACAGGAGCGAGCAAATTCCTGTTTATTATTGCACCGATACTTTCATTGGCGCCAGCGTTAGCCGCTTGGGCGGTCGTTCCTTTTTCACCCGAACTAGTCTTGTCAGATATTAACGCTGGCTTACTCTATATTCTGGCCATGACTTCGCTTGGAGTTTATGGAGTGATTATTGCTGGCTGGGCATCCAATTCTAAATACGCATTCCTGGGTGCTATGCGCTCGGCAGCTCAGGTGGTTTCCTACGAACTAGCAATGGGGTTTGCATTGGTTTGTGTGCTGATGATGTCGGCCAGTCTTAATCTGGGTGATATTGTCGCTGGTCAGCAGGGTGATAGCTTTCTCAATTGGTACCTGATACCGCTATTTCCAATGTTTTTGGTTTATTTTATATCGGGAGTCGCTGAGACTAATCGTGCTCCTTTTGACGTAGCTGAAGGTGAATCCGAGATTGTGGCAGGATTTCATGTGGATTATTCTGGTATGGCCTTTACCGTTTTTTTTCTCGCGGAGTACGCTAATATGATTCTGGTAGCCACTTTGGCCAGTATCATGTTTCTTGGTGGCTGGCTGCCTCCAATAGATATGGCACCATTTAATCTGGTTCCTGGGTTGGTATGGCTGATGCTCAAAATAGCCTTTATGCTGTTTTTCTTCCTATGGTTTCGTGCAACTTTTCCACGTTATCGTTATGATCAGATTATGCGGCTTGGCTGGAAAATTTTTATTCCTATGACCTTGGTGTGGATAGTTTTGCTAGGTGCTGTCATGCAATTACCGGAATCAGTGCAGCGAAGCTTTCCGCTTAATCTCTGGTTTGGTTAAAAGTGAGAAGAAATGATGGAACAAATTAAACAATTCTTTAAATCCTTCCTGCTGTTTGAGCTGTTGCAAGGCATGAAGGTAACTGGGCGTTATCTTTTCGCACCAAAAATTACGGTGCATTTTCCCGAAGAAAAAACACCGCAATCTCCACGCTTCAGGGGATTGCATGCACTCCGACGCTATCCAAATGGGGAAGAGCGCTGTATTGCTTGCAAGCTATGTGAAGCAGTCTGTCCAGCCATGGCAATTACAATTGAATCAGATCAGCGGGAAGATAGTACACGTCGTACCACCCGTTACGACATCGATATGATCAAGTGTATTTTTTGCGGTTTTTGTGAGGAGGCCTGTCCAGTCGATGCCATCGTTGAAACGCGTGTGCTTGAATATCATGGCGAGACTCGGGGAGATTTAACCTACACCAAGGAGATGTTGCTTGCAGTGGGCGATCGTTATGAAGAGCAGATTGCTAAAGATAGAGCGGCCGATGCACCTTATCGATAACTAAAGATAACTTATTCATGAATTTTCAGGATCTCGTTTTTTTTACTTTTGCCAGCGTACTAGTGTTGTCTGCCTTAGGTGTGGTGACGTTCAGAAATCCGGTTTATGCTGCATTGCTGTTAGTGCTCGCATTTGTCACTTCCTCAGGGTTATGGTTATTGCTGGAGGCTGAGTTTTTGGCTATTACACTGGTTCTAGTATACGTTGGTGCGGTGATGGTATTATTTTTGTTTGTGGTGATGATGCTGGACATTAATCTGGATCGCCTCCGTGAAGGTTTCTGGAAATGGTTTCCGTTTGGTGCAGTTGTTGCATTGGTTATGGCGGTTGAAATGGGGATGGTGTTAATGAGTAGACAATTTGACCTTGAGTCATTGCCTAAGCCAGTACCCAAAGATATCGAATTCAGTAATACGAAAGAATTAGGCCGATTGATCTATACCGATTATGTTTATGCTTTTGAACTGGCCGCTGTTATTTTATTGGTGGCAATGGTTGCTGCCATCGCAATAACGTTAAGGCATCGTACAGATAAAAAATTAACCAATGCTGGCCGACAAATTGCTGTGAAGCGTAATGATCGGCTTAAAATCATATCCATGTCCGCTGAAAAGAAAGAATAATCTTTTATATAATTATCAGCGTACTCCTAGAACAGATCACTCGAGTTAAGAGGTATACCTTGGTTTCATTGTCGCATTATCTTGTGCTTGGCGCTATCCTGTTTGCTATAGGTGTGGTAGGTATTTTTCTGAATCGTAAAAATGTCATTATTCTGTTGATGTCGATAGAGTTGATGTTGCTGGCAGTCAATATGAATTTTGTGGCGTTCTCTCATTACTTGCAGGATGCCGCTGGCCAGATCTTCGTTTTTTTTATTTTGACCGTAGCTGCTGCCGAGGCGGCCATTGGTTTGGCAATTCTGGTTGCACTGTTCAGAAATTTGCGATCGATCAATGTGGATGATCTGAACGAACTCAAGGGCTAGACATGGCTGGCCGGATCAAACGCGATACTTTTAACTGCCTATCAATCGAACTAATTTAGTTGACCGAATAGATGGAAAATCTTTATTTGCTGGTGCCAATAGCGCCATTGTTAGGATCAATCATGGCTGGGCTGTTTGGCAAGCAAATTGGCTTAGTGTGGAGTCACCGCGTAACGATTTCTCTGGTAATCGTATCGTTTATTGCATCACTCATCATCTTCATGGATGTACTCGAAGGTAACATCTACAATGGTACGGTTTACACGTGGATGATCTCGGGGGAAACTGTATTTGAGGTCGGCTTCCTGATTGATACCTTGTCAACCCTGATGATGCTGATCGTGACTGGTGTGTCGTTGATGGTGCATATCTACACGATTGGATACATGCGTGGTGATCCTGGTTACCAACGTTTTTTTAGCTACATATCGCTGTTTACCTTTTCGATGCTGATGTTGGTCATGTCGAACAACTTTCTGCAACTGTTTTTCGGCTGGGAAGCGGTTGGTTTAGTTTCGTATCTGTTGATCGGATTCTGGTATACACGTCCGACGGCAATTTATGCCAATATGAAAGCCTTTCTCGTCAACCGGGTAGGGGATTTCGGTTTTCTGTTGGGCATTGGATTGGTATTGGCATCATTTGGCAGCCTTGATTATGAACATGTGTTTTCACATGCAGGCTATATGACATCTAAAACAATAGATATTATTCCGGGCCAACCCTGGATGCTGCTGACAGTGATCAGCTTACTACTGTTTGTGGGAGCGATGGGCAAATCCGCACAATTTCCCTTGCATGTTTGGCTTCCGGATTCGATGGAAGGTCCTACGCCAATTTCAGCACTGATCCATGCTGCCACCATGGTGACTGCAGGTATTTTTATGGTGGCGCGTATGTCGCCCCTGTTTGAGTATTCTGAAACAGCGCTATCAACGATTCTGGTGATTGGTGGCATTACGACCCTGTTCATGGCATTGGTAGCAGTCGTTCAAAATGATATTAAACGAGTGGTTGCTTTTTCGACTTTGTCGCAACTGGGCTATATGACGGTTGCGCTGGGCGCTTCAGCGTATTCGGTAGCGATTTTCCATCTAATGACGCATGCCTTTTTCAAAGCATTACTGTTCTTGGGAGCTGGATCGGTAATCATCGCGATGCATCATGAGCAGGATATGCGCAAGATGGGTGGCCTCAAGCAATATATGCCAATCACATTTGCAACTATGTTTATTGCCGCGCTGGCAAGTGCCGGTGTGCCAGGCTTCTCGGGATTTTTTTCCAAGGACGCTATTATTGAAGCGGTACATTTTTCGAATATACCCGGTTCCGAGTTTGCTTATTTCTGTGTACTGATTACAGTGTTTGTTACTGCACTCTATACTTTCCGGCTGATATTCATGACTTTTTACGGTGAGCCGCGAATGGATGCCCATACTCATAAGCATTTACATGAATCCCCGTGGGTAGTGACTTTGCCACTGATCATTTTAGCGATACCCACAGTGATCGCTGGCTGGGTGATTGGGCCGATGCTGTTTGGCGGTTTTCTCACCGACCCCATCCAAGTACACGACCATCATGATGCAGTTGCCTTGATGGGTGAGGCCTATACTGGTGTATTTGGCATGATGTCACATGCGCTAACGACACTCCCGTTCTGGTTCTCGATTGCAGGAATTTTTAGCGCCTGGTTTTTATATCGAGTCAGAACCGATCTTCCGGAAAAAATTCGCCAGATATCTGGACCAGTCTACACTTTACTGGATCGAAAATACTTTATTGATGAGTTGTATTCCTGGATGTTTGCACGTGGTTCTCGCGGATTGAGCATGATCTTGTGGAAATATGGTGATATCAAAATTATTGATGGTTTTTTTGTCAACGGTACGGCACGAATGATTGCTTGGATTGCAAATATTGTTCGCCATTTTCAGACCGGCTATATTTACCATTATGCTTTTAGCATGATCATGGGTGTTTTCCTGCTGATGAGCCTGTGGCTCTTTTATTACTGAGCACCAAGGACGGGATAAACATACCGTAATTTCTCCGGTTTCATCCTTGGACTACTAATACGCATTAATATGCAATTCGAGACGAAAAAATCATGTTGTTTGGATTCCCACTAATAAGTCTGATTATTTGGTTACCTATTATTTTTGGCCTAGCTGTTCTGATTCTGGGTGATCGCGATTTGAAAATTACGCGCTGGCTTTCCCTGTCAGGCGCAGTTGTTGGTTTTTTGGTGGCGTTGCCACTTTTAAGCGGATTTGACACAACGATTAGCTCAATGCAATTTGTTGAGCATATCTCATGGTTTGAGAGGCTCAATGTTTTTTACCATCTGGGTGTAGACGGTATTTCAATGCCATTGATTATTTTGAACTGCTTTACTACACCACTGGTTATCATCGCTGGCTGGGAAGTGATACAGCGGCGTGTTTCCCAATATATGGGTGCGTTTTTGATCATGTCTGGTATTGTTAATGGCGTATTCGCCTCTCTCGATGCCGTTCTGTTCTATACTTTCTGGGAAGCGTCGCTGATACCGATGTTTATCATTATTGGTATATGGGGTGGTCCTAATCGTGTCTATGCGGCGATAAAGTTTTTTCTGTACACACTGATGGGCTCTTTGCTGATGCTGGTCGCCCTGATTTATCTGTATCAGACATCCGATGGAAGCTTCTCGATTGAGGATTACCATCGTTTGCCCTTGCCAATGACAGCTCAGATTCTGATTTTCCTGGCATTCCTAATCGCTTTTGCCGTCAAGGTGCCGATGTGGCCCGTGCATACCTGGTTGCCGGATGCACACGTCGAAGCTCCCACAGGTGGATCAGTTATTCTGGCAGCTATTTTACTTAAACTCGGTGGGTATGGATTTTTGCGTTTTTCCTTACCTATTGCTCCTGATGCCAGCCATGAGCTCGCAACTTTGATGATTGTTTTGTCCCTAATTGCAGTGGTTTATATTGGCTTGGTCGCGCTGATGCAACAGGATATGAAGAAATTAATTGCCTATTCTTCAGTTTCTCATATGGGTTTTGTGACGCTGGGTTTTTTTCTATTTAACAGCTATGGTTTGGAAGGTGCCATGGTGCAGATGATTTCGCATGGATTTATTTCAGGTGCGATGTTTCTGTGTGTGGGCGTATTATATGACCGACTGCATTCCCGACAAATTGCCGACTATGGCGGTGTTGTCAACAAAATGCCGATTTTTGCCGCATTTTTCATGCTGTTTGCGATGGCTAATGCCGGTTTGCCAGGCACGAGTGGTTTTGTTGGAGAATTTATGGTGATTATGGGAGCCATCGAAGTCAATTTCTGGTATGCCTTCTTTGCTGCTCTGACCCTTATTCTGGGAGCTTCTTACACGCTGTGGATGTATAAAAGGGTGATATTTGGCGCGGTAGCTAACGCCAAAGTAGAAAATCTCAGCGACATAGGAAGCCGTGAATTTTTGATTCTGGCTATTCTTGCCGTAGCTGTTCTGTGGTTGGGACTGTACCCTTCGCCCTTGACCGAGGTGATGCATGTCAGTATAGATAATCTGCTTGAACATGTGTCTCGTAGCAAGCTTTGAGTAATTTTGTTACGGGTTGTTGAGCGTAGCCACCAGCATTGATATTTGAGTTTGATTTTTTTCTCATTAGGAACCTGAGGACATTTAATGGATTTTCAAGCGCCTGACTTTGCACCCGCAAATTCGGAAATCTTTTTGCTGATAATGATCTGCGTGGTAATGCTCGCTGATTTATTCTTAGGCGAAAAAAGCCGAAAACTACCCTTTTTTCTGTCACTTCTGGCGCTGGCAGGAAGCGCGCTACTTACATTTATGAATTTTTCGGAAGCACCCGTACTGACCTTTTCCGGGATGTTCATCGACGATATACTGTCGGACACGCTTAAGCTGATGATCTACCCGACTGTTGCGCTGGTATTGATCTACTCACGAAGCTATCTTGGCGCAAGAGGTCTGATACGAGGTGAATTTTTCAGCCTTGCACTATTTGCGACATTGGGGATGATGGTGATGGTGTCGGCCAGTCATCTTATTACACTCTATCTTGGACTCGAGCTTCTGTCTTTGTCTTTATATGCTATGGTCTCGCTGCAACGAGATTCTGTTATCGCAACGGAAGCAGCCACAAAATTTTTTGTCTTGGGCTCACTTGCTTCTGGATTTCTTCTATATGGAATGTCGATGCTGTATGGGGCAACGGGTAGTTTACATCTCGTAGAAATGGCTGGTGTTATTCGGTCTGGCGTTCCCGATCGTGCTGTTCTGGTGGTGGGACTGGTATTCATCGTCGCGGGGCTCAGTTTCAAGCTAAGTGCAGTACCATTCCACATGTGGGCGCCGGACGTCTACCAAGGTGCGCCTACAGCTGTTACGCTATTTATCGGCTCGGCGCCTAAGCTTGCTGCATTTGGTTTTATTATGCGATTGCTTGTGGAAGGACTGGGCGATATGGTTGCAGACTGGCAAGGTATGCTGGTATTACTAGCCGTGGCATCGATGGCAGTTGGAAATATTGCCGCTATTGCACAAACCAACATCAAGCGTATGCTGGCCTATTCAACCATTTCCCATATGGGTTTCGTGCTGCTTGGTTTTGTGGCAGCTGGTGTAGATGGCTATAGCGCTTCTATGTTTTATGTTAGTGCTTATGTACTAATGACGCTCGGGGCTTTTGGTGTCATCATGTTATTATCTCGGGAAGGATTCGAGGCTGATGCAATCAGTGATTTCAAGGGGTTGAATCAGCGTAACCCTTGGCTTGCCCTGATCATGATGTTTGTGATGCTGTCCATGGCGGGTATCCCGCCAATGATCGGTTTTTACGCAAAGCTATCTGTACTGCAGGCAGCGCTGGCAGCAGGGTATTTGTGGGTTGTGGTCGCGGCAGTGATGTTGTCACTAATAGGAGCATTTTACTATTTGCGAATCATCAAGTTTATGTATTTTGATGAATCAGAAAGTGTACATCCTATCAAATTTGCGTCAGAAGTACGGCTATTAATCAGTATGAACGGTCTGGCTGTTATTTTGTTAGGTATGTTTCCGCAAATGCTGATGAATTTTAGCTTAAGCGCGGTATTATCCGGACAGTAATTCAAAAAATTCGCAGAAGAAGGCTATGATTTGATTATTCTGGTTTCTGATAGTGGATGTTGTAAATCACTCCCGCAATATCATCAGATACCAGCATGCTGCCATCAGGTATGTTCAGCAAGTCGATCGGCCGACCCCAAGCCTCATTGTTATCCAGCCAACCACTGGCAAAAGTTTGTTTGTTGGCTACCTGACCATTGGTAACCTGTATTGATTCAATTTGATAACCTACCTTCTCGCGTCGGTTCCATGAACCGGACTCAGCCACAAAAATTTGCTGATGATATTGCTCTGGAAACAGGCTACCGGTATAGAAACGTATACCCATAGGAGCAACGTGTGGACTCAGGTTGAGAACAGGCGCCGTAAATTTTTCACAGCCACGTTTTGCGCCAAATTTCGGGTCAAGTACAGTACTACCATGGCAGTAGGGGAAACCAAAGTGCATGGTTTTTTGGGTAGCATGATTGAGTTCGTCAGGTGGTAGATTATCACCCATCCAGTTGCGGCTGATGTCTGTAAACCATAACGTTTTTTGAGTAGGGTGCCAGTCGAAGCCTGCTGAATGACGCACGCCATGTGCGAATATTTCCAGATTACTTCCGTCAGGCTGCATGCTGGCTATCAGCGCAAACTGATCAGGGTCGACTTCGCATATATTGCAGGGCGCGATAATTGACAGATAAAGCCTGCCATCTGGCCCCGCAGCAAGGTATCCTGGACTTTGGCTATCCTTGTTCAGTAACTCGACAGGGATCACTTCCGGGATAACTGTGTTCTCCAGGTTTTGTTCGATATCGCGAAAACGCAGAATGTGCCTGGGTGTCGATACATAAAGCGTACCATTTAGGAATGTGACGCCAGTAGGCTCTTTTAGCTTGTTGGCAATAACTCGAACCTGCCGTTTACCGCTACTTTGCGTGATGGCGTAAACATTTCCTGCTGATTTGGAGCCGACGAAAACAGTACCGTTGTCACCCAATGTCATGGAACGCGCGTCAGGTACTTCTGCCCAGATGCTGATTGTAAAACCGGGAGGTAAATTGATCTTTTCAAGCGGCAGCGGAGGGGTTTGTGCGTGAGCTTGAAGTGTAACTGCCTGTAGAAGAGATAAATAAAAAAACAGCCATTGATATTTCATGAAATGATTGGTAAGTATAAAGAGATAATAGTGACGCAGCATTCCGGTTAGAGCAGATGGCTTGATTCCGCATCATTTGCCCCCCATAATCTTAACCTATTTTAAGAGGAGAAAAATATGCAAGTTGCAGAAAATGTTGAACACATGAGTTTTCAGGCGGAAGCTAAGCAATTGATGAAGCTGATGATCCATTCCTTGTACAGTAACAAGGAGATATTTTTGCGCGAGTTGATTTCTAATGCGTCAGATGCTGCTGACAAGCTGAGATTCGAGGGATTATCCGATGCAGCTTTGTACGAGAATGATCCCGATCTAAAAATTCAAATTACTTTTGATAAAGAGACTCGCACACTGACGATTACTGATAATGGCATTGGCATGTCAAGACAAGAGGTGATCGATAATATCGGTACGATCGCCAAATCCGGTACACGTGAATTTTTCAATGCACTGACTGGGGATCAGGCCAAGGATGCACATCTGATCGGGCAGTTTGGTGTCGGCTTTTATTCTGCATTCATTGTGGCAGACAAAGTGAGTTTGACAACGCGACGTGCGGGTTTGACGCACGAGCATGGCGTTCGCTGGGAATCTACCGGTGAAGGAGAATATACGCTGGAAACCGTTGAAAAACATAACCGTGGCACTGAAATCGTGTTGCATTTGAGGGAAGATGAAACAGATTTGCTGGACGGCCATAAACTACATTCAATTATCCGCCGCTACTCGGATCACATCACGCTGCCCATTCTGATGAAAAAGCAGGTATGGGATGAGGAGAAAAAATCTTACAAACTCAGTGATGAAGATGAAACGGTCAATCAAGCAAGCGCAATCTGGACGCGTCCTAAAAGTGAAATCACTCAGGAACAGTATGAGGAATTCTACAAGCATGTTGCGCATGACTTCGAACCGCCACTGGCTTATGTGCATGCTAAGGTAGAAGGTAAACAGGAATATACCCAACTTTTATATATCCCCACACGCGCACCTTTTGATCTGTTTGACCGCGATCATCGCCACGGTCTCAAATTATATGTCAAACGCGTTTTTATCATGGATGATGCGGAGAAATTGCTGCCTGCGTATCTGCGATTTATTCGCGGTATCGTTGACTCGAATGATTTGCCGCTGAATGTTTCCCGTGAAATACTGCAGGAATCTAAAGATATCGATAACATTCGCGCGGGATGCATCAAAAAAGTGCTCGGTTTGATTGAGTCGCTGGCAACCAACGAGGAAAAAGCCGACCAGGATAAATTTAGAACGTTCTGGCGTGAATTCGGCCAGGTTTTGAAAGAAGGCATTGCCGAGGATTTTACCAACCGCGAACGAATCGCCAAACTGCTCAGATTTATTTCAACTTTTGACGAGAGTGATGAACAGAATGTCTCGCTGGACGAGTATATCGCCCGCATGAAACCGGAGCAGGAAAAGATTTACTACATTACGGCAGATGGGTTGAAAGCAGCACAAAGCAGCCCACATCTCGAGATCTTCCGTAAAAAAGGTATTGAAGTCTTGCTGCTCTGCGACCGTATTGATGAATGGCTGGTAGCTAATCTACATGAGTATTCAGGTAAATCACTACAATCGATAGCCAAGGGTGATCTTGACCTGGGCAAACTGGAAGACGAGGAAGAGAAAAAAATAAAAGAAAAAGAAACAGGCGAATTTCAGGAATTGGCAACGAAAATGAAGGAAGTTCTGCAAGATCATGTTAAAGATGTCCGCGTAACTTTCCGCCTGACAGAATCCCCTGCTTGCCTGGTCTCAGATACGCACGACATGAGCGGTAATCTGGAACGTTTGCTCAAATCTGCAGGCCAGAAAGTCCCCAATACCAAACCCTTCCTAGAAATCAACCCGCATCACCCCATGGTGCAGCGTCTAAAATTTGAGAAAACTAAATTTGCTGACTGGAGTCGGATTCTATACGATCAGGCGCTACTGGCAGAAGGCGGGCAGCTCGAAGATCCAGCTGGTTTTGTAAAACGGCTCAATGATTTGTTGCTACAGAATGTATAGTGGCTGTCAATACCATATAGAAATATTCATCATCTCCTGTTATTTCTTTGCCATGAGGTGGCATCAGCCTATCTTGGGCAGATTTACCGACAGGCAATTTCTCAAGGGGTAATTCAGTGCAGACTAATATCTGGTATATCTTGTATATATGTTAAAACGAAGCATTAGTGATTTGGGTCACTTGCTTTATTGCTATACAAAATTCTTCGTGACTATTCAGCATAAGCTTGCAGAACAGTTGCATTTATTGTTGGGTTATTCCAAACTCTTTATTGGTAAATTTGTCAAAAACCAGCGTCCAGGAATATTTCCTGATCTGTTTTATGCGCAATACAATTTTCGTTTCCAGTCAAAATTAACTACTTCTTCTCTTTAAGGAAAATCAAGTGTTACGTAAAAAAATCATCTCAGCAGTCATTATTTTTTTCTTTACCATAAGTTCGTTCCCTCTTCAGGCTGAGTCTGCGCCAGCGGTTACCACATTGCCTACGAACGAAGGCATCGTTGTTTCATCAATTGATACGACCGGGTACACCTATATTGAATTGGCCAATGGTGGTAAGACTTTCTGGATTGCGGCTCCGTTAACCAAGGTAAAAAATGGTGATCACCTGCGTTTTGTGGAAAGTATGTCCATGCACAATTTTACGAGCAAGACGCTGAATCGGACTTTTGATCGGCTGATTTTTGTGACTTCTACCCAGGTTAAAGTCAATCCGTAAATCCAGGATTGGCAAATTGGTTGGAATATTAGCTTTTTCTAACTCTCCTGCTCTTTTTTCTGGCTGATACCGGCGTGTTGTCGGTATCAGCAGTCTCTTCACCAGGTAATGCTGTTATACCGATGAACAGTTTGTTTTTAAGCTGCCTGATTTTATCGCGTATATGTGCAGCTTGCTCGAATTCTAAATTTTTTGCTGCGGCCAGCATATTTTTCTCAAGCAGCTGAATTTCTTTTGCCAGCTGCGATTCATCCATATTGGAATAACGCGCCTCAGTTTGCGCAATTTGAAGATTCTGTAATGCGTTTTCCGTAGTGTAAATTCCATCAATCATATCTTTTATCTGTTTATTTACACTGCGAGGAACGATATGATGCTGCTGATTGAATAATATCTGCCTGGTACGCCGTCTTTCGATTTCATCCATCGCGTTGCGCATGGAGTTGGTAATTCTGTCAGCATACAAGATGGCGCTTCCATTGACGTGGCGTGCCGCACGTCCCATGGTTTGAATCAAAGAGCGTGTCGAACGCAAAAATCCTTCCTTATCCGCATCGAGTATTCCGACCAGCGATACTTCCGGTATATCCAGTCCCTCTCGCAGCAAATTGATTCCGACTAACGCATCAAATTTCCCCAAGCGTAGATCACGAATAATTTCGACTCGCTCTACCGTGTCGATGTCAGAATGCAAATAGCGCACACGAATACCGTGTTCCGAGAAATAATCGGTCAGATCTTCTGCCATACGTTTAGTCAATGTCGTTACCAGCACTCGCTCGTTCTTGGCTGCGCGGACAGTTACCTCAGACATTAAGTCATCTACTTGCGAAGTAATGGGACGCACCATAATGATAGGGTCAACCAAACCGGTTGGTCGTGCAACCTGTTCGACAATCTGCCCGCTATGCGCCATTTCGTATTCAGCTGGTGTGGCCGAGACAAAAATTGTTTGTGGCATGAGTCGCTCAAACTCATCGAATTTTAGCGGGCGGTTATCCAGAGCGGAGGGCAGTCTGAATCCATATTCCACCAGATTCTCCTTTCTGGAACGATCCCCTTTGTACATGCCGCCAATTTGCGGAACGGTCACATGGCTTTCATCAATAATCATCAGTGCGTTTTTAGGAAGATAATCGATCAGGGTGGGCGGAGGATCGCCCGCTTGTCGGCCAGACAGATGGCGTGAATAGTTCTCTATACCCTTACAGAAACCCAATTCATTCATCATTTCCAGGTCAAAACGAGTACGCTGTTCGATACGCTGCGCTTCGGCCAGCTTATGGCTCTCATAGAACCAGTTTTTCCGTTGTTCCAGTTCGGTTTTGATGGTCTCGATCGCGCGCAGGGTCGTGCTACGTGGCGTGACGTAATGGCTCGATGGATAAACGGTATAGCGGGATACTTTGCGTAATATATGTCCGGTAAGAGGATCAAACAGCGACATACTCTCGATTTCGTCATCAAATAATGAAATGCGCAGCGCGGTTTCCGCGTTTTCTGCCGGAAACACATCGATCACATCACCGCGTACCCGAAAGGTGCCGCGGCTGAATTCAAATTCATTGCGCTGATACTGCATTTCAGTGAGGCGTTTGATAATATCCCGCTGAGTAGTTTTTTCTTGTTCACGCACATGCAGAATCATGCCGTGATAGTCGACCGGATCACCTATCCCGTATATGCAGGAGACTGATGCAATAATGATGGCGTCATCGCGCTCCAGCAGCGATTTGGTTGCCGATAGCCGCATCTGCTCGATATGCTCGTTGATACTGGAATCCTTCTCGATGAAGAGATCGCGCGAAGGTACATAGGCTTCCGGTTGATAATAATCATAATAGGAAACAAAATATTCCACTGCATTCTCTGGAAAAAACTCACGCATTTCTGCGTAAAGCTGAGCGGCAAGAGTTTTATTAGGCGCCATAATAATGGCAGGGCGCCCTAACTGCATTAACATGTTGGCAATGGTGAATGTTTTTCCAGAACCGGTCACGCCCAGTAAAGTTTGAAACGATAAACCTGACTGCACTCCATCTACGAGCTGGCGGATGGCTTCGGGTTGATCTCCCGCAGGCTGGAATGCCTGATTGAGCTTGAAAGGGCTGCCGGGACAGGTAATAATCACAGTATAATTTTCCGGTTATCGGTCATTTGATTTTAACATGCGTAAATCGCACACTTCTGGAGTCAATTCGTGAAACTCTCGCAACGCGTTCAAGCCATTAAGCCTTCTCCTACGCTAATGGTTACTGCTCAGGCTGCCAAACTTAAAGCAGAAGGTAAAGATATTATCGGGTTGGGAGCGGGTGAACCCGATTTCGATACGCCCCAGCATATCAAGGAAAGCGCGATTGCCGCAATTCACTGTGGTTTTACCAAATATACCGCTGTGGGCGGGACTCCCTCACTCAAGCAGGCGGTCATCAACAAGTTCAAACGGGAAAATAATCTGGACTATACCAGCAAGGAAATATTGGTTTCCAGTGGTGGTAAGCAGAGCTTTTTCAATCTGGTATTGGCAACGATTGACCCCGGTGATGAAGTAATCATTCCGGCACCTTACTGGGTATCCTACCCGGATATTGTACTGATTGCAGAAGGTAAGCCGGTATTCATTTCGACCGATATCGAGGACGATTTCAAGATTACACCGGCACAGCTTGCCGCTGCAATTACTTCGCGCACTCGCATGTTTGTGATCAACAGTCCCAGCAATCCTACGGGGAGCGTTTACAACCTGGCCGAATTAAGGGCACTGGGAGAGGCGTTACGCCAATACCCTGATATTTTGATTGCAACCGATGATATGTATGAGCACATCCTGCTCAGTGACGATAAGTTTGTTAATATTCTCGATGCTTGCCCTGATCTGAAGGAACGCACAGTGGTATTGAATGGCGTATCCAAGGCCTACGCCATGACCGGCTGGCGGATCGGTTATTGCGGTGGACCTGCCAGCATCATTACCGCGATGGAGAATATTCAATCGCAAAGCACTTCCAATCCGAATTCTATTGCGCAAGCTGCGGCTGAAACGGCATTGAACGGCGATCAGTCCTGTATTATTCCAATGACTACCGCTTTCAAAGAACGTAATCGCTTTCTCACTGACAGTCTGAATACCATCAAAGGTATTCGTTGCCTATATTCCAAGGGTGCATTTTATGCATTTGTAGACGTGCGTGTGGTAATCAGCCGATTATATGCACAGCAACTGATAGCAGAGGCGAGTGATGTAGCATTCAGTGCGTACCTACTTGAGAAAGCAGGCGTTGCAGTCGTTCCAGGTTCTGCTTTTGGGTCTGAAGGTTATATTCGTTTGTCATTTGCCACATCGATGGAAAACCTGCAGGCGGCAGTCAAACGAATAAGAGATCTATTAAATTAATTTATATACATTTTAAGGCAACCCGCTCTAAGATGTAACGTACCAAAAAAATAATCAGGAAAATAACATCATGGGATTTCTTGTCAATAAAAAAATATTAATCACTGGTTTACTGAGCAATCGTTCCATTGCATATGGCATTGCGCGCGCAATGTATCGGGAAGGGGCAACACTGGCGTTCACCTATCAATCGGAAGAGTTGCGAGGGCGTGTCGAAAAACTGGCGGCAGATTTCGATAGCAAGCTCTTGTTCCGCTGTGATGTCAGCAAGGATGAAGAAATTGAACAGTGTTTCCAGCAACTGGCCAGTTGCTGGGATGGTCTCGATGGTATCGTGCATTCTATTGCGTTTGCACCACGTGAGGCTTTAACGGGCGATTATCTGCAAAGTGTTACTCGCGAAGCTTTCCATATTGCACACGATGTCAGCTCGTACAGTTTCGCAGCGTTAGCGAAATCCGGAATGCCAATGATGCAAGGCAGACAAGCGGCACTGCTTACTCTCAGTTATCTGGGAGCGGTACGCGTCATGCCAAATTACAACGTAATGGGTCTGGCTAAAGCAAGTCTGGAGGCTAATGTGCGTTTCATGGCTTCTAGTCTGGGCAAACATGGGATTAGAGTAAATGCGGTTTCCGCCGGACCGATCAAGACGCTTGCGGCGGCTGGTATTGGTGATTTTGGAAAATTACTGGGATATACAGAAAAAGTTGCTCCACTCCGTAAAAATGTCACCATTGACGAAGTCGGTAATGTTGCTGCATTTTTGTGCAGCGACCTTGCTAGCGGCATTACCGGAGAAATTACTTATGTGGATGCAGGTTTCAATACAGTTGCTTTTGATTTATAGCACGGTTTCTAAACATGGTCTCATATCGCTACTTTACTTTGGCCCTTAGAACCTGTTCAAAGTCTCCGAGTTATGAGAAGCTTGGGAGATGAGAAGAGATTATCCAAGTGATATCAAGTCGGAGCAATTCGAGGTTATCAGGCCTTTGCTGGAGAGTGCCCGCAAAAGGACAGCGCCACGTCAAGTAGATCTGTACGAGGTATTCTGCGCGGTGCTGTACCTGCTGCGCACGGGCTGCCAATGGCGAGCCCTGCCCAGTGATTTTCCCAAGTGGCGCACAGTGCACTCATACTGGGCCATCTGGAGTGAGCCCCGCGAAGGAGGCAGCCTGCTGGAGCAGGCATTAAAAAAATCAGGTTGGCGTGGCCCGCGAGAAACGGGGGCGCAACGCCTGCAGCACGTTCTTGATTGTGGACGCGCAGAGCGTGAAGAACACGGACACGGCAGGCCAGAAGGGCTATGACGCGGGCAAGAAGGTTTCGGGCATCAAGCGCCACATCGCAGTGGACACGCAAGGGCTGCCGCACGCGGTGGCCGTAACCACAGCCGAGGTGACAGACCGGAAAGGAGTGCTACAGGCGCTGCGCCGCTGTAAACCTAAGCTTGGGCGAGTGCAAAGCCTGCTGTGCGACAGCGGCTATGTGGGCCCGCCCTTTGCGCAAGGAGTGCGCGAAATCCTGGGCAAGCATGTGCAAGTACAGATTGCCAGACGCAGCGAACTACACACCTTTAAGGTCATGCCCAAGCGATGGATCGTCGAGCGTAGTTTCGCCTGGCTGGAAAAGAATAGAAGACTGTGGAAGAACTGCGAGCGAATGATTAACACCAGTTTGCAGTTCATCCACTTGGCTTTCCTGGCCCTTCTACTCAAAAGACTT
>NZ_FMWO01000071.1 GCF_900103035.1 Nitrosomonas mobilis
AGGACTGGGAACAGGATTATCAAAACTGGACTCGCCGCGATCTGAGTGGCAAACGGTATGCTTATGTCTGGGCTGATGGTATCTACAGCACTGTGCGGATGGATGACCGGTTATGTCTTCTGGTGATTATCGGTTCTGATGAAACGGGGCGTAAAGAGCTGCTGGCATTGTCTGATGGTTATCGTGAGTCTGAAGCGAGCTGGACGGAAGTATTGATGGATTTGAAACAACGTGGCCTCAAAGGTGCTCCCAAATTAGCTATCGGTGACGGTGCGCTGGGGTTCTGGAAGGCTGTTACCCAGTGCTGGCCGGATACGGATCAACAGCATTGCTGAGTGCATAAAATCGCCAATGTAATGGAAAAGCTGCCCAAGGCCATGCAACCCAAGGTCAAGGAAGCGCTGCACAATATCTGGCAGGCGGAAACACGGGAAAAGGCTTATAAAGCATTTGATAACTGTATTGAACGTTTTAGTCCTAAATATCCAAAAGCGATGGAGTGTCTGGCAAAGGATAAAGATTCCATGCTGGCTTTCTATGATTATCCTGCAGAAAACTGGCAACACATTAGAACAACTAATCCAGTCGAATCAGTCTTTGCAACTGTCCGGCTGAGAACAGCCAAAACCAAAAACTGTGGAAGCCGGATGACTACTTTGACAATGGCGTTCAAACTGATGGAAGTGGCGCAGAAGAAATGGTTCCGACTAAGGGGCTATAAATTGTTAGCGGATGTTATGCAGGGCGTCAAATTCGTTAACGGCGTTAAACAAAATGGAGATCGAAAACAGGTAGCCGCTTGATTCTCTATACACCAGATTTGACAATAGCTCCTTCGCCACGCCTTCATGGGTAATCCACTTCAGCCTGCCTCATGCTAAGCTGTCACCTAAAAATTTGTGTATAGGAGTCACAGTTTCCGGGTATTTTAATTAGGCTATGTCATCGTTAGTTGGTGGTGGCCATGTAACCAAGTGAATTTTAAGCAAAATATAAATTGTTGGTTTTTGGTTAATAATTTGTGTTTATTTGCAGTAACTAATAATTAACGATGACATAGCCTTTAATTACTTGGGTTGGAATTTAGTAGGTCACTAATGGACAGAAATACTATGAAAGAAACTTTGGACGTTGTCATCATCGGCGCCGGTACCGGTGGTTTATCTGCACTGCGGGAAGTAAGAAAACGTACCCAGAATTTCGTAATTATTAATGATGGTGCGTGGGGCACAGTCTGTGCCCGTGTGGGGTGCATGCCGTCTAAGGCATTAATTGAAGCAGCTAATGCTTATCACCGTCGCAGTACTTTTTCGGAATTTGGAATTCAGGGTGCCAACTCTCTTACAACAGATATACCAACCGTACTTCGACGTGTACGACAGTTACGTGATCATTTTGTTGCCAGCACGGTAAAAACTACCGATGATTTGGGCAGGCGTGCTATCTCAGGGCGTGCACGATTGCTCGCGCCAGATAGAGTAGAAGTTAATGGTCAGCAATTGTACGCACGCAGTATTATCATTGCTACCGGCTCTTCTCCGATTGTGCCCGAGCCTTGGAACAAACTGGGAAAACGATTATTTACAACAGACACTCTATTTGAACAGGAAAATTTACCCACTCGAATGGCTGTTTTAGGCATGGGCCCTATTGGTGTCGAAATGGCACAGGCGCTATCCAGGCTGGGCGTTGATGTAATAGCGTTTGGTGGCAATCAGGCAATTGGTGGATTGACAGATCCGCAGGTTAATGCGGCTGCAATAGAGCTACTAGGATGTGAGTTCTCCCTCAATTTGGGAGAGAAAGCTGATCTGACTGCTATTAATGAGGGGTTGCAAGTAAGGGCAGGAGATAGTGAAGTAGTAGTGGATGCGGTGCTTGCCGCATTGGGAAGACGTCCCATTATTGATGGTCTCGGACTCGAAACATTGGGAGTCTCGCTAAACGAACAGGGCATGCCCCCTATCAACCCAAACACTATGCAAGTGGCGGATTTACCCATATTTATGGCCGGCGATGTCAATGGCCAATCCGCTATATTGCACGAAGCTGCTGATGAAGGACACATTGCGGGATTTAACGCCACTCGTCTCGCTGCACCCGTTTGTTTTACCCGCCGAACACCGCTAGCTATTGTTTTTGCTGATCCGAACATTGCAGTCGTAGGCAGTCAGTACTGTGCACTAGAGAGCGCTACAACTTTAGTGGGTGAAGTAACGTTTAGTAATCAAGGGCGTGCACGCGTAGGTCAACATAACAAGGGAATTCTGCGTCTCTATGCCGCCGCTGATAGTGGTCGGTTGTTAGGAGCTGAGATGTGTGCCCCCTCTGGAGAACATATGGCGCATCTGCTGGCATTGGCCATCGATCGCTCGCTCACAGTACGGGAATTATTGCACATGCCTTTCTATCACCCGGTTCTGGAAGAAGGCTTACGTACCGCGTTACGTATGTTGGCCGCGCAGCTTCCTGTCGACAGTGAATCCGATCTTGCTACGTGCGGTGCATTTGATACAGAAGCTCTGGATTAACTTCACGAACTCAATTTAGAAGTGCAATGCCTAACGGTTATTTGGTGCAGTAAAACGTTTTTCCAGAGAATATCTCAAACGGGGTTTTGAATCCAAGGACTGTAAGTGGTCGATGGCCGAGTCTGTCCGCTACCCGCTGATTGACAGCAGACGTTACCCACTCGTGATCTCAACAAACATCGCTGCTGCCACTCGCCGTCCCTCGGTTGAGAGAATATTATAGGTGCGGCAGGTAGCTTGTGTGTCCATTACTTCCAGACTGATTGCGCGTGCGGCGATATCCTTCAGTAATGGCCTATCAGGGAACTTGAAGGTTGTGCCGGTTCCGATCAGAATGATTTCTGGCCGCATGCTCAACAGATCTTCCAGATGCTGGATGGTCAGCTGATCAAAATTACGTACCGGCCAGTTCTGAATGATTTGATCAGGAAGCACAATCAGGTTGCAGGTATATTGCATGCGATTAACTTCTACGTAACCTGGCCCATAGCCGGTAAATGCGTTCAAGTCAGAAAAATCCGTCAAATGTAATTTCATAAAAAACCTTTTCATCAAAATGAATGCCCGCAATAAATAGGCGACCGTTATCGTCTTTTTCGCGACAACAGAGGTTAGCGTAACATGGTATGCTTTTGTCCGGATAGCCTGTGTTTATCGAACGGTTGACCGGGGATATCGTCATTTTTATGAATTTCTAAAACAATCCTTACCATGCGCCCCATCAAAAAATCTAGCAAGCTTGCCCACGTCTGTTATGACATTCGCGGTCCTGTGCTCGATCGAGCCAGAGAGATGGAAGAAGAAGGCCATCGTGTCATCAAGCTCAATATTGGTAATCCGGCGGCCTTTGGTTTTGATGCGCCGGATGAAATCCTGCAGGATGTGATCCGCAATCTGTCAACAGCTTCTGGCTATTGTGATTCTAAGGGGCTTTTTGCTGCACGCAAGGCCATCATGCACTATACGCAGGAAAAAGCCATCGCGAATGTGCGGGTAGACGATATTTATGTTGGTAACGGTGTCTCGGAACTTATCATGCTGGCAACGCAGGCGTTGCTGGAAAATAATGATGAAGTATTGATTCCATCACCGGATTATCCGTTATGGACAGCAGCAGTTTCGCTGGCGGGTGGAGTGGCGCGGCACTACATATGTGATGAACAGTCCGACTGGTTGCCTGATCTCGACGATATGCGTGCGAAGATTGGTCCGAATACTCGTGCCATTGTGATTATAAACCCCAATAATCCAACAGGTGCGTTATACCCGAACGAGTTGTTGCTTAGTATTATCGAAATTGCCAGGCAGTATGGTCTGATCATCTTTGCTGATGAGATTTACGACAAGATTCTATATGATCAGGCGACGCATACGTCGATTGCATCTCTGGCGGACGATGTCCTGTTCGTTACTTTCAATGGCCTGTCGAAGAGCTATCGCGCGGCTGGCTTCCGTTCAGGCTGGGCAGTAGTTTCCGGTGGCAAAGTACGCGCGCAGGATTACATCACCGGACTCAACATGCTGGCATCGATGCGGCTTTGTGCCAACGTTCCATCGCAATTCGGCATACAGACTGCGCTGGGTGGCTATCAGAGTATTTACGATCTGACCATGCCAACCGGTCGCCTCAAGCGGCAACGTGATCTGGCATGGAAATTGTTAACGGATATCCCGGGGGTGACCTGCTTCAAGCCAAGCACGGCGCTTTATCTATTTCCAAGGCTTGACCCCACTCATTACCCAATCGAGGATGATGAGCAGTTTGCGCTCGAGCTGCTGCTGGAAGAAAAAGTGCTGATCGTGCAAGGCAGTGGTTTTAACTGGGCACACACAGATCATTTCCGGGTGGTTTTTCTACCTAACAGTGATGATCTTACCGAGGCGATTGGGCGTATTGCGCGGTTCCTGGATCGTTACCGTAACACCCATAAAAACTGATCCTATCAGTTTTTATGGGTGTTTTGTACCGTTCTTTGCATATATAATCCGCAGCTTGTTTTTATCGATAGAGAATAATTTTTTATGAAACCGATTTACGTTGGATTGTTGGGTACCGGCACAGTTGGAGGAGGTACTTATGCTGTCCTCAAGCGCAATCAGTCTGAAATCAGCCGCAGAACGGGGCGTAATATCGAGATTCGCATGATTGCTGATCTTGATCAGGAAAAAGCACGCTGCCTAACAGCAGGTGATAATGTCACGATCACCAATGATGCTTTCGAGGTCGCTAGGCATCCGGAGATCGATATTGTGATCGAACTGATTGGTGGCGAGACAGTTGCCCGGGAAGTGATGCTGGCGGCGATCGAACATGGCAAACATGTAATCACTGCCAACAAAGCCTTGTTGGCTAAACATGGCAATGAAATATTTGCAGCAGCGCACCAGCGTGGCGTCATTGTTGCGTTTGAAGCGGCGGTTGCGGGCGGCATTCCGATTATTAAGGTATTGCGCGAGGGATTGAGCGCCAATCGCATCGAATGGATTGCTGGCATCATCAATGGCACCAGCAATTTTATCCTTTCAGAAATGCACTCGAAGGGGTTGGATTTCAGTGCGGTGCTTGCAGAAGCGCAGCGTCTGGGTTACGCTGAAGCCGATCCTACCTATGATATCGAAGGCATCGATGCAGCACATAAAATTACCATTATGGCGGCATTGGCTTTCGGTGTTCCGGTGCGATTCGATCAGGTCTATGTTGAAGGCATCACCCGGCTTGCCAATGAGGATATTCGTTATGCTGAAGAGCTAGGGTATCGTATCAAATTACTAGGCATAACCAAGCGTGTGGCGAAGGGAATCGAATTGCGAGTACACCCGGCATTGATACCGGTAAAACGCCTGATCGCCAATGTGGAAGGGGTGATGAATGCGGTGATCGTCAACGGTAATGCGGTTGGGTCAACGCTGTACTATGGTGCTGGCGCTGGTGCCAATCCTACTGCCAGTGCAGTTATTGCTGACTTGGTGGATGTTGCTCGCTTGTTAACGGCCAGTCCGGAACAGCGCGTACCAGTACTGGCATTTCTGCCAGAATTGTTATCCGATACACCCATTGTAACAATGGAAGATGTTGAAACTGCCCATTATCTGCGCCTGCAAGTTACGGATAAAACCGGGGTGCTGGCTGATGTGACTCGAGTGTTGGCTGATCACGGTATCTCCATCAATGCGATGGTGCAGAAAGAACACCATGAAGGGGAAGATAAAGTTAACATCATCATGCTGACGCACAAAACGCTAGAGAGGCAAGTCAATGATGCGATTGCCAAAATACAGAATTTGCCGGCCATGATTGATCAGATCATTCGTATCCGCCTTGAGGAGTTAGGTAGCTGATGCCTGTAAAACCATTCGTTCTTTTGCTGTCAGAGGAGTGCTGATTCAATATGCGTTATCACTCAACTCGTGGTGGCATGCCGCCCAAAACTTTTACCGAAATTTTGCTAAGCGGGCTGGCGCCAGACGGAGGGCTTGCCGTGCCGGAAGCGTATCCACAAATTGGAGCAGCTGAACTGACGGCCTGGCGAGAACTGGATTATTCAGCCCTGGCGTTTGAAGTATTGTCGCGCTTCATGGATGATATTCCTGCGCAGGATTTGCGACAGCTGATTGACCGTACTTACACGCCGAAAATATTCGGTAGCTCGGAAATTACGCCGGTGCAAACGCTGGAATCCGGTCTGCATCTGCTGCATCTCTCCAATGGACCTACCCTGGCGTTCAAGGATATTGCCATGCAGTTACTCGGCAATCTATTTGAGTATGCGCTGGCCAAAAACTACGAGGAGCTGAACATCCTCGGGGCAACCTCGGGGGATACTGGTTCCAGTGCGGAATACGCGATGCGCGGCAAGCGTGGTATTCGTGTATTCATGCTCTCGCCATACGGCAAGATGAGCCGCTTCCAGACGGCGCAGATGTTCTCCCTGCAGGATGAAAATATTTTCAATATCGCCATCGAGGGTGTTTTTGATGACTGCCAGGACCTTGTTAAGGCAGTCAGTAGTGATCATTCATTCAAGCAGCAATATCATATCGGCACCGTCAATTCGATCAACTGGGCGCGAATAGCTGCGCAGATCGTCTATTACTTCAAAGCCTATTTTGCAGTTACCCGGTCCAATGACGAGCAGGTGAGTTTCTCGGTACCTTCCGGTAATTTTGGCAATATATGCGCAGGACATGTGGCGCGCATGATGGGCTTGCCAATCAGGCATCTCATTCTGGCGACGAATGAGAATGATGTGCTCAATGAGTTTTTCCGGTCAGGACTGTATCGGCCGCGCACTGCGGGCGAGACCAGACACACCAGCAGTCCGTCAATGGATATATCCAAGGCATCCAATTTTGAGCGCTTCATTTATGATTTGACCGGGCGGGATGCCATGCGTGTCAGGGAATTATGGCAGTCTGTCGATCAGGGCGGGGCCTTCGATCTGTTTGGCAGCAAGCTTTGGGCGCAAACCAAGGATTTTGGTATTTTGTCTGGTACAAGCAATCATGCTGAACGTATCAGCACAATTCGTGAGATCTATCGGAAGTATAATGTGTTGGTGGATACTCATACAGCAGACGGGTTGAAAGTAGGCATGGAGCTGCGCGGAGACGATGCACACCTGATATGTGTGGAGACGGCACTGCCAGCAAAATTTTCGGAAAGTATTCATGAGGCGGTTGGTTTTGAACCGACAAGACCCGTTGGTTATGAAGATCTGGAAGCCCTACCGCAGCGTTTTGAGCGTATGCCTGTTGATGTCAGCCGGGTGAAGCAGTTTATTACGGAGCACAGCAACTAGCGTTTGTGTGTTGTTGGCCTGGGTAGCGCTACTGCGGCATGTTCCGTTGGCTGGTGAGGGCTGGTCACCAGCAGGTTATCTCGTTGTGAAACACGTCAAAAGGAGTGCAATATGCGATTTTCCATTAGCCGCTATGACCCGGACAAAGACGTCAAATCCTACATGCAGGATTACGAAATCGAACTGGCGTCCACCGATAAAATGCTTTTAGATGCGTTGATTCACATCAAAAGCGTGGACGACAGTTTGAGTTTACGGCGTTCGTGCCGTGAGGGCGTCTGCGGATCGGACGGAATGAATATCAATGGCCGCAATGGCCTTGCCTGCATTACCCCGCTGGCCGGGCTGAAGGAACCGGTTGAGATACGCCCGTTGCCCGGCTTGCCGGTGATCAGGGATTTGATCGTTGACATGACGCAATTCTTCAATCAATACCACTCGATTAAACCCTACCTGATCAATAATGATCCCCCACCAGAGACTGAGCGGCTGCAGTCACAGGAAGACCGTGCATTGCTCGATGGTGTTTATGAGTGTATTTTATGTGCATGTTGTACTACCGCCTGTCCTTCCTTCTGGTGGAATCCGGACAAATTTGTAGGTCCGGCCGGATTGTTGCAAGCGTACCGTTTTCTGGCCGACAGTCGCGACCAGGCAACTGCCGAGCGTCTCGATGATCTTGAAGACCCTTACCGTTTATTTCGCTGTCATTCCATCATGAACTGCGTTGATGCCTGTCCCAAGGGGTTGAATCCAACCGCCGCTATTGGCAACATCAAAAATATGATGCTGAAAAAAACAGTTTGAACGATGCTGGTCGTATCCGGTGGCGCTGCCGGCGCGGCATGCTGGAACTGGACATTGTGCTGCAGCGTTTTCTGAGAAAGTACTACGCACAACTGAGCGAGAGTCAGCACCGGGAGTTTGAAACACTATTGTCACTTCCGGATCATGATCTATGGGCTATGATTATGGTTGAGAATGATGTGCCGGACGCGACGTCGCCATCTGCTCTGAAACTTTTACGGAAAAGTTGACCCTCAGCGGCAGCAGAGAATTTGTTCAGTATATTCTCAAGTTGCGTTATATACCGTCAGTGCGAAAGTTTTTCCACTGAAAGACTTGCCTGGATCATCGCTGGTTTTCTGATCAGAAACAGTCCGATCTATCGTCCCCGGGCTTAATTTTAAAGATAAACGGAGTAAGTATTATGGCCAAAGAAAATACAGCTATCTTGTCACTAGGCGAAGGTAAGCAAACAATTGAGCTGCCGATCATGTCGGGTAGTGAAGGGCCCGATGTGATCGATATTCGCGCCTTGTATCCACAGAGCGGCCTGTTCACCTATGATCCCGGATTCGTTTCCACCGCCAGCAGTAAATCTGCGATTACTTTCATCGATGGAGACGAAGGGGTACTGCTCTATCGCGGCTATCCGATCGAGCAACTGGCGACCCGTTGTGATTTCATGGAAGTTTGCTATTTGCTGCTCAATGGAGAGTTGCCGGACAGCACGCAGAAAAACCAGTTTGTCACAACGGTCAAAAACCATACAATGCTGCACGAACAACTTGTCAAGTTTTTTGGCGGCTTCCGGCGGGATGCGCATCCGATGGCTGTGATGGTAGGCGTGGTCGGTGCCTTGTCTGCCTTTTATCATGAGGCGATGGATATTGCGGACGCCATTCATCGAGAGGAATCCGCTTTTCGCTTGATTGCCAAATTGCCTACCATCACCGCAATGGCCTATAAATACAATATCGGACAGCCCTTTATATATCCGCATAATGATTTGGGTTACACTGAAAATTTTCTGTA
Source organism: Nitrosomonas mobilis (assembly GCF_900103035.1). Taxonomy (GTDB): domain Bacteria; phylum Pseudomonadota; class Gammaproteobacteria; order Burkholderiales; family Nitrosomonadaceae; genus Nitrosomonas; species Nitrosomonas mobilis. The sequence goes on from NZ_FMWO01000071.1 coordinate 9,149, forward strand.
TATGATGTTCGCCACCCCCGCTGAAAAATATGTGCCCAACCCGATCATTGCACGGGCGATGGACCGTATTCTCATCCTGCATGCAGATCATGAACAGAATGCGTCTACCTCGACGGTGCGACTGGCCGGTTCTAGTGGCGCTAATCCCTTTGCCTGCATTTCGGCAGGAATTGCCTGCTTGTGGGGGCCGGCGCATGGTGGCGCGAACGAAGCCTGCCTCAATATGCTGGAAGAAATTGGTGATATTTCTCGTATTAACGAATATATCAATCGCGCCAAAGACAAGAATGATCCCTTCCGTTTAATGGGCTTTGGCCATCGGGTATATAAAAACTTTGATCCTCGTGCCAACCTGATGCGGGAAACCTGTCATGAAGTGCTCAACGAACTGGGATTACACAACGATCGTTTATTCAAACTGGCACTGGAACTCGAAAAAATAGCCCTTGAGGATGATTATTTCATTTCCAAAAAGCTGTATCCCAACGTCGATTTTTATTCGGGAATCGTTCAGCGTGCGCTGGGGATTCCAACCTCGATGTTTACATCGGTTTTTGCCATGGCACGCACCGTTGGTTGGGTTGCGCAATGGAATGAAATGATCTCTGATCCGGAACAGAAGATTGGTCGCCCGCGTCAACTTTATATCGGGACGCCCAGAAGGGATATGCCGAAGTCGTAATTGACTGGTCAACTCTTTTGCCATTGAACGCACTGTGACGACGATGAAAAAATTCCTTGAGAACTCGATGTTGTTCGGGGCAAACGCGGCTTTCATCGAGATGCTGTACGAACAATATCTGGTGAATCCGGCAGATGTGCCAGCGCAGTGGCGTGAATATTTTGATAGTTTGCAGCAAGCAGAAACTATCTCTGCCCGCGATGTTCCCCATACGCCGATCATCGAATCCCTGAAGCGTGCCTCGGTGGTGCAAACTTCAGCAACACCCACACCTGCGTCCCAACCCGTTGTGACAAATGTGGAATTGGTTGATCCGGAAATCAGGATTCGCAAGCAGGTCGCTGTCTTGCAGTTGATCAATACCTATCGTTTCCTGGGAGTGCGCCGGGCGAATCTGGATCCGCTTAACCTGCAGCAAACAGCAGATGTGCCTGAGTTGGATCCGGCTTTCTACGGATTAAGCGATGTGGACATGGAGCAGGTTTTCAATGCCGGATCGCTGGTAGGACCACAACAGGCAACCTTGAAAGAAATTATCCAGCGTTTGCAGATGACCTATTGTGGCAGTGTAGGCGCGGAATATATGTATGTCGCGGATATCCGGCAAAAACGCTGGATACAGAACCGGCTTGAATCTATCATGGCGCAACCGGTTTTTCCGCCAGAGTATAAGCGTCATATTCTCGAGCGCTTATCAGCAGCGGAAGGGTTCGAGAAATATCTGCATAATCGCTATGTCGGGCAGAAACGTTTTTCCGGAGAAGGCAATGAAAGCCTGATTCCGCTGTTGGACAAACTGCTGCAACACGCGGGCACGGCAGGGGTCAAGGAAATTGCGATCGGCATGGCGCATCGCGGACGCCTTAATGTGCTGGTTAATACATTAGGAAAAATGCCATCCGAATTGTTTCAGGAATTCGAGGGCAAAAAACCCCAGTTGCTGACCTCCGGTGATGTCAAATATCATCAGGGGTTTTCCTCGGCCGTGATGACGCCGGGTGGAATCGTACATCTGGCGCTGGCGTTCAATCCCTCGCATCTGGAGATTGTTAATCCCGTGGTGGAAGGATCAGTGCGTGCCCGCCAGCATCGGCTGGGTGATAAAACCGGTGATTTGGTAATTCCAGTATTGATCCATGGAGATGCTGCATTCGCCGGGCAGGGTGTAGTGATGGAAACGCTCAATCTATCTCAAACCCGTGGGTATGGGACGGGGGGTACCATTCATGTCATCATCAATAACCAGATTGGCTTTACCACATCCGATCCGCGTGACAGCCGCTCATCGCTTTATTGCACCGATGTCGCCAAAATGATTGATGCCCCGGTTTTTCATGTCAATGGCGATGACCCGGAAGCAGTGGTGTTAATAACCGAAATTGCACTCGATTTTCGCATGCAGTTCCGCAAGGATGTCGTCATTGATCTCGTGTGCTTTCGTAAACAAGGGCACAATGAGCAGGATGAACCCATGGTGACCCAGCCATCGATGTATCGTGTCATCCGGCAGCATCCGGGTACACGCAGATTGTATGCCGACAGACTGATTCAGCAGGCAGTCGTAGAGGAAGCAGAAGTGGCCATGCTGGAACAGTCCTATCGGGAAGCGATGGATGCTGGCTGCAATCCCAATAAGACCATTTGCTATGATTATAAATCTCCGCATGGGGTAAATTGGGCAATCTTCCAGGAGTCTGACGAATGGAATAAACCGGTCAAAACCGGCGTTTCGATCGAAGATTTACGCTATCTGGCACAGCGTCTCACCGATATTCCCGCTACATTTCAGCTGCAATCCCGAGTCCAGAAGATTATCGACGACCGTCGCAGCATGGGAAAAAGCGAGCTACTGCTCGATTGGGGCATGGCAGAGAGTCTGGCTTATGCTTCTTTGTTGAAGGACGGCTACCCGATCCGAATTTCCGGGCAGGATTGCGGACGTGGCACGTTCTTCCATCGTCATGCGGTACTGCATGACCAGCAACGCGAGCAGGATCAATGGGAAGATGGCATTTATATTCCGTTACGCCATATTGCCCCCAAGCAGCCTGATTTCGTGATTATCGATTCCATCCTGTCGGAAGAGGCGGTGCTTGGATTCGAATATGGCTATTCAACCGCACAGCCAAACGAACTGGTTATCTGGGAGGCGCAATTTGGTGATTTTGCGAATGGGGCGCAAGTGGTTATCGACCAGTTCATCGCCTCGGGCGAAGCCAAATGGGGGCGGCTGTGCGGGCTGGTCATGCTGCTGCCGCATGGTTACGAAGGGCAGGGGCCGGAACACTCTTCCGCACGGCTGGAGCGTTTTCTGCAGCTGTGCGCGGAGTACAATATTCAGGTATGCGTACCTTCCACTCCGGCACAGATTTTTCATCTACTGCGTCGGCAGATGATCCGTCCCATGCGCAAACCCCTGATTGTAATGACGCCGAAAAGCATGCTGCGGCACAAAGAGGCGGTTTCCCCTCTGGAAGAACTTGCCAGTGGACGGTTTCAGATGGTTATTGGAGAAGCGGAAGCACTCGATGTTGACAAGATCAGGCGTGTCATTGTCTGTAGCGGCAAGATTTATTACGAGCTCATTGCCTACCGCCACAAACATGAAATTGCCGACATGGCCGTCATCCGCCTGGAACAGCTATATCCCTTTCCGCACGAAGAATTTCATGCGCAGATCAACCATTACGTGCGTGCCAGAGAAGTTCTGTGGTGTCAGGAGGAACCCGGCAATCAAGGTGCCTGGCATCGGATTCAGCACTATCTGTTGCGCCATATGCGGCCAGATCAGGTCCTGGGTTACGCGCTGCGGCCCTCTGCCGCCTCGCCTTCTGTTGGCTACCTGGCGCTGGACAGACTTAGGCAGAAAGAAGTGATTGAAGCAGCTTTTCGTGACAAACTCGAATGAATGATTGATCCAAGGAGGTTTCTATGTTGATCGAAGTCAAAGTTCCGATATTATCTGAATCGGTAGCTGACGCTACGCTGGCGAACTGGCACAAAAAGAAGGGTGAGCGGGTTGAGCGGGGCGAAAATCTGATCGATATTGAAACAGATAAAGTAGTCATGGAATTGCCGGCGCCACAGGCTGGAATCCTCGTAGAAATTCTCAAAGAAGATGGTGCAACCGTCGCAGGTGAAGAGGTCATTGCCAGAATCGATACGACAGGCAAGCAGGCAGAGGCTTCCTCTGAGACGGTTGCTGCCAAAGTAGAGCCTGCTGCTGAAAACAAGGCAGAACTGCAATCGGTAACCCCCGTTGCAGACAAAATTTCTACCGATGCATCGCCAAAGCTGCCGCCCGCCGCAAAACGGGTGGCAGCAGAGCACAATCTCGAAGCTGATGAGATTCAAAACATTCGGGGTACGGGTCGGGACGGGCGCATCGTCAAACAGGATATCTTGGATTACGTCAATAACAAGAATGAAGAGAAAAGTGATCAGCAGGAAGCCGGCAGCCGCACTCTGACAGCCACATCTGTCGGGGATGCGGAGCCGGCGCGACCAGCTGTCGTGCCCGCTGCAATCACTGAACGGCCAGAAAAAAGGGTTCCGATGACCCGCCTGCGGATGCGCATTGCTGAAAGACTGGTGCAATCACAGGCGACCGCAGCGATCCTCACCACTTTCAACGAAGTCAACATGCAGGCTGTGCTTGATCTGCGCGCCCGCTACAAGGACAGTTTCGAAAAAGAACACGGCGTAAAACTTGGCTTGATGTCATTCTTCGTCAAGGCGGCAGTGGCGGCGCTTAAAAAATACCCCATCATCAATGCCTCAGTAGACGGCAATGACATCGTTTACCACGAATACTTCGACATCGGCATTGCAGTCGCCAGTCCACGCGGACTGGTCGTGCCAATTCTGCGCGATGCTGACAAGCTTTCCTTCGCCGAAATCGAAACGCGGATCGCCGATCTTGCCAAGCGTGCGCAGGAAGGCAAAATTACGCTGGAAGAACTGACCGGTGGCACCTTTTCTATCACCAATGGCGGTGTATTTGGTTCGATGTTATCCACGCCCATTATCAACCCGCCACAGGGTGCCATTCTCGGCATTCACGCCACTAAACAACGCCCAGTAGCCGAGAACGGTCAAGTAGTCATCCGCCCGATGAACTATTTCGCACTATCCTATGATCACCGTATCATCGACGGGCGCGAAGCCGTGTTGTCATTGGCTGCAATCAAGGAAGCTCTGGAATACCCGGTAAGCCCTTTGTTTGAATCGTAAATCACATAGGGCGGGCAACTTTTCTCCTGATTAGAAAGATTATTGTTAAGTCAAGCCTGATTTTTTCTATGATAAGGCTGATAAGACGCATACTGGTCCAAACAAACGTATCAAAGAGGACTATCATGGCCATGAACCGTGTTCAATTCTAATCAGGAAGCGCAAAGCTAGGGAATCGCGCAGCATTATGACACCGAGCTGCTGCCGGATGCTCCTGATAAAAAAGCAGGTGGGTTGTGCTGGACAGAATAGCCGCGAAACAGTGCCGGGCTCTGGCGCCTATTGTCTGCGCAGTAACGAAACCAGCAGCGATAACGAGCGGTTATGACGCATCTACATCATGCTCATCAACCTCAAAGCTGCACTTCGTATCCTCAAATCCGAATTGGGGTTACGTCCGGTTTATCATCATAAAAACTGCGCGCCGACAGCCCGCCTACTCATTACCGTGATCGCCTATCAATTCGTGGAACTCATTCAGAGGCTTCTCCAGAGTCATGGCATCCGGAGCCGCTGGAGCAGTTTATGGGGAATCCTGTCTGTACAGCGGTATCACATTCCGCTGTGCCAGCGGCAAGAAGACCCTGTATGTCCGCAAAACCACCCGTCCAGGACCAGCCTTGCAACCATTTACCGAGTACTGAATATCGACCTCTTACCAGGAGGCGTACAAAAACTAAGGTGTGACTTACGAATTCTGCTCAATGGAGAAATTGTAGTGTCCTACGTTGTTTTTTAGTCTTCAATTATATGATAATTAACGTTTTCTAAAAACGGGTATTAAATGTGGGTTAGCCGTCAAATTGAATCAATCAATCCGTGCCGACGATATTGTTATTGTATTAGAAAGATAAATCCCATTGTGCCCAGAAACGTTGATCGGAACGGCTACTCGAATTATTCGGATCGAGGGTCAAGTGGCTAACCTGGAAGCTCACTTTGCTGTTATGACCGTTTAGGAAATAAGTCATTACCCCGCTGATCTCTTGTTGCTGGATGTTATTTTCTGCAAGATTCGGATCGACAAACGCGTATCGTCCGGCAAACTCCAAATTCATGGGTATCAGAGGGATAACATGATGAGGGAAGTAACCCACTTGAACGAGGCCGCCCAGCATGGTGGTTTCCTTGAACGAACTATCCTGCGCGGCAAGCTTGTCTTTAATCTCTTTCCAGTGCATCTCATGCGACAACGAGAATCCTTGCCATTTTAATCTAATTTCCCCCATCAGCTGATTGGTTCTGTACTGACCGTCTTTTCCAACACTGCTAAAAGGCTCCCAAGGCATAGCTCTGCAACTTCTGTCGTTAGTCGCAAAAGTTAGGCATCGGCTTTTATTGGTGTTCGCCGCAATCGCAAAATTGAGTACCGGCTGTTCGTGAAACTCAATGTCGGATTGAGAAAATGGCATTTCTCCGCCCAACGCGTTCCATTGCAAACGGGCGTTGTACATCATGCCATCATCGTCATTATTTCGCTCTCCGACGCCCATACCAGAAAAGACTCCGAGATAATAGGTGACATCGTGCCAAGTTCCAGGGAACAGATTTCCGTACAATTGCGCACCTTGTTGACGATCGACCGTGAATATACTGTTAACGATCGAACGGTTGACAAATTGTTGATTGCCGGACGACGTTTTTCTTTCAGCGTTGTAGATGACCTTGCCCCGACCGAGTTCCAATGAGGCCCATTTAAACTTGGCTACCGTCAAGTTCAAGTCGCGCAAGACCGGGTCAGCCCAATCATACTGCAAATAAAATTTAAGCCATGGCCAGTAGGCATGACCTTTCAATTTGGTACGCGCCCGTCGAATCATGAAGGAGCTCTGTTCGCGATCTAAGTCATTTAGCGTACGCGGATCGCTGTCGAACGGATTGGCATAGCGCGTCTGAATTCGGTTTTGAATCGCCAACGCAAATTTACCATTATCAGTTTTGAATTCAAATCCGTTATTACCGTAACTCACACCAGATGGTAATATACCTTTCGAATCGACTGGCTTGGCTTTAGTCTCCATAGCTTCAATTTGTTTTTGATCGATTCGCGCTTCCATGACATCCAACTCACGGGTTTTTTGATCCAGTTTCCCCTCTAACGCTTTGGCTTCGGAGAGTTGATTAGTGCCAGTCGCTTCGTCCACTCGTTGAAAGGTACCAAGCTTGGTCCGATTGGGTCCGGGTTCGGCGTACAGTTGTTTAGTTTCATTGTCGACATAAAGTTCGATCGTCGAAGCGCCGGAGGGGGCTGTTACTCCCATTACTGCCAAAATGGCAATCGTTAAATATGTAAACTTCATAAAAATAAAAATGTTATTGGCTATGTCATCGTAGTTAGTGATGCTCATGCAACTCAATGAACTTGAAACAAAATATAAATTGTTGGTTTTTGGTTAATGACGTGTTTATAAATGATAGCTTTTTTATTTACAGTAACTAACAGTTAATGATGATATAGCCATGTTAATTTGGTGCTAATGTTTAACTGGCCGCCATGATATGGCTGAAATGGCGACAGCTCAGCATGAGGCAGGCTGAAATGGGGTTACATATAAAGGCGTGACGAAACAATTCAAATGTATTATGGCCCTGTTTATATTGGCTGTGGGTTTGCTGCAGAGTTTTGATGATCTGGCTCCACCGTATGGCCTCTGTTGCTCGCTAAGCTTGATGGATTTCTACTGTTGCTAGCGCGGGCATCAATCAACAAATGGCGGCTCGTACCTGCTATCGAACGGGGCGATCTGCGCGGAGCCGTCACCGTCAGTCTGCGCAAAACCCTGATCTCCGAATATATCCTGACCATTCTCATGTTTATTTTCACTGCCGTCCTGACTACCTTTACTTCGCCACCTGCTGATTTCGGTATTGATGAAGGTGACGACCCGGATGTATTTTGAAAATCTTTGGGTAGGTGATCGCAATCAAGGAGATCTGGAATAACCAGCGTGGTTCGTTTTTTGATTGCAGCGTTTTTGTCCACAGCACCAACCGCATGGGCACAAGAGCGATTCCCTTCCTACGTCACTGGACTTGCCTAGAATCCCTATGTTTTATGAAAAATTGCCTGCCCCAGTGCAGCGCGCTCCTGCGGGGGGGCTGGAATGGTTTCAAGTTGCTCTACAGCCTGTAACAGCTTGTTGAGTCCTTTGGCGTTGGCGATCTGAATCGATAAGCCGGGACGGGCATTCAGTTCCAACACGAGTGGCCCTAGATCACGATCGAGCACGATATCGACTCCGAGATAACCCAGGTCAACTAGATCATGGCATTGTGCGGCCAAGGTCAGCAGTTTCTGCCAGTGCGGTATCTGCACGCCGCTGATTGGAGCGCCGGTATCGGGATGATGATCAACGGGGAAATTCTGCCAAACGGCAGAATTTGTCTGTCCGGTGATCAGATCAACACCTGCGCCAACGGCGCCCTGATGAAGATTGGCTTTTCCGTTTGACATCCGGGTCGGCAGGCGCACCATAGCCGTGATCGGCACGCCTTTGAATACAATAGTGCGAATATCGGGTACGCCCTGATAGGAAATAGCCTCGAATACTGGATCAAATTTAACGCGGTATTCGATCAGTGCCTGGTCTGGCTGTCCGCCCAGGCTATAAAGACCACTCAGAATATTTGAAATGTGATAGGCAATTTCGTCCTGGGTTAGCAGATTACCGTTGCTGAGGCGATAGCGGTCGTAAAGTTGCCCTGTGACAACACAGATGCCATTACCACCCGAGCCATGTGCCGGCTTGATGACGAAATCCTCGTGATCCTTGATGATATTGGCAAGATTGGCAATATCATGTTCAATTTCTATGACGCCATAGAGCTCCGGTACGGCAATGCCGGCTTTTTCTGCCAGGATTTTCGTTTGTAGCTTATCATCTACCAGCGGGAAGCGTGATCGCCGATTGTAGACAGAGATATAATCGGCATTGCGTTGGTTCATGCCAACAATACCGGTTTTTCTGAGATTTAGCCAGGTTTTGAACATAGAATCAGCGGCGGCGCATCAACGCTTTGCCAGCGCGCGGAAACGCCATAGTTCTGTTAGGCGGTAACCCGAATAGCGCCCGAGCAGAATGATGACTGCAAGTACTACCAGTAATAGTTCCGGAAAAACAAAGAACATATATTGTAATTCGTCGATATTCATTACTAGATAGCCCGCGACGGCGACCAGTAAGCTGCCAAATACCTGCTTAAATGCTTCTGCCGGCCCGGCCTCTTCCCAGATCAGTGACATGCGCTCTATCGTCATTGCCATGATGACCATCGGAAACAGGGCAACCGACAACCCCATTTCCAACCCGAGTTTATGCATGACTACGCTGGTGCCAGCCATCAGCAATACCACCATGGTAAGCACGGCCGCCAGCCTGGGTACGAGCAGCAGTCTTAATTGCTCGACGTAGGCACGTAGCAACAGGCCGATACCAATAATGAGGCTGAAGAGTATGAGGCCCCACAGCAATTCGGTTTCGCGGAATGCCAGCGCAATCAGCACTGGCATGAAGGTACCAAAGGTTTTAATGCCAACCAGATTACGCATCAAAACCACCATCAGCGCGCCCAATGGCACCATCAGCAATACCTTGTAAACATTCTGGCTGTGGACGGGCAGAGAGTGCAGGGAAAATTCCATCAGATGCAGCCCTTTCTGGGTCGATGTGATTTCTGCAATATCAATTACTTCTCTCAAGGTTTTACCAACTGAGTATTTGATGCTGTATTCTCTGGCACCCTCAATAACAAAATTTTTGCTACTGTTTAGTTGCCATAACACAAAATTCTCGGGTAATCCTTCCTGGCCATTGCGAATATTGAGTGTTCGCCATCGGGTACCATCATAGACCTGCAGAAAAGACTCCAGCTCGGAGTACTCTTTGCCTTCTTCCAGACGTAAACCGCGGATAACCTGGGAGGGAATGCGCGCGCCAGCCAGTATCCAGCCAATATTTTTGGCAAACTCACGTGGTCGATCAATTTGCTGCAGGAGCGTTTTCAGTTCCAGTGTAGGCGAAGTTGAGTTTAATTCCTCAATGACACGCTGCGAGAAGGAAACGGTATCGGCTGATTGTTGCCGTGCCTTGTCAAGTAATCCTTCAATCACTGGTAGTAGCTTGGGCGGGTATTGCGGGACAACAGGAAAAGCAGGCGTTGAAGAGGTCGTAGCTGCAGATTTGGAAGTAGATTTGTCGTCACTTGCAGCGCTACTTTCTTTCACCTCGATCAAAGCTGCCCGGAAGAGCAGCAACTGTTTTCCCTGCGCGCGCCGCTTGGCCCATAACGCCACGCGGCCGTTTTCATCCTGTTCGATCGCCAGTCCATAATTGGCACTCATGAAGTCTTCGCTCAGAATGGTAAAGCCAGGAGGATCCAGCGGTAGTGGCAATGTTACCTTTATGGAACTATCCGGTTTCGCGCGAAATGAAACACTGGCTTCGATGTTCCAGACTAATGCTTGTTCAGAAGCCGTTAACGGCAGACCGATGACCGTAACCTTGTAATAAGCCAACCCCAATCCTGTCACGCATAGTAATAGTGTGAGCAGTGACAAATGCAGCTTTCTCATTCAGCTGTTCCAGCATTGGACGAATTATTTCTATTCGCTTTCTTTTTCTTCTTCTTTTTCTCGTGCCCACAGTCAGCTTTGCTCAGCAAGATTCGCGAAGAGTCAACCAGTGCACGTGTTGCTAGTACTTTGCGTCCAAGTAAAACAGGGTAATTCAGTGCGCGACGATCGATCAGATTGAATTCAACTGTTCTGACTTCATCGGCCAGACAAATATCCATGTTGATAACCGGGCGCTCCTGCAAGAGACCTGTATGCTGCTTTATTTTTCCAGTGCGAATCACCGGACGCTCAATCTGTATGGAGCGTTCTTTGCCAGCCGTGCTGAAATCAAACATGAATCTGACCCATTGCCTGCCATTCTTTTTGAGCAGTTCAATATCATATGCGCTGATCGACGCAGTATTGGAGCCAGTATCCAGTCTCGCTCGTGTTTTCACGCCCCAAGGCTCAATGCGAACGTATTCAACCCAGCCCAGAACCGGCGGTGATGCCGTTGTATTGGAAGCCTGTCCGGCAATTGCTAAGCCACTAGAAAAGATAAAGACCAGGAATAATCCTGACAGCTTGACCAACAAACTCATCCATCGGGTGAAAAAACAACTCAACATAGCATCCCCAAATTTTGAATGTAATCCCGTCTGATCGACGCGTAGATATAAAAATTCCGTTGAGCGGGTGAAGGGAATCGAACCCTCGTCTTAAGCTTGGGAAGCTTCTGCTCTACCATTGAGCTACACCCGCATGTTAGAATACTAATCTTAACATTTGAAACATGGCGCTTAAATACTTTTTAGATTATGCAACTTGTCATTAATGGCCAGTCCCAGTGTTTTGATAATGTGAACAGCGTTCTGCAACTACTCGAATCACTGTCGTTGCAGGACAAACGCATTGCTGTCGAATGCAATGGTGAAATCATTCCTCGTAGCACGTTCCCTAGTCATCTACTGACTGATGGCGACCAACTGGAAATTATTGTTGCGGTTGGTGGCGGTTGATTTGTCTCCTAGATTTGCCGAAAGTTAATTCGGTTGTATTGCTATCTATTCATGCAAGCAAAACTGATTTTTTATGATCGATATGGACGATTTGCTGAGTATTGCCGGCAAAAGCTATCATTCCCGCCTGCTGGTGGGTACCGGAAAATACCGGGATTTTGCTGAAACGCGGGCGGCAGTCGAAGTCAGCGGTGCACAAATTGTTACAGTTGCCATTCGGCGCACCAATATTGGTCAGCATCCAAATGAGCCCAATCTGCTGGATGTACTCCCACCGGAGAAATTTACCCTGCTTCCTAATACCGCTGGCTGCTATACCGCCATGGACGCAGTTCGCACATTACGTCTGGCGCGCGAGCTGCTTGATGGGCATTCGCTGGTGAAGCTTGAAGTACTGGGCGATCAACAAACCCTGTTTCCAGACGTGGTAGCCACGCTGGAAGCAGCAAAATTGCTCGTCAAGGAAGACTTTCAGGTAATGGTTTATACTTCGGATGATCCGATTGTCGCTAGACAACTGGAAGATATTGGCTGTGTCGCCATCATGCCGCTCGCGTCATTGATTGGCTCGGGAATGGGGATTCTTAACCCGTGGAATTTACAGATCATCATTGAAAATGCACACGTACCAGTTTTGGTTGATGCTGGTGTTGGAACAGCATCGGATGCCACGATTGCGATGGAACTCGGTTGCGATGGCGTTCTGATGAATTCGGCAATTGCAGGCGCACGCAATCCGACACTGATGGCACAAGCCATGCGCAAGGCGGTAGAAGCTGGACGCGAGGCATATCTGGCCGGGCGCATGCCTAGAAAAACTTACCAGGCAAGCCCGAGCTCCCCAACAGAAGGTATGTTGGACACACTTGAAATTCCTATTATTAAATAGAAAATTTAATGAAAAGCAAACATTTTCTGCAATTCAACGACTTCAGTCGTGCCGAATTCGAATATATTTTCGAGCGTACTCGCTGGATTAAAAATGAATTCAAGCAGTATCGCCGCTATTGGCCACTCACGGATCGCACGCTCGCAATGCTTTTCGACAAGCAGTCGACCCGTACCCGGTTGTCATTCGAAGCCGGTATGCATCAGCTCGGTGGCAGCGCTATTTATCTCTCCACCCGCGATACTCAGCTTGGTCGCGGGGAGCCGGTAGAAGATGCAGCGCGGGTGGTGTCGCGCATGGTGGATATCATCACCATCCGTACCTATGAGCATTCCATCGTTGAGCGTTTTGCACAACATTCGCGTGTGCCCGTCATAAATGGCTTGACTGATGAATACCACCCCTGCCAGATTCTGGCCGATATTTTTACCTTCATGGAGCATCGTGGCAGTATTTCTGGCAAAACGGTAGCGTGGATCGGAGATTCCAACAATGTGTGCAATACTTGGCTGCAGGCAGCGGAGGTTTTCGATTTTAACGTTCACGTAGCAACGCCGCCTGGTTACGAAGTGGAACCCGAACGCGCGGGGCTTTATGGAACGGATCATTATGAGCAGTTCGCCTCACCGCTGGAGGCGACTCAGGATGCAGATCTGGTGACAACCGATGTTTGGACCAGTATGGGATTTGAAGATGAAACGGATTTGCGTAAAGCCGATTTTGCCGATTTTTGTGTGGATGCCGAAATGATGGAGATTGCCAGGAAGGATGCGCTCTTCATGCATTGTCTGCCGGCACACCGTGGCGAAGAAGTCGAAGCCGATGTAATTGACGGTCCACAATCGGTGGTATGGGATGAAGCGGAGAACCGCCTGCATACGCAGAAGGCGTTGATGGAGTATTTGTTGCTTGGTAATCTGAGCGGTTAAGAAAATTAACAATAAATTGAAGGGCGAGATCTTGGAAAAAATCAAAAAAGCAGTACTGGCCTTTTCTGGTGGGTTAGATACGTCTGTCATTCTAAAATGGCTGCAGGATGCCTATCAATGCGAAGTGGTCACCTTCACGGCAGATATTGGCCAGGGTGAGGAGATCGAGCCTGCACGAGCAAAAGCACGGCAATTCGGAGTAAAAGAAATCTTCATCGAGGATTTGCGGGAAACTTTTGTCAGGGACTATGTGTTTCCCATGTTCCGTGCCAATACTATCTACGAAGGAGAGTATTTGCTCGGTACCAGTATTGCGAGACCATTGATCGCTAAACGGCAGATCGAGATCGCAAGGGAGACTGGTGCGGATGCAGTATCACACGGGGCAACCGGCAAGGGAAATGACCAGGTGCGTTTCGAGCTTGGCTATTATGCGTTACAGCCGGATATTCATGTCATTGCGCCGTGGCGCGAATGGGATCTAACCTCCCGGGAAAAGTTGCTTGCTTATGCGGAGAAACAGGGTATTCCGATTGAAATGAAGCATCACACCGGCTCACCGTACAGTATGGATGCGAATCTGCTGCATATTTCCTATGAAGGTCGCGCGCTGGAAGATCCGGCAGAAGCGCCGGAAGAAAGCATGTGGCGCTGGACGAAATCTATCGAGACAGCAGCTGACATCCCAGAAAATATTGAGCTCGAATATGAGCGCGGTGATATCGTTGCTTTGAATGGTAAGCGTTTATCGCCCGCAGAAACACTTGCCCGGTTAAACCAGATTGGCAGCCGGCATGGTATCGGCAGGCTAGATCTGGTCGAAAACCGTTATGTTGGCATGAAGTCACGAGGTTGCTATGAAACGCCTGGGGGTACAATCATGCTGCGCGCGCATCGTGCAATCGAATCCATTACACTGGATCGCGAGGTGGCGCATCTGAAAGATGATCTGATGCCGCGCTATGCTGCGTTGATCTATAACGGCTACTGGTGGAGCCCTGAGCGTAAGCTTTTGCAAACGCTGATCGATGAGTCACAGGTAAGTGTTAATGGCTGGGTGCGGCTCAAGCTTTTCAAGGGTAATATCATCGTGATCGGGCGCGACTCAAAAACGGATTCCCTGTTTGATTCGGATATCGCGACGTTCGAGGACGATGAAGGAGCCTACAATCAGGCCGATGCTGCCGGATTTATTAAGCTGAACGCGCTCAGGTTGCGCATTGCGAAAAAACGACTGGACAGGAAATCCGGGTAAATCGCATCAATCGAATCTTTTAATCAAACGCAGGAGCAGATATGCCTTCATTTGATATTGTCTCGGAAGTTGATAAACAGGAAATCCGCAACGCGGTCGATCAGGTCAACAAGGAGGTCAGCACTCGTTTTGACTTCAAGGGATCGGACGCACGGGTCGAGCAGACTGAGTATGAGTTATATGTCTATGCGGATGATGAGTTCAAGCTCTCGCAGGTTGTGGACATCCTGGTCGCCAAATTCACCAAGCGCGAGATCGATGTGCGCTGCATCGAGCATGGAGATGTCGAGAAAATCAGTGGTAACAAGGTGCGGCGTAAAACCATGATTAAAACGGGGGTGGAAAGCGATCTGGCAAAAAAAATCATCAGGCTTATCAAGGACAGCAAGCTCAAAGTTCAAGCCAGCATTCAGGGCGAAGTGGTGCGTGTAACCGGCGCCAAGCGCGACCTGTTGCAGGAAGCCATCCAGTTGGTTAAAACCAGCGTTACTGAACAGCCATTACAGTTTCGTAATTTTCGCGACTGATCTGCGTTAATTTCGACAAACTCCGTCTTTCAGCGCATCGGTAATCTGATTAAAATCCCGAGCATGTTGGAAGTTGTCGATGTTTTCTGCGACAAGCTCAAGTACGCGCTGCCTGGCAGACCGACTTGCCCATGCGATATGAGGCGTGATGATCAGATTCGAATGAGGGTAAACCAGCAGAGGATGATCGGCTTCAGGTGGTTCCCTCTGCAGCACATCGATTGCTGCACCGGCAATTTGCGCGCTCTGTAAACTCTGCAGCAACGCCGTTTCATCGACAAGACCGCCGCGCGCGGTATTAATGAGATAGGCAGAAGGCCGCATTAACTCAAACTCCCTTTCTCCGACCAGATTGGCTGTTTCAGGAAATAACGGGCAATGCAGACTGATAAAATCCGCTTGCGCCAGCACCTCTTCGAATGCTGTTCTGCCCGCCCGAACAGATGCGGCAGCCACACCCTTATGTTCTGCAATCAGCACTCGCATACCAAATACTTCTGCCACACGCGCAACCGCGCGTCCAAGTTCCCCGTAACCAATGATGCCTAGCGTTCTGCCGGTTAACTCTTCAATAGAATAGTCGAGTGGGCAGAAAAATCGGCTTGCCTGCCAACCACCACTTTTGACCAGATGCTGATAATCAACAAAATTTGTCGTCAGCGTCAGCATCAGCATAAAAACATGCTGCGTGACTGACTGTGTGGCATAGCCACGCACGTTGCATACCGCGATATCCCGTTCGGCAGCAGCAACAAGATCGATATTGTTGTAACCGGTCGCCGATATGCAGATCAGCTTGAGCTTGTTCGCTGCGAAAATGGCATCGCGCCCAAGTACGGTCTTGTTAGTGACAATGATTTCCGCGTCCCACATTCGTTCGGCTAGTTGAGTGGAATCAGTATCACCATGAAAAATCCAGGGGGACGTTACCGCTTCGAGTGCTGAACGATCGATGTCACCTCTGGTGACCGAGTCAAAATCGAGAAAAACCGAGCGCATAGGTAATTCCAGTAGAAGAATAAAATCGGAGTAAAACAAGTATGGTTGGTATGGGCATTATTCTCCGAGCAGGCTTTCAGGGTCACAATTGGTTTGCTTGATGCGAACCAGTTTGTGACGGGAGTGCTCACCACTTACCAGTATGACGTGCTTAAGCGGTACAGTGAAACGTTCGGCCAGGAGTTTCGTTAGTATCAAGTTTGCTTTACCCTCAATCGGTGGCGCAGCCAGTTTGATTTTTAGCGCATCGCCGTACAAGCCAACGACTTCAGTTTTTTTGGCACCAGGTTGTACATGCAGTTGCAAAATCAGATCACCAGCGGAATCAAAACGGTGCCAGCTAATCAAAACCAGGATGCGATTTGGTATTGCAGATTGCCAACGAACATCAACAGCACCTGTAACAGCAGCAGTGCAAACAAAGGTGATAAATCAACATTAGCAATCGGCGGAATCACTCGCCTGAACATACCGAGCAACGGCTGGGTGAAGTTTTCCAGCAGCGGCATTAATGGGCTCTGCGGGTTTACCCATGATAAGACTGCCTGCACGATGATAGAGACGAGCAGAATCATCAGCGTCAATCTGGCGATTGCCACGAGTGCTAATAAAGCTAGGCCGAGCAGGCTGCCCATGCCCAGTCCCTGTAAAAAACTCAATCCGGCGAGAAGAATGAACTGAAAAAACCAGGCCAGGATGAAAGTGGAAAGATCCATACCGCGCCAACCCGGGATCCAGCGGCGCGCAGGACGGACGATGAAATCGGTAACGGTGACGATGAATCGTGATACCGGGTGATAATGCGGTACGCGCAACCACTGCATGTAAAACCGCAATAGCAAGGCCAGTGAAAACAGACCTAGCAGATTATCAAGCAAAAACATCAGGATTTGATTGGGCATGGTTATTCCAGAATGGTTAAGTCAGAAGTTGGTTGCACGCATCAAGACTGGCTTAAAATATGGCCAATTTCCTGTGAACGCCTGTGCGCGGCTTTGATGGCATCTATTAATGCGTGTTTGACATTGTCCTGCTCCAGACTGAGGATCGCCTGTTCGGTGGTGCCGCCGGGCGAGGTAACGCGGGTACGTAAGGTACTGAAAGATTCATGACTGTCTGCGGCCAACAAGGACGCACCGATAAAGGTTTCCAGCGAGAGCTGTCTTGCAGTTTCAGCAGACAGCCCCAGTTCTGTTCCTGCTTGTTGCATAGCTTCCAGCAGATAAAAAACGTAGGCCGGGCCGCTGCCTGACATGGCAGTAACGGCATCCAGCTGGATTTCATCATCACACCAGATCACGGAGCCTACCGCACCGAGAATATCGGTTGCTTGTTTTTTTTGTGAGGCATTCACCCCAGGCAGTGCATACAAGCCGGTGACGCCCTTTCCGATCAGGCAAGGGGTGTTAGGCATGGCGCGTATGATGTATGACTGGTTATCCAGCCAGGCACTCAAATCCGTTGCACGAATACCGGCCGCGATTGAAATGACCAGTTTGTTGTGTAACAGCGTGGCATTTTCAGTTACTACAACCCGCAGTTGCTGGGGTTTAACCGCTAGCACGTAAATGTCACTATTTACACTTGAATCGGCCACAGTGGCGCTGATGTTGATACCAAATTGGTGTTGAAGCTGTGTGCGCCGGTCTGTATTAATTTCGGCTACAGCCAAAGTTTCAGGAGAATTTCCTTGCTGCAGTAAACCGCCAATTATGGCGGCTGCCATGTTGCCGCCGCCGATAAAGGTGATATTCATAGGAGAATAAAAAATTTATGGTATGGGATGCCAAACATCATTTCAGATTGATTGGTTATTTTCGGAACAGGTTGATAATCACGGACAACACAATACTGACTACTATCATCGACGTAATCGGAATAAATACCTTACTGCGTTCGGTTTCGATACGGATATCGCCAGGCAACTTGCCAAACCAGTTCAGCAGCCATGGAGCAAAATGCAGTACGAATCCTAACGTCACTATTGTCGCGCCAGCGAGCATTAGCCATTTCCCGGGCTGTTCCACAATTTCTCGCTTAATACGACGGGATTATAAAA
The DNA here is from genome assembly GCF_900103035.1 of Nitrosomonas mobilis. Taxonomy (GTDB): domain Bacteria; phylum Pseudomonadota; class Gammaproteobacteria; order Burkholderiales; family Nitrosomonadaceae; genus Nitrosomonas; species Nitrosomonas mobilis. Next base: position 27,295 of record NZ_FMWO01000071.1, read on the forward strand.
TTGAGCAGAGCCAATTCATAACCTACCAGACACAGATAACCGGTCAATATTGTGTATAGCAGATATTTGCAACGCAATCTGGCCATAATCCTAGATTCATGGTGAATAACCAGAAAAATGGCTGCGAGGGAAGTCAGCGCCATCTTGAACATCACGAATTTATGGGTATTGCCTTCTATCAACACCGCCATGAACTCATTGAGCTCCACTCCGCCGCGAGCCAGAATATTAAGTGTCAGGAAGGCGTCGGTCGCACTTAACAGCACAATTGCCAGACAACAGAAACCAATGTGCCAGGCATAGTTATCAACATATACAGCATCCGCTCCGGCACGCCGCACGCTGCTACGTCTGCCATTCTTGATTCCGAGCTGATAAGGGCAAAAGAGAGCGATTGGTGATCGTCTTTCCAGTGCACGTCGATCGCTGACCCCTATATTGTTCATCATGTCCAGGCTCCTGGTTAGTTGGGGAAAATCTTCCTAAAATGAAAATTTTCCAGGTTACTTTTGGTAAATGGTGAGTGTAAAGCCGTATACCTGATTTCGCAACTCAAACGAATTCATTAAATCCAAAATTAGATTGCTGAACTATGATTCCCCCGCCCAGGCAAACCTTGCTTTCGTATATCACTACTGATTGTCCCGGAGTAATGCCCCACTGCTTGGCTGCAAAGCCGACCTGACAGATATTCTGCGTAATTTTGAGGATGACGCAGGGCGCGTCAGTCTGGCGATAGCGGATCTTGGCGGCGTAAACCCAGTGTGGATGCGGTGGTGTGCCGCTGATCCAGGTAAGTGAATTAGCTGTCAGGCCAGTATGGAGCAGTGCAGGGTGGTCATGTCCCTGGACGACGTAAAGAATATTCTGGGTCATGTCCTTGTCGGCAACAAACCAGGGTTGTTCGTTTTTATCTGATATTCCGCCAATTCTGAGTCCTTGCCGTTGTCCAAGAGTGTAATACATTAGCCCTTGGTGAGTGCCGACGGTTTTGCCATCGAGTGTATGGATTTCCCCTGGTTCTACTGGAAGGTAACGATTGAGGAATTCTCGGAAGGGGCGTTCACCAATGAAGCAAATGCCGGTGCTATCCTTTTTGGTGGCGTTGGGCAATCCCTGTTCGTGGGCAATTTTTCGGACTTCATGCTTGTAGAGATGGCCGACTGGAAAAAGGGTCTGGGAAAGTTGTGACTGGTTGAGTCGGTAGAGAAAATAGCTTTGGTCCTTGTTGCCATCTTCGGCTTTCATTAGCTGGAAGGTGCCGGCGGCTTCACGGAGCTGCGCGTAATGCCCGGTTGCAATCCGATCTGCGCCCAGACGTGAGGCGTGCTCGAGAAATGCTTTAAATTTGATTTCGCTGTTGCAAAGCACATCCGGATTGGGGGTGCGGCCTGCCCGATATTCCGCAAGGAACTGACTGAAAACGCGATCCTTGTATTCTGCCGAGAAGTTGACCACTTCCAGTGGTATATCCAGCAGGTCGGCGACCGACGCCGCATCGAGAAAATCCTGGCGGGACGAACAGTATTCGTCGGTATCGTCATCCTCCCAGTTTTTCATAAAAAGACCGATGACATCCCAACCCTGTTGCTTGAGCAGAAAGGCAGCAACCGAGGAATCCACTCCACCGGACATGCCAACCACAACACGCTGTTTTTGCATTTTTAAGAATATATTTTTAGTTAAAAGCTTATGTCTCTCAGTGTTCAGTTACTCAAGCCATTAATAAATTACCGGAAAAGGATCCAGGCTACGCCACAGATACCAAGTGGCGACAGAACGCCATGGTCGCCAGTTTTGTGCGATGGCACTGATTTCGTGCCGGTGCATGGGTAAGCCACCATTGTAATGGATGCTTACCGCGCGCTGCAGGCCAATATCATCCAGTGGCAAAACATCCGGGCGGTGCAGGTGAAAAATTAGAAACATTTCCGCTGTCCAGCGACCGATACCTTTGACACAAACCAGTTGTCGGATCAGCTCCTCGTCTGATAGGTCATGCCAGCTTGTTTCTCTTAGGAGACCATTCTCGAAATGGGAGGCCAGGTTCTGCAAGTAACTGGTTTTTCGAGCAGATAAGCCGCAATTTCTCAATATATCCGGCTCAACAGCCATCAATGCTGGTGGCGTCATTTCTGGAAGCACTGCGCAGACACGCTTCCAGACGCTGGCGGCCGCCTTGACAGAAATTTGCTGGCCGACGATTGCGCGTGCCAGCGTAGCAAAGGTATTGCTTTGCTGTTCAAAGGAGACTTCGCTGAATTGCTGAAAGAGCCGGCACAGAATCGGGTCATGTGATGACAGCTCGGTTACCGCTTGTTGCCAATATATAGGTGTCATGGGGAGTCAGGATATGGCTTAACCAATTGTTGCCGAAAATAAAAAACGGATTCTACTTGACCCGTAAATAATTTTTAGTTAAAGTGGGGTCAAGTAGCAAAAAATGTAAATTAAGTGCAGTTTTATGGGATAAAAGTAATTTATTTGCTTAATTAAAACTGGCTTTAGCAAATAACAGAAGGGGGCGGAATGTTCCGTGGCGTCACGCAATTGAGCCTAGACGGCAAGGGCAGGCTTGCCATCCCGGCGAAGTATCGGGACGAGTTGATTGCCAGTTGCGCGGGAAATATTGTCGTCACAGCCGATCCTTCCAGATGTTTGCTGATTTATCCCCAGCCTGCCTGGGAACCAATAGAACAAAAACTGAACAGTCTCCCTAGTATTAAGCCTCAAATACGCAGTTTGCAGCGGTTGCTTATCGGCAATGCTTGTGATGTCGAAATAGACGGCTCCGGAAGAATACTGATCAGCCCTCCATTGCGACAATTTGCCGGATTGACGAAAGAAGTCGTGCTTGCCGGGCAGGGAGCGAAATTTGAACTTTGGGATAGTGACCGGTGGGATCAGGAAATTGAAGCGGCGCTGGTTTACAGGAATGGCAATATCCCGCCCGAACTGGAAGAGTTCTCACTATAGTGCGTAGCTGAAACTTTGCATATTCCTGTTTTACTCGATGCAGCAATCGATGCGCTGGCGATCACGGCGAATGGGGTTTATGTCGATGGCACGTTTGGTCATGGCGGGCATAGCCGTCTGATCTTGTCGAAACTAGGCAGGCATGGTCGGCTGATTGTGTTTGACAAGGATCCGGTTGCCGTCAGTGTGGCGAAATCGATTCAGGACAAACGGCTGCACGTGGTGCATGACAGTTATGTAAAGCTTGATGAGACGTTGCAGGCACTGGCGATAACAGGAGTGGATGGTATTTTGCTGGATTTGGGTGTGTCATCGATGCAACTGGAAGAAGCGACTCGCGGATTCAGTTTTCGTCATGACGGGCCATTGGATATGCGTATGGATACCAGTCGTGGAGAAACGGCAGCGCAGTGGCTGGCGACGGTTGATGAAACCGTATTGAAGGAGGTGATTAGAGATTATGGCGAAGAACGGTATGCTGGGCAGATTGCAGGCGCAATTGTCATGGAGCGGAGCAGGCGGCCCATTACTACCACGCTTCAGCTTGCTGAAACTGTTGCAACGGTCGTGCGCGCGCGCAGCCATGGGCGGGAGTACCGGCAGCATCCGGCAACGCGTACCTTCCAGGCGATCCGCATTTATCTCAATCAGGAACTTGAAGCGTTATCGCTAACATTGCCAATGTGTCTGGCCAGACTAAACTCTGCTGGCAGGCTGGTCGTGATCAGTTTTCATTCGCTGGAAGATCGTCTTGTCAAGAATTTCATGCGCACACAAGCTATGACAGATACCTTGCCACGCAAGCTGCCGGTTCGTGAGGATGAACGTATGCGACACAGTCGGCAGCAATTGTTGCTGATTGGCAAAAAGATTCGACCGGACGTAAATGAAATTGCTGCCAACCCGCGTGCGCGCAGCGCGATCATGCGTGTTGCGGAAAAACTGGAGCCAGCGTAATAAACAGATGATTAGATTAAATATGACTTTGTTTTTAATATTGGTTATTTCGGGTCTGGGGATTGTGACCGCTCGGCATGAAGCGCGCAAGCTTTTTATGGCGCAAGAAAAAGAGCAGGCGCTGGCAAAGCAATTTGCTACCGAGAGAGATCAGCTGTTATTGGAACAAAGCACGCTCGCTATGCACGCCCGTGTTGAAAACATCGCCAGAACTCAACTGAAAATGGTGATGCCAGCGGCCACAAATGTACTGGTGATTCAGCCAGGTAAAATCCGGGCCAGATAAAATGAAGCTTGCATCAATCAGATTGAATCGAGCTGGAAGTGCTGCAATCCTTCCTGCCTGGCGCTCTCGTCTGGTGTTGAGAGTGCTGATGTTTGGCTTGGTCATATTGGCTAGCCGTGCAGTCTATTTGCAGGAATTTAATAAAGATTTTTTACAGCAACAAGGCGAGTTGCGTTATAGCCGAATAGTTGAGCAAAGCGTGCCACGCGGCAGCATCAAGGATCGGCATGGTGAAATCCTTGCCATCAGCGCGCCGGTCAAATCCATCTGGGTTGACCCGCAGCAGATCGACATGACTCAGCAGGCGCAACTCAGAATCCTGTCCGAGCAGCTTGGTATGCCTTGGGCTGCTGTGCAGGAGCGCGTCAACAGTAACAAAAGATTCGTTTACCTGAAAAGACGGGTATCCCCTAGCCTGGCTGCAGATATAGCGCAACTCAATATCAAGGGATTGTATTTCAAGCAGGAATATTATCGCTACTACCCAACACGCGAGCTGGCTGCGCATATCCTTGGTTTTACCGATATCGATGATAAGGGGCAAGAGGGGATGGAGCTTGCCTGGCAGGATAGCCTGGCCAGTGAATATGGCAAGCGGCGTATCATCCAGGATCGGCTTGGGCGTGTTGTCGATAATGTCGAGCGCATAAACTCTCCGAAACCTGGCCAGGATCTGATATTGTCGATCGATAACAAAATACAGTATCTCGCCTACCGGGAACTGGCGCGTGCAGTTAAGGCGCACCGTGCTCTTGCCGGTAGTATCGTTGCACTCGATACGCGGACAGGCGAAGTGCTGGCAATGGCCAATTACCCGGCATTCAATCCTAATCAACGAGCCAATATCAATAAGGACGCTATACGTAATCGGGTGCTGGTGGATGAGTTTGAGCCAGGCTCCACCTTGAAACCCTTCACGGTTGCTGTCGCGCTGGAAACCGGCCGTGTCAAACCTGATACGCTCCTGGAAACTTCCGCAGGGATGATGAAAATTGGTAAAGCGCTGATCCGTGATGTGCACAGCAAGGGAAATTTGACGGTCTCGCAGGTTATCCAGACATCGAGTAATGTGGGTGTTGCTAAGATTGCGATGCTCTTGCCTCCACAAACATTATGGGAAATGCTCAATCGAGCTGGTTTTGGTGGCGAGACTGGTTTGGGATTTCCGGGCGAGATTAGCGGCAAGTTGCGAGATTATCGTAGCTGGCGGCCAATTGAGCAGGCAACGATGTCGTACGGCCATGGCATATCAATCAATCTTATGCAGTTGGCGCGTGCTTATACCCTATTTGCAACTGGCGGAGAGCTGAAACCAGTTACGCTACTAAAACGCGATCAACCGGTGGTCGGCCAGAGAGTCATTTCTCGCGAAACTGCAAGTGCAATCAATGCCATGCTGGAGCTGGCAGTAGAGCCAGATGGAACCGGATCGCGCGCGCGCGTCAATGGTTATCGTGTGGCTGGCAAAACCGGAACTGCTCACAAGCGACTGGATAATCAGAAAGGTTATGCTGCAAACCGCTACCTCTCCTCTTTTGTTGGGTACGCTCCTGCTTCTGATCCACGTGTTGTCATCGCCGTCATGATTGATGAGCCTGGTGCCGGGGAGCACTTTGGTGGCAGTGTTGCCGCGCCGGTATTCAGCCGGGTAATGGAAGGAACTCTGAGAATACTGGATATGCCTTTTGATAAGCCATGGCCAAACCTGGTTATTTCTCCTTCTTTTTCCATTAGGAAGCAAGAGGGGTAATGGCCACCCTAAGTCATAAAAACTCGAAAGATTTTGTGGTTCATTCACTGGATGAACTTGGTCTGAAAATACGCCGACTGGTCACTGATAGCCGGGAATTGCAGCCCGGGGATACTTTTATTGCGTATGTAGGTGAGAATTTTGACGCCCGTCAGCATATTCCTGAAGCCGTTGCCAAAGGCGTTAACGCGATTATCTGGGAAAAAAAAGGATTTACCTGGAATCCGCAGTGGCAATTGCCCAATCTCGCAGTCAGCCACTTGCGGCAGAAAGTGGGGCTGATCGCGAGCCATCTGCATGATTACCCCTCGCGCCAGCTATGGCTGGTGGGTATTACCGGCACCAATGGCAAAACTTCATGTAGTCACTGGTTTGCTCAGGCTATGACGGCACTGGGCAAAAAAACTGCCGTGATCGGTACGCTTGGTCATGGATTTGCCAATACACTCTCAAGTACGGCGCATACCACGCCGGATGCCGCGCAGTTGCAGCAGCTGCTGGCTGAATTCGTTCGGCAACAAGCAAAATCGGTCGCGATGGAGGTTTCGTCGCACGGACTCGATCAGGGCAGATTGACCGGCGCGGAATTCTCGGTTGCGGTATTGACCAATTTATCCCACGATCACCTGGATTATCACGGCACCATGGATTCGTATGCTGCAACTAAGGCAAAGCTGTTTTTCTGGCCAGGGCTGAAATCTGCGGTGCTGAATCTGGATGAGGTGCTGGGCGTGGAATTGTCGCGCCAGCTGGAAAGCAAGGCGATACAGGTCATAGGCTACGGTTTCCGGTTGCCGCGCGAAGGCAGCTGGGTGACCAGAAACCAGCAGGTGCTGTTTGGCAGTAATATCCAGCTGAAAATGGATCGTCTCCGTTTCGATGTGGATTTTCGTGGACAGCGGGTTACTCTTCAATTCAAGATTGCCGGACGTTTCAATGCATACAATCTGCTCGCGGTGCTTGCCACCTTGCTTGCCAGTGGAGTCGGGTTTGATGATGCGGTACTGGCTTTGCAGCAGGTTCGTCCGATTCCGGGACGTATGGAGTTGCTCGGTGGGGGAGAGCAGCCTGTCGTTATCGTTGACTATGCGCATACTCCGGATGCGCTCAGTGAAGTGCTGATTGGATTACGTGAAACGACGGCAGGTAGTAAACAAAAAATCGCTGATAAAGATAAGGGAAAGTTGATTTGCGTCATCGGATGCGGTGGTGATCGTGATCGCGGAAAACGTCCATTGATTGGTGAAATTGCCGCCAGATTGGCAGATGAGGTGATTTTTACCAGCGACAATCCTCGGAGTGAAAATCCCGGGAAAATAATCAATGAAATATTGGATGGTGTCGAGGGGAAACAAAAGGATCATTGCCGGGTAGAGATCGATCGCAGCGCAGCGATTTATCGTGCGATTCACCAGGCACGCCGAAAGGATGTGGTGCTGATTGCCGGTAAAGGCGCTGAAACCCATCAGGAAAGGGAGGGCAGGAAATACCCTCATGATGACCGCAAGATTGTCAGGCAGGTGCTGCGCGACCTTGCTCGGCAAAAAATGCAGGAAACAGAGCAATGAACGGCAATACGCCTGCTCCGGTGATGATGAACGTGCAGCAAGCTGCCAGGATACTGGAAGCAGAGTGGTCCGGCGGCAATCCATTTTTTAACACAGTGAGTACCGATAGCCGCACGTTACGCGCAGGCAGCCTTTTCGTGGCCTTGTCGGGAGAGCGCTTCGACGGACATCGGTTCATCCCTGATGCCATCGATAAAGGTGCGGTAGCTGCGATGGTCGCAGATGAAGCAATCGAGCCACTAAAAAACCTCGTTATGTCTGATTTTGCCTTGCTGCGAGTCAAGGACCCACGGTTGGCTCTGGGGCAGCTTGCGGCAGTATGGCGCAAACGCTTTGATCCGCCATTGGTGGCAGTGACTGGTAGTAACGGCAAGACTACCGTTAAGGAAATGCTAGCAGCCATCCTGCGCCAGCATGCTGGCTGTGATCGGGTGCTGGCAACCTCCGGCAATTTCAATAACGATATTGGAGTTCCGCTCACGTTGCTGCAGATCAACCCTAGCCACCATTATGCTGTCATCGAAATGGGGATGAATCATAGTGGTGAAATTGCCTATCTATCCGGTCTGGCCTCACCCACAGTCGCTGTCATTACGAATGCGGGGTCGGCGCATATTGCCCATTTTGGCAAGACGGATGCAATTGCCGCTGCCAAAGGTGAAATTTTTGAAGGACTGAGCGAATCCGGTATTGCAGTCATCAATGCAGATGACCGTTTTGCTCCACTATGGCGGCAGCTGGCAGGCAAACGGCGGATTGTGGATTTTGGCCTGATAAATGCTGCCAGCGTCAGCGCACGGCGTCTGCAGGATACGATGGAGAATGGTTGGTTGCTGACTCTGCCAGAGGATCAAATCGAATTGATGTTGCAGGTACCTGGGCAGCACAATGTCTACAATGCACTGGCTGCTGCTGCTGCTGCCTATGCCGCTGGTATTGGCTTGCCTGCGATTGCTGCCGGACTAGGTTCGTATACAGGTACGCATGGAAGGCTACAAATTACGGCCGGCCTGCATCACTCAGTTCTAATAGACGATACCTACAATGCCAACCCAGAATCCATGCAGGCAGCGCTGGCTGTGCTATGCGACACTAATGGTAAAAAAATGCTGGTGATGGGTGATATGGGCGAACTCGGCGTAGCAGCAGCAGAGTACCACCGGCAAATTGGCCAATTGGCGCGCGCAGCGAAAGTGGACACTTTGTTGGCGCTGGGGGAACTGAGTGTACATGCTGTCGAGGCGTTTGGTCATGGGGGACAGCATTTTGTGAATGTGGATGAGTTGATGGCTTATTTGACCGATCTGCTCGATACCGATGTAACCGTGCTGGTCAAAGGTTCACGTTCCATGCGCATGGAACGTGTCATTGAAAAGCTGACCGTAGCAGAAAAAATGACTGACAGGAATCGTTCCGCATGACTGGGATAAACGTTAACTTATTCGGGGGTCTCGTATGCTGCTAGCGTTATCCCAGTGGATTGCGGAAGATATCCGGGCTTTCAATGTATTTGGTTATATTACATTGCGTACTATGCTGGCGGCACTGACTGCACTGATTATTTCATTTCTGATTGGCCCGTATATGATTCGAAGTTTGACCATGCGCAAGATTGGTCAATCGGTACGTGATGATGGACCGGAATCACACCTTATCAAAGCAGGCACACCTACCATGGGTGGTGCTCTTATTCTGATTGCGGTACTGGTGACGACACTTTTATGGGCGGATCTGAGCAACCGCTATGTCTGGGTGGTGTTGTTGACAACACTGGGTTTTGGCGTGATTGGCTGGGTGGACGATTATCGCAAGGTGATTTTGCGTAATTCCAAGGGGCTGTCCGCAGCATCCAAGCTTGCTTGGCAATCGGTTATTGCACTTATCGTCGCGGGCTATTTGGTCTCGGCAGCCGAACTGCCGCAACATACGGAGTTGATTGTGCCGTTTTTCAAAGAAGTGGCTGTTCCGTTGGGAATATTCTCTTTTATTCTGCTGACTTATCTGGTGATTGTCGGTAGCAGCAATGCCGTCAACTTGACCGATGGTCTCGATGGGTTGGCTATCATGCCAACCGTCATGGTGAGCGGAGCGCTGGCCATTTTTGCTTATCTAGCGGGACATGCCATTTTTGCAAAATATCTTGGTATTCCGCATATCCCGAATGCAGGTGAGCTGTCAGTATTCTGCGGTGCGCTGGCTGGCGCAGGTTTGGCTTTTCTCTGGTTTAACACCTATCCGGCAGAAGTATTCATGGGGGATGTGGGGGCGTTGGCGCTAGGGGCCGCATTGGGTGTGGTAGCTGTCATTGTACGCCAGGAAATCGTACTAGCCATCATGGGAGGTGTCTTTGTGATGGAAGCGCTATCGGTCATGCTCCAGGTGGCATTATACAAACTTACAAACAGACGTGTTTTTCGTATGGCACCGCTGCATCATCATTATGAGCTGAAAGGCTGGAAAGAAAATCAGGTGGTGGTGCGATTTTGGATCATTACCATCATTCTGGTTCTGGTTGGGTTATCCACACTAAAATTGAGATGAATTATCACGGTAAAAAAATATTGATTCTGGGTATGGGTAATACCGGTTTGTCGGTCGCAAAGTGGTTGTCCCGTACTGGTGCAATATTGTCTGCTGCCGATACCCGGCCATCACCTCCAAATCTGGCACTGTTTCACCAGAGTATGTCTGCGGAGAATGTTTTTTGTGGACCATTTCAGGCTGGTATGTTTCTAGAGATAGACCTTATGGTTATCAGTCCAGGCATACCGCTTGGTGATCCAATGGTAGCCGCTGCCGTGCAACGTAATATTCCAGTGGTGGGCGACATTGAATTATTCGCACTCGCGCTGAGGGAATATGACCAAGGCCATGCAAAAATAATCACTATTACCGGCTCGAATGGAAAATCCACCGTGACCACGATGGTGGGCATGATGGCTGAGAGTGCCGGCTGGGATGTGGAAGTAGTCGGCAATATTGGGCGTACGGTGTTGGATGCATTGATGCAAAGGATGGACAGCAATCACTGGCCGCAACTATGGGTACTTGAATTGTCCAGTTTTCAGCTGGAAACCACGCGGAATTTGCAGGCAGATGCAGCTGCCGTTCTGAATCTGAGTGAAGATCATCTGGATCGATATACGGATATGTCAGCTTATATCGCTGCCAAGTCGGTCATATTTTCCGGTAGCAATTGCAAGGGAATGCAGGTAATTAACCGGGATGATCCCCTTGTTTGCGCCATGACGCAGGTGGATCGCAAACAATTCAGTTTTGGTCTGGGTGAATCAGCGACCGACGAAGAATTTGGGTTGCTGACAGACGGCGCGGATCTGTGGTTGGCGCAAGGCAATACTTGTCTGATGAAAACCAGTGAACTGGCGGTGGCTGGATTACATAATGCCGCGAATGCACTGGCGGCATTGGCGCTATGTCGTTCGGTTGCTCTCCCATTTGAGCCACTATTAAACGCTCTGCGTGTTTTCAGGGGATTGCCGCACCGCATGCAGAAAGTGGCGGATATCAATAAAATCACTTTTTTTAATGATTCCAAGAGTACCAATGTGGGCGCGACGATTGCGGCGCTGAATGGTTTGCCAACCAAGGCGGTACTGATCGCGGGAGGAGATGGCAAAGGACAGGATTTTCTGCCATTAAAGCACTCTGTTCGCGAGCATGCACGCAGCGTGATTTTACTGGGGCGCGATGCTGAAAGCATAGCTGGTTCCATTCAGGGTTGTGGTATACCGGTACACCGGGTGGCGACCATACAACAGGCAGTGCAGCTCAGTTTTCTGCTGGCGGAGCCGGGGGATTTTGTGCTGCTTTCGCCTGCTTGTGCGAGTCTTGACATGTTTAACAACTATGTGCATCGCGCCGAGGTGTTTGTCGATGCAGTCAAGGCGATTGAGAACAACTTTGTACCGCCAACCGAAGTGCAGCATTAGTCATGTTAACCTCGCCAACCACCCCCGACACGCCAAGCAAGACGAACAAATCCAGCACTGACCTAGTATTGATCTGGACGGTATTATTTTTATTGGGGTTGGGGCTGGTCATGATGTATTCCGCCTCCATTGCGATTGCTGAGGCGGAGCAGGAAACGCGTAGCGCATACTATTACCTTGAGAAGCAGGGGATTGCCATCTTATGTGGTGTATTTGTCGGGTTGATAATTTTTCATTTGCTTCCGATGGAACGCCTGAGAATTTTTTGTCCTTTGCTTCTGCTGGGTGGCTTGGCGTTGTTACTGCTGGTTTTGGTGCCAGGAGTGGGGCGGGAAATTAACGGCAGTTATCGCTGGATTCCATTAGGTGTGACAAATTTTCAGCCTTCCGAATTAATAAAACTGCTCATGGTTATTTTTACCGCAGACTACGCTGTGCGCAGGCATGCCCATCTGAATCACCTGTTCCGAGGGATCCTGCCAGTACTGGTCATCCTGATGATCCTCGCTGGTTTGCTGCTGATGCAAAAGGATTATGGCGCATTGTTTGTCATTACCCTTGTGATGGTCAGCATTCTGTTCATGAGCGGGATGAGTCTTAGATCATTTCTGATGCTGGCTGGTATGGGCGTGATACTGTTTACGCTGGCGATATGGATAGAGCCGTATCGTATGGTCAGAATCGCTACCTTCATGGATCCATGGGATGATCCTTTTAATAAAGGTTATCAACTCAGTCATGCCTTGATCGCTTTTGGTCTTGGGGAATGGTTTGGAGTAGGGTTGGGCGGTAGTGTTGAGAAACTGCATTATCTGCCGGAGGCGCATACGGATTTTATGCTCGCGGTGCTGGCCGAGGAACTTGGATTTCTGGGGGTTGCTACCGTCATGGTGTTGTTTGCCAGTCTGTTGCTGCGCGCTTTTCGTATTGGTCGTACTGCTCAGGAACTGGGGGATCATTTCGGCGCGCTGGTTGCCTATGGAATCGGCACTTGGTTTGCTTTGCAGGCATTTGTCAATATGGGGGTCAACATGGGACTCCTGCCCACCAAGGGGTTGACTTTGCCTTTCATGAGCTACGGCGGAAGCAGTATGGTTGTCTGCTGCATCACGATCGCATTGTTACTACGCATTGATTGGGAAAACCGGCAGAAGCCTTCAGGGAGAGGTATATGAGAAGGTCTGGCGGAAATAGTTTAAAGCCGAATATTGCGAGGGAAATATGGTGCGTACCATCCTGATCATGGCAGGCGGTACCGGCGGACATGTTTTTCCTGGGCTTGCGGTAGCGGCATGGTTGAGGGATCGAGACTGGCGGGTCGTCTGGCTGGGTACGCAGCACGGCATGGAAGCCACTCTGGTACCGCAACATGGTTTTCCGCTTGAAACTATTCAGTTTTCAGCTGTGAGGGGGAAAAAATTGTCTGATTATGCGCTGCTGCCCTGGCGGCTGCAGCGCGCTTGCTGGCAAAGCCTGAGCATTCTGCGACGCTTGCGCCCGGATGTAGTACTGGGGTTTGGAGGTTATCCGACGTTACCGGGCGGGATGATGTCGGCATTGCTGGGTATTCCGCTCGTTATTCATGAACAAAATGCGGTGGCAGGTCTGGCCAACAAGGTACTGGCAAAAATTGCGGACCGAATTTTGCTGGCTTTTCCGGGCACATTGCAGGGAAATAACAAAAAACTGCGGGTAACCGGAAATCCGATCCGCACTGAAATTGCCGGATTGCCATCACCGGAAGACCGCTATGGGAGACGTGCCGGGAAACTGAAACTGTTGGTGGTTGGTGGCAGTCTGGGTGCGCAAAAACTGAATACGGTAATGCCACAGGCGCTGGCCATGATCGACGAAACCCAACGTCCACAGGTTACGCATCAGGCGGGCAGAGCGCATCTTGCCGATCTCGAGAGGGCCTATGCAGAATTTGGTGTGAGCGCGCAACTGGTTGCCTTTATAGAGGATATGGCTGCGCAATATGCCGAGAATGATCTGGTCCTCTGCCGAGCGGGGGCGCTGACGATCTCGGAGCTGGCGGCAGCCGGGGTTGCCAGCATTCTGGTTCCCTATCCTTATGCGGTAGATGATCACCAGACCAGCAATGCTCGCTTTCTGAGCGATGCGAAAGCTGCAGTACTCTGGCCGCAGAATGAATTGACACCATCTTTGCTGGCAGAGTGGCTGCGTCAGTGTTCGCGTGAATCCCTGCAGACCATGGCTGTAAAAGCACGTCAGCTTGCTCGGCTGGATGCGACCACCCGGGTGGCCGATTCATGTGAAGAAATACTGGAGCCTGCTAGATGAAACATAAAATCAATCATATCCATTTCGTCGGTATCGGTGGGTCCGGTATGGGTGGGATAGCAGAAGTGCTCATCAATCAGGGTTATCAGGTCAGCGGATCAGATTTGTCGGAAAATTCCGTTACTAGTCGCTTGCATCAGCTGGGCGCGGTCATTCAACGCCAGCATGCTCCGGAAAATATTGGGACGGCGGATGTGGTTGTTTACTCATCTGCCATCAAAACCGACAATCCGGAGATTGTGGCGGCGCGTGCACAGCATATTCCAGTCGTGCCACGCGCAATGATGCTCGCCGAGTTGTTGCGACTGCGGCGTGGCATTGCGGTTGCGGGTACGCATGGCAAAACTACCACCACCAGCCTGATTGCAAGCATTCTTGCCGAAGCTAATATGGACCCAACGTTTGTCATTGGTGGCAGACTCAAGACGTTGGGTGGCCACGCCAAAATGGGCAGCGGGGAATTCATCGTGGTCGAGGCGGATGAATCTGATGCTTCCTTCCTGTATCTGCAACCGGTCCTGACCGTCGTGACCAATATTGATGCTGATCACATGAGTACCTATGGTCACGATTTCAACCGGCTCAAACAGACTTTTGTCGAATTTATCGAGCATCTGCCATTTTATGGCATGGCCATGCTGTGCATCGATGATGCGCATGTGCGTGAAATCATTCCAATGATCACTAAGCCGGTGACAACCTATGGATTGACGAACGAGGCACAGGTATATGCCACAGAAATATGTCCCGATCACGGCAAAATGCATTTCGTGGCGCATCTCGGTGTCAATGGCTCCGCACGTCGACTGCCGGTAACGCTCAATCTGCCAGGTTTGCATAACGTGCAGAATGCGCTGGCGGCAATTGCGATTGCTAACGAATTGAACATAAGCGATTCCGCCATTACCGCTGCACTTGCCAAATTTGGTGGCGTGGAGCGGCGTTTTCAACATTATGGAGAAATCGATCTGCCGAGCGGTGGCGTTTTTTCGCTGATCGACGACTACGGCCATCACCCTGCGGAAATCATGGCAACCTTGGCTGCCGCTAGAGGCGCTTTTCCTGGACGCAGGTTGTTGCTTGCCTTTCAGCCGCATCGATTCAGTCGTACCCGTGATTTGTTCGAGGATTTCGTCAAGGCGTTGTCGCAGGCGGATGGGTTGCTGCTCACTGAGATTTATGCTGCCGGGGAGGAGCCGATTATTGCTGCGGACAGTAAATCGCTGGCACGCGCGATTCGCGTGCATGGCAGGCTAGAGCCGATTTATGTCGAGCAGGTAGAGGAATTGCCTGAAGCGATCGAGACCATTGCCCGGGATGGGGATGTGGTAGTGATTATGGGCGCGGGCGCGATTGGCAGACTGGCTGCGGAGATTGCGCAGCCAGTCAGAAAAATAGCAGTGATAGGCACTTGATCATGTTGGCGCTGAATTATGACAATTATCGTCGATTACCCGAAATGAGAATGGTAAAGGCAGGAAAAATTGTGCAATCAAGTCTGCGTGGAAAATGGTTGCGTGATGAACCGATGAGTAGGCATGTTTCCTGGCGTGCGGGCGGGCATGCGGCCAATTTTTATGTGCCGGCAGATATTGATGATCTTGCAGCTTTTTTGGCGGTCTGGCCAGAAAATGAGCCGGTTTATATGGTTGGGCTCGGCAGTAATCTGCTGGTCAGGGATGGCGGCGTGACAGGGGTGGTCATCATGTTACATGCGCGGCTTAATGACCTGGTATTGATTGAACGCGATACACAGGGTGGCCTGATTTATGCCGGAGCAGGCGTGGCCTGTGCCAAACTGGCGCGATTTGCCGCTGCACAGAATCTGGCTGGCGCGGAATTTCTGGCGGGTATTCCCGGCACGGTGGGCGGCGCGCTGGCAATGAATGCTGGTTGCTACGGCAGCCAGACATGGGAACAGGTTGAACGTGTCAACACTATCGATCGCACCGGCGCTTTGCGGGAACGGCAGCCAGATGAATATGAGATTGGTTACCGGCAGGTTGTGTTACGTGGGAATGCTCCCGTCAGCGATACTGAAACGTGGTTTACGGGCGGCTGGTTCCGTCTCAATGCCGGTAATCAGGAGACCTCACGCCAGGGAATCAAGTCATTGCTGGCAACGCGTATCAAAAGTCAGCCTCTGAATTATCCCAATGCGGGTTCGGTATTCCGCAATCCTCCCGGAGATCATGCCGCGCGCCTGATCGAAGAATGTGGATTGAAAGGTTGGCGCATCGGTGATGCCATGGTATCCCCCAAACATGTAAATTTCATTGTTAATTGTGGTCAGGCATCCGCCAGCGACATCGAAGCGGTGATTGAATCGGTAAAAGAGACGGTTCTGGTCAGAATGGGGGTTGTACTCATCCCGGAGGTTCACATTATCGGAGAGGAGCGAAAAGCATGACTGCCAGTGAGTTCGGCAAGGTTGCGGTGTTGCTCGGGGGGCGCTCTGCAGAGCGGAAAATTTCATTGGAAAGTGGTGTGGCTGTGCTCGCTGCCTTACTCAGGTGCGGGATCGATGCGCATGCGTTCGATCCAGTCGGACAGCCGCTGGACAATCTGCTGCGGGATGGTTTTGACCGGGTTTTCATCGCACTACATGGCCGGTATGGTGAGGATGGTTCAGTACAAGGTGCGCTGGAATTGATGGGAATGCCCTATACGGGTAGCGGTATACTTGCCAGCGCTTTGGCGATGGATAAATGGCGCACCAAAATGATCTGGCAGGCGGCTGGAATTGATACGCCGCGATATCTCATGCTGGGTGCTGACAGCTGCTTTGACAAAGTAGCTGAAATACTGGGTTTGCCGATGATCATCAAGCCGGCTCGTGAAGGCTCTACCATTGGCTTGAGTAAAGTGGCCAGTCAGCAGGAGTTTCAGGCAGGTTATGCACTGGCTGTCAGCTGCGATGAATTGGTGATGGCTGAACAGTTTATCGATGGAGTCGAATTGACCGCTACTATTCTGGATGATGAACCGTTACCGCTCGTGCGCATTGATGTTGCGGACACGCTTTATGACTATCACGCCAAGTACTGTTCGGACAAAACTCGCTATACCTGCCCAAGTGGGTTATCAAATGAGCTAACCAGACAGATTCAGTCGATTGCCCTGCGTGCGCACCGGGTCCTGGGATGTTCCGGCTGGAGCAGGGTGGATGTGATGCTGGATAAGAGTGAGCGCCCTTTTTTGCTGGAAACCAATACTTCACCGGGCATGACCGATCACAGTCTGGTGCCCATGGCAGCAAAGGCAGCAAATATTTCATTTGATGAGCTCGTTGTTAAAATACTCAGGCTGGTCGAACAGCGCAGGGAATAAAAGTATCATGTGGAACGATCATCAGACTCTGAATTTATTGGCCAACACGCTATTAACAGGTGTTCTGTTAATAGCGGTTTATGCAATTGGCGTTAGAGTGCTAGCATTGCCATTTTTTTCACTCAGGGAGATTCGTATCGAGAGCGTGGATCATTTGCGTGTTAAACAGGCAACACCGCTTAATGTTTCACGCGATCAGCTGGAGCGGGTTATTAAAAACTCCATAAACGGAAATTTCATGACAATTGATCTGCTGTCTTTGCAGACGGCATTAACTGAGTTGCCATGGATCCGGTCAATTACCATTTCACGCCAGTGGCCGCCTGCCCTGCATATTCTGCTCGAGGAACATGTTCCGCTGGCATACTGGGGAAATGCTGCGTTAGTCAATACGCATGGAGAAATATTTTATGCGAGTTTTCAGGAAAATTCTATGCCAGTGTTTATTGCAGCCGATTATGACAGCAGCTCGTTGATCTCCCGAAACTACAAGATTTTCAGGAAAATGTTGCAACCAGTTGGACAAAACGTGGCGGAAGTGGTGTTGACACCCAGGCATTCGTGGCATATCCGTCTGGATACGGGTGTCTGGCTGAAACTGGGACGCAAAGAGATCCAATCACGCTTCCAGCGCTACATTTCCGTTATGCATCAACATACACACAATTTTGATCAGGAGAGCCCGCTATCCTATGTGGATTTGCGCTATCCCGACGGATTAGCTATCGGCAAACAGTCTGGTTCAGCCAGCCCTGACCCGGCGGCATTTATTTGGCCAGATAGGGAAATGACAAGTCAGGGAGGATTTTAAAAAATGAATAAAGCCGGGGAAACAAGGCAGATGGTCGTCGGTCTCGATATCGGAACGTCCAAAATTGTAGCAATCGTTGCTGAGTTGACGCCTGAGGGGGGATTCGAGGTCATCGGATTGGGGAGTCATTCCTCACGCGGCCTTAAGAAAGGGGTGGTTGTGAATATCGAAACCACGGTGAATGCAATCCGGCGAGCGCTCGAAGAAGTCGAGCTCATGGCAGGGTGTCGCATCAGCGAAGTATATGCCGGCATTGCGGGCAACCATATCAGAAGCTTCAATTCGCATGGCATGGTTGCGATTAAGGATCGCGAGGTGACGCAGGCAGATGTCGAAAAGGTCATGGAGACCGCAAAAGCAGTCAATATTCCCGCTGACCAGCAGATCTTACATATTCTTAATCAGGAGTATATCGTTGACGGCCAGGAAGATGTTCGTGAGCCAGTGGGCATGAGTGGCATCCGCCTGGAAGTCAAGGTACATATTGTTACCGGCGCAGTTTCTGCCGCGCAGAATATCGCCAAATGCATACATCGTTGTGATATCGGTGTTCGGGATCTGGTATTACAACCGTTGGCATCCGCAAAAGCAGTCTTGTCTGAAGATGAGAAGGACCTGGGGGTATGTCTGGTCGATATTGGAGGCGGCACGACAGATATCGCGGTATTCACCGATGGCGCGATCCGCCATACTGCTGTCATTCCGGTCGCTGGCGACCAAATCACCAACGATATTGCGATGGCACTGCGCACGCCTACCAAGAATGCAGAAGATATCAAGTGTCGTTACGGCAGTGCATTGCGTGCATTGGCAGATATCCATGAAATGCTGGAAGTGCCGGATGTGGGCAATCGTGGCACACGCGCACTTTCCAGACAAACCTTGACTGAAGTAATCGAGCCGCGGGTAGAAGAGCTTTATCTCCTGATCCAGGCAGAGCTACGCAGAAGCGGGTTTGAGCAGCTACTTTCTTCCGGAATCGTGATTACCGGTGGTAGCAGTTCGATGCAAGGCATGGTCGAGTTGGGTGAGGAAATTTTCCACATGCCGGTACGTTTGGGGTTACCCATATATAAAGGGAATCTTGAAGAAGTTATTCAAACGCCAAGGTATTCAACTGCAATTGGCTTGGTGATGGTAGGTGCGGAGGAGCATCTTCATCATCATAAAACCAAGTTGAAAAATAGTTCAGCGAAACAGGTGCTGGCAAGAATGAAAGGATGGTTTCAGGAAAATTTTTAATGAAGATATAGATGTGTGTTGCCAGTTAGTTGTCTGTCTTAAACTTTGATCAAAAAAGGAGTAATGCCATGTTTGAAATTACTAATGCCGAGTCTCAGGAAGCCATTATTAAGGTAATTGGTGTGGGGGGGTGTGGTGGAAATGCAGTCGATCACATGATTCGCAACGAAACGAAAGGTGTCGAATTTATTTGCTTGAATACCGATGCGCAAGCGCTGAAAGGTAATCAGGCGCCAACTTTATTACAGCTTGGTGCCAATGTCACCCGTGGGTTGGGTGCAGGTGCCAATCCGGATGTCGGTAAGGAAGCTGCGCTGGAAGACCGCGATCGCATTGCCGAAATGATTCAGGGTGCGGATATGTTGTTTATTACTGCAGGCATGGGTGGAGGTACTGGCACGGGGGCGGCGCCGATTGTAGCGCAGATTGCCAAGGATATGGGTATTTTGACAGTTGCCGTGGTTAGCAAGCCCTTCTCGTTTGAGGGTAAACGCCTGAAAGCCGCACAACTGGGAATGGAATCACTGGCTCAGTATGTCGATTCCCTGATTGTTATTCCCAATGACAAGCTGATGAATGTGCTTGGAAACGATATCAGCATGCTGGATGCTTTCAGAGCGGCGAATGATGTACTTTATGGTGCCGTTGCAGGTATTGCCGAAGTAATCAATTGCCCAGGGCACGTTAACGTAGATTTTGCGGACGTTAAAACGGTCATGTCAGAAATGGGCATGGCCATGATGGGTTCTGCAGTTGCCAGCGGGGTCGATCGTGCGCGCATGGCAGCCGAACAGGCAGTTGCCAGCCCATTGCTCGAGGATATCGCACTGACTGGCGCACGGGGTGTATTGGTAAACATTACTGCCAGCTCAACGATGAAAATGCGTGAGGTACAGGAAGTGATGGATACCATCAAGAAACTGACTGCTGAAGACGCAACCGTCATTGTTGGCACGGTTATCGATGAAGATATGGGAGAAAGCTTGCGGGTGACTCTGGTTGCAACCGGCTTGGGTAGCGTGTCGCAACAAGCACAAAGACCGTTGAAAGTCATTAATACTCGTACCGGTACTGACGATCAGGATATGTCGCACAATATAGATGAGCCCGCCGTGATGCGCACGGGCAGAAGAGGTAATGCTGTTGTGGCCGCCATGCAGCAATCAGGGATGGATCCAATGGATATTCCGGCTTTTTTGCGCAGACAGGCCGATTAAGAATGAGTAGAAGGAAAAAGGGAACTGTACTGAATCAGTGAAATAGCTGTCGGAGACGGTCGCTATGGAAGTATTGTCCCCTGTTGCCCAACCATCGGGTAGTAAGCCAGGCGCAGAAACTCAGCCACGCCAGACCGGCTTGCTACCCATGTCGTTCACGGCAACTTCACCATACAAACGGGCATGAATTTCGCGCAGAGTCTGAAATTCCTTCATGACTGCGAGGGGGAAACCGTTGCGCTCACGCCCTTTTTCGACGACCATCATCTGGTCAAGATAAAGATAAACTTCATTGTGGCGCCAGAGTAATTCGATTTTTTCCGCTATCCTTGGATAGGAATGGTCAAGGATGGATTCCTGGTCACCCAAAAAAGCTGCGAATTCTTTTATGTTGTTTTTCAGTGCCATGTTGTTGACCCATAGACAACGAGAGTTAATGAATTTTCATTAACGGCAAGTGCCAGCCAGAGTTTAGCGGTTTTTTGAATTAGCCTTTTTTAGGCTATGTCCGCATTAAACGTTGAAACTAATTTTCTCGTCCGAGAGCAGTCTGGAGTCCAGCGATTGGCGAGTTAGCCCAGATTTCCCATTAGGTTTGATTTCTAATGGAAGCCATTAGAATAAGCTGTTATAAATAAGCATATTTTGGTAAATTAAAGTTGTTTTCTAGATGTATATTTTTCATCCGGGAGGTTTTGATGGAATTTAAGCTTCGATTTACTGAAAAAGAGATTACTGCCTGGGGAGGAATGGGCTTGATGAAACAGCTGTTAGATCGCATAGGTTTTTCCAGCGCAGTTGAATCATGTGACTTACCACAGCCTGGGAGTAATCGAGGTTATGCGCCGCACCAGTTGATTCTGCAGTTCATGCTATCCATATGGTGTGGTGCCAATCGGTTTGAACATGTAGAAATCACACGCCATGATCCAGTGTAAGAAGCTGTTTGGTTTTAAGCGCATGGCCAATTTCAAGGCGATTATGCGACTTTCCAGGTGATTTGATCAAGCGACTTTGATGAGAGTTTTTAGTCGTCTATATCGTTGGTTTTTCGACAATCTGCAGGTTAATTACTTGACGCTTGATCTAGACTCAACGGTGATGACGCGTTACGGGCAGCAGGAAGGCGCGGCTCGTGGTTACAACCCACGAAAACCGGGACGTTGCTCACATCATCCACTGATGGCCTTTGTTGCAGACACACGCATGATTGCGAATCTCTGGTTGCGGCCAGGTAACAGCCATAGCGCCAATAATGTGCTTTCGTTTTTGGATGATAGCCTGGATAAGTTGGGCGATAAGCGAGTCGCATTGCTTCGAGCTGACAGCGGTTTTAGTGAACGGGCATTTCTGGATGATTTGGATCGGCGCGGCATGAATTATTTAATTGCATTACGCTTAAACCAACCCTTGCAGAGAGCATTAGTCGATGAAACAGGTTGGTGGAAATTGGATGATGGTATTGAGTTAGTTCGCTTTGATTACCAGGCACCGAGTTGGGACGAGCCACGTCGGGTCGTGGGTATTCGTCAAAAAATAGACGAACGTGCTAACGCCAAGGGCAAACAACTCTCCTTATTCGTAGATGATGCTGTTTATTCTCAGTATCGTTATAGCGTGATCGTCACCAATATAGACTTGCCTGCAGCAGAACTTTGGCGTTTATATCGTGGTCGTGCAGATTGTGAAAACCGCATCAAGGAACTGAAATATGACTTTGGCGGAGATAGCCTCAATCTCAAGAACTTCTGGGCTACCGAGGCGGCTTTGTTGACGGTTATGATGGCTTACAATTTAATGAGCCTGTTTCGTCAGGGGGTAATGAGAAGCAACACCGTTTCTGATAAGCCGGATGTTCAGCATACCCTAAAAACGCTACGCTACAAGCTCTTTGCCAAAGCAGCTTACATCACAAATGACGGGCGAAAGAAAATCATAAATATG
>NZ_FMWO01000073.1 GCF_900103035.1 Nitrosomonas mobilis
CATAACCACCCCATCCCCCCGCACCCATCCGTGCCAAAAAAACCACCGTAGGGTGGGCACGGGGTGCCCACCCTACGGTGGTTTTTTTGGCACGGATGGGTGCGGGGTTTGGGTGATATGCGTGCGTTGCGCGTGGGCACAAAAACGGTGCCCACCCTACGGGGTGGTGATTGCGCTTGTAGGGTGGGCAATGATTTTTTGCCCACGCGGTCGGCGCAAAGATGATGCACGGGAATGAGGGATGGGGTGGTGGTGCGTACGTCACGCGTGGGCACGGGGTGCCCACCCTACGGGGTGGTGATTGTGTAATTTGTAGCGTGGGCAACGATTTTTTGCCCACGCGGTGGGTTCTTTAATTATTTGATA
This sequence comes from Nitrosomonas mobilis, assembly GCF_900103035.1. Classification (GTDB taxonomy): domain Bacteria; phylum Pseudomonadota; class Gammaproteobacteria; order Burkholderiales; family Nitrosomonadaceae; genus Nitrosomonas; species Nitrosomonas mobilis. Next base: position 367 of record NZ_FMWO01000073.1, read on the forward strand.
TACTTCAAACAACTTAAAATTGTTGGAGTTCATTATGGCAATGATTACATTTGATACACATAAATTTGTTCGTAAATTGGAAGAGGCGGGCTTTAATCAAAAGCAGGCGGAGGTTTGACTGAGGCAATGCGAGCGGCGATTGAAGAATCCGAGCTGGTCACTAAAAAGGATTTGCAAATTGAGATTGCGCCGATTAAAGCTGATCTTAATCTGCTCAAGTGGATGATGGGGGCGCTTATTGCCCTCTCTATTGCTAATTTCTCTAAGCAATTTTTATAAAAGCGTTGCGCGTGGGCACAAAAACGGTGCCCACCCTACGGGGTGGGGATTGTGTAATTTGTAGGGTGGGCAATGATTTTTTGCCCACGCGGTTGGTGCTCTCCGGATAAACCGCAACCCGACTAAAAAACCGCCCTTGGGAAACCTACGGTGGTTTTTTTTGGCACGGATGGGTGCGGGGATGGGGTGGTTATGCATATATAACGCGTGGGCACGGGGTGCCCACCCTACGGGGTGGTGATTGCGTAATTCGTAGTTGTTTGTTCAGGCAAGTTTGAGTAGTGCTTTGATCTTCGCTTTGATTTCGGCCATCTCTATCGGCGTGGCTTGCCCCTTGCGTTCGGCCTGCCGGGTTTTCCAGTCAAGGCTTTTGACTTGATCGGCCAGGGCAGCTCCCGTCGTACCGCTGCCGCTAAGCACCACTTCGAAAGGGTAGCCTTTGATCTGGCTGGTGATGGGGACACAGACCAACAGGCCTGAGCGCTGGTTATAAGCCTTAGGACTCAAGACCACGGCTGGTCGCCGCCCTGTCTGTTCATGACCACTTTGTGGCGTGAAGTTCAACCAGACGATGTCGCCTTCATCCGGTACGCACGTTGCCATCAGAGTAGTTCCTGGCCCTGTGGTATTCCGAAATCTTGCTCGCTGTGCCGGTTCTTGGGCGTGATGCCTGCCAGCAGATCATCCAGGCTGTAGCTCGGTGCGGCCGGCTCAATGATGATGCGGCCGTTTTCGGCGCGAACTTCCACGGCTTGTTCAAGCGTTAATTGCGCCGCTTCCATCACCGCTGCGGACAAGCGGATGGCTGGGCTATTGCCCCATTTTTTGACGAACTGAAGTGCCATGAGTGCCTCCGTAGAAACAAATGTAGATACGAATGAAGTATAGGTGATTCTCTTCCCGGTATCAACAAATGACCTGAAAATAAAAAAGCGTTGCGCGTGGGCACAAAACGGTGCCCACCCTACGAGGTGGTGATTGTGTAATTTGTAGGGTGGGCAACGCTTTTTTGCCCACGCGGTTGGCGCGAAGATGATGCACGGGAATGAGGGATGGGGTGGTTATGCGTACGTCGCGCGTGGGCACGGGGTGCCCACCCTACGGTGGTTTTTTTGGTGCGGATGGGTGCGGGGGGATGGGGTGGTTATGCGTGCGTTGCGCGTGGGCACAAAAGCGGTGCCCACCCTACGGGGTGGTGATTGTGTAATTTGTAGGGTGGGCAACGATTTTTTGCCCACGCGGTCGGCGCAAAGATGATGCACGGGAATGAGGGATGTGGTGGTGGCGCGTGCGTCACGCGTGGGCACGGGGTGCCCACCGTACAAGGTGGTGATTGTGTAATTTGTAGGGTGGGCAACGATTTTTTGCCCACGCGGTTGGTGCGAAGATGATGCACGGGAATGAGGGATGTGGTGGTGGTGCGTACGTCACGCGTGGGCACGGGGTGCCCACCCTACGGTGGTTTTTTTTGGTGCGGATGGGTGCGGGGGGATGGGGTGGTTATGCGTGCGTTGCGCGTGGTCACGAAAACGGTGCCCACCCTACGAGGTGGTGATTGTGTAATTTGTAGGGTGGGCAATGATTTTTTGCCCACGCGGTTGGTGCGGAGATGATCAGCGTATTTCGCGATAAATTTTTTCTGCCAGTGAGCGGCTGATGCCTTCTGTTTGTTGCAGTTCATCAATACTGGCGTTTTTCACTCCTTTTAGCCCGCCAAAGCGTGTCAACAGGCTTTGGCGGCGTTTTGCGCCGATGCCGCCAATTTGCTCCAGGTCAGAAATGTTGCGGGCTTTGGCGCGTTTGGCTCGGTGTCCCTGGATGGCAAAGCGGTGCGCTTCGTCGCGAATTTGCTGGATCAGATGCAAGCCGGGGTGATCGCCTGGCAGGCGTAAAGCAGGGGCTTGCAGCGGATAAACAAGTTGTTCCAGTCCGGGTTTGCGCGCTTCGCCCTTGGCTACACCCAGCAGCGGGGTATCACTCAGACCGAGTTCCGTTATTACTTCATAGGCAACGTTGACCTGCCCTTTGCCGCCATCGATCAGGATCAGGTCCGGCAGTTTTCCCTCGCCGGCAGCAGTCCTGGCATAACGCCGCTGCAATACATCGCGCATGGCGGCGTAGTCATCTCCGGGTTGGTTGCCGGTAATGTTGTAGCGACGGTATTCGTTATTCCGCATCGCCAGATTGTCATACACCACGCAGGATGCCATGGTGGCTTCTCCCATGGTGTGGCTGATATCGAAACATTCGATACGTTTGAGGCCGGGCAGATTGAGTGCGGTTTGCAGTGCCAGAAGGCGGTTTTCCTGACCGGCCTGCTGGCTGATTCGTTGCTGCAATGCCAGTTGTGCATTTTGTGTGGCCATGTCCAGCCATTTGCGCCGATCAGCGATGGGGTTGGTGGTCAGCGTGATCTTGTGCCCGGCTTGCTCGGACAGTAAATCCTGCAATAGTGTTGCGTTGATTTTTTCACCGAGAATAATCAGGGATGGGGTGCTGCGCTGCAGGTAATGCTGCGCAACGAAAGTTTCCAATATCGCGCTGAGGTCATATTCCTGGGCATTTTGCGGAAAAAAAGTTTTATCACCGAGATGCCGCCCGCCGCGAATCATGACCAGATTGACGGCAACACTGCCATCCTCTCCGGTCGCGCATGCGATTACGTCGGCATCCAGCAGCCTGCCACTGTCGACAAACTGCTTTTCCTGAATCTTGCGTAATGCCTGCATCTGGTCGCGAAACAATGCGGCCTGTTCAAAATCGAGCGCATCGGCAGCGGCCAGCATTTTGCCCTCGATCGCTTTCAGCACTTCATGCTGTTTGCCTTGCAGGAACAGGGTTGCATTGCGCACATCTTCACGATAATCCTCCGCTGTCACCAGCCCGACACAAGGCCCGCTGCAACGCTTGATCTGGTATAGCAGACACGGGCGTGTGCGGTGATGGAATACCGAATCCTGACAGGTACGCAGGCGAAATACTTTCTGCAGCAGTTGAATGCTGGATTTGACTACGCCAGCGTTGGGGAAGGGTCCAAAATACTGATTCTCGTTATCCAGCGCCCCTCGGTAATAGACCAGCCGGGGATAATCATGCCGGGTCAGTTTCAGGTAAGGATACGATTTGTCGTCGCGGAACAGAATGTTGTAACGGGGCGCCAGGCTTTTGATCAGGTTGTTTTCCAGAATCAACGCTTCTGCCTCGGAACGGGTGACGGTTGTCTCAATCCCGGCTACTTGCGATACCATCAGCTGAATGCGGGGCGACAGGCTGCTGAACTGGCGAAAGTAGGACACGACTCGTTTGCGCAAATCGATCGCCTTACCGACATAAATGACCTTTTGTGCAGCGTTGAGCATGCGATACACGCCAGGCTGAGCGGGCAGTTTCAGTGCAAATGCTTTTCCGTCGAACCGGTCTTCCGCCAGAGCCATCTTACTGCATCATTTGTCGCCGCCGAGCAATTCCCCGCCCACTGCCCAGTTCTCGCGTGGCAGCTCATCAAAGGTGATATAGGTATAAGACTTGGATTTGTGTGCAATACGCTCAAGCGTGTCGGTGAATTCTTTAGCAATCTGGCGCTTTTGTTCCTGACTAAGCGAACCTGCCAGACGGATATTGATATAAGGCATTGTTTTGCTCCTGATAATTTTGGTTGAATTTTACCCGAGAAATATTACTACGAAATTATTAATCCCATGCTTTCGCAAAACCAGATGGTATGCTATAACCATATGCATCAACCTAAAAGGAGTTGAGCATGAGTGAAGGACTTACCAAATCTGCTGCCCGAAATATTTTTTATGGCGGAACCGCTTTCTTTGTCATTCTGTTTGCCGCGCTTGCTGTACACAGCCATCTTTATATTGTTAATACGTCAACTGATCAGGCAACGCTTACCGAGGCGGTGGTCAGAGGCAAGCATGTATGGGAGCGGCATTCCTGCATCAATTGCCATTCGCTTCTGGGGGAGGGCGCTTACTTTGCGCCAGAGCTGGGGAATGTCTGGGTGCGTTATGGTGGCCGCGATCACCCTGTTGGCGCGAGAATGGGCCTGAAAGCCTGGATGCAGGCACAGCCGACCGGTGCGGCAGGGCGTCGTCAAATGCCGCAGTTCAATCTGACCGATCAGGAGTTGGATGACCTGGTCGATTTTTTTGAATGGACGAGCCGTATTGATACGCAGGGTTGGCCACCGAATACTTCAGGCTGATTTTGGGGCACTTCTAAAAATTCATATTTCGTTACAATACTTCGTTGCTGAAAATGAATGTTTCCTTACATATCAGTTGTGTATTGCGTCAACATTTTTTATTTGCGCCTGGTCTTGCCTGGAACGCTGAATTTTTAGAAATGCCCTTTATCCTGAAACACGCTTCCCCCAAACCTTGATTAATGGAGTATGCCTCGTGAAATATGCAACACAAAAAATTGCTTATCCTTACTTTGTTGCCGCTTTGTTGTTATTCATGATTCAGATATTTGCAGGCGTTGTGGCGGGCAGTATCTACGCCATGCCCAATTTATTTACCGAGAGTCTGCCGTTTCATGTCATCCGGATGATTCATACCAATGCTTTGTTGATCTGGTTGTTATTGGGTTATTTTGGTGCGGGTTATTATCTGATTCCGGAGGAAAGTGAACGCGATATACATAGCCCGACCATTGCCTGGCTGCAATTATTTGTTTTTGTCTTTGCCGCACTTGCGGCGGTAGTCAGTTATCTGCTTGGTGTGCATGAGGGGCGTGAATTTCTTGAGCAGCCATTGTGGATCAAGATATTACTGGTGATCGGATTTTTGTTGTTTCTGTACAACGCGTCCATGACAGTACTCAAAGGTCGCAAAACCGTTGTAACGTCCATTCTGTTGCTGGGCATGTGGGCAGCGGCCTTATTGTTTCTGTTCGCGTTTTACAATCCCGGCAACCTTGCGCTCGATAAAATGTATTGGTGGTTTGTTGTTCATATCTGGGTCGAAGGGGTGTGGGAGTTGATCATGGCGTCGATGCTGGCCTTTTTGCTGATCAAAATGACGGGGGTCGATCGGGAGATTATCGAGAAATGGCTGTATGTGGTGGTCGGGTTGGCATTATTCAGCGGATTGTTGGGTACCGGCCACCATTATTACTGGATAGGTATGCCTGGCTACTGGCATTGGATCGGGAGCGTGTTCTCGATACTGGAAGTTTTGCCATTTTTTGCGATGGTGCTGTGGAGTTTCCATATGGTTTACCGTAGCGGACGTAATCATCCGAACAAAGCTGCCATGCTGTGGAGCCTGGGTTGTCCGGTGATGGCATTCTTTGGTGCGGGGGTCTGGGGATTGCTGCATAGTTTCTCCTCCGTCAATTTTTATAGCCATGGCACGCAAATCACTGCAGCGCATGGACATCTGGCTTTTTATGGCGCTTATGTCATGCTCAATCTGGCTTTCTTTACCTATGCGCTGCCACATTTACGTGGGGTGCAGCCGTATAACCAGATTCTCAATATGTGGAGCTTCTGGATTATGACTGCCTCCATGACATTTATGACGATTACCCTGACTTTTGCTGGTGTGTTGCAAACTCACCTGCAGCGCGTGATAGGCATGGGCTATATGGAGATTCAGCAACAGCTTGATCTGTTCTACTGGATGCGTCTGCTCGCTGGGGTCATCTTTGTTGCAGGTGCGCTGTTGTATATTTATGCAACACTGGGGCCAGTCAAAAATCAGCTGGAAACATCAAAGTCCAAGCAGCCTGCACTTAATAACCAGATGAATTGATGGTTTGATGGGCATTCCTTATTATGTACCGAGTGGAAATGAATGTTTGCTTTTTGAGACTGCTTTTCGCCGCCAGTTACCCCTTTTAATAAAGGGGCCTACTGGCTGCGGAAAGACCCGCTTTGTTTTGCACATGGCGGCGAAACTGGGCCGTCCACTTTTTACGGTTGCCTGTCACGATGATCTGACCGCTGCCGATCTGACCGGGCGTTTCCTGATTAAAGGAGGTGAAACGGTATGGGTGGATGGGCCGTTGACTCGCGCGATTCGAGAAGGCGGTATATGTTATCTGGATGAAGTTGTCGAAGCGCGTAAAGATGTTACCGTTGTATTGCATCCACTGACGGATGACCGGCGGATGATGCCGCTCGAACGTACGGGCGAAATTTTGCGTGCGCCGGATGAATTTATGCTGGTTGTCTCCTATAACCCCGGCTATCAGAATATTCTGAAATCACTCAAACCCAGTACCAGACAACGCTTTATCGCTATTTCATTTGATTTTCCACCGCCCGAAACCGAGCTTGAAATTATCGCCACTGAAACAGGGCTGGAACGGGACAAGTGCCGCGTACTGGTCAATCTTGCCACGCAGCTGCGGATACTGAAAGATGTAGACCTGGAAGAGAATATTTCCACCCGCTTGTTGATTTATTGTGCGATTTTAATGATGGAAGGACTCGATCCTTATCAAGCCGCGCAAGCTGCCCTGATAGAACCACTAAGCGATGAGGCGGATGTACAGCAAGGCCTGCTTGAGCTGGTTCGCGCAACCTGGGGTTAAGCTGCTACCACGCTATACGCCTCAAAATTGAGAAAATCTGCTTTCGTTTTTTCACTCGGCTCGCTATGATTACTTAAGCCCGACAGACTCCTGGGGCATTTCGTTCAGCTTTGGTTCATGTTGACCACCTTACAATGTAGTCAGTTTTGGTTAAGCATGAACTGGAGGCTCAGATGAATACGAAAAGAATGGTTATAGTTCTGGGAGTTATTTTAATATTGTCTCTCGGCGGGTGCGTGGTCACACCGCATCATGGCAGCGTTGGCTATAGCAGTGGTTATTATGGAGGATCTGCTTATTATGGCGGCGGCGGTGCTGGTTATTATGGAAGAAGCCCCGGCTACAGTTACCGTTACGGAAACCGCCCAGCTATTAGAAGTAATATTTTCTTCGGTGGTGGTCATAGGCATATTCAGCGGGGACACTCGTATCGCGGGCATAGACATCATCGTGGCGGGCAGGGACATTTTCGTGGTCATGGAGGTGGACACAGAGGTCATCGGGGTCATCATTGAGCATGATGCGTAATCATCAACTCGCACAATGAGGTCTTGTATGCCAGGCACCGCATCGCCACGTGAAAGTGCTTAATGGAGAACTCTGGTCATTCTGCTTCGAGGCGTGTTGGTATTTGCTGTGCCTGACGTTGTGTGAGCGTTATTCTCAGTAGTAAGGGTGTTGCAAGCAAGGTAAGCACGGTGGAGAATCCCAACCCCCATACAATGCTGGACGCAACGGGTCCCCAGATCAGGGATTTGCCGCCTAATCCGACGGCGAGGGAAAACAATCCGGCGATAGTCGTGCTTGAGGTGATCAGGATGGGTATCAGCCGACGGCGTGAGGCGTAGAGTGTGGCGTGCAGGGCGCTCATGCCGGTTGCAATACGGTCATTGGCGGCGGCTACGAGCACAATGGCGGAGTTGACGGCGATGCCGGTCAGCGCGATTACGCCGTAGAGGGTATAAAGCGATAACGGCAAGCCTGACAGGAATAGGCCGAAAATAACGCCGGAGAGCGCCAGCGGCATGGTGATCAGCACAATGAGCGGTTGCAGGTAGCTGCGGAATTGTGTGGCGAGAATGAGATAAATCAGGGCGATGCCTAGTGCAAAAATACGTTTCATCGCATCGAGGCTTTCGCGAATATCATCCAGTTCACCCGTGAAATCAAGTTTAACCGCAGGATATGTTGCCGCTATCTGTTGCCAGCTTGCCATCAGCTGAGCGTTGGCCTGCATGGTTTCAGTAACCGTGTTGTCGATTTCTGCTTCTACCGTCACAGCGCGCACGAACTGGTAATGACGGATGAATCCCTGCGATGGCGCGAACTCTGCACGGGCGAGTTCTCCTAGTGTAATGGTGCGTCCATCAGGTGTCAGCATCGGTAACCGGAGCCATTCGGCCGGATCGGTCATCGATGCGGGTTGTGCCCGGATGATGATATCCAGAGCTTCCCCTTCCCGGCGCGTCTTGCCAACCCGTTCACCCTCACCCAGCAGCCGGATGGTGCGTAGTACCTGTGCGGCATCCATGCCAGCACGCGCAATGGCATCGCGGTCAAGGTGGAACGTTACGGTCGGTCGCCCTTCGCTGCGGTCATCGGTGATATCACGTATTCCCGGTATGGCCAGAAGCAGGCCGCGGACGGCAGTCACTGCGGCATCCAGCTGTGTCTGATCTTCCGACTTTACTTTGACATTGATTGGCCGTTGCGCTGGCGGGCCGCCCTTGATGGCCAGAAACGCCGGTTTTGCCGGCCCACTCAATGACATAATTTCCGCACGCAGGCTGTCGATGATGGCTTCCACATCGCGGCCGTTTGCGGCACGCGGATGCAGTGAAATGCTTACTTGCCCATAATGGTCACCATAGAGCGGTTCGGTGTCGGTAAATTTAATGCCCGCTGTTGCGACAGCTGATCGGAGTTCTTTCGGTGGAAGCAGACGCTCGACGATGGCTGTGGCACGTTCGGCTTCGTGCAGGGTTTGTTGTAATGACGAACCTACCGGCATGTCCAGGTGAATATAAAAAAGCCGAATGCTGTCAAACGCGAAAAACTGCGTACGTACCGCGCCCGAGGCGACCAGCGCTCCTGCAAGTATGAAAGTGGCTGCTACCAGCAATGCCCAGCGCCACGGCCGCCGCAATACACGTACCAGCAGTCGACCATATTGATTGCGTAGCCGCATGGACATGCGTTCTCGCCGCTGTGCCAGACGGGAACGCGGCGCATCAAACGTATGACGCAGCGCTAAAATATGGGCGGGTAACAACCAGTAAGCTTCCAGCAGACTGACTGCCAATGCGGCAGTTACTACCGCGGGCACAATCTTGAGAAACTCACCCAGTATCCCAGGCAGGAGCATGAGAGGCAGAAATGCTGCTACCGTCGTTAGTACTGCCGTAAATACCGGCGCACCAACTTCTTGCACACCGGAGAAAATGGCTTCCTGGGTCGATAGCCCCTGCACGATTTTGTCGTGTATCGCTTCAACAATGACCACGGCATCATCGACCAGCATTCCCAACGCGATCACCACACCGAGTAATACCGTCAGATTGAGTGTCGAATCTCCCGCAGCAATAATCGCAAATGCGCCGGAGAGCGCAAAGGGTAACCCCAGCGCGACCAGTATCCCTAATCGCCAACCCAGGAATAGCCCCACCAGCACTAAAACCAAGGCGAAACCAAGTAATGCATTGGTTTCCATCACGCTGATCGTTTGCCGGGTTTCGTGAGTCTGGTTATCCGTTAGCGCAAGCTGCAGCCCAAGAGGGGCCAGGATCGAGTTACGCTCGTCAGCGAATGCCTGTAGCTGTGCCATCAGGTCCAGCGTATTGGCATCTGCTTTTTTGGTGATCGATAGTAATATCGCCGGCTGGCCACGGTAGCGGACCAGATGATCAGGGCGCTCGGCGCTGAGCGATACCGTCGCCAGTTCCTGCAGTGTTACTGCGCGCCCCTCGATTACTACGGGCAAATGTGCGACTGTTTCCGGATCATCCGTGCGCCCACGCGCACGTGCCAGCCATTCCCGCTCGTTTACTGTGAATCGCCCTGCCACGACATCGCGAAACCAGGCGCTGATTTGATCCGCCAGCGAGCTCGCTGCAATTCCACGTGTCGCCAGGGCAAACGGATCGAAGTCGATATGAATTTCCGGTTCCTGGAAACCGAATGTCAGCAGGCGATCGATGCCGCGCACCCGCTCCATGTCACGTTTGATGGCGAATGCCTGTGCCCGCATGACTTCACCTGCAACGGGCCCGTAGAGTGCAATCATTCCTGTCGGAAAGCCGTTTGAAGTCGTGATTTCCGTGAATCTGGGCGTCAATGCTTCAGTAGGTAATTCAGCGGCAGCTTTGTTGAGTACTTCACGGCGCACATCCGTCACGCGCTTATCAAAGGTGCGACTGTCGATTCTCTCAAAGCGGATCAGAATCGAAGATGTCCCTTCGCGTGAGCTTGATGTAACGAAACGAATATCGGGTACGGTACGTAGTGCATCTTCCAGTGGTGCGGTAATTTCACGTTCGACATCCTCGGCAGTCGCGCCGGGATAAGCTGTCAGGATATTGACCCAGTTAAAGTTGATTTCGGGATCGCGCGCGCGCGGCATGGACAGATACGCTACGATGCCCACGATGATGACAATCAGAAAAAAAAGATTGGCTAGCGGAGTATTGGCGATAAGTCGGCCATACCAGGAGCCCGAGGTCATTGCGTTTCCCGTATGGCTTGCCACGCCAGTGTGCCTTGTCCACGGATGGCAATCATGGTATCAGGGGGAAATGAGACCACTACATCGCGGCCTGATGCGGCTTGTGGCAGCGGTACAAAACGCGGTGTAGTCGCTGCATTATCCTTTATCCATGTGCCGGGTATACCACGCACTGTCGCCAGGGTACTAGCCGATAGGTGCGGTCTTGGATCGCGCCATACCAGCACACCGGCAGTGCCGATGGGCGGCGGCGTGTCTGTCGTGAATGTCAGGCGGATACGCACATCCTGTGCGCGATCATCGCGACGCGGGGAAACGGCCGCGATGCTAAGGGGATGCTGATGACCACCCAGCGTTTCAAAAATAATCTCAGCCACCTGTTGTAATGCGGCAATATCTTCATGCGCAATGAAAGCATGCACTTCGCGCGCGGTGGCTGTGATCACGGCAACTGCTTGTCCGGGTGTTACCCAGTCGCCGACACTTACTAGGCGCTCGGTCATGATTCCATCAAAAGGCGAGATGATAATACGCTGCTCCCAGTACCAGCTGGCCTCGGCGAGTGCGGCACGCTGTGCATCGCGCTCCCGGCGCGTGACCTCCAGCGTATCACGTGCGGCGGCCTCCGCTTCTTCCGAAACAAATCCGCGTGCTCGTAGCCCTTGCTGTTGAGTGAGCTGGCGTTGTGCCTGACCCATTTTTGCGTTGGCTGCCGCCAGTGTGGCTTGTGCGCGTTCGCGCGCCAGACGCAGGGGAGGGTCATTGAGCTGCGCGATTGGTTGCCCGCTTTTGACTGCGTCTCCTTCGCGCACAAATACTTGTTTGATCTGCCCGGAAACCTGCGCGGCCACAGTGGCTTCATCCAGCGCAACCACGCGTGCGGTTGCGCGTCGTTGCGGGTACTGAGCAAGCTCGGTGAATGGGCGCCAGATGACGGTTTTGTTTGAATCCACGGATGCACCGGTGCGGCTCGCAGATGTATCTGGTTGCATATTCGCAGAAACGCTTTTCTCCCTGGCATCCGAACAGGCGGCTGTTACGATGCAAGCTCCCAGTATAGACAGGTAAAGGCGAAACTTCGGTTTATACATTTTTTGAGCACACTGATTTTTAATGCCAAGAAAAAAGCGGAACGTACCAGAGACACTGGTAGATTCCGCTTCGTTCATGAGCAGGAGTCTGCCGGACTTAAGCAATCGTAGCGAACCGAGTGAAAGAACGAGAGCAGATTTCCTCAAATTTTAGGCACATAGTGAGACCATGCAACGAAAACTTGAGGAAATTTGGGTCGTTATTCCATTCGCGGTAGATTAGGCTTAAGTGCGACAGACTCCTAATTGCCAGCTTTGCTGGTGCGATCTATCTCTTGTTAACCAAGCCCTTTTGGCCCGAGTAATAAAAGGCTAGATTTTCAATGTCTTCCTTACTCAGATTCGCCGTCATACCGGCCATGATCGGATCTTTGCGTTCGCCAGATTTATAGTCATTCAGTACTTTTTCGATATAAGTTCTAGCCTGGCCACCAATTTTTGGAAAATTGGGAGCAGGACTGTTGCCGTCCAGCCCATGACAGGAAGCACATACTTCCTGCGCTTTTTTCTTGCCAGCTTCGCTATCGGCAGCGATTACTTGGCTTGATAAAAGGAATGCCAATCCGCTTACAGCAGCAATCATCAAATGTTTCATATTAGTTGTCCTCGCGTTAGAAAATTAATTACCAGCGTAATAGGCGGCTAATGCCTTGATGTCCTCATCGGATAAAAGACCAGCAATACCAACCATGGTAGGGTGGTTACGCGCACCGGTTTTATAATCATTCAACGCTTTTGCAAGGTATTGTTCGTGCTGGCCACCAAGTTTGGGTACATGATAGACTACCGGGTAGGCGGTACGGTAATCCTCAATACCATGACAACCTTGGCACATCACCAGTTTGCTTTTGAATGAATCGGTTTCTCCAGCAGCAGTAGCCATGCCAGAAAATGACATGACCATGCCAGACGCAACGAGTAGTTTAACGACCGCTGATTTTTTCACTTACGCATCCTCCTCTCAAAAGTTTGAACTTTAAACGAAGGATGGGGTTTAGTCAATGAATCCTGGTGAAAGCTTCGGCGCTATCTCCCTGTTGTTTATAGGGAAATTACCTCTATTTTGCCTTGATAAACTTGCTTTCAAGGACTTCCCAACGAGAAAAAAGCGCAGAGAGCTCCTTTTCCAGCACAGTGGTGCGGGCTTGTAATACCTTGATCTCATCAGGGTTGCCTTGATAGAGAGTCGGGTCGCTTAGCCGCGCACTGATACTTTCGCGTTCTTGCTCCAGGTTATCGATCTTTTCCGGCAGTTTTTCCAGCTCCTGTTTTTCCTGATAACTGAGTTTGGCTGAGTTGACGGATTTGACAGATACGTTTTTTGAGTTACGGGATGAAGTAACCGCCGAAGCTGCCGGAATGCTGGTCGGCTTCTGAGCGTCTTTTTCAACCGATTTGGCTGCGTTTGCGACGCGTAACCAGTCTTCAAAACCACCGGCATATTCGCGTAGCTGACCGTTGCCTTCAAACGCAATCACCTGGGTAACGACGTTATCCAGAAAAGCGCGATCATGACTGACCAGAAATAAGGTACCGCTGTAATCCTGCAACAGAGATTCGAGCAATTCGAGTGTCTCAATATCGAGATCGTTGGTCGGTTCATCCAGCACCAGCACATTGGCTGGCTGGGTAAACAGCCGTGCCAGCAGCAGACGGTTGCGTTCGCCACCGGAAAGTGTTTTGACCGGTGAACGCGCCCGCAACGGAGAAAACAGGAAATCTTCCAAATAGCTGATCACATGTTTGCGCACGCCACCAATTTCGATGAAATCCGATCCCTGGCTGATGGATTCAACCAGTGTCAAATTTTCATCCAGCTGCTTGCGCATCTGGTCAAAATAGGCAACGGACAGTTTCGTGCCGAGTCGCACTGTACCGGCATCGGGTTGCACTTCTCCGAGAATCAGTTTTAGCAAGGTTGATTTGCCGGCGCCGTTTGGTCCCAATAGGCCGATGCGATCGCCACGCATGATCCGGCAAGAGAAATTGCTGATAATGATTTTTTCATCGTATTGCTTGACCACATTTTCCAGCTCTGCAACCAGTTGCCCGGAACGCTCCCCTAACTCCACTTTGAAGTTAACCTTGCCCATGCGCTCACGCCGTGCTGCACGCTCACGCCGCAGGGCTTCCAGCCGTCTGACCCTGCCTTCATTGCGCGTGCGCCTTGCCTGGATACCTTTGCGGATCCAGACTTCTTCCTGTGTGAGCACCTTGTCGAATTTTTTGTTGTGCGTTGCTTCGGTTTCGAGTATTTCCGCTTTTTTGATCTGGTAAGCAGAGAAATTACCGGGGAAACTGACGAGTTCTCCTCGGTCCAGCTCGATGATGCGCGTGGCGACATTGTCGAGAAAACGTCGGTCATGGGTAATAAAAATGATGCTGGCGTTAATTTCCCGCAGGGTCTCCTCCAGCCATTCAATGGACACAAAGTCCAGATGGTTAGTCGGCTCATCCAGGAGCAACACATCCGGTGACAGCACCATGGCACGCGCAAGCGCCACCCTTTTTCTGGCGCCACCCGACAACGTGCCAACAATGGCATCTTCATCCAGTTCCAGTTTGTTAATGGCTGTTTGCACTTTGTTATGTATCCGCCAGCCATCCTGGGACTCCAGAATACTCTGCAATTGCTGCATGCGTTCCAGTAAAGCTTCGATATCGGCATCGGCTGCTCCCAGATCATGCGAAACCTGGTGATAATCCAGCAAGACCTGTGATAGCTCACCCAGCCCTCGTGCGACTTCACTGAAAACCGATCTGGTTTCATCCAGCTCCGGTTCCTGAGGAACGTAGGCCACACTGATGCCCGGCTCAATGCGCAGCACGCCATCATCGAGATTAATTTCTCCGGCAAGGACGCGTAACAGACTGGATTTGCCGGTACCATTACGCCCAATCAGCCCGACCCGCTCCCCGGGATCGAGCTGGAACGCAGCATGATCCAGCAGCGCATGATGACCAAAAGCAAGACAGGCATTTTCAAGGGTAATATGTGGCATAGCAGGTATTATTTAAATCATGATTGATGAATATCTCTAAGAATCTACATTCATCGCGATATTATGTCGTTTAAAAAATATTTTTCTTTGCATATCAGTTATATGCTGCGCTAACATTTTTTATTCGCGCCTGATCTTGTTTGGAGCTCTGGATTTTTAGAGGTGCTCTGACAACAGACAGGTTAGCGGGCATGCATTTTACTCGTCATTTCAATGATTGCTTTCAGCTATTTTCATTTAGCAACCAATTTATATTGAAGCTTCTCGGAGCTAAGAGCCCATTAAAGAAACGTTGGAAATGCTTCCATATGTCTGTTCGCGCTCATTACTGTACGGGCTTTGCTCATGCTACCTGAAAAAAACACACAATTGTTTGTGTAAAATAAGGCATTTGGGCGGGCACCTTTTGATGGCACTTCTAAAAAAATATGATAAAAACCGGTTTGATCTTTAATCCGCTGGGCGGTCAGTTTCGCAAGCGCAATACGCAGATTCACAAAATACTTGCAAATATGCCTGAGGTGGAACAACTTCAGGCTACTAATGCGGAAGAATTTGATCAGGCAGTACGTGTACTGCTGGAAAAAAATGTAACGTGGCTGATCGTGGCAGGCGGCGATGGAACGCTGCAGGGTGTCATCAATTGTTTGTTTGCACAATTGCCGCCAGCACAATGGCCTATGCTGACGATTGTGCCGGCAGGCACGACCAACATGACCGCGCTGGATCTGGGCATGCGCGGCAAGCCGGAGACGGTGTTGCGTAAGATCAGGCAGGTCATGCAGCAGCCTGTCGGGCAGGAAATCATCAAGCGACCGGTATTACGTATTGAGCAGACCGGTATTAAAAATGTCTATGGAATGCTGTTTGGTCTGGGTATGATCGCGCGTGGCGTCAAGTTTTCACGAAGTAGAGTCAAGCAGCTTGGGATAACCGGTAGTATCTTCACCATCATGATTGTTTTGCGCTCGATTTTTGGCACATTTCTGGGGCACCCACAAGCGCAGTGGGCGCCAGTATGTATCACAGAAAAGGACGAAGCTGGGAATGTTCGGAAAAAGGTTTATCTGTTTGCCCTGGTGAGCGCGCTGGAACGCCTGCTGCTGGGAATGCGTCCGTATTGGGGACGGGAATCGGCAGCGTTGCATGCTACTTTCGTTACGCAGTGCAGCAAAAAATTCTGGATCCGGATATGGCTGCTGATGGTCGGGCGTGGTCACCATTTACGGCAAGCAGATGGATATATTAGCTATAACACTTCTCGGCTCGAGTTATTGCTGGATGATGACTATATCGTCGATGGAGAGGTTTATCAGGCTTCGAGTCAGCATGGACCGTTGCGGATCTATGAGGATGGTCCACTGCATTTTCGTGTCCTTTAGTGTGTTATAGCATGCAAGGTAAAACAGATTTTCCCGCACCGCCAGCATCACTCATTGCTGCAATCACGCCACAGTCGATACCAGCAATACCAACGGAATTATTGCCACTGACCGATCAGTTACAGCAGCGTTTTGGCGTAGCGCTGGACGCAATTCTTCTGTATGGCTCCAGCCTGCGTGGGCCAACGCTGGGCGAAGGTGTTATCGATTTCTACGTGCTGGTTGATGATTACTGCCGTGCCTATGACAAAAAGGTTTTGCGTTATTTGAATATTTGGTTGGCGCCAAATGTTTTTTTTCTGGAGGTGCCTGCTCCAAATGGTGGCGGCATGCTGCGCGCTAAATATGCTGTTATATCAACCGCGCATTTTGAGAAAGCCGCGAGTCACTGGTTTCATCCTTACATCTGGGCGCGTTTTGCCCAGCCCTTCGAGTTGCTTTTTGGCCGGGATGAAACTATTGTGCGACGCATCCGGATTGTTCAGGCGTGGGCGATCATCAGGTTTCTTGAAACCACGCTGCCAATGCTCCCAGCGGGACAAGTGACTGTCGAGCAGATATGGGCTTCAGGGTTGCGGCTGACTTACGCCTCGGAATTGCGCGCCGAACGTCAATCGCGTTCCAATTTGCTAATGGAGATTAATTTGCCGGTCTATCGGCGTCTGACGGCTGCGGCACTGCCTGCGCTGAATCCGGTGTTGACGTTGAATGCGGAGCGCCAATATGTGGTGAGCGTAACGCCAGCACAAAAATTCAGGGCCAGAGTGAACTGGCGGTTGCGGCGCTGGCAGGGTAGAGTGCTGTCGATTCTGCGTCTAAGTAAGGCGACGCTGACCTTCCGGGATTGCCTGGATTATGCGGCCTGGAAAATCGAACGGCATACCGGTGTGCGGGTCGAGATTACGCCGGTGCTCAGGCGTCATCCCGTGCTATGGGGCTACAAGGTCATGTGGCAATTATTGCGACGTGGTGTTCTGCGGTGAAGAAAATTTAAAGGAGGCGAAAAATTAATCATGGTAAGACTGGTGCTGTTGCCCCTGTTTATGCTGGTAGTTTTGCTGACGGCTTGTTCCAGCATGTACTACAGCGGGCTTGAGAAAATCGGGATTCCCAAGCGGGATGTGCTGGTGTATCGGGTCGAGAAGGCGCGCGATACTCAGAGAGAGACCAAACAGCAGTTCAAATCTGCATTGGAGCAGTTCACGGCAGTGACACGTTTTGATGGAGGCAATCTTGAGAAACTTTATAAAAAACTGAATAGCGAATACGAAGCCAGTGTCGATAAGGCAAACGAAGTGAAAGAGCGTATCGCTGACATTGAAAGCGTATCTGTCGCGCTGTTCAGGGAGTGGGAGACGGAAATCACGCAATACAGTAATCCTGCCCTCAAGCGGCAAAGTCAGGATAAACTGGTTGCGACGCGCAACCATTACCGGCAACTGATTATTGCCATGAAAAATGCAGAGACGAGAATCCAACCGGTATTGTCTGTGTTTAATGATCAGGTTATGTATCTCAAGCATAATCTTAATGCGCAGGCGATTACCTCCTTGAAGAGCGAGCTGGGTAACCTGCAATCCGATGTTTCTACGCTGATTGTTTCAATGGAAAATTCCATCAATGAGGCTAATCGCTTTCTCTCTAATATGGAGAAAAACTAGCGGATATTTCCCTGTTGGTGCAGCGGGTATTTTGATAACATAAGAGCTGTTTTTTATACTTGTTGCTTGTTGTTAGACAGGAGCTTTACCAGCGCCTGTCTAAGCGGTGATTCGTCGGGCAACGTAGCGATCAGGTCGTTCAGGTGACGGGTAGCGGATGAATTGAGTCGCTGAGTGCGTTTGCGTGAATCGGGTGGATGACCCTGAGAAGGGTTGGGTTGTACTGCTATTTTTATCTCATTGATTGTAAGATTATTATTGCTGAAATGCCGCAGGATGGCGGGCGCCAATTGGCGTAATCTGCTGGCTATCACGCCGTTATCGGTATAGATTAGAATTACGCCATTCGAATATTTTCCCACCGCGCAGCGACTTCCGATAGACGATGGAATTATTTGCAAAAACCTGTTTTGTATTTCAATTAATTGTTTTGCCTGATTGATTATAGGTTCATAATCAGGCTGGTTGCCAAGAATGGTTAAGTAGTTTCTTAAATTAAAGATCGACATGGCAAATTAATCCAAGGAAGAACAGATGAATATTATTCTTATTTCTGACCGGTTTGGGCAAGCAAAATCACTAACTTTGACACGCTCCCACTTGTTAATGGGGTTGCTGTTATTGCTGATGATGGTAATACTTTTAGCCGTTACCCTGAATCATTTTGCCGGGGAGGTTGCGGATAAAATTAATTATCCGATACTGCGTAATGTTCTGCAGAACCCGGAGGCCAAAAGAAATCATAAAATTCAGGCGCATTTGAATAAAAATCTGGATTTTATGGCGGCTAAAGTGGGAAAAATGCAGGTGCAGCTGTTTCGCTTGAATGAATTAGGACGGCGGCTAGTGGATTTATACGGCATTGATCCACAGGAACTCTCCTTTGATCAACTGCCGGGGCAAGGTGGGATTGACAGGGAGATCCGGGAACAGGATCTATCATTAGATGAACTCAATCAGACATTACATTCGGTCGCCAGGTCTCTGAGAGACAGAGCAGACAAATTAGCAGTACTGGACAGTTTGTTATTGGGTGATCGAATTGAGCAAGAGATGCTACCAAGCGCAATGCCGTTGGAGACAGACTGGTTTTCTTCAGACTTTGGTGTTCGGATCGATCCTTTTACCGGCAAAAAAAGTTTTCATGAAGGCGTAGATTTTCCTGCCAAAATGGGCACACCAATCAAGGCTGCAGCTGGCGGAGTAGTTGTCTTTTCTGCCCGTCATCCTGGTTATGGTAACATGGTGGCCATTGACCACGGCAATGAGCTGGTTAGTCGCTATGCACATGCATCCAGGTTGTTGGTTAACGTAGGTCAAGTCGTATTAAAAGGACAAAAAATTGCGGAAATTGGTAGCAGTGGACGTTCTACCGGGCCGCACTTGCATTTTGAAATCAGACATAATGACATACCGCTCAATCCCTCCAGATTCTTGAAAAAAGCTGACTAGCCAGGTTGTCTGCTGCCAGCAGACACAATCCGAATAGAATTTAATATATCAGGAAATATTTCTGATCAATTCTCAATTGTTGACAGGCATTAAAAAACCATCATCCCATGCTGAATAATTTACTGAAAAAGTTTTTTGGTAGCCGTAATGATCGGCTCGTCAAGCAGTACATGCAAACAGTGCGCAAGATTAATGAGCTTGAGTCGGCCATTGCCGTGTTGACAGATGCCGAGTTGCATGAAAAAACGGATGAGTTCAGAAACAGACTGGCGAATGGAGAAACGCTGGACCAGTTGATGACGGAAGCATTCGCGGTGGTGCGCGAGACCAGCAAACGCGTATTGGGTATGCGCCACTTTGATGTGCAGCTGATCGGCGGCATGGTGCTGCATGAGGGCAAGATAGCCGAGATGCGCACGGGTGAGGGTAAAACGCTGATGGCAACGCTCCCGACCTATCTGAATGCCTTATCTGGTCAGGGTGTCCATATTGTGACGGTCAATGACTATCTCGCCAGGCGTGATGCCGAGTGGATGGGGCAGGTCTATCGTTTTCTGGGACTGACGGTTGGCGTCGTGGTGTCACAGATGCCGCAGGAAGACAAACAGGCTGCCTATGCAGCGGATATCACCTATGGCACCAATAACGAATATGGTTTTGATTATCTGCGCGACAACATGGTGGGGCATGTTGTCGAGCGGGTGCAGCGACCCCTTAATTTTGCGATTGTCGATGAAGTGGATTCAATCCTGATTGATGAAGCGCGCACACCCTTGATTATTTCCGGGATGGCGGAAGGTGATACTGAAATTTATACCAAAATCAACAGACTCATTCCGAAGCTGATCAAACAGGAAAATGAGAAAAGTGCGGGTGATTTCAGTGTGGATGAGAAAACTCAACAAGTGCTGATAAGCGAGGCGGGATTTGAACATGCTGAGGCATTACTAAGTGAAGCCGGATTGTTGTCTGCGGGAACCAGTTTGTATGATCCGGCAAATATCAATCTGATACACCATCTCAATGCAGCATTACGTGCGCATAATTTATACAATCGTGATCAGCATTATGTGGTGCAGGATAATGAAGTCATTATCGTTGATGAATTCACCGGTCGGTTAATGCCGGGGCGGCGTTGGTCGGAGGGATTGCATCAGGCGGTAGAGGCGAAGGAGAATGTTGCCATCCAGAAAGAAAACCAGACGCTGGCCTCCATCACTTTCCAGAATTATTTCCGCATGTATAAAAAACTTGCAGGCATGACAGGAACGGCGGATACAGAAGCATTTGAATTTCAGCAAATTTACGGGCTGGAAACCGTGGTGATTCCGACACATCGTTCGATGGTTCGTGAGGATCGCATGGATCAGGTATTTCGTACTGCCAAGGAAAAATATCAGGCAATCTTCGCAGATATCAAGGATTGTTATGAACGTGGACAACCCGTTCTGGTCGGTACGACATCCATCGAAAACAATGAATTGCTGTCAGATTTGTTGAATCAGGAAAAACTGCCGCATCAGATTCTGAATGCCAAACAACATGCCCGTGAAGCGGATATCATTACTCAGGCGGGTCAGCCAAAAATGGTCACGATTGCGACCAACATGGCCGGACGCGGCACCGATATTGTGTTGGGAGGGAATCCCGAACCTGAAATCCATCGTATTCAGGCTGATGCAACGCTCGATGATAAAACCAAAGCTGAGCGCATCAAGGCTATACAGGATACCTGGCAAATCCGGCATGACGAAGTAATCAAGCTGGGTGGATTGCATATTATTGGGACGGAGCGACACGAGTCTCGCCGTATTGATAACCAGTTGCGAGGACGTTCAGGCCGACAGGGCGATCCTGGTTCCAGCCGCTTCTATCTGTCACTGGAAGATTCGCTGCTGCGTATTTTTTCCTCGGATCGTGTCGCCAGTATCATGACCAAACTCAACATGCCGGAAGGAGAGGCCATTGAGCATCCCTGGGTGACCCGTGCAATTGAAAATGCACAACGCAAGGTTGAAGCGCGCAATTTCGATATTCGTAAACAATTGCTGGAGTACGATGATGTTGCCAATGACCAGCGTAAGGTTATTTATCAGCAGCGCAGCGAGTTACTGGAGGCAGACCAGAATATTTCCGATACCATCAGCGCCATTCGGGAAAGTGTCATCGACGAGCTTGTCAGTTTGTATATGCCGTCACAGAGTATTGAAGAACAGTGGGATATTACCGGACTGGAGAAAGCGCTGACAGCTGAATTCAATCTCCATTTGCCTGTTCAGCAGTGGCTGGACGAAGACCATGATTTACACGAAGAAAGCTTGCGGCAGCGTATTATTGAGGCGGTTAACACTTTTTATGCGAATAAGGTGATGCAGGCAGGCACGGCGTTGATGCAGCACTATGAACGAGTGGTGATGTTGCATACGCTTGATAGTCACTGGCGTGAACATCTGGCAGCGTTGGACCATTTGCGGCAAAGTATTCATTTGCGGGGCTACGCACAAAAAAATCCCAAGCAGGAATATAAACGCGAGGCTTTCGAGTTATTTACCGGAATGCTGGAATCCGTTAAAGCGGAAGTGACCAGAATCTTGCTGACAGTACAGATCAGAAGCGAACAACAAGTGGATGCTGTAGCCGAAGCACCTGCTCC
The DNA here is from genome assembly GCF_900103035.1 of Nitrosomonas mobilis. Lineage (GTDB taxonomy): Bacteria > Pseudomonadota > Gammaproteobacteria > Burkholderiales > Nitrosomonadaceae > Nitrosomonas > Nitrosomonas mobilis. The sequence goes on from NZ_FMWO01000073.1 coordinate 22,160, forward strand.
AGGAAATGTACAGTACCATCATGCCAGCTATGAAGAAGTAGTGGGTGAAGATGCGCCGACAGCAGAAAAACAGGATGATGTGGAAAACAAGACACAACCTTATGTTCGCAAGAATGACAAGGTCGGGCGCAATGATCCCTGTCCGTGTGGGTCAGGGAAGAAATACAAGCAATGTCATGGCAAGCTTGAGTAGTGTAACAGTAGGCCTGTTTAATAAATTTGAAACGACATTCGAATCGCTCAAATCAATTTCCAGTGCCGCGAATCAGTAATACTGGTATTGATGAACTTCTTGTAACGCCTTCCGCTACACTGCCAAGCAGCAGACGAGTGAGCCCTGAACGGCCATGTGAACCGATTACGATTAAGTCAGCCTGCCAGCATTCTGCCTCGGCAATGATTGCTTGTGCAATCTTCTGATTGCCAGCCGAGATTGATTTTGTTTGTGTTATCAGGCCCGCCTGCCGAACGGATTCGGCAGCTTCGGTCAGTATTTTCTCGCCAGCGAGTTGTACGGTTTTCTGCAATTCTTCGTAGTTGATGTAGCCTTCATCCACTAGATAAGCAATATCGGTGTAGATATGAACGAGTGCAACCTGTGCGTGGGTGAGTTTTGCCAACACAATTGCTTCCTGCAGGGCGCGTTTTGAGGTTGGACTACCATCGACTGGTACCAGAATTTTTTGAAACATGTTGTCTCCCGAAAACAGTTATTGATGAAACCGAGATTACTTGCCGCGCATGAACATTTTATCAAGTTCTGCCAGACTGATTTCAAACCAGGTAGGACGTCCATGATTGCATTGATCGGCGCGATCAGTTTGCTCCATTTGTCGCAGTAAGGCGTTCATTTCGGCCAGAGTTAGCTGGCGATTAGCCCGCACGGCGCTATGGCATGCCATAGTGGCCAGCAATTCATTATGTTGCGCAGTCAGCAGCAGTTTGGGATCACCTTCTCGGATTTCCTGCAGCACATCCCGTGTCAGTTTCTCAATATTAGCCCCCTGCAGCATAGCAGGTATGGTGCGGATTACCAAGGAGGTGGCGGATAGCATTGCTATCTCAAAACCCAGATTCTGCAAAAGCTGCTGACTTTCTTCAACGGTTGCTATGTCTAAACTGTCTGCATGAAACGTTACGGGTATCAATAAACGCTGCACGGCCAGCTTATGTTGATCCAGCGAGGCTTTCAGCTGTTCGTAAACGATACGTTCATGTGCTGCATGCATATCTACAAGGATCAATCCCTTCGTATTTTGCGCCAGTAGGTAAATGCCATGCAGCTGACCAATGGCAAAACCCAAAGGCGGGGCAGCTTGTTCCTGTGCGGGTGGGTTGTCGTCACGAATGGCAGCTGCTTCGGACTTGTTGCCAAATAGGGTTTCGTAGAATGGTGAGGGTGATTGTGCAATCGTTCTGATCGGCAAGCTTTGTTGCCGGTAGTAGCTGCCTTTGAAGCTATGCTGAGCTGGTTGGTGATCTGCGGTCTGTTGCTGTTCACCGGTCTGGCTGAGCGGGATTGAGCTGAGTGGTTTAGGCGTCATGGGCACGTTGGTATCCAGACCGTGTTGAGACGCCAGTGTCTTGCTGACAGCATGATAAATGAATTGGTGAATCGCTCGACTTTCGCGAAAGCGGATTTCTATTTTGGTTGGATGCACATTGACATCAATCTGTCCCGGTTCAATATCAAAGTACAGCACGAAAGCGGCGTGGCGATCGTGATGCAGTATGTCCCGGTAGCCTTCACGTAAGGCATGCGTTACCAGTTTGTCGCGGATGAAGCGGCCATTGACGAAAAAGTACTGTGTGTCGCTGGTTGCGCGGGAATAAGCGGGTAACGCTAACATGCCGCATAAGCTGAGGCCGGCGGAGGGTTCATCGAAGCATATGGCGGCTTGTGTGAATTCTTCACCCAATATGGCCGAGATACGTGAGCGGATTTCCGACGCTGGATAGTGGCCACGTAGTTTCCCATTCCGCTGCAGACGGAAAGTTACGCCGGGGTGTGATAGCGCGATACGTTGAAAGACTGCTTCGCAATGCGCAAATTCAGTTGACTCAGTTTTGAGAAATTTGCGGCGTGCCGGTAAATTGAAAAAAAGATCACTTACTTCCACTGTGGTGCCAACTGTATGAGCAGCTGGCTCGACGGGCAGTAAGCGTGTTCCTTCTGTCCGGATTTGCCAGGCGTGTTCTCCGGTCAGGTGGCGGCTGATGAGCGACAAATTAGACACCGAGGCAATACTGGCCAGTCCTTCACCACGAAAGCCCAGGCTGGTAATATTCTGTAAATCTTCCTGGCTGCCAATTTTGCTAGTTGCGTGCCGCATCAGCGCCAGTGGTAATTCTTCTGCAGCGACTCCCGTGCCATTATCGGTAACCCTTATCTGTTTAAAACCGCCTTGATGGATTTCCACAGAGATTTCAGTTGCACCAGCATCGATCGAGTTCTCCATCAATTCTTTCAGAACGGAAGCTGGACGTTCAACCACTTCCCCGGCCGCTATTTGACTGATCAGGCCATCGGGAAGCAGCTTAATAGTACTCATGAAAATTCGGTCGATGGGATATATTCATGTTTATTTCAGTTACGCTAACTTAATCCGTGCTTATTAATTACAAAACTGATACCAAGTTATGATACGCTCTGATCAGGCGATGGGATTCACAGTAGAGCAGGTATGCAGCAACATCAGATATCGAAACCAATAAACAGGCAATCCCGAAAAGGAATGTTTACAAATCTGAATTTTTGGAGCTGTCCTTTAGAAGCATGCTTCAGCATAACTTACAAATCAATATGACTCAAGACGAACAAAAACAGGCGGCCGCGCAGGCTGCAATTCAATATGTACCAAAAGGCAGCCTGGTTGGTGTGGGAACGGGCTCCACGGCAAATTATTTTATTGATGCGCTTGCTACGATCAAACACCAGATTGAAGGCGCGGTGGCAAGTTCACAAGCAACAGCTGAACGGTTAAAAAAACACGGAATTGAGGTGGTTGAGCTGAACAATGCTGATAATCTACCGGTTTATGTGGATGGTGCTGATGAAGTTACCCGTCATCTGCATATGATTAAAGGTGGCGGTGGTGCGTTAACCCGCGAGAAAATCGTGGCTGCGGTAGCGCGCAAATTTATTTGTATTGCCGACCAGAGCAAGCTGGTTGATGTGCTGGGGAACTTTCCGCTGCCGGTTGAGGTTATTCCCATGGCGCGCAGCTATGTGGCGCGTGAAATTGCACTGCTTGGCGGACAGCCGGCGCTGCGCGTTGGCTTTACAACTGATAATGGGAATTTAATTCTTGATGTTCATAATCTGAATATAGCGAATCCAGTTGAACTCGAAACCACCTTGAATCAGATTGCCGGCGTCGTCACTAATGGTTTATTCGCCAGAAGAGGCGCGGATTTATTGTTGCTGGGAACGCAACAAGGTGTTGAAACCATCAAGCTATAAAATATTTGCTCCCAGCAAACTGGTTTGTTTGAAGCCCTGAGTTCCTGGAAGACATTGTCAGATTGATTCCATTTTTTCATGAATGAGTGGTCTACCAGTTGAAAGATAATTGCAATCAGTTTGTCATCAATCTTACCTATTATTGATAATTTAGACTATCCAGAGCGATTCGCATGATTACAAAAGAGCATGTTTCCAAAAAATTTGATGCCGATCTTGAAGAAGTCCGTACCAGCGTATTGCAAATGGGGGGATTTGTCGTACAGCAAATCGAGCAGGCTGTTGAGGCGCTATCCACTGGTGATGAACAGGCTATTGAGCAGATCATAAAAAATGATCACCGAGTCAATGCCATGCAGGTGAAAATTGATGAGCTCAGCTGCCAGATTATTGCTCGCCGTCAGCCAACGGCCGGTGATCTGCGTATGATCATGACCGTCATCAATACCATCACCGATTTGGAAAGAATTGGCGATGAGGCGGCCAAAATCGCCCGGATGGCCAAGTTGATCTACGATACCGGTCGCCTGAAAGTCCCCCGTTTTATTGAAATCAAGCATATCGCCAATCTTACGATCGACATGGTAAATAAGGCCCTGGATGCCTTTGCCCGCTTGGATCCCAGCGTGTCAGCCAAAATTGTGCGTCAGGATGACGAGGTGGACGAGGAATTTCGCTCAATTATTCGGCAGTTGATTACCTTTATGATGGAAGATCCTCGCAAGATTTCGACTGCCATTGAAATTCTGTTTGTCGCCAAGGCGATAGAGCGAATAGGGGATCACGCAAAAAATATGTCTGAATATGTGGTCTATATGGTCAAAGGTAAGGATGTGCGGCATATCTCTGCTGATGAAATCGAGCGTGAGGTCAACGAGTAATGCCTTCGCATCTCAAATCACAAAAAACTCCAGCCGTCTGATTCATGCATGAGTATTCGACTTTGGCGGCAGTTGACCTGGGTTCCAATAGTTTTCATCTACAGGTAGCAAGAGTCGTAGACAAACAGCTCTACCCGCTGGATAGCCTAAAAGAGATGGTGCAACTTGCAGCAGACCTGTCTGAAGACGAGTTTCTGCATGAGGCCTCCCAGCAACGAGCATTGATCTGTCTGGAAAAATTTGGCGAAAGGTTACGTGGACTATCACAGCACGCGGTACGTGTCGTTGGTACAAATTCTTTGCGTGTCGCCAGGAACGCAGCTGATTTTTTGGAAAAAGCAGAACAAGCCCTAGGCTTCCCGATTGAGGTTATTGCCGGACATGAAGAAGCCAGATTGATCTACCTGGGAGTGGCGCACAGTCTTCCTGCTTCAGACAACAATCGGCTCGTCATAGACATTGGTGGAGGGTCAACCGAATTTATCATCGGCAACCGTCTTGAATCCAGTAAGCTTGAGAGCCTTTATATGGGGTGCATCAACTATAGCCAACGTTTTTTTTCGGATGGGAAAATCAGCAAGGGTGCGATGAAGCGCGCAGAGTTTGCCGCCAGAACTGAAATACAGGCAATTTCTACAGATTTTTCCTTTGATCATTGGCAGGAAGCATATGGAGCATCAGGAACCGCGCGCGCATTGGCGCGCATACTCAGCCTGAATCAATTTAATGATGGTGACGAATCTGAAGTCATCACGTCGATGGGGCTAGACAGATTACGCGACCACCTTATCAAAGTGGGGGACAGTCGCAATCTTGGGTTAGCTGGTTTGCAACCAGATCGTGAGAAAGTCATTGTTGGCGGTTTTGCCATCATGGCAGCTATTTTTACCGAATTGAAAATTACGCGTATGGCTGTCACTACTGGCGCCTTGCGTGAAGGTGTTCTATACGATTTGCTGGGAAGATTCCACCAGGAAGATATGCGCGAAGTTTCCGTGCAGCAATTCATGCAGCGCTATCGCATCGATTCCGCACAAGCAAACCGGATTGAATCGCTCGCCCTCGTGCTGGGAAGGCAAATGCTGGCAAATTATCCGGATGAGAAGACGGCAGAGGATGCCTTGAAAATACTCTCGTGGGCAGCACGCCTGCATGAAATTGGGATCTGTGTTGCGCATACCGGCTTCCACAAACATTCGGCCTATATTTTGAATAATGCTGATATTCCTGGCTTTTCCAGAATGGAGCAGTCGCAGTTGGGTCAACTGGCGCTGGCAGTGCGAGGTTCGCTCACCAAAACCAGGGAATTTATTAGTGATCCGATCAATTTTGCACGTGTGGTTGCTTTGCGCCTCGCGGCAATTTTCTATCACAGCCGTACCAGTATTGAACTGCCGAGCATGGAGATGGCTATAGAAAGCAGCAAATGTAGATTACTTATTCCACAGGAATGGTTGGAATGTTACCCATTAACCGATACGCTACTGGTCAGTGAAAGTGAGGCCTGGGCTAAAGTTAATATTGATTTTAATGTTGAAAGTTACTCTGGTCGGCAAATCTCCTGATTGCATCACGGCGTTGGGAAAACGTCAATAACTGACTTCACTTCTGACTGAGAACCGGTAGCCTGTTCCTCTAACAGTCTGAATTAGATTATCTTTTTCAACTATTTCCAGTGCTTTGCGCAGCCGGCGTATATGGACATCAACGGTGCGATCTTCAACAAAAACATGGTCTCCCCAAACTCTATCCAGTAACTGGGCACGAGAATGAACGCGTTCGATATGTGCCATCAGATAATGCAGTAGGCGAAATTCGGTTGGGCCAAGCATGATTTCTTGTGGGCGGGCCTCTTCCTGAATATCCGAGACGGTTACTCTATGAGTGGTCGGGTCGAGACGCAAACCGCCGATTTCGATTACCTCATCTGATACTTCTGGAATACGTCGACGTAAAACTGCTTTGATACGGGCGTTCAATTCACGTGGCGAAAAGGGTTTGGTAATGTAGTCATCCGCACCCATTTCCAGTCCGGAAATTTTGTCGGCTTCATCAGCACGGGCCGTCAACATAATGATGGGAATTGGTTGCGTACGCGGTCTGGCGCGTAACAAACGAACAAAATCGATACCGCTCATATTGGGTAACATCCAGTCCACCAGCACCAGATCAGGCAGGATTTCATTGACCATTGCGATGGCCTGTTCTGCTGTATCAGCGCTTAGCGCAACATAGCCAGTATTTCTCAGGTTATAGGAAATCAATTCCTGAATGGCAGGTTCATCTTCAACAATCAGAACTGTCGCGGACATTTAGTGCCTCATCTTTACGTTAAATTATTTAAATTATATAAAGAAGATCTTACAGATTTATGACATCGTAACGGTGTCGCCATGATACGGATACAGTCATTTAATAGATGTCCGGCTAATCTGGTATGTGTCCTGTTTGTATGCTGGATTCCTTATACTCAACCAAGGGCTGCATGGATTCCAGCAGAGAAGCGAGGGTAGGCCAGATATTTTCCATGATTTTTTCCTGGGCGTGTTCATTGGGGTGAATGCCGTCTGCCAGGAAAAATTCACGATTTTTACCAAATCCTTCCAGCATGAAAGGAACGAGCTGCAACTGATGATGTTGCGCTAGACGGGGAAAAATATCACGAAACTTTCGAATGTAACTTATGCCATAATTGGGCGGCAATTGCATCCCAACCAGCAACGGTACGACATTGTGCTGTTTACAGGTCAGCACAATTGTTTCCAGATTGTCATATATCGACTGGATTGATTTGCCTTGCAAACCATCGTTGCCGCCAAGTGCAATTACAACAATAGCGGGTTGATGTATGGTAAGCGCCTGCTCGATGCGTTTGCGCCCACCCAGAGTGATTTCTCCACTGATGCTGATATTGATCACTTCATAACTGGATGACTGAGTTTGCAGGCGTTGCCGGAGCAAATCCACCCAACCGGAATTTGGTGATAAACCGTAACCAACGGACAAGCTGTCTCCAAGTATCATGATTTTGATACCAGTTGCAGACCAGGCAGGATGAGAACTTAAAGTAATAAATAACCAACCTACGATGAGTAAAAATTTTTTCATGGCAAAAAATCTATCGATTGAGCAATCCGTGCAAACAAAAAGTCAGCCTATCATACAAGCTCAAGAACTGACGAGAGAGATAGAAACCGGCGAAACCACATTGACAATCTTGAAGGAGATTAGTTTGCAAGTAAGTGCAGGTGAATCCATTGCCGTGGTCGGTGCATCCGGTTCGGGAAAGTCTACCTTGCTGGGTTTGCTGGCTGGATTGGATGAACCAACCCAGGGAACCGTTTTTCTCGATGGGCAGGATATATTTAAACTTGATGAGGATGAGAGGGCTGTGCTGCGTGGTAGATTACTGGGATTCATGTTTCAGTCATTTCAGCTGCTACCGGCATTAACTGCGCTGGAGAATGTCATGCTTCCGCTGGAGTTGTCCGGAGAGAGTCAGGCGCGTGATGCCGCCGTCAACTGGCTGACGCGAGTAGGGCTAGAGAAACGGGCAAAACATTATCCCAGGCAGTTATCGGGGGGAGAGCAACAGCGTGTTGCTATTGCGCGGGCGTTTGTCACTCAGCCGAAACTGCTGTTTGCCGATGAACCAACCGGCAATCTGGATGCCGCCACGGGATCGCAGATTATTGATCTAATGTTTGAGCTCAATCGCGAACAAGGTACCACCCTGGTGCTGGTTACGCATGATGAAAAGCTGACCGAACGTTGTGCGCGGATCGTGAAACTGGAGGCCGGCAGGATGGTCAGTCACTCATGAAGGAGATGGCGACATGAACCTGTTACGGCTTTCTTTGCGAATGTTGCTGCGTGACTGGCGTGCCGGGGAACTGCGCATTCTGGTTCTGGCTCTGATCATTGCCGTAAGCGGCGTGACCACAGTCGGTTTTTTTGCCGACCGGGTGCAGCGTGCTCTGGTAAATGAGAGCAGTCAATTACTGGGCGGTGATCTGTTGGTCAGTTCCAGTCAGGTGTTACCTCCCGGATATGAGCAGCAGGCCAAGCGTTTTCGCCTGAAAACGGCTGCATTGACCAGGTTTCCGAGCATGGTCAGTTATGCAGACAATAACCTGTTATGCGCCATCAAGGCAGTCACGCCGGGGTATCCATTGCGTGGCAAGCTACAACTGACTTCGCTGGCAGAAGGTGACGAACTCTCCCAGTCGCCTGCGCGCGTCGCCCAAGGCATTCCTGCTCCCGGAACTGTCTGGATCGATGAGAAAGCAATGGCGGCGCTGGATGTTAAATTGGGTGATAAGCTTGAAATCGGTATGATTGAGCTGACCGTCACCGAATTGGTTGCAAGCGAACCCGACCATTCAGTGGGATTCATCAATATGAATCCGCGATTGTTGATCAATGAGAAGGATCTTGCTGCCAGCGAGCTTATTCAGCCGGGAAGCCGTGTCAGCTACCAGTTGCTAGTCGCCGGTGAAATTGCCGATGTCGCCGCTTATCGAAGCTGGCTGGAGGCACAACTTGTGCCAGGTCAAAGTGTCGAAGGCATCCAGGATGCGCGCCCGGAAATTCGTGCGGCACTGGATCGGGCCGGGAAATTTCTGGGGCTGGCTGCGCTGGCGAGTGTGGTTGTCGCCGCCGTGGCAGTTGCTTTGGCGACACGCCGTTTTATTCAGCGGCACCTCGATGGATGCGCAGTGATGCGCTGTCTGGGCGCAACCCAGTCGGTACTGCTGCGATTGTATCTCTATCATTTTCTAATGTTGGGAGCATTCTCCAGTTTATTGGGTTGTATGCTGGGGGTTATTGCGCAGGAATTTCTGTCCCGCTGGCTTGCCGAGTTAGCGGGTACAGTGTTGCCGCCGCCAGGGGGGTTACCGGCGGTGCAGGGAATGTTGACCGGCATGGTGCTGTTGCTGGGTTTCTCTTTGCCACCGTTGCTGAATTTGCGGCAAGTACCAGCGCTGCGCGTTATCCGGCGTGATATGGGCATGACCAGTCTGCATGGTTTTGCCGGCTATGCGTTTGGACTGCTTATGTTGTCTACCCTTTTTATATGGAAAGCGGGTGATCTAAAACTTGGTTTGTTGATCATGCTGGGATTTCTGCTGGCAGTCGCAGCATTTGCCGCGATTGGCTGGGTAATCATCCGACTGATGTTGTTGATGCGTGCGCAAGGATCAGGCGCATGGCATTACGGTCTTGCTAACGTCAAGCGGCGCACGCTAGCCAGTCTGGTGCAGGCAGTCGCGCTCGGGTTGGGGATGATGGCGCTCATGACGCTCACCTTGATTCGCACCGATCTGCTGCAGGATTGGCAAACCCGTTTGCCACCTGACACGCCCAATCGATTCCTGATCAATATTCAACCCGACCAGCAGCCAGCATTGTTTACTTTCTTCGAGCAGCACGAAATTGCGCAGCCGGAGATGTTTCCGATGGTGCGTGGTCGCTTGACCAGAATCAACGATGGCACGGTGCGCCCCGAGGATTATGACCACAATCCTCACGCTAAGCAGTTCATCATGCGTGAATTCAATCTGTCGTGGATGGATAAACTCCAGCAGGATAACGAAATCGTTGCCGGAGAATGGTGGCGGTCTACTGAAGCCGATTTCAACGAATTGTCGATGGAGGAAGATTTTGCCAAAACTATTGGTGTAAAGCTAGGCGATCGGATGACATTTCATATTGCTGGTGAGGATTTTACGGCGACTATCACCAGTTTGCGTAAAATCGACTGGGATACGTTTCATGTCAATTTTTTTGCAGTCTTGCGCCCGGGCTCACTCGATAATTATCCGGCCACGTATGTCACCAGCTTTTATCTGCCACCATCTCAAGTTGGTGTTATGCAGCATCTGGTACGTGCTTTTCCGAATATCCTGATCATCGATGTCGCCAGCATGATCGAACGCGTGCAGACTATGATCGCTCAGGTTGCCCGCGCAGTTGAATTTGTATTTATGTTTACCTTGCTGGCCGGTTTCATCGTGTTGTATGCTGCGATTGCCGCTACTCAGGATGAACGCAGATACGAAGCGGCAATCTTCCGCACACTCGGCGCCAGAAAACGCCAGCTTGCCCGTGCCTGGCTTGTCGAATTCGCGATTCTTGGAGGACTGGCGGGTATTTTTGCGGCGGCAGGTTCCGGCGTGCTCGGTTATGTTATCAGTGAGCGCACACTGCATTTATCCTATACCCCCAATCCTTGGCTATGGCTGATCGGTATTTTGATAGGTGTGATCAGCGTAACCGCAGCTGGATTGATTGGTACGCGTTCGACCTTGTCGCAGCCGCCATTGTTGACATTACGCAAAGCCGGGTAATTGAGTTCAGTCTAGTTGCATCCGGTGGTTAAAAAGTCTGTTGGTTAAAAAGGCTTGCTAGCCTGGTTTGATAGGTTTAGTATTTTTTGAAGTGCCGATGAGTAGATGGCGCCGGAAAGCTAGTTTTTATTTCGTTGATCTAGACTGCACAAGGAATTTTGTTAATCAGAGGGATGACATGCCACAAAAAATAGCGCACATTGATGATGATCCTGATATTCGTGATACCGTCAGACGGATTCTGACGATGAATGGATATGAGGTCGATAGCTATCACACATCGGCTGATTTTATCAATGCACTGAATAATCCGGAATCCATTCCAGATCTAGCGATTCTGGACGTTATGGTCGAGTCCATGGATGCTGGCCTGAAAACCTATGTGGAACTGCATGAGCAGTTCCCCGGAATGCAGGCCGTTTTTATGACGTCTCTGGGTGACATGATCTTGCCCTATTTTGTAGATAAATCGCAGGAATGGGTTTGTATCATCGAAAAACCGGTAGAGCCCGCCGTATTGCTGTCGATTATCCGCGATCGGCTCGATCGTAACCCCAGTAAACTGAATAGCTCTGCCTAGCATGACTGGCAATGGCTGAAATCGATTTTTCCTGGAGCGATCGCAATCATCAGTTCGATATTGCTGCCGCCAGAGAGAAAGGCCATAAACTCAGCAATGAGATTCTGGTTGAGAATATTCGCTGGTTCATCATTTTCAGGTGGACCGTTGTTGCCGGGCTTATCTTGCTGCAGGTATTCTTCCTAACCGCCTCAGAAACGCTTGCCTGGCTGGGAGTAAAGGAAAATCAGACCTGGCCGCTTGCTGTCAGTATTATTTTGAGTGGCACCAATTTTGCGTATATTTATGCGCTTGATTTTGTTAAACCTTCTCGATATAACTCCCCATCAGCCAATCTGTGGGCGCAGATTATTGTTGACCTAATCTGTCTGTCGATTGTTGTGCACTATGTTGGCAGTACGGCTACACCAGCTCCATTTTTTTATATTCTGCATATTGCACTGGCGTGCATTTTCTTTTCTGCGATCGAGAGTCTGATCGTTCTGATAATTGTAGTGGTGATGTACACCATTGTTCTTGTCTCAGAAAGTGGCATGTTTATTTATGTTTATCAATCTATTATGGTTGGCGCGCAGGTGGTTCCGGATGAAAGTCTGAACAAGGGGCGGGTTCTACTATGGATGGTGTCACTGAATTCACTGTTTCTGATTGTCTGGTATGTGGTGTCGCGTTTATCAATTGTAGTTCGTGCGCATGAACAGCATCTCAAGGAAGCGATGGAGCAGGTGAAACAAGCGCAATATAACAAAGACCAGTACGGTATGCTGGTGACACATCAGCTCAAGGCGCCATTGGATGCTATCCGCAGCAAGATTAATCTGATCAATGGTGGTTACTGCGGGGAGGTATCTTCAGACATTAGGGAGGTGCTGGCAAGAATAGATAAGCGTGGTGCTGGTATGTCAAGACTGATTCTGGATATGCTCCGGCTGGAGCGGTTAAAGGCATCTGTGCATACTCCAGAAACGATGGAACAGATTAGCGTGGCGGCTGTAATCGCAAGAGCTATTGACAAGCTGGAACCGGTTGCGAATGCCAGGAACATCAAGCTTGATCACGCCACCCAGGATTTCTGGGTAGTGGGCATTCCAGAGCAATTAGAGATTATTTTGGAGAATATCATTTCGAATGCGCTTACCTATTCTTATGACAATGCATCTGTAGAGATATTATCTGCAGTCAATTTCCAGGACGCCACAGGAAATATTACTGTTACTGATCAAGGTATTGGAATCGAAGAGAAAGACCTGCCCAATATTTTTAATGAATATTTTTATTCGCCCAGAGCGGTGGTGCATAATAAATCATCCAGCGGGATCGGGCTGTCTCTGGTCAAGATAGCTGCCAGGAACAACAACATTAAGATACGAGTATCCAGTACACCCAATTTGGGCACTACCTTTACCATCGTATTTCACAACATACTGCCTCCCGGTGGGAATGCAGATTAACGGCTGTGGCAGGTTATGTGAAATGTCAGGATGCCTCATCTGGTTCCGGGTCTTCGGTTCGGATTGGCTGTTGCTGGTTGATGGCAGGTTGGTCCTGACTGGAAGCACTTGCAGGTACGCGTGGGGTTTTACAGACGACATCGGCGTTCTGTGCACGATGGCGCAGCGCGTGGTCCATCAGTGCCAGCGCGAGCATGGCTTCCACGATTGGTGTGGCGCGAATACCAACACAGGGGTCGTGGCGACCATGGGTCTGCACGATAGCAGGCTGCCCATTTTTGTCGATGGAACGCCGTTCCAGGCGAATACTGGAAGTGGGTTTGATGGCAACATTGACGATAATTGATTGCCCGGTAGAGATGCCGCCCAATATGCCACCAGCGTGATTGCTTAAAAACCCATCCGGGGTGATTTCGTCGGAATGTTCGGTGCCTTTCTGTGCGACGCAGTCGAACCCTGCCCCAATTTCAACGCCCTTGACAGCGTTGATGCTCATCATGGCGTAGGCGATTTCAGCGTCGAGCCGGTCATACACTGGCTCGCCCCAGCCGACTGGTACGCCTTCAGCTATCGCCGTAATTTTGGCACCAACTGAATCACCTGATTTGCGTAGATTGTCCATGAAGGCTTCGAGCTCCGCTGCGCGCGTATTGTCTGCAGCAAAGAAAGGATTTTGATTGACGTCTTCCCAGCCTTTGAAAGAGAGGTGAATTGGGCCAAGTTGTGCCATGTAGCCACGAATAATCACGGCGTGATGCTCGTGCAGCCATTTTTTGGCAATGGCCCCGGCGGCTACGCGTACAGCAGTCTCGCGCGCGGAAGACCTGCCACCGCCACGGTAGTCGCGAATGCCATACTTCTGCCAGTAGGTGTAGTCCGCATGACCGGGACGGAAAACATCCATAATTTTGCTGTAATCCTTGCTGCGTTGATCTATGTTGCGAATCAGCAGAGCGATCGGTGTACCCGTCGTTTGCCCTTCAAATACTCCGGAGAGAATTTCTATCTGATCGGTTTCATGGCGTTGGGTAACATGCCGCGACGTGCCTGGCTTGCGCCGATCAAGCTCCTGTTGAATATCTTGTTCTGACAAGGTAAGTCCTGGCGGGCATCCATCGACGATACAGCCAATCGCCGGTCCGTGGGATTCACCAAAGGATGTGACGCTGAAAAGTTTTCCGATTGTATTGCCTGACATTGCTTTTCCTTCAAAATTTAGCCTTGAAGTTTATCATGGGTGCAAAAGTCATGGGTTGCGCCAATCGCGCGTAGCTCAGGACAAGATCATCTAAAATGACAAGGCTTGCAGGTAAAATGACAAAGAATTTCATCAAGGAGGGGATATGAATAGTGGCGAGGTAAAAGCGTATTTGCTGGATTTGCAGAATCGGATCGTATCCGGGTTGGAAGAAATAGATGGTGGGAAATTCCAGCGCGATAGCTGGGAACGGCCACAGGGGGGAGGGGGTGCCAGTTGTGTGATCGAGGAAGGCAACATACTGGAACGTGGCGGTGTAAATTTTTCGCATGTTTATGGTAGTGGTCTGCCTGCATCAGCGACGGCCGCGCGGCCGGAACTGGCCGGTAGGGCATTTGAGGCTATTGGTGTCTCACTTGTACTACATCCACGCAATCCTTATGCACCTACCGTGCACATGAACGTACGTTTTTTTGAGGCGATCAAAGAAGGTGCTGAACCGGTGTGGTGGTTTGGTGGGGGTATGGATTTGACCCCTTATTACGGTTTTGAAGAAGATGCTGTGCATTTTCATCAGGCCTGCCAGCGTGCGCTTGATTCCATTGGTGGAGACTACTACCGGCGTTTCAAAAAATGGTGCGATGAATATTTCTATTTAAAGCACCGCCAAGAGCCACGCGGAATCGGTGGAATTTTTTTTGATGATTTTAATCAGCCGGATTTTACGACCTGTTTTCGTCTCACCAGAAATGTCGGTGATCATTTTTTAGCTGCCTATGTGCCTATTGTACAAAAGCGTTGTGACATTGTTTATGGTGAACGTGAACGCGATTTCCAAGCATATCGTCGCGGACGCTATGTTGAATTCAACCTGGTATGGGACCGTGGCACGCTATTCGGATTGCAGACTGGAGGACGTACCGAATCCATTCTGATGTCATTGCCACCAATCGTTAAATGGCGATACAACTGGTCGCCCGAGGCAGACACTCCCGAAGCCAGGTTATACAGCGACTTTCTGATTGGCAAGGATTGGCTGCAGACAGGCTGAGTTATCTCTATCAAAGAAGTTGTTTTGCGCGCCTACTTGAAAATAGTGTGGTCAGCCCCATGTTTAAAGTGAGGTTGGTTGAACATCCTGATTAAAATATCAGCTGTCTTGTAGAAATCAGAGAATTCGTTCTGTCAATACTCAGGTAATATTTAGGTGCAGGTTGTCGAAATATAAATTTTTGGGCGACTTGTTGATGAATTTTTTTCGATATGGAGGTTGACATGGCAGTTACAAGATACGAGCCTTGGGGTTTGCTGACACAGCTGCAACGTGAACTGGAGAGAGTGCGGGATGATGCGGCTGGAAATGGTTCCTCGGCAACTGCAGAGTGGGCGCCAGCGGTAGATATCAAGGAAGAAGCAGACAAATTTGTGCTACATGCCGATTTACCGGGCGTTAAGCCGGAGGAAATTGATGTCAGCATGGAAAATGGGGTATTAACCATCAAGGGTGAAAAGCAGACTGAAGCGAAAACTGAAAAAGAAGGTTATAAGCGTGTGGAGAGAACTTTTGGGTCTTTCTATCGCCGCTTCAGCCTCCCGGATACTGCTAATCCTGACGCTATCTCGGCAGCATCTAAACATGGCGTGTTGGAGATTACTATCCCCAAACGGGAGTCGGTGCAACCCAAGAAAATTAGCGTGACCGCTTCAGAGTGAGTTAACAAGATAAAGCGAGAAGATGGGACCTGCAAGCCCCATCTTCTTTTTTTGATAAAAATACATTTTTGTCCGGCAGATTGGCACATTAAGACTGAGGACCCATAGTCATGAACTTTTTCCTTCACTATGAAATCCAAAAATAATGTAAATGACTAAAAAATAGTCACGCGCATCCCGAGTTTTAACCAGCGATTCAGTTGATTAATTTGTTCATTAGTTAGCGCAATACAACCGTTGGTCCAGTTATAACGACGGTGAACGTCAATATCTCCTTTTCCAATACCATGGATGCCAAGATGCCCTCCTAGCGGAGTATCTTGCGGAACAGACATGTTATTGTCGATGGCCTTGATTATTTTTTTCCATGTTGCAAGGTCGATCCGGTTTGCCTGCAATGCGAGATCGGCAGTTTTTCGATTGGGATAATCTATACCAAAGAATTTGTAAAAACGTTGACTATTTCTGATTGAAGATATCCTGAAAGTGCCGATTGGAGTAAGATTGCTGCCGCGCATTCGTATTCGGCTGGCACCAAATCTACCAATCGAGATGCCCCTAATTAATAGCGATACTTTTCCTGCATTCATAACGGTTAACTGTAGTCGGGATGTGTCAACTTCAATCCAGGTTTCGGTTTGGTTGCTGGCTGCGGCAAAATTGAACACAAGCAGGTTGAGAAGAAAGGCAAAAAGTATTTGCCCCAAACATCTGCTCGTGATGGAAAAATTGATTCGTCCTAAATGTGTATACATGTCCACAAGCAAAAATAAAATCAGGAGGAGTGATGGTAGTAGGCAGCGTTAAAAGATAAATTCCATAATATAAATGCCATAATATAAATGCCATAACTTGACATGTAAAGAATAACGCCCTAGAATCCGCAGTCTTTTAGACGATTTGTCTGCTTAAACAAGATGCATATGATTGGATTTAAAGTAGGTCAAAGCGCTTGGTAGATTATAGAGTAACGCGAGATAAATGCTAGCGCGTGGTTAGCCTGTAGTCGTGATGCAGCCAGAAAATGAATTATAGCCATGATAAGGTCTCCTGAATAGGACGTGAAATGCCAACCATTAATCAATTAGTAAGAAAGCCACGCAAGGCGAAGATAGTCAAAAGTAAGGTTCCGGCACTGGAAAGTTGCCCTCAGAGAAGAGGAGTTTGTACCAGGGTATATACAACGACTCCTAAAAAACCGAATTCAGCCTTAAGAAAAGTTGCGAGGGTGCGGCTGACTAATGGTTTTGAAGTAAGCAGTTATATTGGTGGAGAAGGGCATAATTTACAGGAGCACTCGGTTGTTCTGATTCGCGGTGGTAGGGTGAAAGATTTGCCGGGTGTTCGCTATCACACCGTTCGGGGAAGTTTGGATACGGTTGGCGTTAAAGATCGCAAGAAAGCACGCTCCAAGTATGGCTCAAAAAAACCAAAAAGTAATTAACTGATTGATTATATAAGAAATATTCAGCAATTTTTACTTAATTAGTACTAAGAAATAAATTTGGAGCATAAATATGCCAAGACGTAGAGAAGTGCCTAAAAGAGAGATCTTGCCAGATCCAAAATATCATAATATCGAATTGGCAAAATTTGTTAATGTGCTAATGACGCATGGTAAAAAATCCGTGTCCGAGAGGATTATATATGGCGCTCTAGATCAGGTTGGCAAAAAAACTGGAAAAGATCCCTTGGAGGTATTTACCCAGGCGTTGTCGAATATAAGACCAGTTGTAGAGGTGAAGAGTCGACGTGTAGGTGGTGCAAATTATCAGGTTCCAGTGGAAGTGCGCTCCGTGAGACGCAATGCTTTGGCGATGAGATGGCTGCGAGATGCAGCAAGAAAAAGAAGTGAGAAGTCAATGGGATTAAGATTGGCTGGAGAGTTAATCGAGGCATCCGAAAATAGGGGTGCGGCATTTAAAAAACGTGAAGAGATTCACAGAATGGCTGAATCAAATAAAGCATTTTCGCACTTCAGATTTTAATTTTTTGTGGCGTGTGAACTTTATGGGCTAATGCCAGTTAGCAGTAACGCTGTGTAATGTAGCAATAAGCAAATATTCAGGAATTAATTGTGTCAAAACATATCCCGTTAGATAGGTATCGAAATATAGGCATCATGGCGCACATAGACGCCGGTAAAACCACAACCACCGAAAGGATATTGTTCTATACCGGGGTGTCGCATAAACTCGGCGAGGTGCATGATGGTGCGGCGACAATGGACTGGATGGAGCAGGAGCAGGAGCGCGGTATTACCATCACTTCCGCTGCAACTACTTGTTTCTGGTCGGGAATGAAAAAAGGAAGCTATCCAGAGCACCGAATTAATATTATTGATACGCCTGGTCACGTAGATTTTACAATCGAAGTGGAGCGGTCACTTCGAGTGCTGGATGGGGCCTGCACTGTTTTCTGCGCGGTTGGTGGCGTTCAGCCGCAGACGGAGACCGTGTGGAGGCAGGCCAATAAGTATAAAGTGCCTAGATTGGCTTTTGTTAATAAAATGGATCGATCTGGGGCTAATTTTATGCGTGTTTATCAGCAAATAAATACGCGACTCAAAGCCCAGCCCGTTCCGATACAGTTGCCGATAGGCGCGGAAGATGGTTTTTTGGGTGTTATAGATTTGGTAAAAATGAAAGCTGTTTACTGGGATGATGCGTCTAACGGGATTAACTTCGAGGAAAAGGAAATACCTGAGAATTTGTTGGAAGAGGCAAATTCATGGCGCGAGAAGATGGTAGAAACTGCCGCTGAGGCAAGTGAAGAGTTGATGAACAAATATCTTGAGCATGGCGATCTGTCTCTAGCTGAAATTAAACAGGGGTTGCGCGCAAGAACAGTTAATAATGAAATTGTTCCGATGTTATGTGGCACAGCATTCAAAAATAAAGGTGTGCAAGCCATGCTTGATGCTGTGATTGATTACCTGCCATCACCGCTGGATGTGAGTGCAATACAGGGCACAGAGGAAAATGGTGAGGTTAGTGAGCGTAAACCGGGAGAAAAAGAGCCTTTTGCGGCACTGGCATTCAAAATTGCCACAGATCCATATGTTGGGCAATTAATTTTCTTTCGAGTGTATTCTGGCATAGTTAAATCCGGAGATACGGTATTTAATCCAGTAAAGGGAAAAAAAGAAAGAATTGGTCGAATATTGCAGATGCACGCTAATCAGCGCGAAGAGTTAAAAGAAGTTCGCGCGGGTGATATTGCAGCAGCAGTTGGGTTAAAAGAAGTAACAACTGGGGACACATTGTGTTCTTTGGATAGCATAATAACGCTGGAAAGAATGGATTTTCCGGAGCCCGTGATACATGTGGCCGTTGAGCCAAAAACAAAAGCTGATCAGGAGAAAATGGGGATCGCGTTAAATAGATTGGCGCAAGAAGATCCATCATTTAGAGTGAGAACTGATGAAGAGTCTGGGCAAACGATTATATCTGGTATGGGTGAGCTTCATTTGGAGATTATCGTTGATCGCATGAAGCGTGAATTTGGTGTGGAAGCAAATGTTGGTGCACCGCAAGTAGCATATCGAGAGGCAATCAAGAAGCAAGTTGAAGTCGAGGGGAAATTTGTCAAGCAAAGTGGCGGACGTGGTCAGTACGGGCACGTGTGGTTGCGCATGGAGCCAAATGAATCGGGCAAGGGGTTTGAATTTATAGATGAAATTAAGGGTGGTGCCGTTCCGCGCGAATATATTCCAGCAGTTGAAAAGGGGCTCGTCGATTCACTTACGAATGGAGTGCTGGCTGGCTATCCGGTCGTTGATGTTAAAATTGCCCTCTTTGATGGCTCGTATCATGATGTTGATTCGAACGAGAATGCATTCAAAATGGCTGCCTCAATTGCATTTAAAGAAGGAATGCGGAAAGCTAGTGCAATACTTTTAGAGCCGATGATGGCGGTGGAGGTTGAAACTCCGGCGGACTTTATGGGTAATGTTGTTGGTGATCTGTCTTCTCGAAGAGGGATAATCCAGGGGATGGATGATACGCCTGGTTTTAAGGTTATCAGAGCAGAAGTGCCGTTAGCTGAAATGTTTGGATATTCTACTACTCTTCGTTCGGCAACTCAGGGAAGAGCTACTTATTCGATGGAATTTAAGCATTACACAGAAGCGCCAAAAAACGTGGCTGAAGCGATTATCAACAAAAAATAAGCCCTGTCTAGATAAAACGAGGAAGGAAAGTATGGCTAAGAGTAAATTTGAGCGAAGCAAACCACATGTAAATGTCGGGACGATTGGACACGTGGATCATGGTAAGACGACACTTACTGCTGCGATCACGACGGTGCTGACGAACAAATATGGTGGAGAGATAAAATCCTATGCGCAGATAGATTCTGCGCCAGAAGAGCGCGCGCGCGGAATCACCATCAATACCTCTCATGTTGAATACGAAACTGCCAATCGGCATTATGCGCACGTCGATTGCCCGGGGCACGCTGATTATGTAAAAAATATGATTACTGGCGCGGCGCAGATGGATGGGGCGATTCTGGTCGTATCTTCAGCAGACGGACCAATGCCGCAGACGCGCGAACATATCTTGCTGGCACGGCAGGTCGGCGTACCTTACATCATTGTCTACATGAACAAGGCGGACATGGTGGACGATGCCGAATTGTTGGAACTGGTGGAGATGGAGATACGCGAGTTGCTTTCGAAATATGATTTTCCGGGCGATGACACGCCGATTATCACTGGGTCAGCGTTAAAGGCGCTGGAGGGGGATCAGAGCGAGATTGGGCAACCTTCGATATTCAAATTGGCAGAAGCGCTGGATACCTATATACCTGAGCCGGAGCGTGCAATTGATGGCGCGTTTATTATGCCGGTTGAAGACGTATTTTCTATCTCTGGTCGGGGTACGGTGGTGACGGGGCGTGTAGAGCGTGGCGTCATAAAGGTTGGAGAAGAGATAGAGATTGTTGGGTTGCGGCCTACGATCAAAACTGTTTGCACGGGCGTGGAAATGTTCCGCAAGTTGCTTGATCAGGGGCAAGCGGGAGATAATGTTGGTGTGTTATTGCGTGGCACCAAGCGGGAAGAGGTTGAGCGTGGTCAGGTGCTGGCTAAGCCGGGCAGTATTCTTCCGCATACCAAATTTGCTGCAGAAATTTATGTGTTGAGTAAGGAAGAGGGTGGTCGGCACACACCATTCTTTGCTGGCTATCG
>NZ_FMWO01000076.1 GCF_900103035.1 Nitrosomonas mobilis
TACGCACATGCCTATTGCCGAATTTCAAGCTATCTGCAATCCATGGCCAACAAGGGATATAACCCACTTGTCGCTATTCAAATAGCGTTGGCCGGTGAAGCTCATAAAGTATGGGGTGAGTAGTTACAATTATTTTACATAAAATGTCTATTGTGCTACATTGTGGCCCATTATGTAAATCTATGGGAAGAATATTATGACTGCCAATACTGTTGTTCGTGCGCGCATTGATGAACGTATTAAAGAAGAAGCGACTGTTGTGCTAGCCAGCATGGGGCTGACTGTTTCAGATGCCTTTAGAATGATGTTGACCCGTATTGCTACAGAAAAAGCATTACCTTTCGAGCCGTTAGTGCCTAATACTGAAACTATTGCTGCAATGAAAGAAGCGCGACGAGGGAAATTAAAATCTTTCGAGAATATGGATGCACTTCTTAAAGATTTGAATGCGAAGGATTGAACGTACCAAACAATTTAAACGGGATTATAAGCGGGAACTGAAAGGCCGCCACCGCGCGACGTTAGAAACTGCCTTGGTTGAAATATTGCAAACCATTTTAGAAACAATAAGAAAGAAGATTCACATTACAATTGCCT
>NZ_FMWO01000074.1 GCF_900103035.1 Nitrosomonas mobilis
AGGTTGAGCGTGGTCAGGTGCTGGCTAAGCCGGGCAGTATTCTTCCGCATACCAAATTTGCTGCAGAAATTTATGTGTTGAGTAAGGAAGAGGGTGGTCGGCACACACCATTCTTTGCTGGCTATCGACCGCAATTTTACTTTCGTACAACGGATGTGACTGGATCGATAGAGTTGCCGGCTGGCACGGAAATGATCATGCCGGGCGACAACGTTTCGGTTACAGTAAATCTTATTGCCCCCATTGCAATGGATGAAGGGTTGAGATTTGCCATTCGTGAAGGTGGGCGTACCGTTGGCGCCGGTGTTGTTGCAAAAGTGCTGGAGTAATAACGTTAGAAATGACTAGTTTGGTTGGTGACAAATACAGGCCAGTAGCTCAATTGGCAGAGCGTCGGTCTCCAAAACCGAAGGTTGGGGGTTCGATGCCCTCCTGGCCTGCCAGCAGAATTGTCAGATGAAATCAATGCTTTCTCAGAAAAAATATTGTTTGTGTTTGTAATTTATTAACCATACGTAGTGCAGTAGAAAGTGTAAATATTTTGTCGTAACTCTGAATAGGTTAATAAGTGGATAAGGTTAAACTGTTTTTAGCGGTAATGCTGGGTGTAGCAGGTATTTTCGGCTATTATTTTTTGCATGAAAGTCCGATGGTGGTGCGAGTCGTTTCAGTATTACTGGGACTAATTTCAGGGACCGCTTTGGCATTATTCACATCACCGGGCAGGCAATTTTTAGCATTTTCTCAGGATTCAATTGATGAAACTAAAAAGGTGGTGTGGCCAAATCGCAAAGAAACGCTGCAGACAGCAGGTGCAGTATTTGCATTTGTCATGGCAATGGCAATTTTTCTGTGGTTGGTGGATACGGGGCTCATGTCAATTGTGAAGTTAGTAATGGATCAGGAGGGTTGACGGTGTACCGGGTGAGAAATGAATAAAAAATGGTACGCTATCCATGCCTACTCTGGTTTTGAGAAAAGTGTTAAAAGGGCCTTAGAAGAGCGAATTAAGCAGCAGAAATTGGAGAATCAGTTTGGCGATATACTTGTGCCAGTAGAGGAAGTGATTGAAATCAAGGGTGGCCAAAAAAATATTAGCGAAAGAAAGTTTTTTCCGGGGTATATCTTGGTTGAGATGGAATTGACCGATGAAAGCTGGCATTTGGTTAAGGGAACGCCCAAGGTGACCGGTTTTGTAGGCGGATCAACAACACAGCCCGTTCCAATCAATAAGCGGGAAATCGATGATATTTTAAATCAAATTAAGGAGGGTGTAGAAAAGCCCAAACCTAAGATTTTATTTCAGGCAGGTGAGCTCGTTCGTGTTAAAGATGGTCCATTTACTGATTTTCAAGGTAGCGTAGAAGAAGTTAATTACGATAAAAACAAATTGCATGTGTCTGTTTCAATTTTTGGGAGACCGACTCCGATCGAATTAGATTTTGGTCAAGTTGAAAAAGTATAATTAGTCTGAATGTTACTCAGGGTGGTAAAAGCATATTGACAGTCTGTGAGATTGGGGAAATGTCTTAGAATAAATATTGGTAAGTAGTAGAGCGAGAGTTAATGCTGTTTGATATTGGCTATGTCATTGTTAGTTAGTGGTGACCATATAACTCAATGAATTTGAGACAAAATATAAATTGTTGGTTTTTTTGGTTAATGACTTGTTTATAAATGATAACTTGTGTTTATTTGTAGTAACCAACAATTAACGATGACATAGCCTTGATATTTAAAGGGGAGAGTGTTTGATGCTCGTCTAACCCATTGAGGAGAAAATTTTGGCTAAGAAAATTATAGGTTATATCAAGCTGCAGATTCCGGCTGGAAAAGCAAATCCCAGTCCGCCAATTGGTCCGGCCTTAGGTCAGCGGCAATTAAATATCATGGAATTCTGTAAGGCATTTAATGCTGCTACCCAAAAGATGGAGCCTGGTCTACCGGTTCCAGTAGTAATTACGGCGTATGCGGACAAAAGTTTTACTTTTGTCATGAAAACTACGCCTGCGGCAGTGTTGATCAAAAAAATTGTAGGTGTGAGTAAAGGAAGCCCGCGTCCTCATACGGATAAAGTGGGTAAGCTGACGCGTGAGCAAGCGGAAGAGATTGCCAGGATAAAGACTCCTGATCTAACAGCTTCAGATATTGATGCTGCGGTAAGAACCATAGCTGGTAGCGCCAGAAGTATGGGTGTCGAAGTGGAGGGTCAGTAAGATGAGAAGACCTTCTAAAAGACATCAGGCAATCGTTCAAAGGATTGACAAGTCTAAATTATATTCGCCAGAAGAGGCACTGGTTTTTGTTAAGGAAACTGCGACAGCAAAATTTGATGAGTCTGTTGATGTTGCCATCTCACTAGGGATCGATGTAAGAAAATCAGATCAGGTTGTACGTGGTTCGGTGGTGATGCCATCTGGGACAGGTAAAATAGTACGGGTTGCGGTATTTGCTCAAGGAGAAAAAGCTAAGGAAGCAGAGCAGGCTGGAGCCGATGTTGTTGGTTTTGAGGATTTGGCGGACAAGATCAAGGCAGGTGAGATCAACTTTGATCTTGCGATAGCCAGTCCAGATGCAATGCGAATTGTGGGGCAGCTGGGTCAGATACTTGGTCCGCGTGGTTTGATGCCTAACCCAAAGGTAGGTACAGTTACGCCGGACGTGGCTACCGCAGTTAGAAATGCGAAGGCGGGCCAGGTACAATTTAGGGCGGATAAAGCAGGCATAGTCCACTGTACAATTGGTCGGGCCTCGTTTGAGATAGATGCGCTATTGAAGAATATTGCAGCATTAATTGATGCGCTTAACAAATCAAAACCTGCGGCATCTAAGGGGGTATATTTGCGAAAAATGGCAGTTTCCAGCACGATGGGTGCGGGAATTAAGATTGATCATGCTGGTTTGATCTAGTCTAGGTATATTTGTTTAACTTTGGGCCGTTGACAGCAGATTCTGTCAACGGGTTATCAAAGACCGTTGGGGTTTTTGCTTGTATTGAAAATTAATTTGGTGTGGCATCGTATGATGTATAAGCGAAAACTTAATTTCACTTTTCCAAACACTTAAGTTTATTTTTTTAGTTTAAGTATTTGGTGATACCCAGCGCAGATGGCGTGCCCAAGCAGGATTGTAAAGAGACATTCTCCTGATAAAAGTACGCCGTTTTTGCAGTGCGAAAAGCCATCGTTTAGTATTTAAGTTGACGATAGGCTTGGAGATGTGTTCTATGGAGAATCTATTTTGAGTCTTAATCTAGAAGAAAAAAAGACGATCGTAGCAGAAGTGAGTAATGAAATAAACAAAGCGCAGGCTATGGTCATTGCTGAATATCGTGGTTTGGGCGTTGATAACTTTACGCGTATACGTGTTAAAACACGGGAAGCGGGTGTCTATTTTCGTGTTGTCAAAAATACCTTAGTCAGGCGAGCGGTTGCCAACACACCTTTTTCAGGATTGGCTGATCAGATGGTGGGTCCGTTGGTTTATGGCATTGGGAGCGATCCGGTAGCGACCGCCAAGGTATTGCATGATTTTGCCAAAATCAATGAAGGTTTTGTAATTAAGGCAGGTGCAATGGCGGGTGTCGTTATGTCCGCGAAGGACGTAGCCGCCCTAGCATCTCTGCCAAGCAGAGATGCGTTGTTAGCTAAGCTACTAGGTACAATGCAAGCACCTGTGGCGCAATTTGTTAGAACCCTCAATGAAATTCCTGTCAGATTTGTGCGTGGACTTGCAGCAGTTCGAGATCAAAAATAATGAATTGTGAGCATCCAATGGCATACAACAACTGCTACCCATTTTAACCGTAATTTATTTTAATCAGGAGAAGCTCATGGCTATTGCCAAACAAGAAATTTTAGAATCAATTGCTAATATGACGGTATTGGAATTATCCGAATTGATCAAAGAGATGGAAGAAAAGTTCGGGGTTTCGGCTGCTGCAGCGACCGTTGCCGTCGCCGCAGCGCCAGCGGGAGGCGGAGAAGCTGCTGTAGAGCAGACAGAATTTTCAGTCATCCTTACTGGCGCTGGTGAGAGTAAAGTTAATGTTATTAAGGTTGTTAGAGCAGCAACAGGACTGGGATTGAAAGAGGCTAAAGATCTGGTGGATGGTGCTCCTAAGCCTGTAAAAGAAGGTATTTCCAAAGAAGATGCGGAAGCACTCAAGAAGCAACTGACCGAAGCAGGGGCTGGTTGCGAGATTAAGTAATTAACAATTATGGCTTTTGTTGGGCTGGCGCATACGCTTATGGCGTGTCACCAGCCCTGTTTTCTTTAAGGATGTAGGGCTTTTGCAAATATCTTTTGGTTATGCGGGTGGTAATTTGATTGCCATGATGCTAAAAAATTGCAACGTCTTTCTGCATTAGTTATCCATTATTCGCTTGATTTGTGATTTGCCAAGCTGATGTCACTAATAAATTATCTGATATTTTTCGGTAAAGGGTGATCCTTCCTATCAATACCTTAACGTTTTTGCTATTGAATGTGCAATCAATTAATACCTGGTTAACATAGCAAGTCTCAAGTCATATTTCTGAAAATTGCCTAATAGCAGCATAATACGTGGAGAGAATTCAATGAGTTATTCGTTTGCTGAGAAGAAACGTATTCGCAAAAGCTTTGCTAAGCGCCCTAGTATATTATCATTTCCCTTTCTTCTTGCTACGCAGATAGAGTCCTATTCTGAATTTTTACAAGAAAAAATTCCTTCCGCCGAGCGAAAGCTGCAGGGTCTTCAGGCAGCATTTCATGCGGCTTTCCCAATTGAGAGTCACTCAAACAATGCGCGCCTGGATTTTATTCATTATTCTCTCGGCATGCCAGGGTTTGATGTCAAAGAATGCCAACAAAGAGGACTAACCTATGCATCTGCTTTGCGTGCAAGAGTTAGATTGACTCTTTTTGATAAAGAGTCCTCTAAACCTACGGTCAAGGAAGTAAAGGAGCAAGAAGTGTATATGGGAGAAATCCCCCTGATGACGGAAACCGGTTCATTCGTTATCAATGGTACCGAGCGAGTTATTGTGTCGCAGCTTCACCGGTCACCTGGCGTCTTCTTTGAGCACGATAGAGGGAAAACACATTCATCAGGTAAGCTATTGTTCTCTGCTCGCATTATTCCGTATCGTGGTTCCTGGCTGGATTTTGAGTTTGACTCTAAAGACTATGTTTATTTTCGGATCGATCGGCGCCGAAAAATGCCTGTAACAACTTTGTTGAAAGCAATGGGTTTTTCGTCAGCTCAAATTTTGGCTGAATTTTTTGAGTTTGACCGATTTACTTTCTCGAAAAAAGGAATATTTTTTGGTTTGCAGCCCGAACGGTTGCGGGGGGAGTTGGCGAATTTTGATATTGTTGCGCCGGACGGCAAGATTATCGTACAAAAGGACAAAAGAATAACAGCCAAACATGTCCGCGATTTGCAACAATCCGGCATGAGCAGCGTTAGCGTTCCGGAAGAATTCTTGCTAGGAAAAATACTGGCAAAAGACATTGTAGATAAAGAGACTGGTGAAGTGATTGCGCTGGCCAATAGTGAAATTAATGAAGTATTGCTGGCGAATATTCTGCAGGCTTCCGTAAAGGAAATCGATACATTATTCGTGAATGATCTCAATCACGGTCCGTATATTTCCCAAACATTGCGAATTGATGAGTGTGCTGAAGCAATATCTGCGCAGGTTGCAATCTATCGTATGATGCGTCCGGGCGAGCCTCCGACAGAAGAGGCGGTGGCAGCCTTGTTTAACGGGTTGTTTTATTCTCCTGATCGCTATGACTTGTCGGTTGTAGGACGCATGAAATTTAATAGACGAGTCGGTCGAGAGGAATTGACCGGTTCAGTTACTCTGTCGAATGAGGATATTCTGGAGGTTGTCCGGATCTTGGTGGCTCTGCGTAATGGCGTGGGTGAAATCGATGATATTGATCATTTGGGTAATCGCCGTGTTCGCTCGGTTGGTGAGTTGGTAGAAAATCAATTTAGAACTGGATTGGCGCGTGTGGAAAAGGCCGTGAGAGAGCGACTCAGCCAGGCAGAGTCGGAAAATCTCATGCCGCATGATTTTATTAATGCAAAGCCGGTTTCATCAGCGATAAGAGAGTTTTTTGGATCGAGTCAATTGTCGCAGTTTATGGATCAGACAAATCCGTTGTCTGAAATTACGCATAAAAGGCGCATATCAGCTCTTGGTCCTGGTGGTTTGACCCGGGAAAGAGCTGGATTCGAAGTCCGGGATGTGCATCCAACACACTATGGACGAGTTTGTCCGATTGAAACACCGGAAGGGCCGAATATTGGGTTGATTAATTCATTGGCTTTATACGCTCGTACCAATGAGTATGGGTTTATCGAAACGCCTTACCGGTTGGTCAAGGCAGGTAAGGTTGCAAATGACGTGACTTATCTTTCGGCTATTGAAGAGAGCAATTATGTTATTGCACAGGCAAATGCAAATCTAGATCAGGATGGCTCATTCAAAGATGAGGTGGTTTCGTGCCGTCATAAAAATGAATTTACGCTCTCGCCAAGAGAGCACATTGAATATGTCGATATTGCGCCAGCACAGATCGTTTCTGTGGCTGCTTCTCTGATTCCTTTTTTGGAGCATGACGATGCCAACCGCGCGTTGATGGGATCCAATATGCAACGTCAGGCTGTACCTTGCTTGCGTGCGGAGAAGTCGTTGGTTGGAACCGGGATCGAACGCGTGGTTGCCGTGCATTCTGGTACGGCAGTGAAAGCTAGACGAGGTGGAGTGGTCGATTATGTCGATGCGAGCCGTATCGTGGTTCGAGTGCACGATGCGGAGGCGCGTATGGGTGAAGTTGGTGTGGACATCTACAACCTTATTAAGTACACGCGGTCCAATCAGAATACTAATATTAACCAACGGCCGCTTGTTAGGGTGGGAGATAGGCTGGAGTGCGATGATGTTATAGCTGATGGCGCTTCTACCGATTTGGGTGAGCTGGCCTTGGGGCAAAATATGCTGATCGCGTTCATGCCTTGGAATGGCTATAACTACGAAGACTCCATCCTGATATCAGAGCGGGTTGTTTCCGAGGATCGCTTTACATCAATCCACATTGAAGAGTTAACTGCAGTAAGTCGCGACACCAAGCTAGGTACAGAAGAGATTACTGCTGATATTCCAAATTTATCCGAGCGCCAACGTTCACGACTCGATGAGTCGGGTATTGTTTATATTGGCGCGGAAGTGGCCGCAGGGGACGTGCTGGTGGGGAAAGTGACGCCTAAAAGCGAGACACAGTTAACCCCAGAGGAAAAACTGCTTCGAGCGATTTTTGGAGAAAAGGCATCGGATGTCAAAGATACTTCGCTGCATGTGCCAGCCGGTATGTCTGGGACTGTCATTGACGTGCAGGTTTTTACGCGCGAAGGAGTTGAGCGGGACAAGCGATCGAATCAGATAATTGAAGATGAATTAAAGCGATTTAAGAAGGATTTGGGTGATCAGATGCGGATTGTCGAAGCAGATGCGTTTGAGCGTGTTGAGCGTCTGTTGAGCGGAAAAATTTCCAGCGGTGGCCCCAAAAAACTAGCCAAAGGAGCAGTGATCTCGAAAGATTATTTGGGCAGTATAGATCGCCATCATTGGTTTGATATTCGTTTGGTGGATGAAGATGCTAGTCTTCAAATGGAGCAGATCAAGGATAGTTTGGCGCAGCAGCGGAAGTTGTTTGATCTGGCCTACGACGAGAAGCAAAAGAAGTTTACTCAGGGGGATGAGCTTCCTCCGGGTGTGCAAAAAATGGTCAAGGTTTATGTTGCCATTAAAAGAAGATTGCAAGCTGGAGACAAAATGGCTGGTCGGCATGGGAACAAGGGGGTGATTTCAAAAATTGCGCCTGTTGAGGATATGCCGTACATGGCTGACGGTACGCCAGTAGATGTTGTTCTGAATCCACTTGGTGTTCCTTCTAGGATGAATATCGGACAGGTGCTTGAAGTTCATCTGGGATGGGCAGCGAAGCAGTTGGGTAAAAAAATTAATGATCTACTTCAGGCGCAGCGCTCCGTAGTCGAAATTAGAGAATTACTTGAGAGAATTTACAATGATAGTGGCAAACAAGAGGATTTGACTATCCTTGATGATAAGGAGGTCCTGGAGCTTGCGGAAAATCTGTCAGAAGGAGTGCCATTTGCCACGCCGGTTTTTGATGGTGCACATGAATCAGAAATTAAACAGATGTTGGCTTTGGCCGGATTGCCGGAGTCAGGGCAGACAATATTATATGATGGCAGAACAGGGGAGCCATTCGATCGTCCTGTGACCGTTGGGTATATGCACGTTTTGAAACTGCATCATTTGATTGATGACAAGATGCATGCTCGGTCAACTGGCCCCTATAGCTTGGTTACCCAGCAACCGCTGGGGGGCAAAGCGCAATTTGGCGGCCAGAGATTTGGTGAAATGGAGGTATGGGCGCTGGAAGCCTATGGGGCAGCCTATACCCTGCAGGAAATGTTAACCGTTAAATCAGATGATGTTAACGGGCGTACCAAGGTTTATGAGAGTATTGTGAAAGGTGATCACAAAATTGATGCAGGAATGCCAGAGTCTTTCAATGTGTTGGTCAAGGAAATCAGGTCTCTTGGACTGGATATTGATTTGGTACAAAATTAAACCATTCAGGCCGATTGGCTACTTTGCAGTTTGTTAGTACTCATTGCCTTATTTGCCCATCGATTCACAGGAGTGATACGTGAAAGCACTACTTGATCTATTTAAACAAGTAACACAAAAAGAAGAATTTGATTCAATAAAAATTTCTTTGACCTCGCCGGAAAAAATTCGCTCGTGGTCGTATGGTGAAGTTAAAAAACCAGAAACGATTAATTATCGAACTTTTAAACCGGAAAGAGATGGATTGTTCTGCGCCAAAATTTTTGGACCGGTCAAAGACTATGAATGCTTGTGCGGTAAATATAAACGACTAAAGCATCGTGGGGTAATTTGTGAAAAGTGCGGTGTCGAGGTCACCTTGTCCAAGGTGCGGCGCGAGCGAATGGGTCATATTGAATTGGCATCGCCAGTTGCTCATATATGGTTTCTTAAATCTCTGCCGTCCCGTCTAGGTCTAATTCTCGATATGACCTTGAGGGATATTGAACGAGTGCTTTATTTTGAAGCCTATGTTGTTACTGACCCTGGTATGACGCCACTAACCCGTGGCCAGCTTCTAACAGATGAGGATTACCTTAATAAGACAGAGGAATTTGGTGATGATTTCAGTGCTGCTATGGGTGCAGAAGGTGTGCAGGCGCTATTGAGCAATCTGGATATCGAGAA
This sequence comes from Nitrosomonas mobilis, assembly GCF_900103035.1. Lineage (GTDB taxonomy): Bacteria > Pseudomonadota > Gammaproteobacteria > Burkholderiales > Nitrosomonadaceae > Nitrosomonas > Nitrosomonas mobilis. The sequence continues at coordinate 9,321 of NZ_FMWO01000074.1, forward strand.
TGAGATTGCCACACTGCGCCGAGAAATCCAGTCTACAGGTTCCGAAACAAAGCTAAAAAAAATGGGGAAGCGCCTCAAGGTTATGGAAGCATTCCACAAGTCTGGTATTAAACCGGAGTGGATGGTTCTAAAAGTCCTCCCTGTATTACCGCCGGAGCTCAGGCCATTGGTGCCGCTGGATGGTGGCCGCTTCGCAACTTCCGACCTCAATGATTTGTATCGTCGCGTAATTAATCGCAACAATAGGTTGAAAAGACTGCTGGAGTTACGCGCTCCTGAAATTATCGTGCGAAATGAAAAGCGCATGCTGCAAGAATCAGTGGATTCCTTACTCGATAATGGTCGCCGCGGCAAGGCAATGACGGGTGCTAATAAACGTCCACTTAAATCTCTTGCGGATATGATTAAAGGTAAAGGTGGCCGTTTCCGGCAAAATCTACTGGGTAAACGTGTGGATTATTCGGGTCGCTCCGTTATTGTGGTTGGTCCACAGTTGAGACTGCATCAGTGCGGGTTGCCGAAAAAAATGGCACTGGAATTATTCAAACCTTTTGTTTTCAATAAACTGGAGACAATGGGGATTGCCGGCACAATTAAAGCCGCCAAGCGAGAAGTCGAAAATGAAACGGCAGTAGTGTGGGATATTCTGGAAGATGTTATCCGTCAACATCCCGTTATGTTAAATCGCGCCCCCACGCTACATCGGCTTGGTATTCAGGCATTCGAACCCGTGTTGGTCGAAGGAAAGGCTATTCAATTGCACCCATTGGTATGTGCGGCATTCAATGCGGATTTTGATGGCGATCAGATGGCTGTACATGTGCCTTTATCGCTGGAAGCGCAAATGGAATGTCGCACGTTGATGTTATCAACCAATAATATTTTGTCGCCCGCCAATGGGGAGCCCATTATTGTGCCCTCACAAGATATTGTGTTGGGTTTATATTACATGACACGCGAAAAGATTGGTGCACGTGGCGAAGGGATGTTTTTTGCTGATGTTTCGGAGGTACTGCGCGCTTATGAAAATCACGCTGTAGAGTTAAACGCCAGAGTTACCGTTAGAATTCCAGTTGATAGAATGGCTTTATTGAGAGAAGGGCAAAAAGTTGAGTCGCTCGTCAGGCAGGAAACCACGGTTGGTAGAGCACTAATATCTGAGATATTACCCGCGGGGTTGCCTTTTGAACTTATCAACAAGTCATTAAAGAAAAAAGAGATTTCAAAATTAATTAATGCGAGTTTCCGTTTATGCGGATTAAGGGAAACGGTTATATTTGCTGACAAACTCATGTATTCAGGTTTCTCGTTTGCTACGCGTGCAGGCATATCTATTTGTCTGGATGACCTGCTTGCCCCTGAACAAAAAAATGACATCATTCATGAAGCGGAGCAGGAGGTAAATGAAATCGCGATGCAGTACGCTTCCGGCCTGGTAACACAGGGTGAACGCTATAACAAGGTTGTAGATATTTGGGGGCGTGCAGGTGACCAGGTAGCTAAGGCGATGATGGAGCAACTTAGTGTAGAGCCGGTCATCGATCATAAAACTGGCAAAGTTAAAACAGATGAAAATGGTAATGTAGTGACTCAAGAATCGTTCAATTCCATCTACATGATGGCAGATTCCGGAGCTAGGGGTTCGGCTGCCCAGATTAGGCAATTGTCCGGTATGCGTGGTCTGATGGCCAAACCGGATGGATCTATTATTGAGACGCCCATTACCGCAAATTTCCGCGAAGGGTTGAACATTCTTCAATATTTTATTTCTACGCATGGCGCGAGAAAAGGTTTGGCAGATACGGCACTTAAAACAGCCAATTCTGGTTACCTGACTCGTCGTCTGGTAGATGTGACGCAAGATCTTGTTATTACTGAAGAAGATTGCGGGACAGATGATGGTGTGGTGATGAAAGCCCTAGTCGAGGGAGGCGATGTAATAGAACCCTTGCGTGAACGCATTCTAGGCCGGGTTGCCGCTAATGACGTAATTGATTTGCCTTCGGGGAAAATAATTCATCCTGCTGGTGTAGTGTTAAATGAAGATGCGGTTGATAAAATCGATGAGTATGGAATTGATGAAGTGAAAGTACGCACATCTCTTACTTGCAAAGTCAAGTATGGGCTCTGTGCAAAATGTTATGGTCGCGATTTAGGTCGGGGGACGCTGGTTAATGTCGGTGAAGCAGTGGGTGTTATTGCTGCTCAATCCATTGGGGAGCCGGGGACTCAGTTGACGATGAGGACATTCCATATCGGTGGTGCCGCTTCAAGAGCAATAGCGATTAGTCAAGTTGAGAGTAAATCCAACGGTATCGTTCGCTATTCTCAGAATGTCCGTTATGTCAAGAATACCCAAAACGAACTGATTGTTATTTCTCGTAGTGGAGAGGTTCTAATACAGGATGAAAGTGGACGTGAGCGCGAGAAACATAAAATACCTTATGGCGCAAAACTGTTGGCATTGGATAATGAAACGATTCGAGCTGGCCAGATCCTTTCCTCATGGGAGCCACATACGCGTCCAATAATTGCGGAGTATTCCGGGAAAATCCGTTTCGAAAATGTAGAAGAAGGTGTGACCGTAGTCAAGCAGATTGATGAGATAACAGGACTGGCGACTTTGGTTGTGATCGATTCCAAACGACGCGGAGCTGCGCAAGCAAAAGGACTGCGGCCGATGGTCAAATTCCTTGATGAAAATGAGCAGGAAATTATTATCGCTGGTGGTGACCAACCTGTTGGCATTACTTTTCAGGTTGGTGCGATCATTACCGTGAAAGATGGCCAGCAGGTTGAAATTGGCGAAGTATTGGCGCGCATTCCCCAGGAAACTTCTAAAACTCGTGATATTACGGGTGGGTTACCGAGAGTTGCAGAGTTATTCGAGGCTAGGGTGCCGAAGGATGCTGGGTTGCTGGCCGAGGCAACGGGCACAGTAACTTTTGGAAAAGATACCAAAGGAAAGCAACGTCTGGTCATTACGGATCTTGATAGCGTCGCGCATGAATATCTAATACCTAAAGACAAGCACGTGACTGCACATGACGGCCAGATCGTCAACAAAGGGGAGCCAATTGTTGATGGTCCTGTTGATCCGCGAGATATTTTGCGTTTGCAGGGAATTGAAGCGTTGGCGCGCTACATCAGCGATGAAGTCCAGGATGTCTATCGTCTGCAAGGTGTACGTATCAATGACAAGCATATTGAGGTTATTGTTCGTCAAATGCTTCGCCGCGTGATAATTACAAATTCCGGGGATTCCGGCTTTATTCAGGGTGAGCAGATTGAGCGTGCTGAGGTTTTGACCGAGAATGAGAATCTGATGGCGCAAGACAAACAGCCTGCTACCTACGAATATGTTTTACTGGGAATTACTAAGGCGTCACTTTCTACCGATTCATTTATTTCCGCTGCTTCATTCCAGGAGACTACTCGTGTTCTGACTGAAGCTGCCATTATGGGCAAAAAAGATGATTTACGTGGCCTCAAGGAAAATGTAATTGTTGGTAGATTAATTCCAGCGGGAACTGGATTATCCTTCCATACAATGCGTAAGATGCAAAAATCTACATTAACCAATCTTTTTGAAAGCGATAATAGTGTGATAGAAAAAGTTATCGAATAAAATAACGTGATGTGCGATTTTGGGAAATCGCTTGACACTATTCGTGTCGAAGCGGTAGTCTTATCTGAAACGGTCGAGATTGATTGTCTGTCGATAGTGTTAGAATTGTATAGTTCGTGATATACGTAGTATTTGGTTTAATTAACAAGACGAAGCGGTTATGTTTGATATAAAGGAGAGAGACATGCATGCCAGATTTTGGCTGAAGGGAGTACTGCTAGCTTGTGGTTTGATGGTAGCTGGTGGGATACAGGCGAACATATCGTCGGTACCGGACGTAACGTATGAAGCACTGGGTCTGGATCGGAGCAAGGCGACGCC
>NZ_FMWO01000110.1 GCF_900103035.1 Nitrosomonas mobilis
TGGCTGTTCTCAGCCGGACAGTTGCAAAGACTGATTCGACTGGATTAGTTGTTCTAATGTGTTGCCAGTTTTCTGCAGGATAATCATAGAAAGCCAGCATGGAATCTTTATCCTTTGCCAGACACTCCATCGCTTTTGGATATTTAGGACTAAAACGTTCAATACAGTTATCAAATGCTTTATAAGCCTTTTCCCGTGTTTCCGCCTACCAGATATTGTGCAGCGCTTCCTTGACCTTGGGTTGCATGGCCTTGGGCAGCTTTTCCATTACATTGGCGATTTTATGCACCCAGCAACGCTGTTGATCCGTATCCGGCCAGCACTGGGTAACAGCCTTCCAGAACCCCAGCGCACCGTCACCGATAGCTAATTTGGGAGCACCTTTGAGGCCACGTTGTTTCAAATCCATCAATACTTCCGTCCAGCTCGCTTCAGACTCACGATAACCATCAGACAATGCCAGCAGCTCTTTACGCCCCGTTTCATCAGAACCGATAATCACCAGAAGACATAACCGGTCATCCATCCGCACAGTGCTGTAGATACCATCAGCCCAGACATAAGCATACCGTTTGCCACTCAGATCGCGGCGAGTCCAGTTTTGATAATCCTGTTCCCAGTCCTACTTCAAGCGGCTGATCGTCGCAGGCGATAATCCAGGCGCGTCTGTTCCCAGCAGGTGTTTTTTAAGGCTATGTCTGCATTAGACGTTGAAACTGATTTTCTCGTCCGAGAGCGGCCTGGAGTCCAATGATTGGCGAGTTGTGCCCACCCCAACGTTCCAGCCATCTACGCCAGCCCAGGTAATTTTCCAGGTATTTGGTTGCGACCCCATGAAATCTTTTCATCCACTGTTTAAGTCTGCTGTCGTAGGCATTAACATTCTGGATATGGTAAACACCAGCAATGACTCGAATTCCAGCAGAGAGATTGACGGGGCGATGGGTAATTCCGAGGCTATGAGCCACAGACCGGTAGACGGCAGCGCCATCACTACAGAAAATGGCATCTTTTGCCAGGATAGCCCGCAAAGGAGGCTCAATTGTCTTTCTATCAGGCGCATTCAACATGAAATCTGCTGTTGCACCAGAGCGGTCGCGTACTACCAGCACCGGCACCTGATCTTTGCCTGTGCTACGTACATGGATTTGCTTGCCACGTTTACGCGGTGGACGATTCAGGTGACGTTGACCTTTGCAGGAAGAGGGAAAAAAGGTCTCATCCGCCTCAATGATTCCTTGCAAGTGGTTGGCTTTAGTAGCCGCCGGCAAAGTCAGGAACCGATAGCGAA
>NZ_FMWO01000081.1 GCF_900103035.1 Nitrosomonas mobilis
CCGCCACGGAATCCACCGCTAGAAAAACCACCCCCTCCCGGCCAGTTTCTGCGCCCGTTCCTGGATCCGCCCTGGTGAATGATTCTCCCTGTTTTTTCAATCAGGCTGATGACGAATGCCGCAATAGCAACCAGGACAGCGATCAGCAGTGAAGAAGAAATCAGCCAGATCAGTAACCCTGCAATACTGCTGGCTATGGTTGCACCGGTCATTTTTCCAAACGTGGCTTGCAGCATCCTGCCCAGCATCAGCATCACAAATAAAACAGGAATAATGTTTTCCAGCACAAGGTTCGTACCGGCTGATTCTATCGACTGTTGTGCAGGAACAGGCAATGGTTCGCCTTCAATCACACTGATAATCTGCCTGATACCTGTCTGTAATCCGCCAAAAAAATTACCGTGCTTGAGTTTCGGAGTAATTCCTTCGTCTATGATGCGCCGGGCGATGGCATCCGGTAATGCACCTTCAAGCCCGTAGCCGGTTTCAATGCGCAAGGTTCTGTCATTCTTGGCAACCAGCAGCAATACGCCATCATCGATCCCTTTGCGGCCGAGTTTCCACGCCTCAACCACACGAATTGAATACTGCTCAATCGTTTCAGGCTGTGTGGAGGGAACAATTAGCACGGCGATCTGGCTGCCTTTTTTTCCTTCAAAATTGGCCAGTTGTTGCTCCAGTTGAATAGTTTCTGTTTTGGTAAGCGTTCCAGTCAGATCAGTAATATGTGATTTAAGCGGAGGGATAGCAACATCGGCCAACGACCCGGTGGCAGCAACACACAACAGCGCTATAAACAACAAACCGATATGCCGCTTTATTCCTGTAAATAAAATCAACATGCCTGCTTATCTAATCAATTTATTGAGCGGTTACCGGAGTACCAAATTCCACCGTGGGTGGAACAGCAATCGTTTGCTCATTCTCCACCGCGAAGTTGGGTTTGACCTGGAATCCGAACATCATCGCAGTCAGGTTGCCCGGAAAGGAACGCACCGTTACGTTATATTCCTGCACTGCCTGGATGTAACGGTTACGGGCGACCGCAATACGATTTTCGGTACCTTCCAGCTGTGCCTGCAGGTCACGGAAATTGGCACTGGATTTGAGCTGCGGATAATTCTCCGCCACCGCCAGCAAACGGGTAAGCGCACCGGTCAGCTCACTCTGGGCGCTCTGAAAGCGGGCAAAGGCTTCCGCATCGTTGATCAGTTCCGGTGTCGCCTGAATGCTGCCTGCTCTGGAACGGGCCGCAGTCACTCCTAGCAACACTTCTTTTTCCTGTGTGGCAAAACCTTTTACCGTATTGACCAGATTCGGAATCAGATCCGCCCGACGCTGATACTGATTGACCACCTCCGCCCAGCTCGCCTTAATCTGCTCATCAGTCGATTGCAGGGTGTTGTAGCCGCAGCCACTGAGCAGCAGAATGCAGACAAGTGTCAGAAAATTGAGCATTTTTTTCATAAAAATCTCTCTGGAAGTTGATGGGTGCTTTCGCAGCGTGAGGCTATTACCCCTGACCTCATTCTGCAGCCGACCCACCAAGGCAGGGTGGGGATGTGCGCGCCGCATCATGACGTTCCTGCCATTCTATAGGTGTGAACGTATGCAACGCCAGTGCGTGAATGGAGTGAATAATATCATTCGTCAGCGTGGCGTTGACGAGCCGGTGACGCGCTACCAACGGTTTGTCATCAAATGCAGCAGACACAACCGTTACCTTGAAATGAGATTCGGATCCTACCGGGACATTATGACGATGGCTTTCATTAAGTACTTCCAGAAACTGCGGCTGTAACGATCGCAGCCTGCTTTCAATCCTGCTTTTCATATTCGTCATGTTTATTGCAACCTTCTGTTGTTATTTCCTGGCTCAGATTGATGTGCTTCCGTTGAGACTTCTTCCTAGAGAATGGGTTCAACCAATTGTTAGGCTATCAGGCTGTTTTACATCACACCCATCGTAATTTGCAATCAGTTTTATACCTTGTTGTTTTATAAAAACAATTAATGATTGGCATGATTGATGCTCTATCTAAGTTGAGGATAGCTGGAGAAATCGGGTATCGCGCAAAAATAAATTTAACAAGGAGAATATAATGCAAATTAATAAGAAAACCACTATTTTAGTGGCTGCCGTGACTTCGCTCTCGTTTGCTTCAGCAAGCTGGGCAGCCTCTATCACGTTGAAGTACGATGGTTTTGTGAATGGGGAAAGAATGGGGAAAGAATGGTCAAATCACTAAGAACTTGTTCAAAGTCTTTTGAGTAGAAGGGCCAGGAAAGCCAAGTGGATGAACTGCAAACTGGTGTTAATCATTCGCTCGCAGTTCTTCCACAGTCTTCTATTCTTTTCCAGCCAGGCGAAAC
>NZ_FMWO01000075.1 GCF_900103035.1 Nitrosomonas mobilis
AATGGCTGGACAAACAAAATCTTACCTGGCTGTCATTTCTGCAAAGCTGGTTTTATAGTGATTCACTCAATGATCTGCCGTTGCTCGGCAAAGTCACGCATCCGGTTGCAGTCGATCCTGACGACACCTTGCGAGCGCATGCTCAGAGAAACGACTGGCCTATTATCAGCTTGCGTTAGTCAGCACCATTCCTGGAACTTTTTTACATAGTGTTTGCCAGAAAATTTCATTTTTTACGAAAGACCTGCCTGTTTTTTAAGTAATGCGAATGAAACGCTGTGCAGCGATTGGCGTAAAAAGCTTCTGGTTGGACTTTTTCGGCAAACATCACAAAAAAATCTGTTTTTTTGTTTAACACCAAGCGTCATTTCCCCGAAAGCAGGTATTTTTTGTTAAAAATAGCGTTGTTTTTCAGGCCGCCTGTCAACACCTCGAATGTTGCGCGTTGGCCTTATTGATACAGGCTTCGGCGGATTCTTTGCGCTGTTCGGTCAGATGGGTATAGCGGCTGGTGGTGATCACCGAGTGGTGACCGAGGATTTTTTGCACTTCGAGCAGGTCAACACTCGCTTCCATCAGGTGGGTGGCGTAATTCTTTTTTAACCGATCTGCGCCGTCACCTGGCGCAACGCTCGCTGCACCCCACCACGATCCATGTGCGTCGTAGCACTGGCTGCGCCTGCGAGGCCTTTTTGGCGACTGGGAAACAACAGCACCGGGTTGTGGTGTTCTTTCCAGAACTCGCGCAACCCCTCCAGCGTGTGGGCGAACAGCAGCACCAGCCGGTCCAGGTAGCTCTTGGCATCACGAGCATGCACCCGCATCCGCTATGCATCAAGATCGCCACCTACAGCTGCAATCTTTCCTCAAGGCGCAAGCCCATGCTGACGGCGGCACAGGTACGAATGCAACACACCCCGATAACTGAGACGGTGGATAATTAAGGCTATGTCTGCATTAAACGTTGGAACTACCTTTTTGTCTAATAGGCTGGAACATTAAGACTGGAGGGTATAGTCATGGAAGCCACTGATTTTCGGGAGTGGTGGAAAAGATATCGAACTTAATCGTCGTCAAAAAGAACAGGCCAAACATTATCTGAGCGAGGCGAAGCCACAAGCTGTGGTTGTGAAATATCTTGAGGATTCTTTTGAGCCGAGTTGTCCGGTCTGCCAGGCGGATCGCCCTCATCGTTGGGGGCACCAGGCGGGGTTGCAACGTTTTCGCTGTTGCTTATGCAAGCACACATTCACGGCCATTTCGGGAACTCCTTTGGCCCGTCTGCGGCATAAGGAGCAGTGGTTGAATTACAGTGCAGCGTTGATTGAAGGTTTGACCGTGCGAGCTAGCGGCAGGCAATGCGGAATAGACAAAAACACCAGTTTTCGCTGGCGCCATCGGTTCCTGACTTTGCCGGCGGCTACTAAAGCCAACCACTTGCAAGGAATCATTGAGGCGGATGAGACCTTTTTTCCCTCTTCCTGCAAAGGTCAACGCCACCTGAATCGTCCACCGCGTAAACGCGGTAAGCAAATCCATGTACGTGGAACAGGCAAAGACCAGGTGCCGGTGTTGGTAGTACGCGACCGCTCTGGTGCAACAGCAGATTTCATGTTGAATGCGCTTGATAAAAAGACAATTGAGCCGCCTTTGCGGGCTATCCTGGCAAAAGATGCCATTTTCTGTAGTGATGGCGCTGCCGTCTACCGGTCTGTGGCTCATAGCCTCGGAATTACCCATCGCCCCGTCAATCTCTCTGCTGGAATTCGAGTCATTGCTGGTGTTTACCATATCCAGAATGTTAATGCCTACGACAGCAGACTTAAACAGTGGATGAAAAGATTTCATGGGGTCGCAACCAAATACCTGGAAAATTACCTGGGCTGGCGTAGATGGCTGGAACGTTGGGGTGGGCACAACTCGCCAATCATTGG
>NZ_FMWO01000061.1 GCF_900103035.1 Nitrosomonas mobilis
TACGCACATGCCTATTGCCGAATTTCAAGCTATCTGCAATCCATGGCCAACAAGGGATATAACCCACTTGTCGCTATTCAAATAGCGTTGGCCGGTGAAGCTCATAAAGTATGGGGTGAGTAGTTACGCTATAACTAAGATTTGAATCAGCGGCGCATGGCCCGCCGCTTTTCCAGCTGCTCAAAAATTGCCATGCCAGTCAGCATGGCAATCACAAAAATGATTCCTTCCACATACCCTGATCCGGCGAGTACCAGCGCAGGTCCGGGGCAGATTCCAGCAATCCCCCAACCCACCCCAAATAGCATGCTACCGAAAATCAGACGTACATCGATCATCTTGCTGTCGGGCAGGTACAAGGGGGTGGCCAGTAATGTTTTTCCACGCTGCTTTACCATCCTGAACGCAAAAAAACCGACGCTAATCGCGCCTGCCATCACAAAAATCAGCGAAGGATCCCATTGCCCGGCAATATCCAGAAATCCCAGCACCTTGGCCGGATTGAACATGTCGGATACGATCAGCCCGATACCAAAGACGATGCCTGAGATAAGTGCGATTAGCTGAGTGATCACGGACTCTCCTTACTCAAGATATTACATGACGAATAACGTAGGTTGTTGCCATCGCCATGGTGATGAAAATAATGGTGGCCACGATCGAACGCGGCGACAGACGAGAGAGTCCACACACGCCATGTCCGCTGGTACATCCCGAACCATAGCGGGTACCCATTCCCACAATTAAACCCGCCAGTACAAGCAGACCATAGCTGGCATGGATTTCAACGGGTGGCAGCACAGCTACCCAACGGTAAAGCCATGGCGCAAGCAATAAACCGGCAACGAAGGCAATGCGCCAGCCCATGTCTCCTTGCGACAGCCTGAATAATCCGCCAACAATGCCGGAAATACCGGCAATACGACCTGCTAAGATCAGCAACAGGGTGGTCGCCAAGCCGATGACCAAACCACCAAGCGCTGCGTTAAGCGGGGTAAAAGATGACCAATCAATCACCAGCATATTTGTCATAACAATTTAATAAATAATGTAATTTTTATATTTCAATATCGATTAAAGAGCGCCAACCGCAAAAATCCGCCTCAAACAAAAAGGGATCACATGGATAACTTGACTGCTGAAATCATTACATATTCAGTGCGGAGCGCAGCAACCCGGCTGCTGCCGACCCTCCAGTGGATTCAAGGGAATTGGTGATGATCGGGATGAATTGTCCGATCATATCCGGCGATAGATTTAACTGCTGAAAAGCTGACGCCAGCGCTGCTGCACTTCCTAATTGATTGCTGCCGCCCCCCAGCATCGAGGAAACCCCACCCGGGAGACCAGTAGCAGGCAAGGCCGGGGCCGCTGCCAATAAATCATCCATACCGGGCACCGACTGCGACACCGTTTCAAATGCCTGTGGCGTCATATTTCCCCGGGCTGTACGGAATATCGAACCGGCGCCACCGGCTGCCTGGTTTGGTGAAATACCCAATTGATTCGTCAACAGCTGTACGATTCCATTCTGCCCACCGCCAACTGCATTCACTGCTCCTGTTCCGCCGCCAAACGGCTGGCTGGCGCCCTGAATTACCTGATCTGTTCGACTTGAAGATGCGATACTTTCATTCAACGGATTGTAAATCTCTCCACCACTATTGGATGCGCAACCTGCAATCGTTAACGTACACAGTACAACCGTCGTTGTCATTTTATGGAAATTTTTCATGAAAACTCCTTGGTTTGTTGGATATGGCTGTTGCATGATAAACCAGAACGGTTCCTCCGATTGTAAGTAAAATGAGCGCTCTCTTGGCAAATAATCACTTTTAGATAGAATCGATCACTCGTCCAGCCTTGCTGAAGAGTTGATTTCTATTTTGTTTTAATGAAAAGACCGCCAAAAATGATTAACTTCACCCCGATCCCAGCAACAGAAATACGCTACCATCTACTCTGACTCTGCCGCAACAATTAACTCAGCTAGGAACTTCATGTCAAAACAAATCCATCTGATCGCTGGGGCACGCCCCAATTTCATGAAAATCGCGCCGATCGTGCGTGCCTTGCAGCATCAAGACAAGTTATCCTACAAAATCGTACATACCGGCCAGCACTATGACAAGGAAATGAACGATGTTTTTTTTGATGAGCTGGGTATTCCCACGCCCGATATTTTCATGGCGGCCGGTGGTGGCAGTCATTCGCAACAAACGGCCAAAATCATGCTGACATTTGAGGAATACTGCCTGGGCAACCGCCCGGACGCAGTGCTGGTCGTTGGCGACGTTAATTCAACTCTGGCATGCTCAATCGTCGCCCAGAAACTGCACATTCCGGTTGCACATGTCGAAGCGGGGTTGCGAAGCGGCGATATGCGCATGCCGGAAGAAATCAACCGTTTAGTAACGGATAGCATCACCAACTGGTTTTTTGTAACCGAGCCCAGTGGACTGGAAAATCTCTTGCGGGAGGGCAAACCGGCCTCCGCCATTCATCATGTCGGGCACGTTATGGTCGACAATCTGCTCTATCAGGCCGACCAGCTGACCCGTGCCAATACCAACCATTTTGAAACCCATGGCATCAAACACGCATTATCCGGACAAGCTTATGGTGTCATCACGCTGCATCGGCCCAGCAATGTGGATGATGCCGAAACTTTTACCCGCCTTGGCCAGGCATTGCGGCAAATTGCCGAAAGCCTGCCATTGGTGTTTCCGATGCATCCGCGAACACGCGCCAACCTGCAGAAATTTGCAATTGACTTAGGCCCCAACATTACCCTCATTGGCCCGCAAGCGTATATGTCCTTTCTGCATCTATGGAAAGACGCCGCAGTCGTCCTTACCGACAGCGGCGGGCTTCAAGAAGAAACGACCGCGCTGGGCATTCCGTGCATCACCATCCGTGAAAATACCGAACGTCCCGTCACGGTGGAAGAAGGTACCAACACACTGGTTGGTACCGATCCTCCGCGAATTGTGGCCGAAGTCAACAAAATCCTGCAAGGCCAGGGCAAAACCGGACGCAGGCCGCATTTGTGGGATGGCAAAGCTGCCGGACGTATTGTCGATATTTTGATCAGTGAGCTGACAGATGCTTAGGTCCGGAGCAAGCGTCATTTCTTTTATCAGCAAATAACACTAAATATGAAACCATTACTCGTTCCCGTCATTCTATCCGGCGGTTCCGGTACTCGTCTGTGGCCACTATCACGCGAACAATATCCCAAGCAATTATTGCCGTTGACTAATGAAGAGTCATTATTGCAAGCGACTGCACGTCGCCTGGACGGACTGGAAAACGTTGCGGTGCAATCGCCCATTATTATCAGCAACGAGGAATACCGATTCGTCATTGCCGAACAATTGCGCGTTATCAATAAAAAAAGTACGATCATTCTGGAACCATGTGGACGGAATACAGCCCCAGCTCTGACCATCGCAGCGCTGGCGGCCAGCAGTGATGAATACGACCCGGTTTTGTTGATTATGCCTTCCGATCATACCATTACCGATACCGCAGCCTTTCAATCCGCCGTCAACAAGGGTATATCCTTAGCTGACCACAATATGCTGGTCACGTTTGGCGTTCACCCGGACGCTCCCGAAACCGGTTTCGGCTATATTCAAACGGGTACGGCACTAGCGGAATCCGGCGCCTTGCAACTGATTCGCTTTGTGGAAAAGCCAGATGAGGCAACCGCACAGGCTTATCTGCAGGCAGGTGATTACTTCTGGAATAGCGGCATATTTATGATGCGCGCTTCCATCTGGTTATCCGCCATTCACGAATGTCACCCTGAAATGCTGGAAGCATGCCGTGCCGCTTGGCAACAGGCCACCATTGACGGCGATTTTTATCGGCTGGACGCGTCGGAATTTGCTGCCTGCCCAAGTAACTCTATCGACTATGCTGTGATGGAACGACTGGCGGCCAATAATCCTGCTCTGCCCCCCGGTGCAGTCGTGCCGTTGTCTGTTGGCTGGTCGGACATTGGAACATGGGACGCATTGTGGCGCACCCTGCCCAGAAACGAATCCGGTAATGTCACACGTGGTGACGTGCTGTTGCATGCCTGCCGCAATACACTGGCATTTTCCGGACACCGTCTGGTTGCCTGCGTGGGAATTGACGATATGGTGGTTGTTGAAACATCTGATGCCATTCTGGTGGCACATCAAAAAAATGCTCAGGAAGTCAAAAAAATTGTCGATCTGCTCAAGCTGCAGTCACGTCCAGAGATTCGTTCGCACCGCAAAATTTATCGCCCCTGGGGCTGGTACGACGCTGTCGATGTGGGTGAACGTTTTCAAGTCAAACGTATCGTAGTCAATCCCGGAGCGGCACTCTCACTGCAAATGCACCATCATCGGGCGGAACACTGGATCGTAGTACGTGGTACCGCTCAGGTCACGCGTGCCGATAATACTTATCTGGTCAGTGAAAATGAATCTACCTATATTCCTCTGGGCATACCACATCGCCTGGAGAATCCTGGCCGGGTGCCGCTGGAAATTATTGAGGTACAGTCTGGCGCCTATCTGGGCGAGGATGACATTGTCCGCTTTGAAGACAGATATGGCAGAAAGCAAGATGTTTCATCGGCTACCAAAGATTCGTGAAATTATTCGCGAATACCCGACCTGCTACTTTTCTGGACAGCTTTAATTTGTGGCGAATACTCACACATCGCCATCACGAACGTTGCCCGGCAAGCAGGCACACTGAGGGTCCAGTATAATACTGGCCTGTTTCTAACAATTTAATTAATGGAGAAAAAATGCCAATCTACGAATATGTTTGCCATGCCTGCGGATTCGCAAAAGAGCATCTCCAGAAAATGAGCGATGCGCCGATAGCAAATTGTCCGGCATGTGATAGTAAAGAGTACATTAAAAAAGTCTCTGCAGCGGGCTTCAGACTGAAAGGAAGTGGGTGGTATGTCACAGACTTCAAGGATAAAAAAACAACCAAACCAGACTCATCTACCCGAAATGAGAAGAAAGCCGAGACAGCTCAAACAGACACAAAAGCAGAAACGAGCAGTACTGAATCAACACCTGCAGCAACTGCAAATACCGCCACTGCTGCTGAAAGTTGACACTCGATCCGCTTGTTAGCAACCAAAACATACTATTTTTTCTATCCTTCAAAAAAATTTCCTATGCGTACTGATTATTGCGGCGCCATCAATAAAAACTTTCTGGAAAAGACCGTTACCTTGTGTGGATGGGTGCACCGCCGCCGTGACCATGGTGGTGTCATTTTTATCGATCTACGTGATCGCGACGGTATCGTGCAGATTGTATTTGATCCCGACAATGAAACTGCTTTCCATACTGCCGAAATCACCCGCAACGAATTTGTCATTAAAGTGAGTGGCCGCGTACGTCATCGCCCGGAAGGCACCGTCAATCCTGGAATTTTTTCTGGAGATATCGAAGTACTCGCAGATCAGGTGGAAATCCTCAATACTTCGCTTACCCCTCCTTTCCAGATGGATGATGAACATCTGAGTGAAGCGATACGCCTCGAATACCGTTATCTTGATCTGCGTCGTCCGGCGATGCAGCGTAATCTGCTGCTGCGGCACAAAGTCAGCATGGCAGCACGGGTTTTTCTGGATCAACATGGTTTCATCGATATTGAAACACCTATGTTAACCAAATCCACTCCGGAAGGTGCACGTGATTACCTCGTCCCTTCGCGCGTCAATGCCTGCCATTTCTTTGCGTTACCTCAATCCCCTCAGTTGTTTAAACAACTGCTGATGGTATCCGGGTTCGATCGCTACTATCAGATCACTCGGTGTTTTCGTGACGAAGACCTGCGCGCTGACCGACAACCAGAATTCACGCAAATCGATATTGAAACTTCGTTTCTGTCGGAAGATGAAATCATGGGACTGATGGAAAACATGATGCGGCAATTATTTGCTGATGTCATGGCTGTAACGTTGGCAGATCCCTTCCCCAGAATCAGCTACGCGGATGCCATGTTCTACTATGGCTCGGACAAACCAGATTTGCGTATCCCGCTGGTATTAACAGAATTGACCGATCTGATGCAGACCGTCACCTTTAAGGTTTTCCTTGACGCGGCACAAATCCCTGGCGGTCGGGTAGCCGCATTATGCATTCCCATGGGCGCAGAACTGTCGCGCAAGGAAATCGATGATTACACTCAGTTTGTCTCTATCTATGGTGCCAAAGGCCTGGCCTATATCAAAGTCAATGACCTGACAACCGGGCTGGAGGGACTGCAATCACCCATTCTGAAATTCCTGCCTGAGCAGGTCATTCAGGAAATTCTCAAGCGCACCGGTGCAAAATCGGGTGATCTAATCTTTTTTGGTGCGGACAAAGCCAAAATTGTTAATGATGCGCTAGGAGCGTTGCGTGTCAAAATTGGCCATGAACGCGGCTTCGCTGAAAATTCCTGGAAGCCATTGTGGGTAGTTGATTTCCCGATGTTTGAATGGGACGAGGAAGAAAATCGCTGGCAGGCGCTGCACCACCCTTTTACTTCTCCCAAAACCAGCCACGAAGATCTTCTGATTTCCGACCCCGGCAAGGCGCTGTCGCGTGCCTATGATATGGTACTCAATGGCGTAGAAATCGGAGGAGGCTCCGTGCGGATCCACCAGCAAGCTGTACAAAGCAAGGTATTTCAGGCATTAAATATCCCGGATGAGGAAGCGCAGGAAAAGTTTGGTTTTCTGCTTGACGCCCTTCAATATGGTGCGCCGCCACATGGTGGCATCGCCTTTGGCCTGGATCGTATCGTGGCGATGATGACGGGTACGGACTCAATACGCGATGTTATCGCATTCCCCAAAACGCAGCGTGCTCAGTGCATGCTGACCCACGCACCTAGTGCCGTTGCAGAAAAACAATTGCGGGAATTACACATACGGCTGCGTAAAAATGATCAACCCACCAGCTAGCAGCTGTCTGGCGGTGACCCGGTTGTCCGCCTTTATGTGATATGCCCTCATCATCGACCGAAGGGCCGCGTTTCAAGCATCCTGTATCCGTACTGGTGATCATTCATACGCCTGATTTGCAGATACTGCTCCTGGAACGCGCAGACCACCCTGGTTACTGGCAATCCGTTACCGGCAGCCAGGAACCGGGCGAAACCTTACTGCAAACGGCTGTACGGGAGATCAAGGAAGAAACGGGGCTGAACAGCAATCACTATCCACTGATTGACTGGCAAATGAGCAACCAGTATACAATTTATCCCGAGTGGCGATGGCGCTATGCCCCGAACATCACTCACAATACCGAACATATCTTCAGCCTGGTACTGCCAGAAATCTGTCCAATTTATATTGCCGTGCGGGAACATCTTGGTTATTGCTGGCTTCCCTGGCAGGAAGCAGAATCGAAGGTATTTTCACCGAGTAATGCACAAGCAATCCGGATGATTGCTTGTCGACAAGCGCCATCAGACAAAGGATGACGTTGAAGTTTCAACCAGATTTTAGCCGATACAAAGTTATAAAGCCAATCGGAAAATTCTGGTAGGCGCGATTGGACTCGAACCAACGACCCCCACCATGTCAAGGTGGTGCTCTAACCAGCTGAGCTACGCGCCTATCGTCACGACCACGACAGAGCCGAGATTCTAACTGAAATACAGCGCTGCTTCAAATTAATCTTGGCCTCTGCCGAGAGATCAGTGCTCACTTCCCCGGCTCTGGTCAATTTCATCGGGGCTGACCAGACTGCCAAAATTTCCCCAGGCATTACGGATATAGGAAATCACCTGTGAAATTTCAACGTCACGAATAATGTGTTGGTATGGAGGCATGCCATACGGTCTTGGATTACCTGCCGTGACTGGCGAATACCCGCCGTATAACACACTGCGAATCACATTTTGCGGTGGATTCATGGTGACAGCGCGATTACCTGCCAGTGGTGGATAAATACCTGGCGCGCCCTGACCGGATTTTCCGTGGCAATCCTGGCAATGCTTTTCATAGATACTTTCACCTCGCGCCAAATATTGGCGGACAACTTCTGGCATCGGCGGGATTTTGCGTTTGGATTGCTGGTCCTTATCCTGTTCTCCGAGCGACTTAAGATAAACCGCCATTGCACGTTGATCTTCCGCAGTCAGATATTGCAGGCTCTGCCGAACGATCGTAGCCATCGGACCAGATGTGACGGCGTGCTGATTGATACCAGTGGACAGCAATTCGACAATCTCTTCTATCGGCCAATGACCCACACCGGCCTGCTGTACCGAAACCAAGGAAGGTGCATACCAGCGGGAGCCGACGATTTCACCACCAAGCGGCCGATCATCCTTGCTGGCTCCCCAGACATTGCGTGCAGTATGACAGGCGTTACAGTGCCCTAATCCTTCAACCAGATAAGCGCCACGATTCCACTCCTGGCTTTTAGTGCTATCCGGCTGATAGACTCCCTCCTTGAAATACCAGGTACGCCACAAAAACAACAAAAACTGATTATCATAAGGAGAATGGATTTTATGCTCAGGGTTTATCTGTCTGACCGGTGTCACTGATCGCAAATAGCTGAAAATGGCATCCGCATCCTGCCGCGATATCCTAGTATATTCAGTATAAGGAAAAACAGGATACAAATAACGACCATCCTTCGATTTGCCATGATGCAGCGCCTGCCAGAAATCCTCCTCGCTCCAGCGCCCTAACCCAGTCTCGGCATCCGGCGTAATATTGGACACCACGAACTCCCCAAAAGGGGTATTCAGTATGCGCCCGCCCGCAAAGTCCTGCCCGCCCCGAGCAGTATGACAACCCGCACAATTAGCCACACGCGTCAAATAAGCGCCTCGCTGCTGTTTTGTTTCGACGGTATCTTTAGCCCAGACCACAGCAGGGAACAGAATACCGAACAACCAGCCAATGAATAACACCACGAGCTGCAACCGGCCAATGTATTTGGCAGAAATGGATATACTCACGGTTTCGTCATTCTCCTAGCTGAAAAGATTGACTGACAACGCTCGACCATTTCCGGTGCAAGTACATCCTGCTCGGCGGGCTCTCCACTTGCTGCCTGTGCCGGCAACCACAAAGCCAATGCATTCACCTCCTCCTGTGATAATTTTCTGGCAATTTCCGACATACAATTTGGTACCTGGCCACGCATGACACCCCCATTGCGCCAGCCACCAAATTGTGCCGCCAGATAAGCAGAGGGCAATCCTAACAATCCGGGAATGAAGGGCTTAACTCCCATTAAATCAGCGCCATGGCACGCGCTGCATGCCGGCAGATCGCGCGTGGCATCACCAGAATCAACAAGCACCTGTATTTCTTGCACAGTTGCCGACGGTAAGGCATGCGGCCGAGGTAATGGATAATTGTATGGCTGAGCAGCAAAATATTCTGCCATTTCCTGCAAGTATTCATCTGTCAGGTTTTCCAGCAAAATAGCCATCGGTTGATAATAACGCCTGCCATCACGGAAATTACGCAGCTGGTTAAACAGATAACCCGCTGGTTTACCGGTGATGCGTGGGTAATAGGCATCTAGACCGGTTTTATCCTGGTCACCGTGGCAAAGCATGCAGGATTTAACCCGCTCCGCAATCGTATCAGCCACTTCTACAGGTGCATCTGCAGCAGCAACCGATGTAAAAAACAGTATTCCTGAGAGTATCAATAATCGCATTTGATCATGAATATAAGAGAACGACGTTCAACCAGCATCTGCGGTAATTGTCTCTTTCAATTCCAACAATTCCGGTTCGTTCAGTGTTTCGGTTTCCAGTAATTTTTCTGCTGCCTGTTCAAGCTGTGCGCGGTTCCTGAGTAATATGGCGATTGCGCGCTCAAGGGCACCATCTACCAAGGCGCGCACTGCCTGATCTACCTTATTGGCAGTATCTTCGCTGTATTCTCGACCTTGCGGTACGGGGATTCCCGGTTCTAGAAATGCGGAACGTTCACGATCATAAGTCACATTTCCCAAGGCGTCACTCATTCCGTAGCGTAAAACCATCGCACGCGCCATATCGGTTGCACGAGCCAGATCATCTGTTGCACCAGTCGAAACCTCCCCAAAAACAACCTGCTCCGCCGCACGTCCGCCCAACAATACCGCCATTTTGTTTTCCAATTCCTTGCGCGTCATCAGGAAACGATCTTCCGTCGGGCGCTGAATGGTATACCCCAACGCACCCACACCACGCGGAATAATGGAAACCTTGTGGACTTCATCACTGCCTGGCAACGATAATGCAACAATCGTGTGACCCAGTTCATGATAAGCCACTGTTCTTCTTTCCATCGGATTTAGCAAGCGATTGCGTTTTTCCAGTCCAGCAACAATTCGCTCGATAGCATGATTAAAATCATCCATCAATACTGCGGCTCCCTTGCGGCGCGTGGCCAGCAAAGCAGCCTCGTTAATCAAGTTTGCCAGATCAGCTCCCGTAAAACCAGGGGTTAAAGCCGCAATCTTTTCAATTTCCACATCCGGATCCAGTGTAACCTTACTGATATGTACCGCCAAAATCTGCTCACGACCCTTTTTATCGGGACGATCCACCAGAACCTGCCGATCAAAACGCCCGGCACGCAAAAGCGCTGCATCGAGAATCTCCGGCCGGTTAGTTGCCGCCAGCAACACAACTCCGCTAGAAGGATCAAAGCCATCGAGTTCCGCCAGCAACTGATTCAGCGTTTGTTCCTTTTCATCGTGACCGCCAAACCCTGTTGCGCCACGGGCACGCCCCACTGAATCAAGCTCATCGATAAAAATAATCGCTGGCGCCATCTGCCGCGCCTGCTCAAATAAATCCCGCACCCGCGCTGCCCCCACACCAACAAACATCTCCACAAATTCAGAACCGGAAATCGAGAAAAACGGCACACCTGCCTCTCCGGCAACCGCCCTTGCCAGCAGCGTTTTTCCCGTCCCCGGCGGACCTACCAATAAAATCCCTTTAGGTGCGCGCCCACCCAGCCGACTGTAATCCACGGGGTTTTTCAGAAAATTGACAATCTCGATCAACTCATCCTTCGCTTCATCTACACCAGCGACATCAGCAAAGGTCACCTTAGTCTCTTTTTCCACGTATACCTTGGCGCGACTTTTGCCTATCGACATCATGCCGCCACCCCCCATCATGCTCTGACTCATACGCCGGATAATGAACAACCAGATGCCAATAAAAATCGCCATCGGCAAAATCCAGGAAAGAATGTCACGAAACCAGGTGCTGCGAATAATGCCCGTGTAAATCACGTCATGCTTATCCAGCATCTCCGCCAGTTCTGGCTCTACCCTGGTAGTAATGAATTCCGTGAATCCTTCACCAGCAGTTGAGCGTAACTTGCCATGAATATGGTTCTCGCTAATTGCCACTTCTTCGATCTGCCCTTTCTCTAGTAATGCTTGGAAACGGCTGTAAGGAATGGGTTCAACGCGTGTATATTCGCTATAGAGATTCTGAATAAACAAAATCGCCAGTATTGCAGTAAGGATGTACCAGAAATTAATCTGTGCTTTTTTGTCTATGGGTGGATTGCTCATATTGATTTGTTCCAATTATATTCACATCGATATGCCTTATAGTACGACAAAACGGTTAGCCAAAAATTATAAAAATTTGGCAAGAAGATTCATCATGCGCAAGCACACGTTAATTTATTTGTACCACCAGATCCACAGTTGCAAAATTGAGAAACCCACTGAATTACACTTATAACAATTTTAAACGTAAGATAAAACAGATAGGTATTGACTGGGATTGACAATAATATAATCGAGCCTCCTTTGCAGTCTACCCTGATAAAAGATGTCATTTTCTGTAGTAATGGTGCTGGTGTAGAGGAGTAGAGAATAGATAATGGAGTGCCGGAGTAGACATAAACTCGCCAATTGTTAAACTCCAGACTGCCGTCAGGCAAGAAAAACACTATCAGCTGTTAATGGCCTTCAGGTTAAAGTCAATGACCTGTCAGCCGTTACCACATCATGTCATCAAGGAAAGCAATATGAGCATGAATCAAAAATGTGGTTTACAGGCATTAGCTCGCAGGTTACTGGCAGGTTTGTTGGCAATCTGCTCACCTGTAGTTATTGCACAGACATCGGTTGTGACTAGATCAGATAATATTGGCGAGCGGAACAAATCGTATCGTAATATTGGCAATATCGAGCTCTCAAGTTTTTCCTCTGAGCCTGCGACACTACCAGTCGATACCTGTGCAATCGTTGATCACATTGAGCAGATTAACATGGCCAATGAAATTAACAGCAGTACGGATACCCGAATCATGGGAACAATTGCTCAATCGGCAGGGCGCAATGCCGATAAGGTGTTTTATGCCAATGTCGATGTCCCGGCAGGCCAAGGATATCATCCGCCACAGCGCAATATTGAAAAAACAGACCATTTCCGTATTTATCTCGCCACATTTGACGGCAATTTGCATATCGTTACCCAACCAGCTTCTCCTCGATTCATGCCAGGAGATACTGTTTTGCTTCGGGATTCAGGACTTCTGGAAGCAACAGATTGCACGCACAAACCCGTATCAAGATAAAAAAGTAATTAAATTAATTGCTTACATATGTTTGTAGGAAATCTTCCTACAGCAGTTCCCGTCTTATCCTTACGCCGCCTGTAGCAGCCCGACTCTTTACTCTTCGGTCGCTAAAGTTAAAAATACACCCATCTTGTTAATCAACAAGCGTAACTCAACTTTGCACAGGGAGTATCAGTATGGAGAAAAGTCAGATTCTGGATGAAATCAGGGAACTTAACTTGAGTTATTTGTTGCTGGCGCAACAAATGCTGCGCGAGGACAAGATAGCAGCGATGTACCGCCTGGGTATTGATGAGAATGTCGCTGATATCCTGGAAAAGCTATCAAACAGTCAATTACTGAAAATGGCTGGCTCCAATATGCTGCTTTGTCGTTTCCGCTTCGACGACAGCCTGATCGCAGAAATTCTTACCAGCCATAAACAGGATCGCTCACTGACACAATCGCATGCAGCCATCCTGATGGCTGGGCAACCAGCAGAATCCATATCCTGATCTTAATATTCATATCCAAGGGGAAAAATCATGAAAGTTAAAAGTATCTTGTCTGAAGGAAGGCAGATTCAACTAGCAACCGAGTTGGTAGGATTGGGCGCAAGACTCCAAGTACTGGAAGCTTCAACCACGCTTAGTCGCGAGCGGCTCATAAAATTATATAAAGAAGTGAAAGGTGTCTCCCCTCCCAAAGGCATGTTGCCTTACTCAGAAGATTGGTTCATGGGCTGGCAGCCTAATATGCACGCATCACTTTTTATCAATATCTTCAAATACATCACTGAATACACAAGCGTCCGTGGCATAGACGCTACTATTAAAAGTTATCAACTCTATCTTGAGCATGTCGAAGCCAGTAATCTGCAACGCATTTTAAGCTTTACGCGTGCATGGACATTGAATCGCTTTATCGACAGCAAAGTATTAACCATGACTGCCTGCGTAGAATGCAAGGGGCATTTTATTGCGCATAGCCTTGATATCCAGTCCAATCATGTTTGTGGGCTTTGCCACGTCCCATCCCGCGCTGGTAAAACCAAGCAAGCTGCACTCGAAGCCAAAGCCAGAGAGCAATGTGCAGCTTAAATCCATCAGAAAAAGGCTATCACCAAACCCACCGTTCTAATTTAATGACACCTCTAAAAATTCAGAATCTAAGTAATACCTGACAAGACTAAACAACTACCGGCTTTAGCCGGTGGTTGTTTAGTCTTGTGATGAACAATAAAATATTGATATAGCGCGCGATTGATATTTAGAAAATATTTTTTTAAAAAGAGCTTGATTATAAGAATAGTATCAGGTTGGTCGTTTCCCGATTCTGACCTTGAACTTTTGCTCCATACCATTGCGCAGAATAGTGAGTCTGGCGATTTCTCCAGGCAACAATCCCGCGATAAGATTCAACATCTCGGATGAGTTCATTACCTTCCCGTCATTCACTGCAAGTAAAACATCTCCAGGTTTAATGCCGGCCTCATCCGCCGGTCCATTCTTCAGCACTCCGGCAATCAAGGCACCTGCCATACTTTTTAATCCAAAGGATTCAGCTAGTTCAGGTGTCATATCCTGCATGCTGACACCTAACCAGCCGCGTGTGACTGAACCCGTTTCGATAATTTGTTGCATAACCTGCTTCGCCGCGCTGACCGGAATAGCAAAGCCAATCCCAAGAGAGCCACCTGTGCGAGAATATATTGCCGTATTGATACCAATAATATTACCTGCAGTATCTGTCAAGGCACCGCCTGAATTCCCAGGGTTAATAGCAGCATCAGTCTGAATAAAATTTTCGAAAGTATTGATTCCCACATGGGAGCGCCCCAGTGCACCAATAATGCCCATGGTGACGGTTTGTCCCACACCAAAGGGGTTACCGATAGCCAACACAATATCACCTACTTGCGCCTTGTCAGACTCCCCGAATCTGATGCTGGGCAGTTGATCCAGATCGACTTTGAGTACTGCAATGTCGCTTTCAGGATCAGAACCGATCATTCTTGCGCGCGCATTTCTTCCATCCATCAGTGCCACCTGAATCTCACTGGCGGCTTCCACCACATGGTGGTTTGTGAGAATATAGCCTTCCGGGCTTACGATAACCCCAGAACCCAGGCTGGAAGTCCGCTGAGTTCTGGGATTGAACCGTTCACCAAAAAATTTCTGGAAAAAAGGATCGTCCATCAACGGGTGTGATGGCACATTGACCTCTTTACTGGTAAAGATATTGACTACGGAAGGCATGGCCTGTTTCGCAGCCTCATGAAAACTGCCCACATGCAGCGCGGTCTGCGCGTCATTTGTGCCCAAACTGACCATTTCCTTGATCGTTGCCACCTTGCCGCGCGGTGTCCACGGCAACAGCTCTGGGCGCAATGTGGAAACAACAAAGAAAATGGCAAGCAGTATGGTTGCAGTTTGTGCAAAAATTAACCAAAGTCTATACATGTCAAGAAATTAATTTGATATGTTTCAAAAAATTATCGTAAGCACTGATGAGTGTCTCTCAAAATTCAGAATTTTAAACAAGGCCAGACGCGAATAATAATGTTGACGCATCATATAACTAATATATAAGGAAACATTTTTTATAAGCAACATAGTATTGTGACGAAGTATGAATTTTTAGAGGTACCCTGATAGTAGTTACCATCCGGCGTCTCCATATAACCCTGACAATTATGCATCAAAAAGCCTTAGAAGATTATCTGAATACCATACTTGAGGTTACTCGCTTTCGAGATTATTGCCCCAACGGGCTACAGGTTGAAGGGCGCACCCAAATCCAAACCATCGTAACCGGTGTAACAGCTTCTCAGGCATTGATAGCACATGCAATCGAGCTTCGGGCAGACGCCATCATCGTGCATCATGGCTATTTCTGGCGAGGGGAAGATGCTTGTCTGCGTGGAATTAAACGCCAGCGGATTGCTGCACTGATCAAGCATGACATCAATCTTTATGCTTATCACTTGCCACTCGATGCACACATCGCGTTAGGCAATAATGCACAGTTGGCAAAAAAACTGAATATTGCTATTGAAGGTAGTTTTGGCGAGCAGGCAATCGCCCTGCACGGGTCTTTTGAGACGCCCACTACTTTACGCGAGCTAAACACCAATCTGACGCAGTTGCTTACTCGCCAGCCACTGATTATTGGCGATCCATCCAAATCGATTCGTCGTATTGCCTGGTGTAGCGGTGCCGCCCAGCATACATTCGAAGAAGCCATCAGCCTGGAAGTCGACGCCTATCTTACCGGAGAAATTTCGGAGCAAAGCGTACATACTGCCCGGGAAACGGGTGTTGCCTTTATTTCCGCCGGTCATCATGCCACTGAACGCTACGGAATTCAGGCACTCGGCGAGCACATCGCGAAGCAGTTTGACCTCTGCCACTATTTTATCGATGTGGAAAACCCGGTTTAGAGCACTTTCAGCTTACATTAACACCTACTCGGACTCGCTATCTTTATTAGTTTCTTTAATCGAATTATCGTTTTTCTTCTTTTTCGGCAATGTCCACCAGATAATGAACAGAAATAACCCCACCGCCAGTCCTGCTTCCAGAGCCAATACCCACATAGTAGTTTGTGTTCAGAATTAAATTACCCAGAACGTCTTACTTTAACCGAATTTTTATGAAAACCCAATCGATATTATTGCTGGCCATCATGATCATTGGTCTCATCAGTTGTAAATCAGACGCGCCCACCCGCAAGGAAACCAGCGGCAAAAAACAGACGGAAACACAACAGACGAAAATTATTCCTGATAAATCAGCATCTTCCCGGGAATCCTCGTTCATCATATCCATAAGCCCGGATAAAGAGCCATCAGCATCCGTCTGGACTAACTTACCTGAATGGCAGCATCACTCACTATTACCTGCCTGGTATACGTTTCTCAAAAGCTGCAAACCCCTGCAACAAAAACCTGACTGGCGAACCATCTGTGATCATGCCTCACGTTTGATAAGCCCCGATGAAGACACCATCAGGCGCTTCCTTGAGACCTATTTTACTCCCCAGCAGGTAACCAATAAGGACGGACATGACATCGGCCTGATCACAGGTTACTATGAACCCTTACTCAAAGGCAGTCGCCGGCCTTCTAAGCGTTTTCGTTACCCTATTTACGCGCAGCCCAGTAACTTACTGAAAATTGATCTAGGTATTCCACCATCAGAAGGCAAGTTCCCAACGGATCGCGGCCGACTGGAAGGAAGAAAAGTTATCCCCTACTATACCCGCGCAGAAATTGAAAACAATCAACACTTACTGCGGAATCATGCATTTCTATGGGTAGAAGATAAAGTTGAGTTATTTTTTCTGCAAATACAGGGATCAGGCAGAATCATACTGGACAACGGTGAGATGGTAAAAATTGGGTTTGCTGATCATAATGGCTACCCCTATCGTTCAATTGGAAAACTTTTAATCGAACAAGGCGAGCTTAATCCCCAGCAGGCTTCCATGCAGCATATCAAGCAATGGGGGGAAAAAAATCCTCATAAGCTGGATAACCTGCTGCAACAAAATGCACGTTTTATTTTTTTTCGTGAGTTACCTGCAAATATATCCGGACCAATCGGCGCTATGGGCATACCGCTGACGGCGAGGCGGAGTATCGCCATCGATCCTGAAAATATCCCGCTGGGAGCGCTGGTTTATTTATCCACTACCTGGCCAAATACTGGAAAACCACTGAACCGGCTTATGGTGGCACAAGATACCGGTAACGCCATCAAAGGTGAAGTGCGTGCTGATTTTTTCTGGGGACACGGTGAAGAAGCCGCGTTACAAGCTGGAAAAATGAAACAGCCAGTCAGAATGTGGGTATTGTTACCAAAAAAGGATCAGATGGAGCTGCCTCAACCATGAGCAAGGCGTTTGTCAGAGAATCCGATCAGCCGAACGACGACGATGAAGATATGACGTTGCCCCCGCTACCGCCCGGTAGCAAGAATTACATGACCCCGGGCGGGTATGCTCGTCTGGCAAGTGAATATCGCTGGTTGCTCGACAGGGAGCGACCTGAGATAACGGCAATTGTATCGTGGGCAGCCGGCAATGGTGATCGTTCGGAGAACGGGGATTATATTTATGGCAAGAAACGGCTGCGGGAGATCGACCGCCGCCTGCGATTCCTGTCTAGACGATTGGACAGTGCAGAAGTAGTCGATCCGGCCGCACCACGCGACAACAGTCACCACATCTTTTTTGGTGCGACGGTATGTTTTGCCAATCAAACCGGTGAGGAAAAAACGGTTTCGATCGTGGGGATGGATGAAATCGATCCATTCAAAGGTTATATAAGCTGGATATCACCGGTCGCCCGGGCCTTCCTTTCTGCACAGGAAGGAGATACGGTCACGCTGCGCACGCCCGGTGGCGTCGAAGAACTGGATATACTGTCCGTCAGTTACCGCGCGATTCCGATGGAGCCTTTCGTCCCGCCTTCCTCCCCGAGAGGAAAACGGGAAAACAGGCAAGGCTGATTTCTGGCGATTACTTGGATTTGGCTGACTGCTGATCGAGTCGTTTTTCAATTTCCGCCAGCGGAATCAGGCCAGAGACAATTGAGCCATCGGCAAAAATCAGGGTCGGTGTGCCGGTAATACGGTACTCCTGACCAGATTGCAAGATGGTCATCAACGGAGTTTCACATTCCCCAGCTTTGGGTTTGATCGCTCTCAACATGAAATCATCCCATGCCTTGACGCGATCCGGTGAACACCAGATCGCCACGGCGGTATCCATCGAACCATTCAGAATTGGGTATACCAGGGTACGGATGGTGACATTCTCGGCTTTTACCAGCTCTTCTTCCAGTTTCTTGCAATAAGGGCAATTCGGGTCAGAATAAACGATCAGGCTGCGCTCTCCCTTGCCTTTGACAGTTTTGAGAGCATGCTGCAGCGGCAGGGAGTCGATTGGAATACGCCGTGCATCCCGAATTTGCTGCACACGTTCACTGGTAAGACTGGTGCGAGTTTTGGTGTCTACCATGTGGCCCATAAAAAAATAATCTGCTTTCTCATCGGTATAAAAAACCTCACCACCGATAACCACCTCGTACAATCCCTGATAGGGCGTCTGAGTCAAACTTTCAATTTCACTGTCAGGAAAGTGTGTCTGCAGAGTTTTTCTTAAATCCGATTCACCCGCAATAGCGAACCCGCTTATCAGCAAACCAATGAGCGTAAATGGAACAAACAAACGCAACAATAATGACATAAAAATTCTCCAGATAATGTCGGGGAAGAATAAAGGAAGCTATAAAGAAAAGTAGTGCGAAATGTTACCGATTAGTTCAACGCATGTTGCATTAGTGTATTTTTCAATAATGGTAAACGGTTAGTCAACTCAAAACCCAGATTTCTCAACCGGATGAGGGTCGCCTGTTCACTGTCAAAAAGCTTTTGTAAACCATCCGTTACCCACTGCATTGCGGCAATATCCTGTTCACGGTGACGCGCGTAGTGCTGGAGGACTCGATATTCGCCACAATCACCGAGCCCGGCAAACTGCTCCAGCAGCACAGCCAGCTCCCGCGCATCGCGCAGCCCCAGATTGACGCCCTGTCCTGCCAATGGATGAATGCCATGCGCGGCATCACCGATCAATACCAGTCCAGGCTTGATCAACGACTTGACCCGTACAAAATTTAACGGAAAGCCTGCTGCTTTCGTGATGAGCGACAACTTGCCCAGTGTATGATTCGATGCAAGCGCGACTTGCTCGGCCAATGCTTGGTCAGGCAATCTGAGCAGAGTTTCCGCCTTGAGCTGATTGGCTGACCACACCATCGACACCCGCTTACCAGGTAAAGGTAACAGCGCCAGAATGCCATCCCGCCGGAACCATTGATACGCCGTGTGATGGTGGGACTGTTCCGTCTCGAAATTGGCCACGACACCCGTTTGAAAATAGGGCTGCCGTTCACTACGAATACCCGCTTGCTCCCGCACCCATGAATTGACGCCATCCGCACCCACTACCAGCGAAGCCTGCAGACAAGTGCCATCCGTCAGCGTGATATCTGCGTGGGAATAATGCCACTCAATCGCCGTACATTGCGCCGGGCAGAAAATGTGCACATGCTGGCCTGCTGCAGTCAGTTTCTCCCAGATGGCATACTGGAGCTCGCGGTTCTCGGCAATGAAAGCCAACTCGGGCACGCCACTCTCATAAGCGCTGAATTCAAGCTTAGAAGTCTGGTCGTCTCCATGAACCAGCATTTTGTAAACCGGGGTAAGACGCTCGGATGACAGTTGCTGCCAAGCACCGATTTTTTGCAGAAATTTCGTACTGCCAGGACTGATGGCGTAGATTCTGCTATCCCAGCTATCATCGCCAGGAAGTAGCGTCGGCGGTTTCGCCTCGATAATGGCAAGTTTCAGGCCGGTATCCCTCAACGCGGCTAGCAGACTCGCTCCCACCAAGCCACCTCCGATTACGACAACATCAAATTTCATGATTGAGTCAATCCTTGATATTTAATCTGGCTGACAGGATAACGCATTACTTCCAGCGTAACCATACGCGCAGCTGCCTGAAAGACTCCCGGTCGACACTATCCGGCAGAATCACAATTGTCCGACGCTGAAAGCAACGATTGGTTTTCAGACTGAGTACCGTCAAATAAGGTGCAACGAATGTACCGGCATCAATCATGTAATTCAGGTAATCATTCGATAACAGGCGCACCTCGCAGATATCTTTACCCGTCAAACGCAGGGATACCACGGATTGTGCCGACTGCAACCAGACATGGCGCCATAAGGTATGGGCAAGACTACTCACCAACAGCAGAATGGTGACAAGGGTTATTGCCACCGGATAATCCAGAATTGTGGGTAAAATCGCCGCCGCAGCAAAACCATGTGCCATAGCCATCATCCAGAAAAACTGCCGGGATGGATACAGCTGGAGATTGAGTTCAGACAATACAGTTTCTCAAGAAAAAATGGTTGGATAAGTAAATTTTACTTGAATCTTTGTTACCATTACCCTTATTTGCACCTTGAATGGTATCAGCCTGCAATTAACGACCAAGGATAATTCACCATGAAAACACGTGCCGCGGTCGCCTGGCAAGCTGGCCAATCACTGACGATAGAAGAAGTCGATCTCGCCGGACCTCAAGCAGGCGAAGTGCTGGTTGAAATCAAGGCAACCGGTATTTGCCACACCGATTATTACACTTTGTCTGGCGCGGACCCCGAGGGGTTATTTCCTGCCATTCTTGGTCATGAAGGTGCGGGGGTCGTGGTTGAAACAGGCGCCAATGTCAAATCGCTCAAACCAGGAGACCATGTCATTCCACTGTATACGCCGGAGTGCCGGGAATGCAAATTCTGCCTGTCGCGCAAGACCAACCTGTGCCAGGCGATACGCACCACTCAGGGACGAGGGTTGATGCCGGACAGCACGTCACGTTTTTCGCTGCATGGCAAACCAATTCTGCATTACATGGGGACATCAACATTTTCCAATTTTATTGTCGTTCCTGAAATCGCTCTTGCCAAAATTCGCAACGATGCACCGTTTGACAAGGTTTGTTATATCGGATGCGGTGTGACTACTGGTATCGGCGCAGTGGTTTTCACGGCCAAGGTGGAGGCTGGCGCGAATATAGCAGTTTTTGGATTGGGCGGTATTGGTCTGAACGTCATCCAGGGCGCGCGGATGGTAGGCGCAGACCGCATCATTGGTATTGACATCAACCCTGAACGTGAGCCACTGGCGCGGGAATTTGGCATGACTGATTTTCTCAACCCTAATGAGGTGGATGATGTCGTTAACGCTATCGTACAAATGACTGGTGGCGGGGTCGATTACAGTTTCGAGTGCACTGGTCATACAGGCGTCATGCGACAGGCACTGGAATGTACCCACAAAGGCTGGGGACGCAGCATCATCATCGGTGTCGCCGCAGCAGGCGCAGAAATCAATACGCGTCCGTTCCAACTGGTGACCGGTAGAAAGTGGGAAGGCTCGGCTTTTGGAGGTGCCAGAGGGCGCTCGGATGTCCCCAGGATTGTGGACTGGTACATGCAAGGTAAAATCAAAATTGACCCCCTGATTACGCATACACTGAAACTGGAAGATATCAACGAAGGTTTCTCTCTGATGAAAACCGGTAAATCAATCCGCGCTGTCATTGTTTACTGACTTCGGAGAAAACTGATGGCTGTCAAACTGGAAGTCAGGAATCAGCATGTCTGTTTTGGCGGGATTCAGAGTTTCTATGAGCATCACTCGCAGATCATCAATCTGCCGATGCGCTTTTCAGTGTATGAACCCCCACAAGCCCAGCATACCAAGCGACCGGTACTATTTTTTCTTGCCGGACTAACCTGTACGGAAGAAACCTTTATGATCAAGGCTGGCGCACAGCGTTATGCCGCCGAACTGGGTCTGCTGCTGGTCAGTCCGGATACCAGTCCACGTCATACCGGAATAGCCGGAGAAGCGGATGATTGGGAAATTGGAAGCGGTGCTGGTTTTTATCTCGATGCCACCGAAGCACCCTGGTCACGACATTTCCGCATGGAAAGCTACCTGACCCAGGAACTGCTGGAAATTATCAGCAAAAAGTTTCCAGCTGATCCCGAACGGATCGGTATTTTTGGTCACTCGATGGGCGGGCACGGCGCGCTCACGCTGGCTATGCGCCATCCACAGGTCTATCGCTCAGTCTCGGCCTTTGCACCGATCGCCGCACCAGTCAACTGCTTATGGGGGCAGAAGGCTTTCAGCCGTTACCTGGGAGAATCCACCGAATTATGGAAGAAACACGACAGCACCGAATTGATTGAATCTGGTCACCGCTTGCCTACCCCGCTAATTGATCAGGGCATGAATGATCCATTTTTGATCGAACAGCTCCACCCGGATTATTTTGAAACCGCCTGCCAGAAAATGAATCAACCATTGATACTGCGTCGTCACCCAGGTTATGATCACAGTTATTACTTCGTCAGCACATTTATTGCCGATCATTTACGTCATCACCTTGAAACGCTGATCTAACACCATTTGTGTTTGCTGTCCCCCCGGGTCGACATGTATACCTAATGGACATTCCCACAACTTCACTGTATGACCTTGAAGCCATCCGGACTCGGCATAGATGCCTTACTGTCACGGCTTTCAATGCCGCGAGAGCAAGATAATAGTGTTTTCACAGTACACAACAGATACAGACTGGATGCCTAAAGTTGAGTTTATATGAGAAAACGATTGGTTATTGCTGCTATTGCTGATATAAAATCACCGCTCTTTATCACGATCCAACTCGATCTTTAACAGGAATTTCAATGGCAGCTGCTCCCGCTCCTTCACACCTAACATCAAAAATTCCACGCGTGGGTTTTGTCTCGCTCGGGTGTCCCAAAGCAACGGTTGATTCCGAACGAATTTTGACCTGCCTGCGTGCTGAAGGCTATTTGATCTCGCCTAGCTATGCTGATTCCGATCTGGTGATTGTCAATACCTGCGGTTTTATTGACAGTGCTATCGCAGAGTCCCTCGAAACGATAGGCGAAGCATTGACCGAAAATGGCAAGGTGATTGTCACTGGCTGTCTAGGTGCAAAGGGAGATATCGTACGGCAAATGCATCCCAGCGTGCTGGCGGTGACCGGGCCGCAAGCAACTGAAGCCGTGATGGAAGCAATACACAAGCATTTGCCCAAACGGCACGATCCTTATATGGATCTGGTACCACCACAGGGAATTAAACTGACGCCCGGGCATTATGCCTATTTGAAAATTTCGGAAGGATGCAATCATAAATGCACCTTTTGCATCATTCCCAGTATGCGTGGAACACTGGTCAGTCGTCCGGCCGGTGATGTACTGCAAGAGGCGCGGAACCTCGTTGAGGCTGGTGTTAAGGAATTGCTGGTCATCTCGCAGGATACTAGCGCTTATGGTGTCGATATCGGGCATCGCACCGGTTTCTGGCAAGGAAGACCGGTACGCACACGGATTACTGAATTGGCGAAAGCTCTGGGGGAATTGGGAATCTGGGTGCGCCTGCATTATGTTTATCCCTATCCTCATGTGGATGAGTTGATTCCATTGATGGCGGAAGGAAAATTACTGCCTTACCTGGACATTCCCTTTCAGCATGCCAGTCAGCGAATTTTAAAACTCATGAAACGACCAGCCAATAGTGAAAACATACTGGCGCGCATACGCGCTTGGCGCAGCATTTGCCCCGATATTGCAATTCGCAGCACCTTCATAGTCGGCTTTCCGGGCGAAACCGAATCGGAGTTCAATGAGCTGCTGGGTTTTTTGACAGATGCGCAGCTTGATCGAGTCGGTGCGTTCACGTATTCACCGGTCGAAGGTGCGACGGCCAATCACTTGCCCGATCATATTCCATCGGAATTACAACGGGAACGACTGGCATTGTTCATGCAGCATCAGGAAACAATCAGCCGTCAACGACTGGCCGCCAGAATCGGTAAAGTGCTGCGGGTATTGGTGGACTCAATTGACGAGCATGGCATGGCGATTACTAGAAGCTACGCCGATGCCCCAGAGATTGACGGACTGGTTTATATTGAACAAGGGCAGTTGTTGAAAGCCGGGGATCAGGTTGATGTGCAAATTGTAAACACAGACACGCACGACATGTGGGGTGAGCAAATAACGACTACGCGCTGAGATTGAGCTAATCGTGTTTGCACAATAAAAGATTCTTTATCTGGCATGGTTAATTCCGCTTGATATCGTCGCACTTTTCTGGTATAGATCTCTACCTTTTATTTTTTCATATGTTAATAATATAACCTCGGCAGAATCAGCTATTCTCACAGGAGATACCGAATTCTGACCAAACAGGTTTTTGAGGCCTTTAAAAATGGGTACACAATTAGAACTGTCAAAAAAAGTCGCGATATCGTACAAACCCAAGAAAGGTGAGGAGTACATGTCCCCGGAACAATTGCTGTATTTTCGCCAAATTCTGGAAAAACAACGTGACGAGCTAAGCGAAGAAATGAATCGGGCTGTACATGTCATGCAGGAAGAAGCAACAATTTTCGCGGATCCAAATGACCGGGCCAGCCAGGAGTCTGATATGACCCTGGAGTTGCGGAACCGTGATCGTGAACGTAAATTGCTCAAAAAAATAGATGAGACAATTGCCAGCATTGATGCAAATGAATATGGTTACTGCGAAAAATGCGGTGTAGAAATTGGCTTGCAGCGACTTGAAGCCAGGCCAACCGCTTCACTCTGCATTGATTGCAAAACACTGCAGGAAATCCGCGAAAAACAGATGGCCAAATAAACCTATGCCTGCCTACGTCAACCTGCAGAGCGTATATTCTGCAGGTAAATGACGTTTCCAGAAATTTAATTTATGACTATTCATCAGCATAAACTTGCAGAACAGTCAGTTATTTATACCCATCGCACTTCAAATTTTTGGCACTCAAGCGTGACCGATGATTTGGAAGCAATCGGTCAATAGCGAGCGTAGCGAGGCGTGGTACTGGTCTAGTCCGGCAAAGAAATTGTTGCACGCTGTTTTGAATTGGTAAAAGGTTTCGTAGTAGCGCTCATACAGTACGGTTTTCTTGAAAAATTTCCAGAACCGCCCGATCAAGTTGAGGTTCGGTGCATAAGGCGGCAGAAAAACCAGTTCAATTC
The DNA here is from genome assembly GCF_900103035.1 of Nitrosomonas mobilis. Classification (GTDB taxonomy): domain Bacteria; phylum Pseudomonadota; class Gammaproteobacteria; order Burkholderiales; family Nitrosomonadaceae; genus Nitrosomonas; species Nitrosomonas mobilis. The sequence goes on from NZ_FMWO01000061.1 coordinate 25,240, forward strand.
TGGAATTCGCCAGGTAGCCCTTCACTAACTGGGCATGGTAGTAACGGGCGTTGTCACAGATGATATGAATCCGCGCGGCTTCTGGATTTTGTAGTTCAATCTGTTGGAGCCGTTTGATGGTCGATGGGCATTAATGGCGCCATCGGATTGTGGTGAGGATGTGTGGCATCCATGAAGTAAATGTAGTCTTCCGGCTGTTTCGCTTCTTGAAGTTGACGGTACTCTTCGATAAAGGCGCGTTGCCGCCCATCTCATTGCGCAGCAAGGCCATCAGTCCACCTTTGCGGTAGCGCTTGTGATGGTTGCGCACACTTTCCCGATCTATCATCAGCGCCTGCGCTACTCGGCCGACTGGCCAGCCACTGCCGAGCAAGTACACGCCCTTGATTCGATCCGCATACCGCTTGTCGCTGGTATAACAATGCTCGTATTCCAACTCGCCGAGTTCTTGTTGTATTAAGCAAGAATGATTTAATATGAGTTTATTATAAATAAATCAGTTTGCTATATAACAATCCTAAATAAAATTTTGATTGGCGCGAGGTATATTTGGAAGTTAGAATTCAATCTACAAAAAGTTCAACGCGTGGTCCTTGAGTAGCAAGTGAGATGAATTCTCAAAGCGCTGATCATTGATCCGGATTGTGAATCGGAATTTATTGATGGCAGCTACGTTAAAGCGCATCAGCATAGTGTGGAAGCGGTCGACAAGAAGCCTCAGGCTATTGGGAAAAGCCGTGCAGTAAATACCACAAAGATTCACCTGGCGATTGATAGTTATGGCTTGCCAATCGAGTCTGAGATCACGGCTGGAGATGTCAATGATTGTTCTGCCGCACTCGAATTGATTACCAGGTTATCTGACGCGGAAGCGATGGTAGCGGACAAAGGCTATGACAGTGATTGTATACGGGAGCAGATAACAGAGAAGAGAGGGCCATGCCTGTAATACCAGGAAAGCACAATTTATTAAGAGGTGATGCAGACATGGATTGGAAGCTTATATAAATATTATATTTGGTGGAAAACGCTTTTGTGCGATTAAAGCAGTACCGTGCAGTGGCAACACGATATGACAAACTGAAGAAAAACTACAAAAGTATGGTTGCCATGGCTTGTGAATATCTGTGGCTACCCATGTGAAATGTCAACAGGCACTAGTAGTTTATTTTTGAGTGACAGTGCTTGCTCTCACAGATTGTTTTTTTCAGGGACAACGAATAGTGAGGGCATTCTTTGCTAGAATAGCGCTTTTTGTGAGACTGGGCCTTAAATAATGGAATCCACCTTTTTAGTCGATAACATGTTTTTTGTGATCGCTGCCATGTTGAGTGGCGGAATGTTGCTATGGCCGCTGATTATGCGCCATGGCGCAAAAGAAATCGACGCACAGCAGGCTGTTCGGTTGATTAATTACGAGCACGCTTTTGTATTGGACGTCAGAGATGATAGCGACTATGCCAGTGGGCACTTACCTGATTCCAAGAATATCCCGCAGGCGCTTGTGAAAGAACGCTTGGACGAGCTGGAAAAATACAAAAAAAAACCAATCATTATCATTTTTACGCCAAATTTACGTGCTGCGCAAACGGGCGCTATCTTGCATAAAAATGGCTTTGAGCGCGTGTTTAATCTTAGCGGTGGCATTGACGGCTGGAAACGAGAAAACCTTCCACTAGTAACAAAATAACTGACTACTTCTACAGGAATTATTTAAAGATGTCCAAGGTTATCATGTACGTTTCCGGCTTTTGTCCATACTGCACCATGGCAGAGAAATTATTACGCGCACGTGGTGTAGTAGAGATCGAAAAAATTCGTGTGGATTTACACCCGGAACAGCGGATTGAAATGATGCATAAAACGGGACGTCGCACCGTGCCTCAAATCTATATTGGACAAACGCATGTCGGTGGTTATGATGATCTGGCATTGCTGGATCAAAAAGGAGGAATCACTGGTCTGCTAGCAGGCTAGAGCCAAGCGCCAAGCGCCAATTTTAATTAATACAACTATCGGGATTAAGCATGACTGAACAAAAACAACCAGTTTTCGTAATTGAAAAGATTTATGCCAAAGATATTTCATTAGAAATACCCAGCGCACCTCAAATTTTCCTGGAACGCGAAGCGCCGGAAATCAATCTGCAACTGGATACCAAAGATGCACTCATCAACGGTGATATTCACGAAGTAGTGTTAACCGCCACTGTAACGGCCCGTCTCAAGGAAAAAGATGTCGTGATGTTTCTGGTCGAGGCTCATCAAGCCGGTATTTTTCGAATTAAAGATGTTCCCGGTGACGATATTGAACCGGTATTGGGTATCCTATGTCCCAATATCCTGTTTCCTTACCTGAGGGAAACCATCTCGGATATCGTTACCCGAGCAGGTTTTCCTGCTGTTATTCTTAATCCGGTAAACTTTGATGCAATTTATCAGCAAAAAAAACAACAGCAAGAACAAGCTGATTCCGCTACTCAGAATAACTCATCTCCGCTAGATAGTGCCACCAAACATTGATCAATGAGTGACCAGCGCATTAGCTACAAGTATTGCCCATTCTTTCTCTACGGAATTATTCTGCTGCTCTCTTTTGGAAAAGTAATGGCGGAGGAAAGAAATACAAAGCTGTTCCTCTCTATCATCAATCCAGCATCCATATTCTACGATGCTCCCTCACACAACGCGGAAAAGTTATTCGTTGCCAGCCAAAATTTTCCGGTCGAAATGGTAACCAGATTAGCAGAATGGACCAAGGTTCGGGATAGTCGTGGACGCCTTGTCTGGATAGAGAGCCGCAATCTAAGTACCAAGCGCTTTGTCATTGTCAACACTACTATTGCCAACATCCATTTATCAGCCAACACTACATCAGATATTGTATTTCAGGCCCAACAAGACGTAATCCTGGAATTACTTGAAACCGTGTCCGAGCAATGGGCAAAGGTCAGGCACCCTGATGGCGATACCGGATTTGTCAATACCGCGCAAATCTGGGGTTTATGAATATTTTGGTTCTGGGTGCCGGCGCATGGGGCACAGCACTGTCCATTCATCTTGCAGCTCGCCATCAAATTACTTTATGGACGCGTAGTCAGACTCATCTTGACGAAATGAGTCTGCGGCACATGAATCAGCGCTATCTACCTGGGTATGATTTACCAGAATCAATCCGGGTTACTACACAGCTGGATAGCGCAATAAAACAAATTGAACTGATTCTGATAACGGTTCCCGTTTCCGGTTTACGAGATGTTCTGAAACAGCTAACTGCGTTAAACTGCGTTCTCCCGTTAATACTTGCCTGCAAGGGTCTGGAAGCGATCTCCGCAAAACTGCCCCATCAAATCGTATCTGATGTTTACTCACCCACAGCTTTGTATGGCGTGTTATCTGGACCTAGCTTTGCTCAAGAAATAGCGCAAGGTTTGCCAGCAGCACTCACGCTGGCCTCGCATGATCAACATTTCGCCACGATGATAGCAGGTAAAATTCACACTACCTATCTGCGCATTTATGCCAGTAGCGACGTTATCGGCGTGGAAATCGCCGGCGCACTCAAGAACGTTATTGCGATTGCCGCCGGGATTGCAGATGGAATGGCATTTGGTAATAACGCTCGTGCCGCACTGATTACACGTGGACTGGCAGAGATAACCCGGTTAGGTGTGGCACTTGGCGGATGCCAGGAAACTTTCATGGGCCTGGCGGGTGTGGGTGATCTGATACTGACCTGCACGGGTGATTTATCCAGAAACCGTAGAGTTGGCATATTATTGTCATCAGGGCTGCACTTACCGGAAATTTTGTCTCAAATCGGGCATGTTACTGAAGGTGTATACACCGCAAGCGAAGCACATACTTTTGCAGGCAGGCATGGTATCGATATGCCTGTTACCGAAACGGTTTACCGCATCTTGTATGAAAAAACACCAGTACAGGACGCAATCCAGGCCATGCTGCAAAGAGAACCCAAATCAGAAATATGCCAATAAAATAATAAAATAAAATCAATTCTATACCCATACCTATATGGTTAATTTTAACCCTAAAAAATACCCTAAAAATCAAATATAACAACTATGAGTAGCCAGAAATATTTTCGCATCACCGCTTGACGATATCGGAATGCCTTGATATAAGGGCATCTGCAATATTTTTGAATAATTGTTTTATATGTTTTTTATTTTAGTAAACCATGAAATAAGATAAAGGGGAATGTTATGAATAAATCCGAACTCATCGATGCTATTGCCCAATCAGCCAATATTACTAAAGTTCAGGCTGGCGACGCACTGAACGGCGCCTTGGCCGCCATCAAGAAATCTCTTAGTAAAGATGACAGCGTCACTCTAGTGGGCTTTGGTACATTCAAAGTAGGTAAACGTGCGGCGCGCACCGGACGTAACCCGCGAACCGGTGCTGAAATCAAGATAAAGGCAGCCAAAGTACCTAAATTCACCGCTGGTAAAGCGCTCAAAGATGCTGTAAACTAGCCACCCTTGCAACACAAAGCAAAGTGAATTAAAACTAATAGCGAGGGTGCTTAGCTCAGCTGGTAGAGCGTCGCCCTTACAAGGCGAATGTCGGCGGTTCGATCCCGTCAGCACCCACCACCCGTACGATGTACTGTAATTATGCTAAAATCGCAGGCTTCTGCAGTACAATACGCTTAGCAGCAGGAACGACCAGGAGTGGTAGTTCAGTTGGTTAGAATACCGGCCTGTCACGCCGGGGGTCGCGGGTTCGAGTCCCGTCCACTCCGCCATCATTTATATAACTTCGGAATTAATCCCGATTTACGATGGCTTATCGCTGCCCATACATGCTTTCATGGTATTTCACCATGATGCCGATTCATACGGGTATCATGGTTTACACTGTGTTTCTGCTTAATTTCCTGGATCTTCACCGTGTTTGATTTCGTTCATCAAAAGAAAACTGTTGTTCAAATTGTTTTGTTCATTGCGGTTCTGCCATTTATGTTCTGGGGAGTCCAGTCATACCGAAGTGATAGCGATGCGGGTTATGTCGCCAAGGTAAATGACGACGAAATCGGTCGCCGTGATTACGAACAAGCGTTACGTAATCAGCAAGAAAATTTGCGGAATATACTTGGAAGTAACTTTGATAGCACACTGCTGGATAGCCCACAGATGAAATTAAGCGTGCTGGAAAATTTGATTCAGCAGAAACTAGCGCAACAGGAAGCTACCCATGTTGGCTTAACGGTTCTGGAAACACAACTGGCGGCAGAAATTCAGGCAATCGATTTCTTCCAGGAGAACAGCAAATTTTCCTTGCAACGTTATCGGGATTTACTGCAACGACAGGGGATGTCTGCCAGCTTATTCGAAGCCAGATTGGCAAATGAATTAAAGCAACAACAACTACTGGAAGGAATTACCAAGAGCGTAATTATACCGGAAACAGTAACCAGTAAGCTTATACGTCTAAGCGATACCAAATACGATATTAGCCAATTGACCTTGCGCCCAAATCAATTTATTGACCAAGTCGATCCAGATGAGACCGAAATAATTGCCTACTATGACAATCACCATCGAGATTTCATGTTACCCGAGCAGGTGCAGGCCGAGTATATCGTACTATCGGTTGATGAACTGGCAAAACAGGAACAAATAACCACAGAAGAAGCCAAGAAATATTTTAATGAACACCCTGATGAATTTGGTCGTCCTGAAGAACGTCGCGCCAGTCACATTCTACTGACAGCTCCAGCAGAAATAACCGAAGAAGCCAGAGCTGAGGTTAGAAAAAGAGTAGAGCAAATTCTGCTGGAAATACAACAAAATCCTGAGCGGTTTGAAGAATTGGCAGCAGAAGTATCCGAAGACCCAGGATCCGCCAAGATGGGCGGAGATCTTGGCTTTTTTACTAAGGGCTTAATGGTAAAAGAATTTGAGGATGAAGTGTTTACCATGCAGCCAGACGAAATCCGTGGCCCGGTAGAAACTCCGTTCGGTTTTCACATTATTAAACTTGCTGAAATCAAACTAGCTGATGTTGCGGATTTTGATGATGTCAGTGGCCATATTGAAGAACTGCTCAAACACCAGAAAGCATCGGAAAAATTTGGTGAACTTGCCGAGGATTTCCGTAATATCGTTTTCGAAGAAAATGATACATTACAAGTAGCGGCAGATATGTTTAATCTGCCCATACAGAAAACCGATTGGATCAGTCGCCAGTCAACCGAACCACCACTTGTCACGCACAAGTCTATATTGGATGAGATTTTTTCAGATAATGTTATCCACAGCCAATCTAATACCGGAGCAATTGAAGTACAACCTGACACTTTGGTTGCTGCTAGAGTACTTGCACACCGGCCTGCCAGTCCGCAATCCATAGAATTAGTACGCGATCAGGTAATTTCCCGCTTAAAACAGCAGTTGGCGCAAGAAATGACCGTGCAAAAAGGGCACGAAATTCTCGCCCGTCTTCAAGAAGGAAAAACTGATGACGAGCTGGATTGGGGAGGTTCTACTGAAATATCTTATACTCAAGCACAAGGTACCGACCTGGAAACCTTGCGTCTTGTTAGTCAAGTTGAGACTAACAAGGCATTTCCAGTCTATATCGGAAAAACAGCACCACAAGACGGTTATAACCTGATCAGAATCAACCGCATTATTGAATCTGCAGGAGAACCGGGAGACAAAAAAAATCAGGCCTTTGTCAACCAGTTACAACAGCTTCGCAGTCAGGAAGAATTAGGTGCTTATCTTGCCGGACTCAGGCAACGCTCAGAAGTAAAAATCAGAGAAGAGAGCTACTAAATTAGTAGCCCCTCTGACAAGATCAATCCTATCAGAATTCAACCAGTTCCCCGTAAACTGGTGAAGGTGGATTGACCTACAGATAATCTGAACCCGTAAGCAGATCTGACCGCAGGCTGCGGAGTGTTCGGGGTCCGCTGAAACGACTGTTATCGCTTTCACGACATCTGCTAAAACAACGAGTCTACGGGGTTCAATTCATCAAGCACATTGTTAAGATAAGATTTGAAGTCATCTGTGTATCCTCGTTGAAGTACTGCACGAAGTTGGGTGCCTTCAACGTTCCAGTTTGAACCTTCACAACTTTATCCTGCTTTGACTTACTAATGAATTTCTGTTGGCGGCAAAGCCAATGAATGTATCACAAACCAGTATCGCTCTCACTTCTGTTGATAACAGCAAAAAACTCAACGAATAATACCCACCGCACTTTAAATTTTGGCACTCAAGCGTGACCTACCGATGATCTGGAAGCGATAGGTAAATAGCGAGCGTAGCGAAACGTGGTGCTGTTCTAGTCCGGCAAAGAAATTGCCGCACGCTGTTTTGAATTGGCAAAAGGTTTCGTAGTAGCGCCCATACAGTATGGTTTTCTTTAAAAATTTCCAGAACCGCTCGATCAAATTGAGGTTCGGTGCATAAGGCGGCAGAAAAACCAGTTCGATTCTGGAATTCGCCAGGTAGTCCTTCACTAACCGGGCATGGTAGTAACGGGCGTTGTCACAGATGACATGAATCCGCACGGCTTCTGGATTTTGTGGTTCAATCTGTTGGAACCGCTTGATGATCGATTGGGCATTAATGGTGTCGTCATAGCGGACAGTGGCGCTGAGGTCGTTGCAATCGATGACACCATATGATGTTGGGCCGTTGCCGTCCGCCTCTTTGCGCAGCAAGGCCATCAGTCCGCCTTTGCGGTAGCGCTTGTGATGGTTGCGCATACTTTCCCGATCTACCATCAGCGCCTGCGCGACTCGGCCGACTGGCCAGCCACTGCCAAGTAAGTACACGCCTTTGATCCGATCCGCATACCGCATGTCGCTGGTATCGCAATGCTCGTATTCCAACTCGCCGAGTTCTTGTTGTGTTAAGCAACAATGATTTAATATGAGTTTATTATAAATAAATCAGTTTGTTATATAACAACCCTAAATAAAATTCTGATTGGCGAGAAGTGTAATTCTATATGCGTCTATTACGCATGAAATGCTCTAAAAAATCTTCCTCAGTTTCTTGAGGGGGAGCAAAGGTATTATGACAAAATATGGATTCTTAGAAAAATCCTAAATCCTTAAATGACCAGGCTTGGCTTTCATGATATAAAGCGTGCTGAGTAGATATTGTTAAGGAGATAGGGCTTGGAGCGCGGTTTCTATACCATCATGGCGGCACAATTTTTTTCGTCATTAGCCGACAACGCGCTCTTGGTGGTTGCTATTGCCTTCCTGATCGATTTGCATGCGCCAACCTATCTCACGCCCATGCTCAAATTTGTCTTTGTCCTGTTCTATGTTGTTCTTGCGCCAGTGGTCGGAGCATTTGCTGATTCTATGCCTAAAGGGAAAGTTATGTTTATCAGCAACTCAATCAAGATCATTGGCTGTCTATTATTATTTCTGACGGCACACCAGTATACTGCACTGGCGGCTTATGGCGTCGTCGGTCTGGGTGCAGCGGCCTACTCACCAGCCAAATACGGCATTCTGACAGAATTACTTCCTCCGGGAAAACTGGTGGTCGCCAACGGCTGGATGGAGAGTCTGACAGTTGCTTCCATCGTAATCGGAACTGTCATCGGCGGACTACTGATCACTCCTGTCATCACGAGTACTTTAGTTGATCTTTCGCCTGCACTGATTGATACCCCCACAGCTGCCGGCATCATGGTAGTCGCCTTATTTTATACGACTGCTGCGATCATCAATCTGTTTATCCCCAACACCGGTATCGATCATCGACTGCTCAAGAAAAATCCGGTATTTCTTTTTCATGATTTTTCCCATTGCGTCAAGTTGCTATGGACTGACAGACTCGGACAAATTTCGCTGGCTGTTACTACCCTTTTTTGGGGAGCAGGGGCCACATTACAATTTATTGTGCTTGAATGGGCTGAAACCGCACTCGGTTATGCGCTCAATCAGGCGGCACTGTTACAAGGAGTAGTCGCTATTGGTATCGCCTCTGGTGCGGTATTGGCGGCAAAAATGATTTCCTTACGTCGTTCGGTTACTGTTCTGCCGTTAGGCATTGCTATGGGCATGGTCGTCATACTGATGATACTAGTCAAGGATTTATGGATTGCTGTCATCCTGCTGGTCATCATTGGTGCGCTGGCGGGATTTTTTGTCGTACCGATGAATGCGCTGCTGCAGCATCGTGGCTATATCCTGATGGGTGCAGGGCATTCCATTGCGGTACAGAATTTCAACGAAAATCTGGGAATACTGGTCATGTTGTCCGTTTATGCATTCCTGATCTGGCTGGATGTTAACATCTACGCCGTCATTGCTTTGTTTGGCCTGTTTGTATCAACCACGATGGTATTGGTACGTCAGTGGCACATCAACAACCAACGCAAACAGGACTCACTACATCTCATCGGCACGCGAAACAGGCAAATTTGATCCGATATTGTGCCTGATCCCCTGCATGAACGCCTGTGCAAAGCATAGATCTTCCCATGCCTTAGCCTTGTCGATCATCGACCGAAGCAGGTAAGCCGGGTGATAGGTTACGATGAGTGGGATTCCTGAAAAATCGTGAACCCTCCCGCGCAAACTCGCGAGGCTGTCGTGAGTATTCAGTAGATTCCCGGCAGCAACCTTGCCGAGCGCGATGATCAATTTGGGCTGAATCAGTGCGATCTGACGTAGTAAATAGGGGCGACATTTCTCTGCTTCAGTCGCTTCTGGATTGCGATTGCCAGGCGGGCGGCATTTAACGATGTTAGCAATATAGACGTCATGGTGGCGATCAAGATGAATTGCCTGCAGCAGGCTATCCAAGAGCTTGCCAGCCTGGCCGACGAAGGGCTCACCTATTTCATCCTCTCTGGCACCAGGACCCTCCCCAATAAACAACCAGCTGGCAGCTTGATCACCCACTCCAAACACGGTATTTTTGCGTGTTTTTGCCAGCGGACAAGCCATGCATTCTGCAACAGCCTGGTTTAACTGTACCCAATTCATGCAAGCAGTAAGACTTTCAAGTTCAGTCTTATCGGTACTGTTTTCCAACAGGGCTTGCTGACTCGATTTCACTTGGTGAGTGTCCTCATCTGGCCTGAGACGCCACAGTGGCAGCAATCCCAGTTCTTTAAGACGATTGTTATCCCACATGCTGAATATAGAGCAGATTTTCTGCGCAAATGCGCAACTTCATAGCGCTCGCCGCATCACTAGCGCATCTTCTTTACCACACATTGCCGGATAATATTCCTTGCGTATCGCGATTTGCTCGAATCCCAAACGTTGATAAAGTTTGGCCGCGTTAGTATTGGATACACGCACATCCAGCAATACGGATCTTGCTCCCCCATTTCCTGCTAATTCAATGAAGTATTGTAATAAATAGGCGCCACACCCTTGTTTCTGCCAGACAGAACCAATACCCAAGGTAAGGAGGTGTGCTTCATCCACACCCATCATCATTACCCCGTATCCCATTAACGTATCGTTTTCTTTTCGCGTCAGCGCCCGGCAGGCATAACCCGCTTTGATCGAATCTCGAAAATTTCCCAATGTCCAAGGAAAAATAAAAATCTCATGCTCAATCAGGATGACCTGCTCGAGATCTTCCAGATGCATTTCACGAATTACGGTCTGTTCTTGAATCACCTTCCCCGTTCACTTTCCTTCAATGCTACCTTGTCACGCAGATAAACTGGCAGCGCATGTTCTGCCGCCACTCCCTCTCCCCGCAAGAATTTATCCACTGCCAAATACGCTATTTCACGCGCGCGCGGATGAAGATCCGGCACAATCTTCAGCAACTGATTGCCATATCGGTCTGCAAGTGCCGCCGCATACACATCGAAACCACTCCCGCACGCTACCCATTCTTCCCCCTCAACGGCAGGAACAGATGCTGGATCGATCAGCATAGGCGTGTGAACGGTCAACCAGCCCTGATCGATTCTGGTATAGGCCGCAAAATAAAGCTCGCCCATCCGGGCATCCAGCGCAGCTATCACCTTGGGCATATTTACCTGCTGCGCCAACGCTTCCAGCGTGATAATACCCACGACAGGTATGTCATGAGAAAATGCCAGCCCCTGTGCTACACCACAGGCAATACGCAGACCGGTAAAAGCACCAGGACCTGCGCCATAGGCAATACCGTCAATCTGGCTAAGACTAAGCGCCGCTTCATCCAGCAAGGTCTGCAGCATCGGCAACAGCAGTTCTGAATGACGTTGCCCAACATACGTGTCCTGATCGCTTATCGTGCCATTCTGCCACAAAGCTAATGAACAGTAAGCCGTGGAAGTATCAATCGCGATAATGTTCAAGTTTAGTGTGCGCCGATAAATGCTTCTATTTCGACACGGGAAATAAGGCCAATTTTTCGTGCAGCAGGGTTACCTGTCGGATCATAAAGATACGTACTCGGCAGCATGGAAAGCTCATCTATCTGCCCCGCTATTTTATGATTACCCAACACGATCGGATAGGGAATACTCAAGTCATCAACAAATTTCATGACGGTTGCTGGATCATCGAACTCCATTGCCACGCCGATAATGACGATATCCTTGCGAGCTTCATGCAATGCTGCCAGGTCAGGAATTTCTTTCAGGCAAGGCGCACACCAGGTTGCCCAGAAATTAACCAGCACCCATTTTCCCGAGTAATCCGACAGCTGATGCGTTCTACCTGCACTGTCTTTCAGAGTGAAATCAGGTGTCTGTGCATCTACAGGGGTAGTCGCGACCAGAAACATTATAAAAATGGTTAATAGGTAGTGCATGTCTATACTTGGGGATGAGCCCGCTCCAGTTTGGTGTATAGTTTATTGCAAGCGCTCAGGTAAGCCTTGGCCGATGCCTCGACAATATCGGTATCGGCACCTTGGCCATTAACGATCCGGCCTGCCTTCTGTAATCTGACCGTCACTTCTCCCTGCGCATCCGTTCCGCTGGTAATATTGTTCACTGAGAATAACTGTAATTCTGATCCGCTGTTCAGAATTTTCTCGATAGCACGAAAAGTTGCATCTACCGGACCACTTCCACTCGATTCCGCTTGCCTTTCATTGCCTCCTTCTGCAATTACCACTCTGGCAAATGGTGGCTCGCCTGTCTCACTATGAACGACCAGGGAAATCAGGCGGTAATACTCTTCAGGCTGCTTGATTTCATCAGAAACCAGTGCCTGCAGGTCCTCATCAAAAATCTCATGCTTTTTGTCTGCCAATTCCTTAAAACGGACAAATAACGCATTCAATTGGTCCTCGGAAGTAACATCGACACCCAGTTCCTGCAAGCGACTACGAAAGGCATTACGCCCAGAGTGCTTGCCCAGCAACAGCTTGTTGGCACCCCAGCCCACATCTTCTGCACGCATGATTTCATAAGTTTCCCGATGTTTGAGCACGCCATCCTGATGAATGCCCGATTCATGTGCAAAGGCATTTGCGCCAACAATTGCTTTGTTCGGCTGAACTGGAAAACCAGTAATCCCGGAAACCAGCTTGCTCGCAGGTACGATATGGGTCGCATCGATGCGAGTATCGCATGGAAAATAATCCTGACGAGTGCGAACTGCCATCACAACTTCCTCCAGCGCTGCGTTACCGGCACGTTCTCCGAGGCCATTGATCGTACATTCGACCTGGCGAGCACCATTCATGACCGCTGCCAGCGAATTGGCAACAGCCAGTCCAAGATCGTTATGGCAATGCACGGAAAACACCGCCTTGTCAGAGTTGGGAATACGCTCACGCAGCGTCCGGATCAGTTGGCCAAATTGCTCCGGCATCGTATAACCAACCGTATCCGGGATATTCAGCGTGCCAGCACCCGCATCGATGACAGCCTCCAGAATCCGGCACAGGAAATCTATCTCTGAACGACCTGCATCTTCTGGCGAGAATTCGACATTATCGGTATATTGCCTTGCCCATTTCACCGCTTTAATCGCCTGCTCGATCACTTTTTCCGGTTCCATGCGCAGTTTGTTTTTCATATGGATCGGTGAAGTGGCAATAAAAGTATGAATACGGATATCAGCTGCACCTTTAAGCGCCTCGCCGGCACGGTCGATATCCCTCTCGATCGCACGCGCCAATCCACAGACAGTACTCTCTTTTACTGTGTCTGCCACCGCCTTGACTGCCTCGAAATCACCATTCGATGCTGCAGGAAAACCAGCCTCAATCACATCGACTCCCATACGCTCCAGTTGTCTGGCGATACGCACTTTCTCTTCCCGGGTCATCGATGCGCCCGGACTTTGCTCTCCATCACGTAACGTTGTATCAAAAATATATAAATGCTCTTTCATTACTTACCCCACACTACATTAGCTTGAATCGACGACAAGGCTATAAACGCCAGCCCGGAATATTGAAAAACGAAGGAAAGTTTAAATGATTAGCGCGCGGGGCGCAGCAGTCGGTTTGCCCGGCAACACATCTGTTCCAGGCAATTTGGATGCGGAAGAGTCAGCAGTTTGAAGCAAATATTCATCAAAGCAGTATAAATTATTTGTAATTATTTATGTAATGAGTTATCTCTCTGCAGGTTATTACGCTTTCTGTTTTTTACCAAGCGCCAGATTTTCATACCATATCCGGAAAACGTATAAAGTAAAAATAATCCGAACAATACTACTGGTGGGTGGCTTGGCACCAGCACAAAAACAAAAAGCAGTAACAGCGATACCACGAAGAAGGAAACCTTCTTGTGCAAATTAAACTCCTTACCGCTATAATATGGAATATTGGTCACCATGGTCAGTCCGGCAAACAATGTTAACCCCCAAGCCAACCAGACCACATCCGCACCACTGAGCTGAAAATCTTCAGCCACCCAAATCATGCCGGCAACCAATGCCGCTGCTGCCGGTGAAGGTAATCCCTGAAAAAATCGCTTATCCACCACCGCGATCATCACATTAAAGCGCGCCAAGCGTAACGCGGCACAGGCACAGAAAACAAATGCCGCAATCCACCCAATCTTACCCAGATCACACAATGCCCATTCATAAACAATCAATGCGGGCGCCACACCAAACGAAACCATGTCCGACAGACTATCGTATTGTGCTCCAAATTCGGATTGTGTGTGCGTCATACGCGCAACGCGACCATCAAGGCCATCAAACACCATGGCCACAAAAATAGCGATTACGGAATACGAGAAATTGCCATTCATAGCTTGCACAATTGCATAAAAACCCGCAAAAAGTGCCGCTGTCGTAAAAAGATTGGGCAGCAGATAAATACCCCGCCGCTTCATCTGGGCGTTACCTGATGGCTGCTGAAGCGGATCTAATTCCTCCATCTTCAGATTTTCATTGGTTTACAAGCTCAGCCAGGATCGTGGTGGTCGCATGCACCTTATCACCAAGGGCCACCCTTACTTTACTATTTAGTGGCAAATAGACGTCCACTCTCGAACCAAAACGGATGAAACCAAAACGCTGTCCACGTGACAGATGCTCTCCCGGGTGAACATGACAGACGATACGTTTGGCAATCAATCCGGCAATCTGTACGCAGGTTATATCCTGGCCAGCATCGCTTTTAATCCATAAAGCATTACGTTCATTCTCCAGCGAAGCTTTAGGCAGGCTGGCATTAAAGAATTTACCTGGGAAATACCACTGATTCTGTACTGCTCCATCCACCGGACTGCGATTGGAGTGAACGTTAAAAACGTTCATAAAAACACCTACCTTAAGCGCTTCACGATCCAGGTAGGGATCCTGGACTTTTTCAATCGCAACGATACGGCCATCTGCAGGAGCCAGTACCGCATTGGCCAGTGCAGGAACCAGTCTGGGCGGATCGCGAAAAAACTGCAAAACAAAAAAAGCAATTACCCAGAAAAATATGGCCCATGACCAGCCGGCAAACAAGTGTATGACCATGGCAGCGGAAAATGCTGCGGCAATGAATGGCCAGCCTTCACGGGCTATGATCGGGTGCGGGTAAGTATCAGTCATTATATAATTTTCATATCTGTTTATATTCCATGCCAACGTAAAGCAAAATCAGTTTTTGTATTTTTGCTCAACTTATCACTTGAGGCTTCATTACTGTAAAAAGCTTTTTGTCCGTTAATTTTTTGTTTGATCAACCAGTTTATTATTTTTGATCCACGGCATCATATCTCGTAATTTCGCACCCGTTTGTTCAATCAGATGCTCTGATGCGAGACGACGACTCGATTTGAGCATAGGCGCACCGGCACGATTCTCAAGAATAAACTCGCGGGCATATTCACCTGTTTGAATTTCGCGCAGAATCTTACGCATTTCATTACGTGTCGTTTCCGTGATAATGCGTGGTCCTCTAGAAATATCACCAAATTCAGCATTATTTGATACCGAATAACGCATATTGGCAATCCCGCCTTCATAAATCAAATCCACAATAAGCTTGACCTCATGCAGACATTCGAAATAAGCCATCTCCGGTGCATATCCCGCTTCCACCAATGTCTCAAACCCCGTCTGGATCAATGCCGTCAAGCCACCGCATAACACCACCTGCTCACCAAACAAATCTGTTTCCGTTTCTTCCTTGAAGGTAGTTTCGATGACACCCCCGCGTGTGCCACCATTCGCGGCGGCATAAGACAAGGCAAGGTCTCGCGCTTTACCGGATTTATCCTGATGAACCGCAATCAATGAAGGCACACCGCCACCCTGCACATAAGTCGAACGCACCAAATGCCCCGGACCCTTCGGAGCGATCATGATCACATCGAGATCCTCGCGAACAGCAACTTGCCCGTAGTGAATATTGAATCCATGTGCAAAGGCCAGTGAGGCGGCTTTTTTCAATACCGGCTCAATCTCTTCACGGTAAATGGAAGCCATGTGCTCATCCGGCAGAAGCAACATGACTACATCCGCATCCTTGACTGCCGCACTGACCTCCTTTACCGTGATGCCTGCCTTTTTGGCCTTATCCCATGATGCGCTGTCTTTACGCAACCCGACGGTAACCTTGACACCAGAGTCGCTGAGATTATTGGCATGCGCATGCCCCTGAGAACCATAGCCAATAATAGCTACTTCCTTTCTCTTGATCAGAGACAGATCTGCATCTTTGTCGTAATAAACTTTCATTGCTTCCCTTTTAATTAATATGAACAATTATTGTCATTTTCACCGAAAAAAGCTTATATCAATAACTACTCAAGTTATAAATCGATATTTATTTCAGATCGAAGCACGTTAAATTGTAAGCGAACGCTCGCCACGCCCCAGACCAGAGGCGCCTGTACGCGCAATTTCCATAACCAGACTGCGATCAATGGCTTCCAGCAGCGCATCGAGTTTCGTACTCGGGCCGGTGAGCTCAATCGTATAAGTTTTTTCGGTAACATCAACGATGTTGCCACGAAATATATCAACCAGCCGTTTGAATTCTTCACGGGCCGAACCAATCGCTCTGACTTTTACCAGCATCAGCTCGCGTTCTATATGATTACCATCACTCAAATCCACCAGCTTGACCACTTCGATCAGTTTATTCAGTTGCTTGGTGATCTGTTCGATGACATCTTCGGAACCCGAAGTTACCAGCGTCATACGCGATAGCGTGGGATCTTCGGTAGGCGCAACCGACAAGGATTCAATGTTATAGCCGCGCGCCGAGAACAGACCCGCTACGCGGGATAACGCACCCGCCTCATTTTCCAGCAATATTGAAATGATATGTCGCATGTTGTTATACCAGAATCATCTCGGATAGCCCTTTACCGCCAGGCACCATTGGAAAAACATTTTCGGTCTGATCCGTCACGAAATCCATGAAAACCAAACGGTCTCTCAAGTTGAAAGCTTCCTTCAAGGCGCCATCGATATCTTCCGGTTTTTCAATACGCATACCGACATGGCCATAGCTTTCAGCAAGTTTCACAAAGTCCGGCAAGGCATCCATATACGATTCCGCATAGCGATTGCCATGAAAAAATTCCTGCCACTGCCTCACCATGCCCATGTAGCGATTATTCAGACTGATAATTTTGATCGGCAGATGATATTGCTTGCACGTGGACAGCTCCTGAATGCACATCTGAATACTTGCCTCACCCGTCACACAGGCAACCATTGCGTCCGGGTTAATCATCTGCACGCCCATCGCTGCCGGCAAGCCAAAGCCCATGGTGCCCAACCCTCCCGAATTAATCCAGCGCCTCGGTTTGTCAAATTTGTAGAACTGGGCCGCCCACATCTGATGCTGTCCAACATCGGAGGTAATGAATGCATCTCCCTGTGTCACCTCATAGAGTTTCTCGACCACCATTTGCGGTTTGATGATCTTGCTGGCACGATCGTATTTCAGACAATCGCGCGCGCGCCATTGCTCGATCTGTTTCCACCACTCCTGTAGCGCGTGGGTATCGCCAGTTTCTTTGCTGGCTTTTAACAGATTGATCAGTTCAGTTAATACCTGAGACACACTACCGACAATCGGCACATCGACTTTGACGCGTTTGGAGATAGATGACGGATCAATATCAATATGAATGATCTTCCGGTCTTCGCTATAAAAATGTTTAGGATTTCCGATCACGCGATCATCAAAACGGGCGCCCACGGCAATCAGAACATCACAATACTGCATAGCCATATTAGCCTCATACGTACCATGCATACCGAGCATACCAACAAATTGGCGATCGGTTGCCGGATAAGCTCCCAGTCCCATCAAGGTGTTGGTGCATGGAAAATCCAGCATTCGTGTGAAGGTCGCCAGTTCCGTGGCGGCATCATCCAGAATTACCCCGCCACCTGCGTATATCATGGGGCGCTTGGCACCCAGAATCATTTGCGCTGCTTTTTTGATCTGCTTGATATTACCATTGACAACCGGCATATAAGAGCGCAGTGAAACAGAAGCAGGATAATGAAAAGCCGTCTTGTGCTGGCTGACATCCTTGGGAATATCCACAAGCACTGGTCCTGGCCGTCCGCTGGAAGCAATATAGAAAGCCTTTTTCATTGTTGTGGCCAGCTCGGCAACATCCTTGACGAGGAAATTATGTTTGACGCAAGGACGCGTAATCCCGACCGTATCGACCTCCTGAAAGGCATCCTGCCCGATTGCCGCAGTCGGCACCTGTCCACTAATAATAACCAATGGAATGGAGTCCATGTACGCGGTAGCGATTCCTGTCACCGCATTAGTAACTCCCGGACCGGAAGTCACCAGCGCCACACCGACCTTGTTGCTCGAACGGGCATAACCATCCGCTGCATGTAATGCAGCCTGCTCATGACGAACTAGAATATGCTTCACCTTATCCTGTTTGAATAATTCGTCATAGATAAACAGTACCGCCCCACCGGGGTAACCAAAAATATGAGTCACACCTTCTTCCTGCAGGCAACGTATGGCGATTTCAGCACCAGTCAGCTCAGCATTCATGGCGGAAAATTCCTAAATTCAATATATTATTTTTCATGATCGCAATAAAAAAGCTAGCGATCAGCAATCAATCGCTAACTGGACATTCTTTCAGAAGTGCCTCAAGCCGGGCAGTTTCAGAAAAATAAACGCTATCTTACTAAAAAACCGCTTTACATTCCTGCAAATATCAATAGAACGTTACGACAGCTTTTATTAGTGCTAGCCATTCGTCCCCCCCACGGTGATCCCGTCTACCCGCAGCGTAGGTTGCCCAACTCCAACCGGCACACTTTGTCCTTCCTTGCCACAGGTTCCTACACCCGGATCCAGCAACAAATCATTACCGATCATCGAAACGCGGGTCAGTACATCCGGCCCGTTACCAATCAGAGTTGCACCTTTCACCGGATAAGTGATTTTGCCATCCTCGATCATATAGGCCTCCGCAGCTGAAAACACGAACTTGCCACTGGTGATGTCCACCTGCCCGCCACCAAAATTGGCCGCATACAGCCCTTTTTTAACAGAAGCGATGATTTCCTCCGGCACCTTATCACCATTGAGCATATACGTATTGGTCATGCGTGGCATTGGAATATGCGCGAAAGATTCTCGGCGGCCATTACCAGTAACCGGCTGATTCATCAATCGTGCGTTCAGGCTATCCTGAAGATAGCCTTTGAGAATGCCATCTTCGATCAAGGCGGTGCATTGTGTCGGATTACCTTCGTCATCAATATTTAGTGAACCGCGGCGGTTCTTCAATGTTCCGTCATCCACCACGGTTACGCCACGCGCAGCTACCAGCTCACCCACCCGCCCGGAAAACGCAGAACTGCCTTTGCGGTTAAAATCCGCTTCCAGTCCATGGCCGATGGCTTCATGCAGTAAAATCCCCGGCCAACCGCTACCAAGCACAACTGTCATGCTACCCGCTGGCGCCGGTTTTGCCGTCAGGTTGATAACCGCCTGATGTACCGCCTTGTGCGCATACTCCTGCAGAATCGCATCGCTAAAATAGGCATAATCAAATCGCCCACCGCCCCCGGCCATTCCTTGTTCACGTCGGCCATTTTCCTCGGCGATCACCTGCAACGACACCCGCACCAGCGGCCTGACGTCCGCTGCCAGCAAACCATCACTGCGCATCACCATCACGACCTCATATTCTCCGGCCAGTGATGCCATGACTTGAATCACCCGTTTATCCAGTGCGCGTGCGAAACCTTCCAGTTTCTCCAGTAATGTAATTTTGTCAGTATTCTCACAGCTGGCGATCGGATCGTGCGGCAGATAGAGAGGAGATGAGCGAACATTCTGCCCCTGCCTAATGATTGCAGCGGGCCTGCTTTGGCCCTGCTGGGCGATGGCTCGTGTCGCCTGCGCAGCGGACATCAATGCCAGATGATTAATTTCATCAGAATAGGCAAAAGCTGTTTTCTCCCCACTGGTGGCGCGCACCCCCAGACCTTGGTCGATATTAAAACTACCGGATTTGACAATACCTTCTTCCAGCACCCAACCCTCGGAACGACTATACTGAAAATAGATATCTGCATAGTCGATACGATGGGTACAAATCTGGCCAAAAACTGCTTCCAGCTTGCCGGCATCCAGCTGGTAAGGCGCGAGCAGATACTGATCGGCTATTGAAATTGAATCATTCATTCTGAAAAAATCCCGAAAAATTAGGCCAGAAAATCAGACCATTCTGAGCAAAAAACTGGTGCAGTCACCATTCCTGTGTACCAGTAGTCTGTCGGACTTGAGGCTGATCTATTACGCCAACGGGATAACGGCTCATATTTCCACAATTACCCGTTGCATAATCTCGCCATGCGCCCCAAAATCGAGAAAACCTGCTTTTGCCCTCCCACCTGGCTTACTACGATTGCTTAAACCCGACAGACTCCTAACAGGGCAGCAGGCAGCGATGTTCCAGTGCAGGTAAACTGGTGCGAACACTGGTTTGATAAGCGTGATCAATATCCGCCACCACTACTCCTGCACCACGCGGCAAGCGCTCCAGGATAACCCCCCACGGATCCACGATCATGCTATCTCCATTGGTCTCTCTTCCATTGACATGGAATCCGCCTTGCGCTGAAGCTATCAGGTAAGCTTGATTCTCGATTGCGCGCGCGCGGATTAACGTTTCCCAGTGCGCCTTGCCGGTGATGGCAGTAAAAGCGGATGGCGCCAGAATAATATCTACTTTACCCATCATACGGTAAAGTTCCGGGAAACGTAGATCATAACAGATTGACAGCCCCATCCGGCCAAATGGAGTATCAAGCACTACGACTTGGTTACCGGGCTCAATGGTTCTGTTTTCAGCAAAATTTTCATTGCCCAGCGCGAGACCAAACAAGTGAATCTTGTCATAACGCGCCGCCAACGTGCCCTCTTGGTCGTAAACCAGACAGCTATTGTAAACTTTATCCGGAATGGAAGAAACCAACGGTACCGAACCGCCTACCAGCCAGATATTCAGTCGTTTGGCCGTATCACTCAAAAACTGCTGAATTATCCCTTCTCCAGGATGCTCCTGCACTGTGAGTTTATCGGTATCATTTATCCCCATTATGCAGAAATATTCGGGCAGGACCACCAATTTCGCTCCACGTGATGCCGCCTCTTCGATCAAGCGTAGTGCCTCATCCAGATTAGCACTGACGCTTGGACCAGAAGCCATTTGCACTGCTGCTACACGCACCTTTTCATGGGTATCCTCTGGCGAGCGCCCCGAAAACAGCCTGGTATCAGCTGGCATGATTACGTCCATTAAAGAAATCAGACAATTTACTGTTGGCATGCTGGCTCACGACCAGAAACATGAATTGCCAAAAATTTATTGGATTGCTCATTTTTACCTACCCTCCTTATTAATTTTTTCTCCTGGAATTTCACCATTCCCCTCGCCGACCTTGATTACTTCAGGCGCATCCCAGCTACCCGTAATAGCATACTCACTTAGCAACACGCGATCAAAAGGATTTTGCAGAGTCAATGTAGTAATCATGGACGCAATACCGGCCACAGGCGTGGCCAGCCCAAATGAAGGAAAGGATTTCAAATTTAGTGATTGTGTTTCGTTGACCATATCCAATTCGCCAGTTAATGCCAGGTTTGCTGAACTGCCTATCGCCAACGCATTGTGTAATGTGGCAACTCCCTGATCAAAAGTGATACTGCCGGACAAATAATCAAAGCCAAACCCTTTTCCCAACAAATCATTGAAATCCAGCATTAATCTACGCGGGAGGGATTTCAGGTCAAAAATTCCCAACAACTTGCCAATACCGGGTTTCAATTTAATCAATTGGCCACGTTCAGCAGTAATATTCAAGTTACCCGACAATGAAGGAAAATCAATGGAGGTAGGCTTGCCGTTCCATTGAAGATCACCTTCTACCTTGCCTTCCCCACGCGCGACCCAATTTTTCTGACCATGACGGCTGAGCAGACTGCCGATATTGGTAGTTTGAAGTCGCAGATTACCGTTCACCGCAAATGGCGGCATGTGGTTCTGCCAAACTCCTTTAGCACGTAATTCTCCGTCTGGGTACACAATCTGCAGTCTCTCCAGATGCCAGTCATTTTTTCTTTGTTCTGCACTTAGTGTCAAGCGGCCAAGCACTTCTTCATCAACCACTAGCTTATCTGCGGTCAGGTTGATACTTGGCCAATCGACTGGTGTTTGCTGACGACTCACAGGTAGCCAGGCGGCCTGCTCCGCTCGCGCTGGAATAATCAGTTTGCTCAATCGTGCATTCACCTGATGCGGAGCAGGCCCTGACCAGCCGATGTCACCATCTACCTCCCTGCTGGTAACACGCGCCGTCCAGGCGTCACCCTGCCTGTCTATCATCAAATGACTCTTATTAAAATAACTGCCCAGGTATTCGAGCTGATCAATACGTAAATCCAGGTAGGCAGACTGAGTAAGAAACCCATCCAGCCCTCGCCCGACTTGTCCTGATGCCACCTCCAGCTGACCATGCAACTTGATCAGCTCCCGCCACTGATCCCATTCCAGCCTGGAGATAGCTCCGTTTATTATCGTGCCGGTAACTATTGTCGACGGCTGACTATCCTTACCGAAGTAGATCGTGGTATGAATCGGCTGATAATGATAAGGCTTCTCGCGAATACGCTGAAATTGTGCTGTTATCACTTCACCAAAACGCACTGTTAACAAATCCTGATTCGGTTTGGTGAAATGCTTCTGAAAATGCAGAGGCATTTTCTCGGTAGCAGCTTTGGCTAACGGTGCCGGCAAGCTTAATTCCAGCCCCGCCAGATCAGAACTCACAACAACATCCACACTATCCGGCTCTATATCAACCGTGCTCTTCCATGCGGTTGATCCTTTGGCAAATCGTCCCCACAACTGTAACAAGCTCTCCGGCATCACTGAAAAATCGAGTGTCAGCGCATCAAAATTCACCCGACCATCAGCCTGTAAACGTAAACCACCGGAAGGTGAAGTGGTTGAAGTAATCGAGACCGGGCCGCCAAAAATCTCACCGTGCAGGTCCTCCAGAACCATGCCCCTTTCCGTAAAAACCAGACCACCATTGATCTCGTTCAAATCTGGAACAAAACGCCCAATATCGATTTGATTGTCAATCAGCTGATAACGGCCCTTCAATTTGGTTACCGAAAAATCTTTCTCATTCTTCGCCATATCAAGCTCCAGAGATAGTTTTCCCTTACCTGTTATTCTAGTATGACTCAACAACTCCTCAGCCGATGGAACAAAGTGGCTTTTCCTTACCAGATCAATCATTTCTCCAGAATCTCCACTGACCTCCCCATTGAGCTGAATTGCCGTAACGCCCGTCGAAATACCCTGAAGCGCAACATCCAGGTTTCGCAGATCGATATTGGCGATCTTCCCCTTGGCGAAAGATGCACTCAGATTATCTTCCTGCAGGGACAACCTGCCAGATAGATTAGAGATTTCAGGCAAATCATCGGGCAGCTTCATCCGCACTTGCCTGACCTCTGTCTGAGCGCTGACCGCGATGACTTCCTCTGGCGCCAATTGCTCGCTCTTGTCCGTATCCTTCAGACTCCCGGTTACCTGAAAGTTAGTCTTGCCTAATTTACCCGCTACACTTACATCGTTGACTGACTGACGTATTTCCTTATCCGGTAACCAGGCAAGCTGCTTTTGCAGCAGAGCCAGATCCCCCCTGGAAAGACTGCCATCCAACACAAGCTTATTATTAGAAGCCAGCCCTGCAGGACGATAGTAGCCATGCACGCTACCTGCAGCTTCCTTACCGGAAAAAGTAAGGTCACCCAGTGCCAGCAGTGTCAACCCTTGTTCGGGTAATGAACGCCAACCAATTTGGCCCGTCATCGAATCGAATAACCATTTCTGGTTAGCCGATTTTTCACCGGTAATTTGTAAATTTTGCGAAGCCAATGTCATCATCCCGACCGATTCAGTTGCCCGAATAGTACCGCTCAGTCCGGCAACCGCCGGATAGCCACCGTAAGGCTGAGTAGAAAGATTGCTGAAATCTGCCTGCAGACTGAACATCCATTTGTCAGGCTGATTTTCCAGCCACCCCAGCCTCATCCGGGACGCCACTCCCATAGGAGAAAGATTTAAAGCAAGATTGCGCCAGTCTTCAGAAAGTGGCAGACTCGGCAGCAGATTAGCCAGCAGACCCAAATCGAGCCGATCAATCTGCAAACGATGCTGCAACGCCACCTCCCGGTTTTTACGGAATCGCTGCCAGACAAGCGAACCTATTTGTAACGGTGCCGCATCTCTCAGACTAATACCTACATGATCCGCATACCAGTATGTTCCGATCTCAGGAAAATCAGGCATCCACGCTTGCCCCAGCCTTCCCTGCAATCTGTCCAGCCATAGCCAAGGCAGCTGTTCTTCAAATCGTATCGCGGTATCCTGCAGTGCAATATCTGCTGTCCATTCGTTTAATTCACCTCTGTCAATATCGAGCCAGGCACGGAATGTTCCCGCACCACCCGCCAGTTCGTACCCATCCGGCAGAGACAACCATTGCAGCCAGTTTTCAAGCACAAAATCCTGTAAATTGACATACAAACGACCTTGCCAGGCAGACCAATCCTTGACTGAGGCACCCATAAAATCTCCGCGAATATCGATTCCGGAGATCAGATCAGCCGAAGTACGCACCTGCAGCCCAAAACGGTGCTGCTTCCCTCCGCGATCATTCTGTAAACGAAAATTTACGCTATCAAAGTAAAGTACTGGTGCTGAACGGAACTCATCCTGCCAAAAAACAGCAGCCTGCTTAACGATCACCCGCCGCTGGTGCAGCAACCAGTCACCAAACCCTCCTTGGTCTTCACTGGCCTGCAGGGCTACTCCGGCAACATGCAGACTGCCCTGCATGTCACGGCGTATCAGCAAAGCCGGTTGATCAATGATAATTTCATGAAAATTGATCTCTCCACGCAGAACCGAGCGCCAGGAAACCGTCCCCTCAATCTCGGAAAATATCAGCACCGGATTTTGCGCCGCATCAAATACCCGCACGCCGTGCATCAGCAAATGAGGACGCAACCCATCCCAATTGGCTTCGATACCGTCAATTCTGATTGCCTGCTGTGCAGTACGCGAAATTACTGTCGCAATCTCCTCGCGGTAATCACCAATATTTGGCAATATCCAGTAACGCAAGCTTAATAACACCGTACTCGCGAGCAATATCGAGAATAACCCGCACCAGCCAGCCAGACGTACCAGATAGTGCGACATGAAACGATTCAGCATAAAACGCTTTCCAGTAAACGACATCTCTAGGGCACCTCTAAAATCTCAGAGTTCTGAGTAAGACCAGGCGCGAATAAAAAATGTTGGCGCAGCACACAATTGATATGTAAGGAAACATTTTTTGTGAGTAACGAAGTATTGTGGCGAAATATGAATTTTTAGAAGCCTTCTAATCGACAGAACTGCCAATGCAGCACTCCAACCAAAACAATAAATACCAGAGCAGCCTATAATTGACAGCCTGAGAGGCCATTTTTTATGTGCAACAAAAAACTACGAATTTTAGAAGCAAACCGAGAAATATTCTAATTGATTCCACCAACAGTTTTCGATCGAGGCCGCTCCCCAACCAGTTATGACATCACCACCTGACAGCACTTTACTGCTGGGCAGCATTCTGCCTTACAGCCGATATATGCAAAGAACACTCGCAAGTGAACCTGCGTTGGAAGATGCCCTTGTACAGCACATGCAGCATGCCTTCAGTGAGCAAGAAATGCTTAAATTTCTGCAAACTGCGGCTGCAACCAATGAAGCAGGGCTGCGTCGATCGCTCAGGCAACTGCGCAAGCGGGTCATGCTACGCCTTATCGCACGTGATCTCACCGGGTTGGCGGATTTGAATGAAGTCATGCTGACTATGACCGCTCTGGCAGAAACCACGATTCGTTTTGCACTTGAATTACACCATGCCTGGCTGGCCGACCCTACCCGCCATGGTGAGCCGATAGGTGAAAAAACTGACACTCGTCAGCAACTGCTGGTCGTCGCAATGGGTAAATTAGGCGGCAGAGAACTGAATGTCTCTTCCGACGTAGACCTGATTTTCATCTACCCGGAAGAAGGCGAAACCACAGGCGCCAACCCAATTGCCAACCATGAATTTTTTACCAAACTGGGACGCAAGCTGATTGCGAGTCTTAATGATTATACCGCGGACGGCTTTGTATTCCGGGTAGACATGCGTTTGCGTCCGTATGGAGAAAACAGCCCTCTGGCAGTCAGTCTTGCCACACTTGAAGACTATTTCGTCACACATGGACGCGAATGGGAACGGCATGCCTGGATAAAAAGCCGGGTCATCGCCGGCTCTTCGATTGCGGAGGCTGCCCTGATGGAACTGGTTGTGCGTCCGTTCGTATTCCGCAAATATCTCGACTTTGAAGCCTATGAAGCCATGCGGCGGCTACATGCCCAGCTGCGCAAGGAAATTTATCGACGTGAGCTGCAAGACAATATCAAACTTGGACCCGGCGGTATTCGCGAAATCGAATTTATCGCCCAGCTTTTCCAGCTGATTCGCGGCGGATTCGACGCTGATCTGTGCATCCGCCCTACCCTGGCGACCCTGAAACGCCTCCGGCAAAAGCAACCAGTGCCCGCTCAAACCTTTGATGAATTGATCGACGCGTATCAGTTTCTGCGTAAATTGGAGCATCGCTTGCAATACCTTGATGATCAGCAGACTCAGGCTCTGCCACAGAATGCTGATGACCAGATATTGATCACCAAGACAATGAATTTCAGAGATTATGCAGAGCTTCTACAGCAACTGGATCATCACCGCAAAATAGCTTCACGTCATTTTGAACTGATTTTTGCAGAGCGGCACAAATCCGGCAACCATAACTCACTGGCCAGTCTAAAGCTCGAAGGGACAGACGGGGACTCCACGCCCAAAGCCTTCAACCAGCAACTTAAAGACTTTGGTTACGCTGATCCCGACAAAATTACCGGGCGAGTACAACGATTTTACGACAGCGATTTTTTTCAGCAACTTCCTTCCACCAGCCAGGAAAAAATACTTGGCCTAATGTCCAGCCTGATTGAAGTTATCGCACATTTTCCACAGATTGAAATCACGCTTGAGCGGATGTTACAGCTACTTGAGAAAATCAGTCCTCACCCAGGCTATCTCGCGCTACTGCAGGAGCAACCACAAACTCTGCCACGCGTCGCCAAACTCGTCAGCGCCAGCCAGTGGACCAGTGATTATCTCGGCCGACATCCCATTCTGCTCGATGAACTGCTCACCCCGCTTGGAGTGCATGCTTTACCAGACTGGGTGGTACTCGAGGCCGAGCTCGTCCATCAGCTTTATCACGCCAACATACCGAAGGCAGAACTGACAGAATGGCAAATGGATGTTCTGCGTCATTTTCAGCATGCTCAGACCTTCCGTCTGCTGGCAGTCGATCTGGAGGGCAACCTGCCACTGGAGAAGCTCAGCGACCATCTGGCCGAACTGGCCGGCCTCATTCTCGGTCACGTATTACAGCTTGCCTGGCAGGGCCTCAAGAAAAAACACCGTCCCGACCCCGTCTTTACCATTATTGGTTACGGCAAACTTGGCGGCAAGGAGCTGGGATACGTATCCGACCTGGATATCGTGTTCCTGTACGACGACGACGACCCGGATGCGTTAGCGGTTTATACCAAACTTGCACAGAGCATCAACCACTGGTTAACCGCGCATACTTCCGCTGGCGTGCTATATGAAATCGATCTACGCCTGCGACCCAGCGGCGCCACGGGATTACTGGCCAATTCCATGGAAGCGTTTGCCAACTATCAGCATCAACTTGCCTGGGTATGGGAACATCAAGCGCTGACCCGCGCACGTTTTGTCGTTGGCGATCAACAGGCAGGAGAAAAATTTGAACAGTTACGCAGGGAAATACTTTGCCAACCACGCGAACTGACGCAGCTCAAACAGGACATCACCATGATGCGCCGCAAGATGCTCGATGCCCATCCAAACTCCACCAGCCTGTTCGACATCAAGCATGATCGCGGCGGCATCATCGACGCGGAATTCATCGTACAATTCCTGATATTGGGCTACGCCCATCAGCATCCACAGCTAACCGACAACATCGGCAACATTGCACTGCTGAAACTGGCGGGAGAACTTGGTCTGATTCCATCCAACCTGGCTAACACCGTGCCCACCGCCTATCGTGAATTTCGCCGCCTGCAACACCAGCTGAGATTAAGCGGCACACCCCTGTCCCCCGGTGGCACGCCTGCAAAAGGCGTTTCTCAGGTATACGCCCGCATATCCGCTGACCACCTGACCGATGCACGCCAGGCCGTTCTGCAATTGTGGGAAGAAGTATTCGGAGAATGACCGCAACCAAATAAATAGTGAAATAGTGAGAACTCCCGGCAACCGGCCATCATCACAGATGATCGAGCGGGCTTACTACTGCCTTACCACTCTTGTTCAACACATACGTATAAATCATTGTCGTCGCCACATCGCTATGCCCAAGCAATTCCTGCACAGTGCGAATATCGTAACCGGCCTGCAACAGATGGGTTGCAAAACTATGACGAAGGGTATGCGGTGAGACCGGCTTGGCAATTCCGGCGGCCAGCGCCGCTTTCTTGACATAACGCTGCACCTGTTTTTCTTCGACATGATGGCGACGCTCAATCTGGCTAAGAGGATCGACCGAGTATTTTTTGGCGGCAAACACATACTGCCAGCCCCATTCCTTTGCCGCGCCAGGATATTTGGCCGCCAGTGCATCGGGCAACCACACATTCGCTTTGCCGAGACAGACATCCTCATCATGCCACTCACGGCGCAAGACAAGCTGGGCACGCATCGCTTCCAGCAAACTCTCGGGCAACATCGTCACCCGATCTTTACCGCCCTTACCATCACGCACAACAATTTCCCGCCGCATCAACTCCACATCTTTTACCCGTAGCCGCACCGCCTCCATCAACCGCATACCCGTACCATACAGCAAATGGATGATCAAACCGATTGGCGCCGGCGCGATCGCCGTCTCCCGCAGTAACTTCTGAACTTCCAGAATCGTTAAAACCACCGGTAATCGCCGGGGTTCTCTGGAGCGTTCAAAGTTATCCACCCACGGCAAATCAACTGCCAGCACCTCGCGATAAAGAAACAAAATTGCCGACAGCGCCTGATTCTGGGTAGATGTGGAAACATGACGCCGGGCAGCCAGATGGGTTAGAAACCTCTCAACCTCAGCAGCACCCATCTCCAATGGATGACGCTCATCATTAAAAGTAATAAATTGCTTGATCCATGAAATATAGGTATTTTCTGTACTCAGGCTATAGTGTTTGAAACGAATTTTCTCACGCACCTGATCAAGCAGTTTCTTAACGGGTGGCATTGTCGTATTTATTATTAAAGATTGTCCTACTGAAGTCGTTACAATTTTAGGATATATTACAAATTTTTTAATAATTTTTCTGATTATACGACATCACCACCTGAGTTATAGGGCAGAATGTCGTATACATTACGTTAGTGCTATTTAAATGAAACGTACCGATGCGCAAGAAGAGCAAGAGGGTTTTGTTCGTGGATTTCATGACATTCCTTCTGATAATAAATTATGCCAAATGTCGTTTGTTGAGCTTGCCGCTGAACTCACAGCATCCGAAAATGATTCGCCAAAGTTCATTGCCATCGAGCGTGAGTTGAAGAAACACATTGCAAAAGACCAAGCCAAAATTAACCTCCCAAATATGCTTTACGCCGCCTGTGTCGGCGGCACTTTCGCACTCGCTGGCGTTGTGTTGGGCTACTGCCTAAAAAATGATGTAACCTCAACCAGCTCCGTGCAAGGCGTTGAAAAAAGCGCACTCTACCCAAGCCTGCAAAATGGAAACGCCCCGGTTAGCAAGCCATCCGTCATGCCGCCGGCCATACACCCAGCACCAGCTCAAAACAATGCACAGCCAAGCAAGCAATAGTCCTCTAACCCGGCGTTCAACACGGACGCTCCTTCGGCGCGCCGGTTAACTCTACATTAGGCAAAAGCCCCATGAACCACACAGATCAAATCAAAGACCTTGCGACGACCGTAAACGGCAGCCTGACTGTCTATATCGCTATCCACAATGCAATCTTCCGGGATGCAGCCACCTTCAAGAGCTTCCTGAAGAATCTCTTCGGGCGGGGTGTGCCTATGTCGAAGTTGCTTGAGGATTCCGAAGGACTCTTGCCGCTATGGGACTCCATTCACAAGAAAATAGAGGTTTTCCGGCAGACAGCCTACTTATCCTTGTCGAAAGATGAAAGATACTATTTCGACATCCTGTCACGCTACGTGGCTGCTGTCCGAAAAACCGTCGCGGCACTAGTTGACCGACAGCGTTTAATGAACGAAAAAAGTAAGGGAAATCCAGTGACTTGGGAAGCTTTTCAGCAGAAAGAAATGGCCTATCAGATGGCAGTCCAACAATACACGGCGATAGGTCAGGAATTGAATGACGCAGCCCCTATTATTTTTGGATGAAAAAGCCGAGCCAATTGCTACAGTCACGGAGAGAAGCGTCTGAATTCTAACGAATGGTATTACGAAGGAGGGTCGTGCAACATGTTTGGTTTATTTAAGAAACAATCACCACCAGAAGAGTTAGTTGACAAGCTACGACCTCATTACGCGCAAGTCGTGTCTCTCGTTAATACCATTGATGGGCCGTTCTCTAAACTTTATGAGGCAGGCATTTTCGTTTCGTCTGTGGCCACCTCAAAGATTTTGACTTTTCAGAAAGTTGATCCGCCAGCATTCGCGGACGAATTTAATGCTATGTGGGTTAAATACCTTATCGGCAGCTATTCAGTTGACGGGAAAAGTCCATCCAAGAATGTGGTCGTGTCACGGCTGCAAGAGGAATTCCCTGTCTACCGTGAACTCTTTTTCGATACGATTGACCCCAGTCACAAAGAGAAAGCTCACGACAATGCAGTTACTTTAATGATGGTGCTTTTTAGAAATTGCACAGGAAAACAATCACCAGAAGGTAAAGGCAACTTCTTAAATCTTATGCTTGCCTCCAGCCAGCTTGTAGGTATTGGTTCACGCATTCTCAAAGAGATTAACGAGTGATTTTTATAAAAAATACAGCACCGGAAATGCCTAACACTACGCTCCAGCGGGGCGCTGCGCGATAAAGCCGCGCAGCGCCCCTGAGCTCCACGTTGGGGCCTTGAGCCATGAATGCTTGGCTACTTACTTGGGAATGGACATCAACCGAGCCGACCGAAAAGATCGCTGCGATCTTGTCGTCCCGTCGTTCTGATTCAGCGATTGCAGACCTTATGGAATTGCTTGTTCTCCGCTCACGATACCCTGCAAAGGAGGTTGCCTACTATGCCAACCGCAAGCGCGAGATGGTTTATAAAGCCCAAACACCTCTTGGCATCAATGGCGTTCCACATGGCGAACGTATCTTGTGTGGTCACGATCCGTGGCTCTACGGAAGGAAGGTTCGAGACCTAAAAGTTACGGTAGACGAAGCCAGCGATGAAGAGATTATTACTTGGCGAGAACCAAATGACTTCAAGTGGGCTGATGATTCAAAAAGTTCAATCGTCGTCGCAACCGAAGGCGCGGTTAAGCAATGGCGTCGCCCTAACAAGCCACTATCCAAGGATGTTTGGGCATGGGAAGTGTGAAAGTCGGCCCCAACCGAAAACATGGGGACAGGTCGCGAATTGAGAATATTATCGATAAATTCGGTATATTTTTTGTTTCATGATCTTGTGGTGTGCGCATTGTCTATACTGGATTCGTGATTCTGTACCTGACCCCAACGGTGCGGGCATGGGCGAGATATCCATCATAAACATAACGGTAAATCGGAAAATCACTGCGAGTGAAGCCGAGCGTCTACTCAAAGAAGAAATTCAAAGAGCCACTACTCTATTTCCACCCAAGGGCGAACTGATGGCTTATGCCTGGCTTGAAACCAATCCTGCTGCGGGTTCCGAGGAAATGATTAAGCTTCCAGACGGCTCAAACTTCCTCATCTACTCGCCGAAAACCAAAACAGCGCAGACAGAAAAGCAGTACGACACCTCGAAGCAGAAGCCACCACAAGCCGGCAAAGGAATCAAAGTCGATGTTTCGCTTGAACTGGAGCGAGGAACCGATGGCCGAGTGCGCATTCTTGGAACAACGAATCTTCCTCATGGCATGATCTTAATGACTGACCTTCGTAAAGTTGGCGCCAAGTATTTTGCACAAGACAAGGTTGAAGTTATCAATGGTCGTATTTCAACCACTTGGTTTAGTGATGGCGGCAAAGCACCACCATCTGGCGCGTACGAAGTGAGCATCTCTAGTCCACTTCCAGCATTGCAGTCGGTCGCTGTACGCGCTGTCATTGGCCAGACTGGAGAAAATCTTTCAGGTCCAATTAGAACGTCAATGGGTTCAAAGATGGTTGATGTCACTGTTAAGAACTTGTTCAAAGTCTTTTGAGTAGAAGGGCCAGGAAAGCCAAGTGGATGAACTGCAAACTGGTGTTAATCATTCGCTCGCAGTTCTTCCACAGTCTTCTATTCTTTTCCAGCCAGGCGAAAC
>NZ_FMWO01000078.1 GCF_900103035.1 Nitrosomonas mobilis
GGACCGCTTCAAGTGCCACCTTGGCCTTGAACTCGCCACTAAAATTCTTGCGCTTCGTTTCGCTCATAACCTGCTCCTCAATTGCAGCAGGTTACCACCTTAATTTATTGTCTGAAAATCGGGGGCCACTATACCTTGATTGGCGTCAGATTTGACAATAACTCTTGAACATGCCTCTGTGTCATGCACTTTAATTGAGGATCGTCTATCGAACAAGTTACTATGCCTCAGATGTGGCGAAGAACACATTGTTCGCTGGGGTTCTGCATCCAAGCTGCAGCGCGTTACCGTTGCCAAGATTGTAAAGTTACCTTTAATGCCTTGGCGGGCACCTCATTAGCGAGATTGCGACACAAAGATAAATGACTGTGCTTATAGCCAGCAACTATCTGGGGGAAGAAGTATTTGTTATAGTGCTGAGGTTTGCGGTGTGTGTACATAATACAACCTCGTTTCGCTGGCGGTATCGTTTTTTGGCTGAACAGGCACATCAGTTCTGCATTAAAGCCCGTGTTGGCCAGTGATTGCATCCTGTGTACTGACAGCAGCGAAGTCATGCGCGCTGCCGCACGGAAAATTGGCATTACTCATCGCGCTGTAAATCTCGCCGCTGGCATACGTGTGGTTGTCAGGGTTTATCACGTACAAAACGTCAATGCTTATATCAATTTCAGACAGATATTTAGACGCACTTACAAAAAACAGGCCGGATTAATCCGGCCTGTTTTCTCATCTGCCGTGATTCCAGAACTTAATCTACTACGTTAAGGGAACCTGGCAAGTGAATGTTTTGTGGATGAAGCTGGCAATAAACATTGAAAGCACCTTTTTTGTCAGCGGTAAAGCTGATGGTCTTGGTTTCGCCAGCTTTAAGTACTTCCTTGATACCGTAGGCATCAATTGAGAATCCTTCACTGATAGGTGATTTGTTCTCAACAACGATGCTGACCTTATCTCCTTTTTCAACAACCAGTGCTTCCGGCTCATTCAATACATTGAATGCACGGATATTTTTCACTGTCACGCCCTCCACGTTCAGTTCGGGAATAGTGGTGTCATAAGCATTGATAACCACTTTAAACTCGCTATGATCATCCGCCTGAGCAGCACCCGCTACCAGCAACGATCCCAAGGCAAAACCAGCAAGAATTGTCATTGTCTTTGTTATCTTCATCTTTACCTTCCTCTACTTGAATTTATATTTTATTCAGTGAAACACATTCACCGGCTCAGCGGCATTAATATACAGTTCCCTGCGATGATCAGTTAATGAACATATCCTTAAAAGGAAATACGCATGTCGTCTGTAAAGAAAGTTGCTTATTATCAATAACTCGCCCAGCCAACTCGGGAACTCACTATCGTTTTAACCACCGAGCCCCAACCCAAAAGTATAGATAGAACATCCAAAAATGTCAATGTCACAATGCCGATCCAGTTATCGAGTCACACATATCTTCTCCGTTTCCACAAACATGCAAAATGCAGCATGACACAGCGCTCCGACTGGAAGAAACCACTCTGTATCGGCTGGTGTAAGAGCACATCGGAACTTTCTTTACACGAGCTGAGACGGAAGCCTGTTCAGGGTTGCCCGACTTTGTTAAAGACAAGTTTGAGGCATTTCTTGAAAGTGGTATTCTGACCCATGGGTTCTTACGCCTGCGTTGTACAAGCTGCGCCCATGAGAAACTAGTGGTTTTTTCCTGCAAGCGGCGTAGATTTTGTCTCTCGTGCGGCGAGCAGCTGGGTTTGATGACGGTATTTGTCTTGGGTATCGGCATTATAATTATTCAGCTCACTATCGTTGCCGGTGGCTTGCCTAATGTGGGTTGTGTTAGGTGTGTGTTTAGGTTGAGCGAATCATCACCCAGCTGGGAATGCCTAAAATAGTGGGTGTGGCAAGGGTCTTAAAGCCAAAGCGCTGATAGAGGTCCACATTGCTTTGTTTGTCGGTTTCTAAATATAGGTGCTCTGCCGCACATTGGTTGATGGTGAACTCAATCATTTGTGTGCCAACACCTTTGTATTGCCATTGAGGTGCGATCGCTAAAGGACCTAAGTGCCAATGGGGTTGTTTTGGATCAATACGGGCCCAAGTGCCTAACCAGATGGCTAAGCGTAAGCCGCCGAGGGGGCTGTTGGCACTGATCATTCTTGGCAGTAACTGTATCAAGTCTCTAAGTGTTGGTTGGCAAGCGTTGGGTGGCAGCATGCCTAATACACCAATGAGTTTGCCATCAATAAAAGCACCATACAGCTCACCTTTACGCTTTACATAGGTTAGCAGGGCGGGAAACATACGCCTGAGTCGACGTTGACGTAAGTCTGGGTTAGCACCAAACACCTTGACATGCAAAGGGTTTTCATTCATTGCTGCTGCACAGATGGTGGCTGCTGTTGGCATGTCATTTACGCCCAGCGGCAGAATGTTACAGTTGTGTTTATACATGGTAGGGGTTCTCCCGTAAGCTGCAAAATTTTCACGTCAAGGGCAAGCCCAATATCTGCTTGTGTTAGCTAATAGGTCGCATGACTGCTAAGGAAGGTTTCGCGTTCCCTCTGGCAGCGTTGTAACATTAGTCAAACGCAAAGAGGCCTGCACCTTGCGTCGTATTAATTTTAAAGCATAGGGTTTACTTGGTGAGCTCCATGCCTTTTTTATTGGGCGTTGAGCTTGTTTTGCGTTAAATTTGTCGTCCGGCCCAAATAACTTGATGGCTTTGGCCAATGGCAAATATTAGGCTATGTCTGCATTAATAGTTGAAACTGATTTTCTCGTCCGAGAGCGGCCTGGAGACCAATGATTGGCGAGTTGTGCCCACCCCAACGTTCCAGCCATCTACGCCAGCCCAGGTAATTTTCCAGGTATTTGGTTGCGACCCCATGAAATCTTTTCATCCACTGTTTAAGTCTGCTGTCGTAGGCATTAACATTCTGGATATGGTAAACACCAGCAATGACTCGAATTCCAGCAGAGAGATTGACGGGGCGATGGGTAATTCCGAGGCTATGAGCCACAGACCGGTAGACGGCAGCGCCATCACTACAGAAAATGGCATCTTTTGCCAGGATAGCCCGCAAAGGCGGCTCAATTGTCTTTTTATCAAGCGCATTCAACATGAAATCTGCTGTTGCACCAGAGCGGTCGCGTACTACCAACACCGGCACCTGGTCTTTGCCTGTTCCACGTACATGGATTTGCTTACCGCGTTTACGCGGTGGACGATTCAGGTGGCGTTGACCTTTGCAGGAAGAGGGAAAAAAGGTCTCATCCGCCTCAATGATTCCTTGCAAGTGGTTGGCTTTAGTAGCCGCCGGCAAAGTCAGGAACCGATGGCGCCA
>NZ_FMWO01000085.1 GCF_900103035.1 Nitrosomonas mobilis
CGGTTATCCCGCGTACCGCTACGTCTCTAATTTCACTGTCCAGTTTGACGTGGAATCAGTGTCCAGTTTGCTCTGGAATGGCTGTCCAGTTTGCCGTGGAATGCGTGTCCAGGTTGAACCGGAATTCGCAGACTAAAGCACACAACCTGGCATTTTCTGCGCGCAAGCCACTGTAGATCCCATCAGCCCAGATATAAACCCAGCGTTCTTTATTCAGAGATTTATTGCACCAGGTTTTATAATCCTCTGACCAGATCTGCTTCAACCTGGAAACCGTACTGGCCGACAGGCCGCTGGCTTCAGGACCAACCAAAACTTCCAATGCGGTGGCCATTTCTCCAGTCGAAACACCCTTCAAATACAGCCAGGGTAACGCTGCCTCCAA
The DNA here is from genome assembly GCF_900103035.1 of Nitrosomonas mobilis. GTDB lineage: Bacteria > Pseudomonadota > Gammaproteobacteria > Burkholderiales > Nitrosomonadaceae > Nitrosomonas > Nitrosomonas mobilis. Next base: position 386 of record NZ_FMWO01000085.1, read on the forward strand.
CGAAGCTGTCTTCCGTACATACGGCGGCACCAGGGCTGACCGAAATGTCACAGGGTCTCCATCTTTGGCGCGTACCTTCGGTATCTTAACCGTAACAGGCCCTATACCTGTCTGTATATTCCTCTCAGGTTGATAGCCATTACGTACCACAGCGGTTTTCCCATCACTCAGCTTCTTGCCGGAAAATTGCTCCATAAATCCTGCCAATTCAGCTTCAACAGCTTGCTCCAGCAGTTGTTTGGCTCCCCTCCTTAACAACTCTGTCAACGAATCACTAAACTGATCTGGACGTGTCAGTTCAACAACAGTATTCTTCTTCATAGCGGTATATCTCCTCAGGACTGATTTAATTGTTTGCTGACAACTGATCATCCAGGTATACCGCTATTTTTCAACCGCTCAAACACCAGATTTAGTTATAACTCGTAATCAAAGCGAACTAACCCAATACCATCATTCAATTTCCACTAACGTTATAGATAAGCAAGAAGCCTGTGAAAATCGGAGAAAGAAATTTCCCGAAATTTAAGAATGAATAGCAGAATTGCCTCAAGAGCGGTTTGTCGCATTGGAAACACCGTCATTTGCATTTAATGTGAGCCCAAGACGGTGAAATGCGAGCCGAAACCGATAAATGCAAGCTCATTTGTAGTTAATTTGAGCCCAAGTGCATTTTCACTTGCAGTTATTGTGAGCCCAAAAAAACGTTGAATGCAAGCCCGACTGTTTTTAAACGCGAGCCGCTACATCTACTCAGGAGAAATGTGTCAGAACTCCGTGGCCGCTTTTGTACCTTTATGGGATTAGACCCATTTGTCGATCACGCTTCGATTAATCGCTGGGCGATCCGGTTTCTTCCATTGCTGGAAATTTTTTAGAGAGTATCATTGTTAACTGATGGTTATTTGAAATTAATGAGGAGAAATTTATGGTTCGAAATTTTCCACGTTTTTATTTATTGATAATCTTGGCATCGCTTGCATCTTCTAATGCTATTTCACAGAGCCGTCCAGAAATGCACTGGAGTACATTCAACAAGCAAGCAAGTCAATGCGCTTGTCATCTTTTTGCACGTGATGCTTTGCGTAAAGAAGGGTTAAACCAAATATTCGAAGATACTGGATCGATCATTCTTGCAGGCAATAATCGTGTGGTTGCAGAAGTGGTTTGTCTACCAGGTGATCAAAAAATTCGCCTTTCTGCTTTTTCGTCAGACTCAAAAACAGCTGAGCTGACTCGAAACAGAATACGCGAAACAATCGTAAAGAGCGTTCTCTTTGACACTTGCCCCTGATCAATCACAGCGCCCAATCAAGGGCGCCCCAATTTACTTATTTTTTGCAACAGAGCCTTTTATTCTTCTTAGGAGCCGAGCAAAGCATGAATAATATTATATTTAAGAGTATTTTCAGCGCTGCCTTCTCATTATTTATAGTTTCAATAGCATTTGCTGGTACAGTTACTCTTACAATAAACCCGAGTCAAGGAGCAGGTGTTAATGTAACAGGAAGTCTAACAAGAGGAAATACTGCGGTATCAGACCCTGTAAGCGCTGTAACTGGAGCTAATGGTACAGCAGAAATTACATTTGGTCCTACCGTATCTATTGAAGGCGCTATGGGTACGATCTTCAATGTTGAGTCGTTTACAGACTTCGAAGCTCATGTAATCAGAAAAAGCGGGGATTCCTTCAGGCTCGATTCAAACCAAATTAAAGAGGTAAGTAATGAGGTAACGAGTTCGACAGAATTGGCTTTCGGAGGAACAAGTCCGCCGTTCGGGTTTTCCGCACTAACAGCCAGCCTTGCATCGCAAATAGGGCTTGGAAAGGCATTTACTTTTCCATCTTTTCTTTCTGATATTGATAATGATGGTTTCATTGAAGATGGGATAGATACGTTGTTTGTAGCTATAAATGCGAGCTTATTTTTATCAACAGCCTCTGAATTCACAATTGGCGAAACATTTTTAATCGAAAACGGCATCTCTGATTTACTACCCGGATTCTATTTTAGTACCACTACAATTGATTTGGATGATAATTTAGGTTACACAGGCACTCCTATACCAGATGGCAGTATCGTCTTCGTAAGTGAATTTATCTCGGTGTCTACAATACCTGAACCAAATACTTTACTTTTGCTTTTCATAAGTATGATCGCATATTTTGGTTGTCGAAGAAGAAGATAAACTGTATCCAAAATGGGGGATTTTTAACCAAAAGTACGGTGTGTGACAAATATTGATTGAAAGATGAACTTAAATAGGCTCCGTATAAACTGAAATCGGCCTCAGTCTGATTGAACGCTTTTTTTCCAAGTTGGCGGTCGTCCTCACCGGTTAGCTGGCAGATTTTCCTTACGCTTCCTTGGACAAGACTCACACGAGAACCCATCATAATCTCCGGATGAAAAGATACAGATACTATCGACGGCTCTGTTACAAAATATTTTTTTCGATGTAAAATAAAATTAAAAGATGTTTAAAGTATCGAATAGGGGATTGGTAAATCCCACGCCTTTAGGCGGCAACTAATGGTTTGATGTTGAGTTTAGGGGTATAGGAGTAACTCTCGGTTGAACTGAGGAATTGGTTAATACAGCTGTTTTCTATTTTTTGCAACAGAGCCTTCCGTCAGCATGAGCTGGACAAAATGGCGATGTTTGCGGGTTTTACGAATTACGTTTACAAGCTACAACAGTTAAGTTAAACCCGCTTTAACTTCCTAAGACCCTTGAATTGTTATACCACTGCTTTCCTACATGAATTCTATACAAACACATTAACCCACAAAGAATAAGAAATAATATTCCTGGTTCAGGGATATTTTGACCTATATGCCTTTGAACTATTTCTATAGGGACTGATCCAAAATCGACACTGTTGAGTAAATTCAAATTACCTCCCTCAGGCACAAAACCCCATACACTATTAGGGTCAAACTCAAAAGGCGTTAAGCTCCAGACAATACCTTCAAGACCGGCTATCTGACCATCAATTATCTCTAGTCCAAGAGAGGATAATGTGTCCCCCACTATCCAATTCCCATCATTAAATCCAAGAGGGTTATTAGCTATATAAAGGTCTAAATTGACAGCAGTGTATATAGTTATCCCTGGACCACCTTGCCCCGAAGGTGCAAGGTCAGGAATGTGATGAATAGTGTTTGGCAATTCATCCAGTGGATGAAATGCGAAAGGACTATTTGATATAATATTACCTCCAATAACGAAGCTTTCGCGCTTTGGAAATTCTCCTCCTGGTCCAGGTGGATCTTGTGGCAGAATTATTGTTTGCTGCCAATCAGTAGCACCTTTAGGCGCAACGAATTTGAACGATGCTCCCTTTCCAACTGGAATAAAATCCTGCCCCCCTTCGAAACCGTTACCAGAAAATCCACTGATAGGAACCGTCTCTCCATCAATGAGTATTTCAAAACGGAAGGTAAATATAGCATTTGGGTTGCCATCTCGAGTCCAAGAGAACTTGATATCTTCTCCTGGTTCAATTCTATCCTCAAGGATATATGTCGAATGAACATGACCTGATAGCATTAATAGAATAAGGAAATAATATATCTTTTTGTATTTAATAAATAATGTATAAATCACGGTACCTCCTAACATCGGTTCTGTCGTATTAAGCGCAAAAACGCATACTTCGGATGAGCTGAAATGCCATCCCTTTAAACTAGGTAGATTTATTCTGCCAGCGCATAAAATTGTTCAGCAAAAGACATCTTGTCTGCTCCCTTCATCATAATCTGATCTTTGCGAATCATGTGCATTAGTTCGATATTCATGACAACACAACTTACTCGTTTCACACAGTGGGTACGTGAAAGCCCGCAGCGAAAGTACAGTTCGCTGTTAGGGATGCTGTTTGATCCTGCGGGATTAAACGCGAGCTTCGAGCGCCAAGCACCTAAGGACTGATTTATCGTCATGCCGTGAATTTGACACAAATGACGAATGGATAGTGCGATTCGTTTGCGGATATCCTAGAAGGGTGTAAATCTTGATTTATTTGCCTCATTATTACCAAATATAATAGATAATAAGTTTCGTTATAACTTTTAGGCTTATTGCCCATTTACGCACGAATCCTTGCGGTCACCCCCCTTCGCGTAGTGCTTTGAGGCACGCCGCTAGTCCTGGACGATCTTCGCGCTTACCGGAAACTAGATCCTCATAGAACTGAGAAGGATCAACACCCGCATACAGCAGAGCATCTTTTTGTAAATCCGTCGACTGTGATCCGTCCGCCTTTGAAACTCGCATGTAGCCAATCAGCACCTATTCCTCCTGTCACATATACGTTCGATTATGTGACAGTGTGCACTGGAAATTTTAGGCCGTCAAAATGGCTCTGTTGCAAAAAATAAGAAAATTGGTGCATTATTGAATTTTTTCAGGGTATTTCTCAATGTCGGATTTCAAATGGCGACATTACCAGGGCGGTGTAATCCTGGGTTGTGTTAGATGGTACTGCAAGTACGGAATTAGCTATCGTGAATTGGAAGAAATGATGTTGGAGCGTGGATTTGAAGTCGATCACACAACGCTTTATCGTTGGGTTCAACATTATGCACCCGAAATGGAAAAACGCATGCGGTGGTACTACAAGCCGACGATGGGCTACAGCTGGCGGGTAGATGAAACCTATGTGAAGGTTAAAGGGAAATGGACATATTTGTACCGAGCTATTGATAAGCACGGTGACACGATTGATTTCTATCTTTCACCTACCCGTAATAAGAAAGCCGCCAAACGGTTTCTAGGCAAAGCGCTCAAATCCATAAAACCATGGGCACATCCGCAGACAATTAATACAGATAAAGCGCCGACTTTCGGTCCTGCCATTGATGAGTTGAAGGAAGAAGGGAAATGCCCTGAGGATACGGTACACCGGCAGGTAAAGTACTTGAACAATATTGTCGAGGCTGATCATGGAAAACTCAAACAGCTGATAAATCCCGTACGCGGGTTCAAATCCATGAAGACCGCCTATGCAACGATCAAGGGGTTTGAACTCATGCACATGTTCAAGAAAGGACAGATGGATGCATGGAAATATGGGCAAGGTCTCATAGGAGAAATCCGTCTTATTGAAAGACAATTCGATATTTACACCGCATAATCAAAAATATCAGAGATTTACTCTAGCCAACGCTATTTTTTGCAACAGAGGC
>NZ_FMWO01000009.1 GCF_900103035.1 Nitrosomonas mobilis
AACACCACTCAGGTCTTGTGCGCAGACCTCACAAGTGAGGACGGGAGAAATCGTCACGATTTCATTAACGCGCATATTGCCGGCTTGATCCTTGTTCTCACTTTTGCCTTTGCCATTACTTCCGGGGCGGCTTAGAACCTGTTCAAAGTCTCCGAGTTATGAGAAGCTTGGGAGATGAGAAGAGATTATCCAAGTGATATCAAGTCGGAGCAATTCGAGGTTATCAGGCCTTTGCTGGAGAGTGCCCGCAAAAGGTT
>NZ_FMWO01000048.1 GCF_900103035.1 Nitrosomonas mobilis
GTGTCGTCAGGATCGACTGCAACCGGATGCGTGACTTTGCCGAGCAACGGCAGATCATTGAGTGAATCACTATAAAACCAGCTTTGCAGAAATGACAGCCAGGTAAGATTTTGTTTGTCCAGCCATTGTTCCAGCCGTGTAATCTTGCCTTTCTGAAAACAAGGTACTCCAGCTACCCGGCCGGTAAACTGCCCGTCGATCTGTTCGGGTTCAGTCGCAATCAAATGTTCGATACCTAACGCCTGCGCAATCGGTGCCGTCACAAAACTGTTGGTCGCGGTAATGATGATGCATAAATTCCGTTCAGTCTGATGGCGGCTAACCAACTCACGCGCACCAGGTGTAATCAATGGCAGAATTTTTTCTGCAACAAACTGCCTGCGCCACTCATTCAATTGTTTGCGCGGATGACGTGCAAGTGGCTTAAGCTGAAAGTCCAGGAATTCGTGAATATCAAGCGTGCCATTTTTATATTGTTCATAAAATTCAATATTTTTTGCTGCATATACTTCCTGATCAAGCACTTTTTGTTCAATGAGAAATTGCGCCCATTGAAAATCGCTGTCTCCTGCGAGAAGCGTATTATCCAGATCAAATAAAGCCAGTTTCATGATATTGAATTTCCATTAGGTAGCGGGCAAAACGAGAAGGCCTTATGTCAATGCTTGAATGCGTACAGAAAGTTGCCGGAAATTTTTTGGATGCAACCTTATCACAAGGAATTGCTGCCGGCAAAATCTATGACCACACGTATTAGTCGATTTTAAAATATATTAAGGCACCTCTAAAGCGGTCATTCTGTTGGCTCAGGCGGCAGAAATGCTGCCAGATGCTATTAAGAGCGTTCTTTGTTAACCTGGAAAATAGACCGCCACAGATTGCCGCTACCGGTAAGGGACTGTGATTAACGGGACAAAATACCGTTCAAGAATAAATAGATAAAATGATGGCCCAACATAGTACGGGCACAAGCCCGTACTATGTCATTCTTGGAAGAATGTCTGTCGGCAAGTCCGACCACGATAGGGATAGGGCGCATGCTACTTTATGGCAAAGGGGAAACGGAGAAGGTAGGTATTTCTACTTGAAATGAATAAAATGCAATTGCTTTGCAGGGGTTTTCTGGATTTTGCTTGGCGGCGTGCAAGCATTACCGGACACTATGCTTAAAAGCACTGACTGCCCGATAATGCTTGGCCATCAGATTTAGTTCGAATAATTAACTAAATGAGCGACTTGTATCAAGTTTCACGAAAAATACATTGATAAAGCGATTAATGCGAACGCTACACCGATGATGACTGCGAAGTTGTAACCTAGATTTTTAAATGTTTCAGAATCTTCTCTTTCCAACATTTTCATAACTACCTCCACTATACTTAACAGTTGAGTGGGAATTATGATGCTAATCCGAGTTAATTTTTTTGATCTTGATCAAACAAATATCAATTAGTCTTGCTCAAAAATACTATTTATACAAGAAGCCTTATCAGCCAAGATTTGACCATCTGTCTTTCTTGTTTTGTACATTACCTGCGATTATCTGGTGCCAATAAACCGGCAATCAGCAAGCGTTCGATAGATGCTGCCTTTGGGCGTTTGCAGGGATTGCACCAGCGACAATCTGGCTGCCGTCCAGGCGATCTGGGTAGCCAATTCTGGTAAACTCCCTGCTGATTTGACGCGTCTGATGAGGGTAACGTGGGGTTTGAACGTATGCTGATCATATATGATGCTGACATCAGTCAGTATCTGTCGTAGATTCTGCGCAAGTGAAACCAATTGTGCCGGGTAATTTCGTGCTGTAGCAACCATGATTTTGCTGCGTTTCCAGAAACCCACCTCATCCAGCTGCAAGTTGAATGCCGGTTGTCTAAGCGTCGTGATCAAATCATGCAGCTTCGCTAGAGTAGCGGCATCCGTTCTGCCGATATAAACCAGTGTCAGATGAAGATTTTCAGCACAGATTGCCTTGCCACCGACCTTTACTACTAGCGATCTAGCGAGATGAGCGAGTTGCCGCCGTGCAGCGCCTTCCGGCCATAATGCGATAAAAATCCTGGCAGTGGGATCGTGCGAGGATATGGAAATGGTGATTATCCTTTTTCGGCAATCAGGCAGACAACCTCGGCGACAATACCTTCACCTCTGCCGATGAAGCCGAGTTTCTCTGCTGTTTTTGCCTTGATATTGATGGTGCTGGCTGGCAGATCAAGGTCCTGCGCGATATGTGCAATCATTTGTGGAATATGTGGTGCCATTTTCGGTGCCTGAGCGATGATGGTGGCATCAATATTGATGACGTGATACTGCTTTTGTGCAAGCAACCGCATCACTTCCCGCAGTAATTTGCGGCTGTCGATTCCTTTAAAGCGATCGTCGGTATCGGCAAAATGAGTGCCGATATCTCCCAGTGCTGCTGCTCCGAGTAGCGCATCGCAGAGCGCGTGTAACAGTACATCTGCATCGGAATGCCCCTGCAATCCTTTTTCAAAAGGAATGGTGACCCCGCCAATGATCAATGCGCGTCCAGTTACCAATGGATGTACATCAAATCCCTGACCGATTCTGATATGGTTCATGTCTTATTTTTCCTGTAGCACTAATGCTGCTAGCGCCATATCCTGAGGATAGGTCACTTTGAAATTGTAGGCGTCCCCCATCACAAGCCTGGGTAAACGTCCGGTGGCCTCGACCGCACTCGCATCATCGGTAATGCCCTCTGGTGCATTTTGCAATGCATTAAGTAATAGGGCAGCGCGAAACATCTGAGGCGTTTGTGCCTGCCATAACCTTTCGCGAGGCTCGGTACGTGCCACACGGTTATCACTGTTTGCACGCTTGAGTGTGTCCGCAAGCGGAATGGCGAGCAATCCGCCTACCTCATCCTCGGCCAGCTGATCGAGTAGCCGTTCGATTAGCGTAACACTCAATCCCGGCCGGGCAGCATCGTGCACCAGTATCCAGTCCTGATCATGGATGCTGCCAGATACCCGTAAGGACCGAAGGCCGTTGGTCACACTTTCGGCACGCGTGGCGCCACCACAGCGCATAACCATTAATTTATCATCAAAACGGGACCAGTCGTAGCGTTCCCAGTCAGCATCATCTGGCGCGAGTACCACACCTATTCTGGTAATGCGTACCGTATGATAGAGCGCATGCAACGCATGATAAATCATTGGTTTGCCGACTAAAGATAAATACTGTTTTGGGACTGCTTCACCAATGCGCGAGCCTGTGCCGGCGGCAGGTATCAACGCGATAAAATTAGCCATCTGCAAACCATATGTAACATTGGGTAGTTAAAATAGATCATCAGCATTTTGTTCATAGACAGGTGATTATATCCGACGAGGCTTGTCGCGTTGTCTTACAAAAGTGAACATTTCTTCGGGCGGATTATTACCACTTGATAAAGTTCAGCAGATTGCGCTTTAAGCTTGCTTTGTCATGGCAAAGCGCTACCATATAAACCAGTAGTCTTGCGAATCGGTCTATATCACTATTAATCAGCAAAGGGAGCAATCATGAAAACAGTCAAACAGCTGTTACACGAAAAAGGCGATACCATCCATACGATCGGGCCAGAAAATTCGGTATTCGATGCCATGCAGAAAATGGCTGCGAACAATATTGGCGCGCTGCTGGTCATGAAAAATGGTAAACCAGTGGGTATCATTACCGAACGTGATTTTTCCAGAAAGTCCTATTTATTGGACAAGCTGGTTAAAGACACTCAGGTCAAGGAAATCATGACCCATCAAGTTGCTTATGTCACACCAGACGAGACCAATGAAGACTGCATGGCACTGGTGACGGAAATGCGCATTCGCCACCTCCCCGTTCTGGAAGATGACAAGGTGATTGGCATCCTGTCAATTGGGGATCTGGTAAAAGACGCCATTTCGCAACATCAGTTCGTCATTGCGCAGCTGGAGCGGTACATCTACAGCACACCTGGTATCTGATTTCGCATCTAGATGGAAAACCTGCCCAACCAATCCGGGAAAAGCCTGCACATTAAACTGCGCAAGGGCTTGGATCTGCCGATTGAAGGTACGCCAGCGCAGCAAGTGGATGATGCACCTTCTGTTAGTCATATAGCTGTCATGGGAATCGATTTTGTCGATCTCAAACCTGACATGCGGGTGGTGGAAGGTGATCACGTTAGGCTTGGGCAGGCACTGTTCTCGCACAAGAAACTGCCGGATGTGATTTTTACGTCTCCCGGAGCGGGGAAAATCGAGGCGATTCATCGTGGCACACGGCGCAAACTGCTGTCAGTCGTCATCAGGCTTGACGAGCAGGAAGCAGAAGAAACGTTTGCGCAGTATACGCCAGAGGCGATCCGCACCCTGACTACTGACGAGGTCAAGGTTAATCTGCTGGCGTCCGGCCTATGGACAGCGCTACGGACGCGTCCGTTCAGCAAGCTGCCGGATCCGGCTACCCGTCCTGCTGCACTTTTCATCACGGCCATGGACAGTAATCCATTGACAGCCGACCCCGCATCCATTATTGCAGCTGAAGGTGCTGCCTTTGGTCATGGGTTACAAGTGCTCGCACGGCTGACGGATGGTCCGCTGTGGTTGTGTCATGATGTGCAGTTTACTCTGCCGCTTGCGGAATCGACACTATCGATTCCGTCATTACGGCTGGCAGCTTTCAGCGGCCCGCATCCGGCCGGACTGCCGGGTACCCATATTCATTTTCTGCACCCAGTCAATCTGAAAACGATCGTCTGGTATCTGAATTACCAGGATGTCATTGCCATTGGCAAGCTGTTTACGACTGGCCGATTGGCGGTTGACCGTATCGTGGCGCTGGGCGGGCCGCAGGTTGCACGACCCAGGCTGCTGCGTACCCGAGTGGGCGCATCGATCCGGGAGTTGCTTGCAGATGAGGATATCGATGACAACGAAAACCGTATTATTTCAGGGTCGGTCTGGTCCGGTCGTCATGCAGTTGATGAACTTGCTTATCTCGGTCGTCATCACCTGCAGGTCAGTATCATTCGCGAAACTCAACCCAGGGAATTTCTTGGCTGGCTGCGACCGGGAGGAAACAAGTTCTCCAGCATGAACGTGTTCCTGTCCAGTTTGCTGCGCAAACGGAAAGCCTTTGAGTTTTCCGCCAGCCAGCACGGCAGTCCACGGGCGATGATTCCGATCAATACCTTTGAGGAAGTGATGCCGCTCGACATTTTGCCGGCCCAACTTTTGCGGGCATTGCTGGTCGCAGATACCGACATGGCACAAAAACTCGGTTGTCTGGAGCTGGATGAAGAGGACCTGGCACTCTGCTCATTCGTTTGTGTCGGAAAGCACGACTATGGCGCCGTGTTACGCGACAATTTACGCCTGATCGAAAAAGAAGGATAACTTTCCATGCGTCGCCTGCTCGACAAAATCAAGCCACATTTCGATAAAGAGGGGCGTCTTGCCAACTATCACGCCCTCTACGAAATGGTCGACACTTTTTTGTACACTCCAGCGGATACCACTCGCTCTGCGCCGCATGTACGTGATGCAATTGATCTCAAGCGTCTGATGGGCTATGTAGTCGTTGCGTTGATTCCATGCATCCTATGGAGCTGGTATAACACCGGCTATCAGGCCAATCTAGCACTACAAGCATCCGGCATCACCCCACAGGGGTGGCGCAGCGACCTGTTGCTCTGGCTAGGCTTTGGTTTCGATCCGGACAATATTCCTGCCTGCTCATTACATGGCCTGCTTTATTTCCTGCCAATTTATCTGACGACACTTGCCGTTGGCGGGTGTTGGGAAGTATTGTTTGCGCTGGTACGCAAGCACGAAGTCAACGAGGGCTTTTTGGTCACCTCCATGCTGTTTGCATTGACGCTGCCGCCGGATATGCCGTTATGGATGGTTGCACTCGGTATCAGCTTTGGGGTGGTGATCGGTAAGGAAATTTTTGGTGGTACTGGCAAGAATTTTCTCAATCCGGCGCTGGTTGGACGAGCTTTTCTGTATTTCGCCTATCCGGTCGAAATATCGGGCGATTCAGTCTGGGTGGCTGTAGATGGCTACTCACGCGCCACTCCGCTGGGGTTGGGCGCATTGGGGGGGCTGGATGCGATTGGGGCTGATGATTACACCTGGTGGCACGCTTTCATTGGCCTGATTCCTGGCTCTCTCGGAGAAACCTCGACGCTTGCGTGCCTGCTGGGCGCGGTCTTTTTGATCTACACCAAGGTTGCCTCGTGGCGTATCATTTTGGGTGTATTCCTCGGCATGCTGCTGACAGTACAGCTCTTCAACATGCTGCCAGACAGTAATCCGATGATGGCCATGCCGTGGCACTGGCATCTGGTTCTCGGCGGCTTTGCTTTTGGTATGGTTTTCATGGCGACCGACCCGGTTTCGGCCGCCATGACCAATGCTGGCCGCTGGGTTTTTGGCCTATTGATTGGCTTCATGACAGTGTTGATCCGTGTCATGAACCCCGCCTTTCCCGAGGGGATCATGCTCGCCATTCTGTTTGCCAACATTTTCGCGCCGCTGATCGACTATGTCGTCATCCAGTTGAATATTCGTCGCCGGTTACAGCGCCATGATTGAATCCCCGCAGACAATGAATCATTCAGTCAGTAATCGCAAAATACTGGGCATCGCATTGGCAGTGTGTCTGGTTTGTTCGCTAATCGTGGCAACGGCCGCAGTTACTCTAAAACCGCTGCAGACCGCCAATCAGCTCGCAGCACGCCAGCGGGTACTGGTTGAACTTGCCGGATTGAATCTGCCTGATAGTTCCATTGAAGCGGCTTACCGGCAATTCGACGTTTATATGGTCGAGCTTGACAGCGGTGAGACCAGGCAGGGCCTCAGCGCTGAAAACTTTGACCTCAAGCAGGCGCTTAGAAAGGAAGAATGGTCGAGTCCTTTGGCACGTACCGATGATCCGGCCAATATCCGGCGCAAACCGAAATATTTGCCGGTCTATCAGCTCAGAAACCGGGATGGCTCATTGGGGACTCTAATTTTGCCGGTCTTTGGCTATGGGTTGTGGTCAACGCTGTATGGCTTTATCGCGTTGGATGGAGATTTGCGCACTGTAAAAGGTATTCGTTTTTATGAGCATGGTGAAACACCCGGACTGGGTGGGGAAGTCGACAATCTCGGTTGGCTTGCCCGCTGGCGCGGTAAAGTAGTATTCGATGACAACTGGCAACCGCGCATCGAACTCGTCAAAGGCAACGTCAGTGACGATATGCCCGATCATCAGTATAAAGTGGACGGTTTATCTGGCGCCACCATGACGACACGGGGGATCAATGACCTGTTGAAATACTGGTTGGGTGATACCGGTTTTGGACCCTACCTGCTTCGATTACGCCAACAGCACAGTAATAAAGGAGGAAATAATGAAACGAGTTAACAGCAAAATTCTGCTTGCGCCCATCGTGGATAATAATCCGATCATTTTACAGGTACTGGGTATCTGTTCGGCACTGGCCGTTACCACTAAATTATCCACCGCGTTGACCATGTGTATTGCGCTGACCTTGGTGCTGGCGTGCTCCAATACCCTGATCAGTCTGATCCGTCATCACATTCCGACCCATATCCGTATCATCGTGCAGATGACAATCATTTCTTCGCTGGTGATTGTCGTTGACCAGTTACTGCGGGCTTTTGCCTACGAAATTAGCCGTGAACTGTCGGTGTTCGTCGGATTGATTATCACCAACTGTATCGTCATGGGGCGAGCCGAAGCTTTTGCCATGAAGAATCCGCCTTGGCCAAGCTTTCTCGATGGACTGGGAAATGGGGCTGGATTCAGTGTGATACTCATTATTGTGGGAACGATACGTGAGCTGCTGGGCTCCGGCACATTGCTTGGCCATGTCATCCTGCCACTGACGCGAAATGGCGGCTGGTACGAGCCCAATGGGCTGATGTTGTTGCCTCCAAGCGCGTTTTTCCTGATTGGCCTCATTATCTGGGTAGTGCGTTCATGGAAACCAGCCCAGGTGGAAGCGCCGGAATTTCGTATCCAGCCTGCGCATAACCTGACCGAGGTCGGCCGATGAGCAGCCTTGCCAGTTTGTTCATTACTGCCGTCTTTGTTGAAAATCTTGCATTGGCTTTTTTTCTGGGCATGTGTACGTTTCTGGCTATTTCCAAGAAAATAGAAACAGCGTTCGGCTTAGGAGTTGCTGTTATCGTCGTACAAACATTGACGGTTCCAATCAACAATCTGATTTACCAGTATCTGTTGCGAGATGGTGCGCTTGTCTGGCTGGGGCTGTCTGACATTGATCTCTCTTTTCTGGGTTTTGTCAGCTATATCGGCGTCATTGCGGCGCTGGTACAGATCCTGGAAATGCTGCTTGACCGGTTTTTTCCTGCTCTCTATCACGCGCTGGGTATTTATCTGCCGCTGATTACCGTCAACTGTGCCATTCTCGGTGGATCGCTTTTCATGGTGGAGCGTGATTACAACTTTACCGAAAGTGTCACGTATGGCCTGGGTTCGGGCATAGGCTGGGCATTGGCGATTACAGCACTGGCCGGTATTCGTGAAAAACTGAAATATGCCGATGTGCCAGATGGATTGCAGGGGCTTGGGATCACATTCATCAGTGCTGGACTGATGGCAATGGGTTTCATGGCATTCTCCGGTATGCGTCTCTGATATAGATAGTACTGATCACTCGGGACCGCTACATGCTGGAAATATCGCTTGGTGTTTTTTTCTTCTCGGCCATCATTATCCTGCTGGTGTTGATCATTCTGAGCGCACGTGCCAGACTGATTCCGCAGGGCCGGATAAAAATCGAGATTAATAACGAGCGTACGATTGAAGCACCTAGCGGTGAAAAACTACTCGGTACGCTGGCGGCAGCTGAAATTTTTGTCAGCTCACCCTGTGGCGGCAGCGGTACTTGCGGCCAATGCCGCGTTCAGGTTTTTGAAGGGGGAGGGGTGATCCTGCCAACTGAAAAATCGCATATCAACAAACATGATGCGCAAGCTGGATATCGTCTGTCCTGTCAGGTGACCGTCAAGCAGGATTTAAAAATTGCAGTACCACATGAAGTATTTGGCGCGAGAAAAATCCAGTGCATCGTCCGTTCAAATCATAATGTTGCCACTTTTATTAAGGAACTGGTACTTGAGCTTCCTGACGATACGCCACTCGAGTTTCGGGCCGGAGGCTATATCCAGATTGAGTGCCCTGCACACAACATTAAATATCAGGATTTTGAGATTGAAGAACGTTTCCGGCAGGATTGGGATCGCTATGATTTATGGCGTTACACTTCACAATCAGACGAATCGGTGGTTCGCGCCTATTCAATGGCCAATTACCCGGAAGAGCGCGGTATCATCATGCTGAATGTACGAATCGCCACTCCACCGCCCAAGACCACTGATATTTCACCAGGGATTGTTTCGTCCTATATTTTTTCTCTCCGGCCTGGAGATCCGGTCACCATCATGGGCCCATTCGGTGATTTTTATGCGCGCGAAACGGATAATGAAATGATTTATGTCGGCGGCGGAGCGGGCATGGCACCCCTGCGTTCCCATATTTTCGACCAGTTGCGCCGACTCGGGTCACATCGCAAGATTTCCTACTGGTATGGCGCCCGCTCAAAAAACGAGATGTTCTATATCGAGGATTTTGAGCGGCTTGCCATGGAGCACGACAACTTTACATGGCATGTGGCCTTGTCCGATCCGTTGCCTGAAGATGATTGGCAGGGCGATACCGGCTTCATTCATCAGGTACTGTATGACAACTATCTGAAAAATCACCTTGCTCCAGAAGATTGTGAGTATTACCTTTGCGGCCCACCGATGATGAGTCAGGCCGTCATCCGCATGCTGATCGACCTTGGCGTGGAAACAGAAAACATTCTGTTTGACGATTTTGGGGGATGACCATGTCTGTCCTGCGAAAATACCTGGTTACCCATCGCAACCGTATCATTTTGCTACTGATCTTGGCTGTGACTGGCCTGCTGCTGGGTCGATTGCTGCTCACGCCATCACTACCGTTGATCCATCTGCAGGGCCAAACCATGGGTACCCAGTACAGCATCAAGCTCCGTCATTTTCATGGTGAGGAAATGGCCTTGATAATGCAGGAAAAAGTTGATTCCATTTTGGGTGGAATCAACCGCAGTATGTCTACCTATGACCCTGCATCAGAACTTTCCCGGTTTAATCAGCAGCAGACAACCGACTGGATTCTGGTTTCAGCCGAATTGTTGACGGTGCTGGATGCCGCGCTGGAAATCGGACAAAAAAGTGAAGGGGCATTCGATACTACAATAGGACCCTTGGTCAACTTATGGGGATTCGGCCCTGAATTTCGCAGTGACCAGATCCCAGGTGACGAGGAAATTAACCGCCTACGCAAGCAAACCGGTCAGGACAAATTACTGCTTGATCCCACCAACAGAACAATTCGCAAACTTTACCCCGACCTGACTATCGATCTATCGGCAATCGCCAAGGGATATGCTGTTGACCAGCTTGCCCAGTTTTTTATCTCTAGTGGAATTGAACATTTCATGATCGAAATCGGTGGTGAGATTCGTGCGCAAGGTAACAACGCACAAGGTTCAGCATGGCGTATTGGTATCGAAAAGCCTCAGCCATACGCTCAAGCGCTTTATAAAATTCTGAAGATTAATAATATCGCACTTGCCACTTCGGGAGATTATCGGAATTTTTTTGAGTTTGGTGGGAAACACTTAAGCCACCTGATTGATCCGGCCACTGGCTGGCCTATTGAGAACCGCCTGGTTTCTGTTACTGTGCTCGCAGAACAATGTATGTTGGCCGATGCCTGGGCAACGGCACTCGTCGTGCTGGGCCATAAACGTGGGTTGAAACTCGCCGAGAAAATGGGATTGCCAGTATTATTTCTGGTCAATCAGGGTGGCAATATTCAGGAATTTACCAGCAGCCACTATCCACTGAAAGAAAGAGGCAATAATATGCAGATTTTTATCGCTACCTTCCTGATCATGGGACTGGCGATTCTCGCTATGGCGATCGGTGTACTGAATAAACGCTCACCTTTAGCCGGCAGTTGCGGTGGACTCGGTCGCCTGGGACTCGGTTGCGACGCTGGCTGTACCCGATCTTGCGCCAACCAGAAACACTCAAAATAGCAATCCTTTCTCAAAAACCAGAATCTGTAATGATAAAAATCTTTTCATCAATTTCTAAATTGGATTAAAGGAGTCACTCTTATGTCTCAAGCCAATATCTATGAGCAATATATGCTGGAACTGATCAATGCTGAACGTGCAAAGACGGGCACTCAGCCACTTGCTTTCGATGGTGATCTGAATGAATCGGCTGAAAATCATAGCAGCTGGATGATCGCTACCGACACCTTTTCCCATACCGGTGCGGGTGGATCCAATCCTGGGCAGCGTATGACAACAGCAGGTTACGTGTTTACCGGCTCTTGGGCATGGGCTGAAAATATTGCCTGGATGAGCACGCGGACACCGGCTGGTTTTCAGGATGAAATGACACAATTACACAGTTTGCTGATGAATTCAGCTGGGCACAAATCCAATATCTTGAATGGCACTTTCCGTGAAGCCGGTATTGGTTTTGAAGCTGGGCAGTACGGAAATTACGAAGGTGCCTTTGTTACCCAGAATTTTGCGCGCACGGCGTCTAACGCATTTCTGACGGGTGTTGCGTTTGATGATCTTGATGGTGACAAGCATTATGATATCAATGAAGGGTTGAGTAACTTTACGGTCAATGCGAAAAACAATGCGACTGCTGCAATCACAACGACAAAAACAGGTCTGGCTGGCGGTTATGAAATGGAACTGGCTCCGGGGGGATATACCATCAGCTTTGCCAGCAACGGATTCAGCACAGCGTCGATGCAAGTCAACATTAGCAGCAAGAATATCAAACTTGATTTGATCGATCCGGCAACCAGCACGCCCTCATTTCCTTTTGGTACGATCATGGGGACAACAGGCGCAGACACCATCAATGGTACCGCTGAAAATAATGTCATTATAGGACTGACTGGCCGGGATATTATTCGGGGGAATGCCGGCAACGACAGAATCGAGGGTGGTGCAGGTGCCGACAAGCTTGCGGGTAACACAGGTACAGATATTCTGACAGGTGGGACGGGTAAAGATATTTTCGTTTTTGATGCATCCTTTATCGGAGCAATCGATATCATTACTGACTTCTCCCCAATTGACGACACCATTCAATTGGACAGAGCGATTTTTACCAGCTTGCCTAAAGGAAAGCTAAATGCTGCTGCTTTTCACATTGGTACAGCCGCACACGATACAACGGATCGCATCATCTACAATGCTCAAACAGGCGTGCTTTCGTATGATGCGGATGGAACCGGTGGAACAAGTACCCAGCAATTCGCCCAGCTAACCGGCGGTCTCGCGTTGACTCATACAGATTTTTATATATTCTAGGCAGATGGTCTGCTTGACATACCGCTTTTGTTTGCGGGCGTCTCTTTCAGGAATTGCCCGTATGCTTCGCCTATTCGTCATCCATAAAGCGTTCCTTATCTATCAGTTGCATATTGCATCAACATTTTTTATTTGCCTCTCTTCCTGTATCAACCTCTGATTTTTTGGAAGCGCCCTGTATAATCTTCGCTATGCTCCGCGTTTTTTAGATAACTGATTACTCCTTTCTTTTTACCCATTTCAGCATCATGATACATATGGAATTTACCTGTTTCCCTTTACAGTCTGAAGAGCCGAAATCAAGGCAAGGCCTAGTGGTGGTGATCCGGCATATCTTCACTTTTCTGTTATTTCTGATCATGATAACCCCTGCTGTCGCACAGCAACCGGAACTGACAGTAGCGGCCAGATCATATGTGCTGAGTGATTTCCATAGTGGTCAGCTGCTCGCCAGCCACAATCCCCATGAGCGGCTGGATCCTGCTTCACTGACCAAATTAATGACAGCTTATATCGTATTTTTTGCGTTGAAGCAGGAGCGGATCGCACTGGATCAGGTTGTGCCAGTATCCGAAAAATCCTGGCGTATGGAAGGTTCACGCATGTTTATTGAACCTAACAAGCCTGTTACCGTGAATGAGTTGATCCACGGTATGATTATCCAGTCAGGTAATGATGCGTGCGTTGCTCTGGCTGAACTCATCTCCGGAGGAGAAGATGTTTTTGTGCACTTGATGAATGAGCAGGCCAAACGTTTAGGAATGCACAATACACATTTTACCAATACTACTGGTCTGACCCACTCTGATCATTACAGTACAGCGTATGACCTGAATTTGCTGGCAACTGCAATCATTCGCGATTTTCCGCAATACTATCCACTATATTCACAGCGCGAATATACCTACAATGGCATTACCCAGCCGAACCGTAACCGTCTCTTGTGGCTCGATCCCAACGTGGATGGCGTAAAAACAGGCTGGACCAAGGCGGCCGGTTATTGCCTGATCACCTCTGCCAAGCGTGATGACCGGCGCTTGATTTCGGTGGTCATGGGAACCGCTTCACCAAATGCGCGCAGCACCGAAAGTCAGCGTTTGCTCAATTACGGGTTTCAATTTTTTGATACGGCGCGCCCTTATAAAAAATATCAGACTGCAGCTGATCTTCGTATCTGGAAAGGTGCACAAGATAAAATCAAGGCTGGATTTGACCGGGACATCAATTTTTCTCTTCCCAGAGGGCAGGCGGATAAGCTCAAGGCAAGAATGGAATACAAGCAACCCCTGGTTGCGCCAGTTGCCAGAGGGCAGCAAATTGGCCAGGTAAAATTTGTGCTTGATGGCCAGGAAATTGCTGTCTACCCATTAATTGCGCTTGAGAAGGTCGATGCCGCCAACTTTGCCGGGCGCGCGTGGGATAATCTGAAAATGTTGCTTAACTGACGAGCGAATACCAGCATGATTTATCTTAATGGCAAATTTCTTCCAATCGAACAGGCCTATATTCCGGTACTGGACAGAGGATTCATTTTTGGCGATGGCGTATACGAGGTCATTCCGGTTTATTCGTGTCTGCCATTCCGTCTCGACGAACATCTGGCACGTCTGCAGCATAGTCTGGATGGTATTCGCCTGGCTAACCCCTACACCGTATCGCACTGGCGCAGCCTGATCGAATCTCTCGTTGCACAAAATGAGGGGGGAGACCAGTATCTTTATCTACACATAACCCGTGGCACCGCCAGGCGGGATCATGCCTTTCCTGCCGGGGTAGAGCCGACCGTTTTCATGATGAGTACTCCGTTAGCCATTCCCGGCCAGGAATTGCTGACTACTGGTGTGGCTGCGATCACTGCGCAGGACAATCGTTGGGGCCGATGTGACATCAAGGCAATTTCTCTGCTGCCAAACGTACTGTTGCGTCAGCTGGCAGTAGATGCGTGCACCATGGAAACCATTCTGCTGCGTGACGGATTACTGACCGAAGGTGCGGCCAGCAATATTTTTATCGTCAGGAATGATGTACTGTTGGCTCCCCCCAAAGATCATCGTATGTTACCGGGTATTACCTATGATCTGATTCTGGAGCTAGCTGCAGCGAATGCGATAACTCATGAAATCCGCGATATTTCCGAATATGAATTGCGCACTGCAAAAGAAATCATGCTGACATCCTCGACCAAGGAAATTCTGCCTATTGTTCGATTGGATGGACAGCCCGTTGGCAGTGCGCTTCCAGGAGCAGTTTTCCGGCAATTAAACGAGCTTTATCAGAATTATAAAGCAACCGTCATGCGTGGCAAGTGAGCTTTTTATCCTGATTTTTATCGACTATGACAGAGCAAACCTCCCTGATTCAGTATCCATGTGATTTCCCAATCAAGATCATGGGTAAGGCACAACCGGGTTTTACGCAGGCCATGCTGGTAATTGTTAAAACGCACGCTCCCGATTTTAATGAGACTACCCTGGAAGCCAGGGCCAGCAAAAACGGTGCCTATTTGAGCCTGACCTGCACGATACGGGCACAATCCCGCACGCAACTCGACTCACTCTATCAGTCGCTACACGACCATCCAATGGTGTCCATGCTGTTATAGATGCTTTCATCGTGCCCAGTATCCTTCAGGCAGCAACCCATCCATTGACCTGTAACGTACCGCCAGTGATCATTCGGCAACTGGGACTAGTGGATTACGCTGATACTTGGCGAGCAATGCGTGATTTCACGCAGCAACGCACTTGTGAGACAGCTGATGAAATCTGGTTGCTGCAACATCCACCAGTTTATACGCAGGGAATAGCAGGCAAGGCCGAGCATTTGCTGACACCCGGCAATATTTCGGTAATCCGGACCGATCGCGGCGGCCAGATCACCTACCATGGTCCTGGGCAACTCATTGCCTATCTGTTGCTTGACTTGCGCCGCTGGCAACTGGGCGTCAGAGAACTGGTCAGAAAAATGGAGAATAGCGTGATCAATCTGCTGCAAGGTTATATGATTCACGCAAAAAGCCGGATGGACGCGCCTGGAGTATATGTAAATGATGCCAAAATCGCTTCGCTTGGCTTAAGAATTCGGCGTGGCGCCTGTTATCATGGTATCGCATTGAACGTGGCAATGGATCTATCACCTTTTGCCGCCATTAACCCATGTGGTTTTCCGGGACTGCGCATCACCCAGACGAGCGAGCTTGGCATTGCTGATTCCATTGACAAGCTGGAGGAAAAGCTAGTGGAAAATTTTCTGATGCAATTGAATGTGTTACCAACCAGGAGAAAAAACTTACATGACAGCTGAATCCCATCAACGTGGCGCAGCTAAAACCGCGCGTAACCCCGTCAAAATTGAGCCCCAACAGACCGATCAGCTGCTGCGCAAGCCTTCCTGGATAAGGGTGCGCTCATCTAACAGTCAGAAATACCATGAAGTCAAACGTCTGATTCGCGAAAACCGCCTGCATACAGTATGCGAAGAAGCATCCTGTCCCAATATTGGGGAATGTTTTGGCAACGGCACTGCTACGTTCATGATACTGGGTGATCTCTGCACCCGTCGTTGCCCTTTCTGCGATGTTGCTCACGGCCGCCCGCAGGCCCCCGATCCTGAAGAACCGATGCACCTCGCATGTTCGATCGCCATTCTCAAACTGAATTACGTCGTGATCACCAGTGTGGATCGTGATGATTTGCGCGATGGCGGTGCGCAGCATTTCGCAGACTGTATTCAAGCGATACGTAAACAATCTCCTCATACCCGTATTGAAATCCTGGTTCCTGATTTCCGTGGTCGTCTCGATGCCGCATTGGAAAAGCTGGCCGCTGGTTTGCCGGATGTCATGAATCACAATCTCGAAACCGTTCCCCGCCTATACAAACAATGTCGCCCGGGCGCAGATTATGCCCACTCACTGACGCTCCTCAAACAATTCAAACAGGCACATCCGCATATTCCGACCAAATCCGGGCTGATGCTTGGGCTGGGAGAAAGTGACGAGGAAATCATTGAAGTCATGCGCGACCTACGCGAACATCAAGTGGATATGTTGACTATCGGTCAATATCTACAGCCCAGTACCGGCCACCACCCGGTTGCGCGCTATGTTTCACCGGAAGATTTCAAGACTTTCGAGCGCATCGCCCGTAACTTCGGCTTCAGCCACGCCGCTTGCGGACCCATGGTGCGTTCCAGCTACCATGCCGATGAGCAGGCGCATCTGGCTGGATTATCTGAAATCTGACTGGTTGCACGGAATATGACCAGGGATGCATCGATTTTGTACTTTCTGCGCATAACTATCATGCTTAAATGAAGTAGTACCTTGCATAGCTTGGACCGACATTTCTGGGATCGAGAGCAACTAAACAACTACCGGCTAAAGCCGGTGGTTGTTTAGTTCGGGACGCCACACATCCGCAGAACAAACCAGTCGTTGGATATGGATGGATCAAACGTGGTCGGATCATGAAATCCCCAGCAACACAGGCCGGCAGCGCATCAACATCAACAGCGCCATCGATTGTCCGGGGGCTGTGCTCAATCGTTCGTTATGACGACACGATTAATACGCAATCCACGACGTTCGAGTGCCGAAATTTGAAGTGTAGTGAGTATAGATGGAATTGGAGGTGCTTCTAAAAAATATGCTTCAGAAAATCAGACAAAATGTAAATCAGTTGGGATTGGCTAATACATTGCTGTATTTATTTAATAAATCGCTCTACAGAATAAGCTTTAAGAAAATAAAGCTTCATAAATATTACATAACTCGACAACCTGTTTCAAAAGAAAAGCTTGTACCTTTTAATAAAGCGCTTGATATTGAGATAAATCAGATTGAGGTGAATGATTCGTTACTCCTGCATATGGATAGGCCACTTGGCAATTTGCAGGCGCGTTTCAGGCAAGGAGGGCATTGTTTTGCTGCAATAAAGAAAGGGAAGTTTGCCGGTAATTTATGGTTAAATTTTGACCAGTATCAAGAGGATGAAGTTAGATGCACATACTCGTTGCTACCTCATGGTCAGGCAGCGTGGGATTATGATGTGTTTGTGGTTCCTCAGTTTCGATTGACGTACACTTTTGCGAAGCTATGGGATGTCGTCAATGCTGCAATGCATCAGCGCGGCATTCTGTATGTGTATAGCAGAATCAATTTTTACAACATTTCCTCGCTCCAGGCGCATGAAAGGCTTGGCAGCAAAATAATAGGCTCACTGGTATTCGTTACAATAGGTAACTATCAATTATCCTTCAGTGTTCACTTCAGGCCATATGTGACCATAAGTACAAATCGGAATGTATTTCCAACGCTTTTTATTAAATAGCCTCCTGAATCGGAGAGATGAATCGCCACATTTTTTCCGGCAACTTTTTAGCCTGAGTCAGGCTGCATCAGCTGACTTCCCCAGTTGGCGGTAATATACCATTTCAAATTCAGCTGATGGGTTTTTCCAATCGGTTCCAGTAACCGGCGATTGTTGAACCAGTCAACCCACTCTGCAAGGTAGCAAATTGCACTTCATCAATTTTGCGCTAGGGACCGATGTAGAGAGACTTCTATCTTGTGTAATCCATTAATCGCTTCAGCCAAACACATTGTTCATAAGAATTACCGATACTGCCAACTGAAGCTTCAATATTAGCTTCTGTCTGGCGTTCCGTGTTGCGAATTGTACATCTATCGCCACAGATATCCGTTAGCAAAAATCACTGATAAATTTTACCTGCTTGCTATTTTCCACAGGCAGGACACAGAGGATCTCTGGTTAAATTGAGCGAGTTTATTCGCATGGTTAGTCCATTAATCAGTAGCAATCGGCCATTGAGTGTTTCACCAATATCCAGCAACACTTTGATCGTTTCCGCTGCCTGCATGCAGCCAATAATGCCGACAAGCGGAGAAAATACACCCATAATCGCACAATTGGGATCATCACTATCACCGGTTATTGGAAACAAGCAGTGGTAGCAAGGGCTTGTTGTATCACGTAAATCAAATAGTGCAATTTGTCCGTCAAAGCGAACTACTGCACCAGATATCAATGGTTTCTGATATTTGAGACAGATCTGGTTGATGATGTGGCGTGTTGCAAAATTATCACTGGCATCGACTACTGCATCAACTGCTGCCAGATGTTGATCAAGTAGTGCTTCGGTAGCATACTCGGCAAGTGGAATAATTTGGATGTCCGGGTTGATGCGTTGCAAGGTTTTTTTTGCGGATTCAGCCTTGAGTTTACCGATCGCAGCTGCGTCGTAAAGGATCTGTCGCTGCAGGTTGGTCAGATCTACTTTGTCGTGGTCACAAATCAGCAGCTCGCCAACTCCGCTGGCGGCTAGATAGAGTGCAGCGGGTGAGCCCAGCCCGCCTGCTCCAATGACTAAAACTCTGGATCGCGCCAGTTTTTCCTGACCGGTAATATCTATTTCGGGTAATAACAGATGTCGGCTATAACGCAAAAGCTGTTGATCATTCACGTTATAACCGGCGTAAAGAAGAGCGCGCTTATTCTTATAACTTAGAGGTTTTCTGTTGTGGTGAGCGCACCATTAATTTTAAATGTGCGACCGCTTTGGTTAATAATGCGTCATCACTGGAGCCAAACTCGGTAGGTTCGTTTTTATCTTTATCCTTGTTTTTAGCATTTTTGATCTTTTTGGACGACGTGTCATTTTTTTTGGCAGTTGCTTTTTCATTGGCGGCTGTGCCGAGACCATTACTTAAATGGCGATTGAGGTCAGCTTCACGCAGCAAGCGAGGATTATCGCCAGCTTCATCGTCGAGAATATCCGGTGTAATGCCTTTTGCCTGAATTGACTGGCCATTAGGCGTATAGTAACGGGCGGTAGTGAGTTTGATCGCGGTGCTGTTACTTAATGGCAAAATGGTTTGTACCGAGCCCTTACCAAAGGTTTGCGAACCCATTACAATGGAACGCTTGTGATCCTGCAGTGCGCCTGCCACAATTTCTGAAGCCGAAGCAGAACCGCCATTCACCAGTGTGATCATCGGCAAAGTTTTGATATTTTCTGGCAGAGTAGCGAGAAAATCCTTACCTGATCTGCGCAGATAAAATTCCGGACTGGCAAGTAGCTTCATTTTTGCATCTTCGGTACGGCCATCGGTATAAACAACCAGAGCATTGCGCGGCAGAAATGCTGCTGATACTGCAACTGCACTGTTCAATAACCCGCCGGGGTCGTTACGTAAGTCGAGTATTAGCCCTTTCATCGGTACTTTACTTTCGCTGTAAAGTTTATTAATCGCCTCAGCAAGATTTTTTCCGGTACGTTCCTGAAACTGGGTGATCCGGATATAGGCATATCCTGGTTCAATCAGTTTCGATTTGACACTCTCGATTTTGATGATTGCACGCACTAAGTTGAATGTCAAAGGTTCGGTTTCACCTTCGCGGGCAATTGTCAGTTCAACTTCACTATTTGGTTTGCCTCTCATTTTTTTGATGGCATCATTGAGTGTCATCCCCTTGACAGCGGTATCGTCAATTTTGATAATCAAGTCACCCGCCTTGACGCCAGCAAAAAAAGCAGGTGTATCTTCAATCGGTGAAATTACCTTGACAAGTCCATCTTCCATAGTGACCTGGATACCTAGCCCGCCAAATTCACCTTGTGTGCCAATTTGAAGCTCTTTGTATTCTTCGGCATCCAGAAAGGCCGAATGTGGATCCAGACCAACCAGCATGCCATTTATTGCTTCAGTAATAAGTTTTTTGTCTTCGACAGGCTCTACATAGTCGCTTTTGATCCGACCAAAAACCTGGGAAAAAGCCCTCAATTCCTCAATAGGAAGGGACTGCAGTGTATGATCAGTTTGTTTGTCGGCAATGGCTGAAAAATTGAGACTAACCAGGATACCGGCAATAATTCCAATAAGAATCAATCCGGTTTTCGTTGCGAAATTGCGCATTATATTAAGCTCCACGCTTGTTTGTTTGGTAAAAATACCAGATGGTTAAACTTGTTCCACTACTTAATACTGATCCAAGTCAATGGATCAAATGGCTTGCCCTTGTGTCTGAGTTCAAAGTATAAACCTGATTGACTGTTTCCGCCGCTATTACCAACTACGGCAATCGTATCGCCACCTCTGACTTTCTCTCCTGCGCGCTTGGTCAATGTATCATTGTGTCCATATAGACTCATATAATCGTTGCCATGATCGAGAATAATGAAATTTCCAAAACCGCGTATCCACTCTGCGAAGACGACCTGTCCACCAGCAATTGCCTTGACCTCATTACCATCGGCTGCTCGAATAAACAGCCCATTCCACTTAATCCCCCCACCTTCACGTGGACTGCCGAAACGGTTGATAAGTTCCCCTCGCACCGGCAAGCGCAGTTTTCCTTTCAGGGAAGCAAATGAATTATTCCGAGCAGTAGCTGACGGCAGCTGGCTGTTATGCAGTATGACTGTTCCAGAAGATTTTTCCGGAACAACTGTTTTTTTTTGAACCAGTTGACGGTTAAGTCTTTTGATGAGGTCTGCTAAGTGCTGTTCATCCTGCTTAAGCCTGGATAATGTTTTATGTTTCTGATCGGTTTCACGTGACAGTGTTGTCAATAAATCTGCATGCTTTGCTTTTTCCGTTGCCAGTAATTGCATTTGTTCAAAATATTCCTGCTGCGATCGTTGGAAGTTATCACGTTGACTGGCTTGATTTAGAATTAAATTGGCCAGTTGTTCGTGTAAATTACGCAATTCGTCAATATGTGCAGAACGAGACTGTGCTAAATAACGATAATAGTAGAGTTTGCGTGTAATTTCGTCAGGGTTTCTCTGCTTGAGGAATAATGATAAGTAATCCGATTTGCTAATCAGGTTCTGGAAGTAAAGCAATTTCCCCAACTGTATTTGCTTGGCCAGCATTTCGCTGCGAAGCAGTTCGGAAGACCGTTGCAGCCTGGCAGACTCATTGCTAATTTCGGATTGCTGTTGTTTCAAATGCAGAATCTTGTGTTGAATGCTACTAATTAGGTGTTCAATATCACGCAAGGTGTTTGCAGTCTTGCTTTTGGTAGCTTCTTTGTCAGTTAATTCTTTCTGCAAACTTTTTATATGCGTTTGTACATCCTGCAATTGCTTCTGATTACCTTGGACAGTCTTGCTTTCAGCATACAGCCGAGTGGGGGCGGGAAGCCAGATGATTAACTGCAGCGAGATAATCACCTTAAGTAATTTCCGTGTTATCAGTGCCATCTGGTCGGGTGTCAAAAACTTTTTACCGTGCCCAAAGCTGAATAGGCTCCGGTCTGACGTCAGGCTTTCGCCTGACTGGCCACCGCATGCATCGCTTCCTCTATCTGCTCAGCATTACCAAGATAATAATTTCTGATTGGTTTAAGATTTTCCTCAAGTTCGTAAATGAGCGGAACTCCTGTAGGGATATTGTAATTCAGAATATCCTGATCTGATATTTGATCCAGATGTTTGACTAATGCGCGTAAGGAATTTCCATGTGCGACAATGATCACATTGCTCCCCCCTCTAATTTGGGGAGCAATGATTTCATTCCAATATGGTAAAAAACGTTCAACCGTGTCTTTGAGACTTTCAGCCAGTGGTATTTCATTTCTGGCCATTTTGCTATATCGCGGATCAAAACCGGGGTAACGCTCATCTTCCGTAGTGATTTCGGGTGGCCGCGTATCGTAGCTCCGCCGCCAGATCAGCACCTGTTCGTCACCGTATTGCCGAGCGGTCTCTGCCTTGTTCAGTCCTTGCAGCGCCCCATAATGACGTTCATTAAGTCGCCAGTTAAGTTTGATAGGTGTCCACATTCTGTCCATTTCATCTAAAGTAAGCCACAATGTTCGAATGGCACGCTTTAGAACGGACGTATAGGCCAGATCAAAGTTAAAACCATTGCTACGCAGTAGCTGGCCAGCTGCTTTAGCTTCGCCAATACCTTTTACTGTCAAATCAACGTCAGTCCATCCCGTGAAACGATTTTCCTGATTCCAGGTGCTTTCTCCATGACGCAGGAGAACAAGTTTTTTCATGTCAACCCTAGAAAAACGGTGCGCTTAAAAGATAAATTTACCAAGTCGTCATTTTATAATAATTTGATGCTTAAAGCAGCGTAACAGTGTTTAACAATTCAATTAACGGCTACATAGTCTAAATCTATAATATTCTTCACCCATTCTCAATCTTCATGTTCATTCAATAATTCATGCATATCCATATCTTAGGAATTTGTGGCACCTTCATGGGAGGGCTGGCTCTGCTGGCGCGCACGGCTGGCCATACCGTCAGTGGCTGTGACGCTAACGTGTATCCACCAATGAGTACTCAGCTTGCCGATCAAGGTATACACCTGATTGAAGGCTACGATGCAGCACAAGTCGAGCTGAAACCGGATTTGTTCGTGATTGGTAACGTTGTCATGCGCGGTAATCTTCTGATGGAGGCGATTCTGAACAATCATCTGCCTTACATTTCTGGACCGCAATGGCTTGCGCAGCATATCTTAGAGGGGAAATGGGTGTTGGCAGTTGCGGGAACGCACGGAAAAACTACGACCAGCTCTATGTTGGCATGGATACTTGAATATGCAGGGCTTGCACCAGGATATCTTATTGGGGGGGTGCCGGAAAACTTTGGATGGTCTGCACGCCTTGGCAATACGCGGGGTGAGTTACGAGATTCTCCATTTTTTGTTATCGAGGCAGATGAGTACGATACTGCTTTCTTCGACAAGCGTTCCAAATTCATTCATTATCAGTCCAAAACTGTAGTTCTAAATAATCTTGAATACGATCATGCGGATATTTTTCCAGATCTGGCTGCGATCGAGCGTCAATTTCATCATTTTGTGCGGACGATACCATCAAATGGCCTGATTGTCGCTAATGGGCGGGATGTCGCCTTGCAACGCGTATTGACGCAGGGCTGTTGGACAGCAGTGGAGTTATTTGATTCCCCTCAAGGTTGGCAAGTGTTGACAGGCATAGATCGATCGATACAGATTATTTTTCAGGACCAATTGCAAGGTACGCTGAACTGGGATTTATTAGGGAAGCATAACCGCTTGAACGCACTCGCAGCACTTGCCGCTGCGCGTCACGCCGGCATCCCTGCGGCTGTTGGAATTGAAGCGTTGACAAATTTCAAGAATGTCAAGCGCCGTATGGAATATCGTGGCACTGTTAACGGTATTCAAGTTTACGACGATTTTGCACACCATCCCACCGCTATTCAGACTACTTTGGCAGGCTTGCGTGAAAAGGTCGGAGTATCACGTATTATTGCCGTACTGGAGCCACGATCCAACACCATGAAATCCGGCGTTTGGCAGGATAGTCTGGCAAAAAGCCTGATACAGGCTGACAGGGTTTTCTGCTATACCAACCAGCTCGGGTGGGATGTGCATAGTGCGTTGGCAACTCTGGGTGAGAAGGTCAGCACACATGATCATCTGCAGCAGATGATCGATTCAATCGTCTCCATGACGCGTGCGGGTGATCATATTGTTGTCATGAGCAATGGCAGCTTTGGGGGGTTGCATGACAAATTACTTGTTAGTCTCGGACGGCACGCCATGGCATAAGTGTAGTCGAAAATATTCTTTGGATATTGATGATAATATAGTTGTCAGTCTATTGTTTTATTTGGCTATATAACCGCCATTATCCTGTTTGGAGCTACCCGGAAAATAATTTGACATGGATCTGGTCCATTTGCGGCTACTCTTCCTTGCGCAACTGCGGAAACAAAATAACATCGCGAATACTGGGGGCGTCGGTGAGTAGCATTACCAGCCGGTCGATACCGATACCTTCTCCCGCAGTCGGCGGTAGACCGTATTCAAGTGCCTGGATATAATCGTTATCATAGTGCATGGCTTCGGCATCACCTGCATCCTTTGCTTTTACCTGCTCCTGAAAACGTGCTGCCTGATCTTCCGGGTCATTCAGCTCGGAAAATCCATTGGCAATTTCACGTCCGGCAATATAAAGCTCGAACCGGTCGGTGATGGCGGGATTGGCATCGCTGCGGCGTGCCAGCGGCGAAACCTCGGCGGGATAGTCAATAATGAATGTTGGCGCAAACAATAAATGTTCAGTGGTTTCATCAAACAACGATAACTGCAATCCACCAATGCCATCTTCCGTACGAATAGTGACACCGCCTGCCTGCAGCGTTTGAATCAGAAAATCCCGATCATTGAGTTGTGTTTCGGAAAACTGCGGATGATGCTTCAGGATAGCCTCAATGACGGTCAGGCGATCGAATGGTGCGGCCATGTCAATGGTTGTTCCCTGATAGGTAACTTGGTTGACTCCGAGTACTTTTTGTGTAACTTGCCGCAGCAGCAGCTCGGTTAGATCCATTAGATAATGGTGGTCCTGGTAGGCTTCGTAGAATTCCAGCATTGTGAACTCCGGGTTATGCCGGGTCGAGATACCTTCGTTGCGGAAATTGCGGTTAATTTCAAACACCTTTTCCATGCCTCCCACTACCAGGCGTTTCAGATACAGCTCGGGGGCGATACGCAGATAAAGCGCCATGTCCAGCGCGTTGTGATGTGTGATGAATGGTCGCGCGCTGGCACCTCCTGGAATGGGGTGCATCATTGGTGTTTCCACTTCCAGATAACCGCGTTCAACAAAAAACTGACGGGTGGCCTGGATAATTTTTGAGCGGATAGTAAATACCTTGCGTGTTTCTTCACTGCTGATCAAATCTAGATAGCGCTGCCGGTATTTACTTTCCTGATCTGTCAATCCGTGGAATTTCTCCGGAAGCGGGCGCAGTGATTTGGTCAACAAGCGAAGATTGGTCACCCGAACGGATAGTTCGTTGGTTTTGGTTTTGAATAATGTTCCTTCTGCGCCGAGAATGTCGCCGAGATCGAAATGCTTGAAGGCCTCATGTGTCATTTCGCCGGTATGATCATTCGACACATACAGCTGAATCTGCCCGCTCATGTCCTGAATTATGGCAAAGCTGGCCTTGCCCATCACCCGCTTGAACAACATCCGCCCGGCAACCTTGACCTTTACGGGAGTTTCTTCCAGGGCTTCCTTGGAGGAATGATCATATTTTTCATGGAGTGCGCTTGCAAGACTGTCCCGTCGGTAATCATTCGGAAAGGCGTTTCCTTGTGCGCGCAAGGCGGCAAGTTTAGCGCGTCTTTCCTGGATGAGGTGATTTTCATTATGGATAGTGCTGGTTTGATTTTCTGGTGTCATGTTAATCGGGTTTGTTATTGATATAAAAAATTCGCCTAAATACGCAAGGCGCATACACTCCGGCCTTGTTACCAGACTTGGCGGCAGCGTGTATTATAGTTGCATTGTTCATCTAACAATCAGTCGAGAAAATACATAGTGAATACGAGCTCAACTCCTACCCATTTCATCAAAAACATCATCGATGAGGACAACCGTAGTAGAAAATGGAATGGGCGTGTCGAAACGCGCTTTCCCCCGGAACCAAATGGCTATCTACATATTGGCCACGCGAAAAGTATCTGCTTGAATTTCGGACTTGCTATCGAGTATGACGGTGTCTGTCACTTACGCTTTGACGATACCAATCCGGAAAAAGAAGCGCAGGAATATGTCGAGGCAATTATGGAATCCATTCGCTGGCTGGGATTCGACTGGGGTGAACATCTTTATCATGCTTCCGACTACTTCGACAAGCTATATGAATTTGCCGAATATCTGATTCAGCAGGGAAAAGCCTATGTCGAAAGCCTGCCATCGGAAGAAATCCGCCGTCTGCGCGGCACATTGACCGAACCTGGTATCAATAGTCCATACCGGGGACGTTCAGTTACAGAAAACATTGATCTGTTTCAGCGTATGCGTGCCGGTGAGTTTCCGGATGGGGCGCATGTGCTGCGTGCAAAAATTGATATGGCTTCTCCCAATATCAATCTACGTGACCCAGTCATTTACCGTATCCGTCATGTTCATCATCAGCGCACTGGCAACAGGTGGTGCATCTATCCGATGTACGATTTTACGCATTGTATTTCGGATGCGCTGGAACGGATTACGCATTCCCTGTGCACACTGGAATTCGAGGATCATCGACCCTTGTATGACTGGGTGCTGGATCAGCTGACAGATAAAGTTCCCTGCCATCCGCAGCAGATCGAGTTTGCCCGCCTCAATTTGACTTACAGCATCATGAGTAAACGCAAAATGATCGATTTGGTCGAGAATGGATTGGTCAGTGGCTGGGATGATCCGCGCATGAACACATTAGCCGGATTGCGCCGTCGCGGCTATACTCCTTCCGCCATCCGTCTTTTTGCCGAGCGTATCGGTATCAGCAAGGCCGATTCCTGGATTGACATGACTTTGCTGGAGGATTGTCTGCGTGAAGATCTCAATGAGCGTGCACTACGCCGGGTCGCGATTCTCGATCCAGTACGGCTCGTCATTGACAATTTCCCAGAAATTCTGGAAGAAAGCTGCCGCGCACCCAATCATCCTCAAAAGCCGGAACTCGGCGAGCGTACACTCTTTCTTACAAAAGAGCTCTATATCGAGCGTGAAGATTTCATGGAAATTCCGAGTAAAGGTTTTTTTCGACTTACCCCGGGCAAGGAAGTGAGGTTACGTTATGGCTACATCATCAAATGTACCGATGTTGTCCATAATGAAAAAGGCGAAATCAAATCCATTCACTGCGTCTATGATCCCAATACCAAAAGCGGTACAACAGGAGCCGACAGCAGAAAGGTCAAAGGCAACATTCACTGGTTATCGGCCAAACACGCGCATCCGGTGCAGATCAGACTGTACGACCGGCTATTCAGCGACCCGCATCCCGATACTGAACAGAAGGATTATAAAAAAACGCTCAATCCGTATTCAAAGCAGATTATTACCGGTTTTGTTGAACCCGCCCTGTTGGATACGCTGCCGGAACAATGCTTCCAGTTTGAGCGTAACGGTTATTTTGTCGCCGATCGCATCGAGTCAACTCCGGGAAAACCAATTTTTAATCGGGCGGTTTCATTGCGCAATACCTGGGCAAAATAGTTAGCTAGCAGAAAATCCGTCAGATCAGAATATTTTACCAGACTGCATGTCTTAACTTCCCTTGTTGTTAACTGCACGACAAATTTGAATATGTGTACAAAGGTTGATGGGAGAACAAATACTATGTCGGATTTTTCATTGATAAATAGCGAAAATACAACGCCTGGAGCAGAAATTCTTTTTTATGAAGTATCCAAATACTTCAAATCAAACGATATGGTGTTGTTGCGTAATGCGTATCTATTCAGTCAAAGCGCGCATTCCGGCCAATTCAGAAAATCCGGCGAGCCTTATATATCTCATCCGGTCGCGGTGGCTGGCATACTCTGCGAATTGCATCTTGACGCAGTAACCTTAGCTGCCGCACTGCTGCACGATGTGGTTGAAGATACCGGCATAGCCAAGGAAGAAATAAGCGAGCGTTTCGGCGCACCCGTTGCCGAGCTGGTGGATGGAGTTTCCAAGCTTGAAAAAATTGAGTTTGAGACTCAGGCTGATATGCAAGCGGAAAATTTTCGCAAAATGCTGTTGGCGATGGCACAGGATGTGCGTGTGATTCTGATCAAACTGGCAGATCGTCTGCACAATATGCGCACACTGGAAGTCATGAGCTCGGAGAAACAGCAGGATATCGCGCAGGAAACCCTGGAAATATATGCGCCCATCGCACATCGACTCGGCCTGGAGAATATGCACCAGGAATTACAAGAGCTGAGTTTTCGTTTTTCTTACCCGAATCGCTACAAGGTATTAGAAAAAGCAACCAGGGCTGCGCGCGGCAATCGTCGTGAAGTGGTTGGCAAAATTCTGGACGCCATCAATCAGCGCCTTGAGGAAGATGGGGTGGGGGCGGTGGTCAGTGGCCGGGAAAAGCATTTGTACAGTATCTATAAGAAAATGGTGGAAAAGCAGCTCAGTTTTTCTGACGTACTCGATATTTACGGTTTCCGTGTGCTCGTCAAGCGAGTTTCAGATTGCTATGTTGCGCTGGGCGTGCTGCATGGATTGTATAAACCAATTCCCGGAAAATTCAAGGACTACATTGCTATCCCGAAAGCAAATGGGTATCAGTCATTGCACAGCACGTTACTGGGTCCTTATGGCTTGCCGATAGAAATACAGATACGCACACATGAAATGCACCATATTGCGGAAATTGGTGTCGCTTCGCATTGGCTTTACAAGGCGAATGAAAGTGGTGTCAATGATCTACATCTGAAGGCAAATCAGTGGATGAAAAGCTTGCTGGAAACCTTGAGCGAATCCTCCAATTCTTTGGAATTTCTCGAACACCTCAAAGTAGATCTGTTTCCAAGCGAGATTTATGTTTTTACGCCGCAAGGCAAGATTCTTGCTTTGCCCAGAGGCGTAACAACTGTCGATTTTGCCTATGCTGTTCATACTGATGTTGGTAACCGTTGTGTGGCTGCTAAAATTAATGGCGAGAGTGTACCGCTACGAACTCATTTAAAAAGTGGTGATCGTGTCGAGATTGTCACGGCCAATACAGCCAAACCGAATCCCTCATGGTTATCTTACGTTGCTACTGGTCGGGCGCGTTCCAGTATTCGCCATTTCTTGCGTACCATTCAATTTGATGAATCCATCAAGCTTGGAGAACGCCTGTTGAATCAGGCGTTAAGAAGCTTTGGTGCTGATCCAGAGACAGTCAATGAGGCGTATTGGGAAAAGTTATTACGAGATAGCGGGGTAAAGTCGAAGCAGGATCTGCTGGCGGATATTGCACTTGGCAAACAGCTTGGTACGGTTATTGCCAAGCGCCTGTTAATGCCTGAAGAATCGATTGCAAGAACACAAGGTAAATCCTCTATCACCATTCTCGGAACCGAGGGTATGGCTGTCAAATTTGCTAAGTGCTGTTTCCCCATCCCTGGGGATGGTATCGTGGGATTAATCAAAAAAGATCAGGGTTTGATTATTCATACGCAGGACTGCCCGACCGTTGCGCAAAACAGTAAGCAGGACAATCAGCTCGATGTTGAGTGGGGTCCGGAAATTGAACGGGTATTTCCGGTAAGTATCAATATGGCCGTGGTCAATCGTAGTGGAGTACTGGCGCGGGTTACCACTGAAATTGCTAAAGCCGGATCTAATATTGACGATATCCGTCTGGAGAGCGATGATGATTATACCGTGATGCATTTTGTCATCCAAACCAGAGACCGCAAGCACCTTGCCCATATTTTTCGTGAATTGAAGCATATCAATGAAGTGGTCAAGATTAGTCGCAGTAAAAATTCGTAACCGATTACTCAGGGTGTGTCGCAAATGAATGTAAATAGTCAAGCACTGGATTTTACGTCGCCTGGCGCGATCCCCCCAGATCCGTCCGACGTGATTAAGCGAATCATGGGAGAAACAACAACAACAATGCAAGTTCTTGAAAAATTGCTTGAAAACGAGTTGGTGCAAGATCCGGTCGGCTGGAAATTACTGGCGATGTTTTATGTGGTGAATGATCGCACCGACGATCTAAACAAAATTGATGAGCAGTATCATAAAGTATTTGGCTCTTCGCTATTTATGGATTTTGGGCAGCAAATACCGCAATGGTGCAGCATTAAAAATCCGCTTTGCCTGAAAATACCAGAGAAAATTACTGCACAATCCTTGCCGGACATATCGATTATTCAGGATGCCTGTCAATCACCGGCCGGTGCCGAACTGGATTTTTCCGGGGTCAGAGAAATCAATAGCGATGGACTGGCAGTACTGGCACAGTTTTTTACTACGTTATCCTGTGCAGGTGTTTCTCCAGATATCAAGGGAGCGGCACGTTTTATCACGAGTATGGAGAAAAGCGCGACCAGCAGCCAGGGCACCCGGGCGATGTGGGAAGTTTTATTCGCTTATGACCGTTTTTGCAATAACAAGGAAATATTTGAGGATCGAGCAATCAAGTTTGCAATCCGCTTCGGCATTTCCCCTCCCTCCTGGGAATAGTTTTATCTGCTTGAATTAAGGCTAAATTAGCGGTAGGCTAGTTACGCAAGCAATATGCACCTTGGAATATCAAGGTGATCGTGTAAAATCGGCAATGTAAAAAAATCATTCTGTCAGAAAAGCGTTGATGAAGAATTTGCCGGTTTTTATTTGGAATTCGGAATATAAGATGAGGGTAGAAGCTGCCTGAATTGATGCCAGGGTAGTCGAGAGCACAAATTATTTCCAGGTTTTAATTTGCATTCCCCACTGCCTGAAATTGAGTCCAGTTTCCAGGAATTGGATTTTTCAGGAGCAACTGAATATTTCTATTAATCTCTTCGGTTGAAACATTTACTCACAGAAATTGTGCCGGTAGTCGTCACGTATAACCCTGCTGAACCCACATTGACTGCAAATCTTACTGCATTGCTCTCTCAGGTTCAGTACGTTGTTATTGTAGATAATGATTCAACTTGTGATGTCGCTGATATCATCGGGCACCTTGATAAAAAGCAACACGATAGAATCAACCTGATTAAGTTGCAACACAACGACGGTTTAAGCAGTGCCTTCAATATCGGCATAGCCTCGGCACACAAACTCAACGCTGCCTTTGTGTTGCTAATGGATCAGGATAGTATTCCAGAATCAGATATGGTCAAAAAGTTACATGATGCATATTTTCATCTGGAAAACCAGGGTATCTCAGTTGCTGCTGTCGGACCGCGCTATCGAAACCCGGTATCGGGACAGCTTTCACATTTTGTGCGCGCTAATCGATTCAGACTGACACAGGTATTATGTCACGAAGACAGAACCGACTATCCACGTGCGGATTTCCTAATTTCCTCCGGAATGCTCATTGCTATTCGAACATTAGACAAAGTGGGCGATATGGATGCAAAGCTTTTTATCGATCATATCGATACTGAATGGTGTTATCGGGCACAATCCAGCGGTTTTTCTTTATACGGGGTATGTAACGCTTTCATGCAGCATACCTTGGGTGACAAACAAATTCGTATTTGGTGGGGGCGCTGGCGGAATATTCCGTTCCATCAACCTTTCCGGTATTACTATATTTTTAGAAATAGCTCATTACTCTGGCAACGTACCTACATGCCTGTCGCCTGGAAACAAGCCGACATGCTGCGTATCTTGTATATTCTGCTCTTCTTTACACTATTTTCCTCTAACCGCATTGCTAACTTACGCATGATGATTAAAGGCCTATGGGACGGGCTCAATAACCGTTCCGGCAAACTTTGATTCGCTATATTTAGATAGCCCGAATTCCCTGTGGGTCTACTGTGGTGTGTTCTTTTTTATGAATAGATTAAATTTGGAAAATCAAATCTACTTTCTGTTGTTACCATGAGCGCACATGTCATTCGCGCTACCGAGCTTGGCAAATGCTACCACCTGTATGCGCAACCCAGGGATCGTTTGAAGCAATTTTTCTGGCGAGGTAAGCGGAATTTTTTCAGGGAATTATGGGCATTACAAAAATTGGATCTATTGGTTGCGCCAGGAGAAGTGGTTGGGATCGTTGGTCGCAATGGATCCGGAAAATCCACACTGTTGCAGCTCATCTGTGGGACGTTGACGCCAACCTGTGGGGAAATAACCATTAATGGCAGGCTGGCAGCCTTGCTTGAGCTGGGAGCAGGTTTCAACCCTGATTTTACCGGTCGTGAAAATATCTGGATGAACGCAACCATTATTGGACTTACCCAGCAGGAAATCGGTGAACGAATAGAATCGATGATCAGCTTTTCTGGGATCGGAGATTTTATAGATCAACCAGTCAAGACCTATTCAAGTGGTATGTATGTACGGCTTGCTTTCTCCATTGCCATCAACACGGCCCCGGATATTCTGGTTATTGACGAAGCCCTATCCGTTGGTGATGGGTCATTTGCCAGAAAATCCTTTGAACGCATCATGCAATTGCGCGACATGGGTAAAACAATTTTATTTTGTTCTCATTCCTTGTTTCAGGTTGAATCATTATGTAATCGTGCTATTTGGTTAGATCGGGGAAAATTGATGGCCGAGGGAGAAGTTAAGTCAGTAGTAACGGCTTACCAATCTTTTCTGGACAAAGAATACACAAAAGAAGATGTGACTGGTGTTTCGGAGTTATCAGCAGAAAATAAGCCGACAATGTCCACTTCAGATAATGCCATGTCTGGTCACGCGCACCTTAAGAGTGTAGAGGTGACAGTTGACGGCGAATGTTGTAGCCATGCTATCGTCAGTAGCGGACAATCTACGCTTTCAGTTTCAGTCAGTTTTGTTTCTGACCCCGATATCCCCTGCCCAACCGTGGGGGTCACGCTTCACTCAATGGACGGCAGGGTGCTAACCAGTGCGGGAACTTTCGATGACAAGATTGTTTTATCGCGTACAGCTAACGGTAGCGGCCTGGTTTCTTTGGTTATTAATAAGTTGCCGCTTCTGAAGGGGAAATATATGATTAGTGCCTTTTTGCTTTGTGAGCGTGGCATTCATTTATATGATTCGGCCTTGAGTATCGCCACGATACGCGTCCAGCAACGAGGTCGATTACAGGGATACTTTGCGCTTGCACACCAATGGATTTTAAATGATGAAATATAATGTGCTCAAATTTGAGCAGAGTTCATATCAGGCAACACCGAATGCTTATTCTGTGGCGAGTTTCCATACGATGAACTCACCAGATATCGAACTGGTGAATAGCAAAAACCTAGTATTCCCATTAAATGTATACGCTCATGTGTTGCTGCTGGAAACCGGACAGGTAGATGCTTTGCACTATGGTCTTTTCGAGAATAGTGAAGCTACTATTCCGCAAGCACAACATTATGCAACGAACTTGCTATTGTCACATATTCCTGATGCAACAAAACGGATTTTAGAGGTTGGCGTGGGACTGGGAACAACGTTTGTTAAGTTGAAGTTGCGAGGCCATCAAATACATGGCATCACGCCTGATTCTGCACAAATAGCCATCTTGAACAAGCGGTTTGGTGAGGACCTGTCCGTTGATTGCCAGCGTCTCGAAGACTTCAAAGCCAGTCCGGAGAGTTTTGATCTCATGCTGTTTCAGGAGTCTGCACAG
This sequence comes from Nitrosomonas mobilis, assembly GCF_900103035.1. Classification (GTDB taxonomy): domain Bacteria; phylum Pseudomonadota; class Gammaproteobacteria; order Burkholderiales; family Nitrosomonadaceae; genus Nitrosomonas; species Nitrosomonas mobilis. Next base: position 33,554 of record NZ_FMWO01000048.1, read on the forward strand.
TACATTGAGCCATTGGAAATTTTCAATCAAGCATTGGATTTACTGCCGATTGGCGGCGATATCCTGATCATGGATGAGTTTTCATTGCGTCGTGAAGAAACGGGTAGTGAAGGACTACACTCACTGCACGATATGATCCGGTTGGCTGAAAGAATGGGTTTCAAGCTGACAGAGCAGATAGATTTGTCTACTATGGCTGCACCGACCTTGGCGCACCTGCTACGATTGACCGCAAAGTTCAGGGATTCCCTAGTGTCAGAGCTATCGCTGGATAGCGAATCATTGGAAAAACTGGATGAATCCAACAAAAATTATCAACGTAAATATGCTGATGGTTTGTTCGGCTACGTCTTGCTCAAATTCAAAAAAACCTTGATTCCCAAATGGCGCGTGGGAATACTGAATGACAGGCACACTCCGGAAATGCAGCAATTGTTCAGTGGAACTTTCGGTCATGACATGTCTCTCCAGATGTGGCACTGGAAGTATGGGCAGAATGGCAACCGGGCGCTGGGGGTTTGGCGGAATGACCGCTTGATCGCACATTATGGAGGCATGCTTCGTGTTGTTTTACTATTTGGGCAAATCATAACCGCTGTTCAGATTGGTGATGTCATGGTTGATTCAAATGAACGAGGCATTCTGACTCGAAGAGGCCCTTTTTTTCTCATGGCGGCGACCTTTCAGGAAAATTATGTGGGCTTCGGCAAGCCAATTTTGACGGGTTACGGTTTTCCAAACGATCGCGCCATGCGCGTTGCCGAACGCCTCGGGCTTTATTCCAGGGTTGGCAGTATGGTGGAAATTGAATGGCGACCAAAACCAGAAACACCCCACTTGTTAACACAGATTAATGAAATCGACGCACAACACGCTATCTGGCAAACGACAGTGGTTGACGATCTCTGGCAGAAAATGGCGGCTGAATTTAAAGACGCAATCATTGGTGTGCGGGACAGCGCCTACTTGCGTTGCCGTTATCTGGACCACCCCCACCATGATTACCAGCTATTGCTGGTCATTGGCCGTATCGACCGGCAGGCCCGTGGCCTGATCGTATTGCGACATGATTCGAATGAAACCGAAATCATGGATTTGATTGGCCCGTTACGGGCGATACCGCTGATGATCGCGCATGCCAGGAGAATAGCTGGCGTTCATCAAAAAAGGCGCTTATTTATCCGTATTCCCAAAAATTTTGCACCACATTTTACCAAAACAGGGGGTAGTAGGATCGGGCAGGAAATTCCTATTCCCGCGCCGACCTGGAGTCATGGCTTGTCTTCGGAAAAATTACGGGACCTTTGGTGGTTAACGGGTGGCGATATGGACTTTAGATAAAAATCAAAATCGATATCGTCTTGCCAACCCTTATCAAGTGATTGCGAAGGACATGTATTGGTGCAGACTCTTCATCCTGGCGATGAAGTATTCGATTGTAGCTGGGTAATTGAGCGTCACGTGATTAATGTTGAAACGATACAAGTGAAATTGTTACGGGCAGAATTTTTGATACTGTTGGCAAGTTTATTATGTAAGTGTCTGATTATAAAGTAAAGCAAAACCGATCCATAATTGAGATTATTTTGGAAGATACACTCGTTCCTTTTCAGGCTATTGCTCATATTCCTTGCACATACGCTCTCGTATTTGCCCCTCATCCAGATGATGAGGTATTCGGTTGCGGCGGGGCCATTATGCGTCACGTTGAACAAGGTGTTCCTGTTCGCGTCATTCTGGTATCCGATGGTACGCATGGCGTAAGTGAAGAGGATATAACTGAGTATACCCTGCAACGCCAGAATGAAAGCATCGCCGCCGCTCGTATCCTTGGCTATGGCACTCCTATTTTCTGGCATTACCAGGACCGGCAAGTCTGTTATAGCGAAAAACTGATATGGAAAATTTCAAAAGCCATTCGTGAAACGGGTGCTGATCTGGTTTACGCGCCATCGATTTTTGAGATGCACCCGGATCATCGAGCACTGGGAATGGCCGTTATCGAAGCAATCAGGAGAATAGGCAAGACAGTATGTGTCGCACTGTATGAAGTAGGTATGCCTCTTCGTCCCAATCGATTGCTTGATATCAGTGATCTGGTCACACGTAAAACGGCTGCTATGGAATGTTTTGTGTCTCAAAATGCAAAACAACGTTATGACCTGCATATCGCCGCACTCAATCGTTATCGTACTTATACCTTGTCCGCCAGCGTAACAGCAGCAGAAGCCTATATCCTGATCCCTGCTGAAGAGTTATCCCATGATCCGATCAAACTTTATCAGTCGGAACATGCTCGTCAGAAAGCTTTGGGGCTGGTTATGGACAGTAGCGATCTACCGCTCGTCAGCGTCATTATTCGCAGTATGGATCGCCCGACATTATCTGATGCATTAGACTCAGTTGCTCTGCAGACTTATCCAAATATTGAGGTAGTAATAGTAAACGCGAAGGGAGGAGATCATCGTGAATTTGGAGAATGGTGCGGCAGATTTCCGCTTCGGATATTCAGTACTGGCAGACGATTAAAGCGCAGCCTTGCGGCAAACTTCGGCCTGGACTCTGCCAGTGGCGAATACTTTATTTTTCTGGATGACGACGATCTTTTCGATCCAGACCATATTGCCAATCTGGTCGAAACCTTAAAAAACTCAAAGAGTTGCTCAGTTGCTTATGCAGGAGTGCGGGTCGAAGGCGAGACGGGAGTAATTTCCGGAATCTACAACCAAACCTTTGCAGCAGCCCGCTTTATGGCTGGAAATTTTATTCCCATCCATGCCGTGCTCTTTAAGCGCGATCTTGTTGCACAAGGCTGTAGATTCGATGAGAATTTTGACAGCTATGAGGATTGGGATTTCTGGCTTCAAGTTGCCCGTCAAACTGACTTTGCCCATACGGCAAAGGTAAGTGCTGTCTACCGTGCGCAACTGGGTAACTCGGGCATGTCGCAGCCCTTAGCGCATAATTTACAGCTGCAGCGCTTATCTCGGCTGAAAGTATGGAAGAAATGGTGGCACAAATGGACAATCGAAGATTTTGATTGCCTTGTAACAGATTTTCACCAACAACTCGTCTTGCTGCAGCAGCAGTTGGGAAGTTCCGTCCATTCCGAAAATGAATTGCGGCGCTTGCTCGAAGAAAAGGAACGATTACAAGCCGAGCACGAAGAGCGAATCGCTACGCTTAACCAAACGGCGTCCGAGCGCAATGAGCAGATTATGCAACTGAGATCCACTATTATAGAAATTTTTGATTCAAGAAGTTGGAAGCTGACAGCACCTATTCGTTTTTTTAGCCGAACAACACGAAAAATTTTGCAAAATGGAAAACCTGTTTCCCATTTAACCCTTCAATACTATCGCCGCGAATCAGGTTATAAACTCCTGCGACGTACTTTTAGCATCCTACGTAACGAGGGCCTAAATGGAATAAAGTGGCGTTTGAGGGCACTTCAAAAGAACCATGGGACAATAGCTACCGGATTAAAGGCTAAACCAGCAGCAAGATTAGAAAAACACAATTACCTGCCGCTTTCGACCATTGACATCACGAAATACGACTTTTTCTTCTTCGACGTATTTGACACAGCGATTATCCGTCTTTTTAAAAAACCAATTGATTTATTTGAATATATCTCGTTTAAAACACAAGATCCTGATTTTCATCTTAGGCGCGTCCAGCAGGAAGCAGAAACCCGGGAGCAGTATAAGGATCGCAAAGAAATAAGCATCTTTGAGATTTATAACAACTTGGCAAGTGATTCCATTGAAGAGGAAATTGCAGCAGAACTCAAATTCTGTGTGGCCAATCCGGAAGTATATGATTTTTATTCAAAGCTACTGAATGCAGGGAAGAAAATATATTTTGTCTCGGATATGTACCTGGACAGAGAGACTATCTCCAGGATTCTGAGTGAAAATAGATTTTGCACTTATGAAGATATGTATGTTTCATCGGAAGATGACCTCTTGAAGGGTGACGGAAGCAGATTTGAATGGCTGAAAAAGAATATTCCTGAAAGCGTAGGTTCTACAATTCACATTGGAGACAATCGCATTTCCGATTTTTTACAGCCGCAGGCCCATGGATTTGATGCATTCCATTTTATGGAGAGTAGTGCTTACTACCAGCAGGATTCATTCCTATATTCCAAAATAGAATTTCTTAATTCAAAACGCAGCTTGGGCCTGTCTTTTTTACTTTCTACTTTCCGGTACTGGAAATCAGGCTTTCACGATCAACCGCCTGATTATTGGAGGCAGTTCGGTTTTTTGTACGGCGGTGCGCTGATATCTGCTTTCTGCAGCTTTATCCATGAACAGCTTTCGAGAAAAAAATTATCGTGCGATAAAATCTTCTTTCTCGCGCGTGATGGCGACATCATGAGTCAAGTGTACCAATTGCTTTATGACGACGTACAAGCCGTATATTTAATGGCCTCTCGCCGCTGCATGAGTTTTCCATCGATCAAAAGTTTGACACAATCTGACGATGAAGACACGCTTAGGCTGTTCACGACCTCGATTGGTGTTGCCGGAGCGAAGGATGTTTTGGAAAGATTTTGCTATACCGATCTGTATAATCTGGAAGCGGATCTAGTCAAGATAGCTTCGGATCCACCGGCATGGACTGATCGAGACATACTCGCTTGCATTTTGCGAAATAAGAAATCGATCATGGAAAAAGTGGTGGCAGAGCGTGGTGTAATTCTTGACTATCTCACAGAGATGGGATTTTTCGATCAAGATGATATTGTTATCGTCGATGTGGGTTGGGGCGGGACCATACAAAACGCGCTCGATAAGTTGCTAGAGCTTGGCGGTTACGAGAAGTATCGCATACATGGTATTTATCTTGGGGTAAATGATCACGCGAAAAACAAGCAGGCCAAGACAGGTTTTCTGTTTAATGGAGATCAATTGCAGTTCGTCGAATACCTTAATTTGATCGAACTCATAACTTCGTCTCCCCAAAATGGCGTGGTTCGTATTGCTCATGTTAACGGCAATTTTATCCCTGTAACCGGAGCAATTAGCGAGCATGAAAAACAAAGGCAACTTGTTGCAGCGGAGATTCAGAAAGGCATACTCGATTTTGCACACTTGATAAAGAAGCGGGGCATCGACAATTTAGATTTCATTCGGGCAGAAGATTTCAAAGCATTGTTTGTGTCGTTACAAGAGCACGCTTCCGAAGAGGATGTTTTTCAGCTAGGGCAACTTAGGCATGCGGCGATGCTTGGTAACAACTATGAACAATATGTTTTAACGAAGTCTTGAACGCAGAAACTTCCGACCAATCATCCGTACTCATATTGCATGTTATGGATCATTGGACACTTGATTACATTGGTTGTTGACAACTTAAAATTGCACGCTCATTCAACCGGGTCTTTCAGCTAAAAGATTTTAAGCAACACTGGAAACACTTGGGCTTTGCCGGCGGATCATTACTGGGCAGCATTTTCCATTCTAGCATTTATTAAAAGGGTATGTATGGTATGCACGATGTGAAATTGGTGACGGCTTTTATTAATCCTGAAATGTACGGCAGTTTTTTTACATCTAATCCCAATGTAAATCGCTATGAGTTAATTGGCATCGATAACAGGCAACTTAATCGTGGTTTGCCCGTAATTTATAACGAAACAATTGAGAATCACATCGATGGTGATTGTTGGCTTTTTTTTGTTCACGAGGATTTCGAAATTAAGTGTGACATGAATGTCGTCAATGGTTTGGATCGCGGGTTCGTTTATGGCACTTTCGGCGTGAATTCCGAAAATGGCATACCCGTTGCGTATGGAAGACATGTGTGTAGCAATAAGGACGGGACTTGCGCTGTAGAAGCTGGAAAAGAAGTACTGGATACAGTCAAAGTGCAAACCCTCGATTCCCAGAGCATTTTGGTCCACACGTCGCTACTCTCTCAATATTCACTTCTGCGTTTTGATGAGAAACTGACATTTGACCTGTATGCAGAAGATTTTTGTATTAACGCCCAGGAATGGTATGGAATCGATGTGAAAGTATTTCCGCTTGGGTTTCAGCATTATTCACATGGAAAAGTGACGGAAAGATACCATGCAGGACTGCGCTATCTGGCAGAAAAATATCCTTCTATAGCCGTTGCCGGGAGTTGCTCTTTTATTGGTGGGAGGGCCAATGAATTGGAAAAAAAGTTTACGTACAACATACCCGCAAATCTGAATAGTAACAAAGCGATGAGCATTTCTGGTGCGATTAAGCGTTTTCCAAGACGTTTCAAATCATTTTTCTCACAATTCAAATAAAAGACTCCGAAAAAGCGTTGATACATCAGGCGGACATTTTTATTTTGTGTTGACAGGCTTACATAAATCTAGTCAATTTTGCTGTCAAGTCCATGCTCGGCGATTTCTGTCGCGCGTAATAGCGCTTTGGCCTTGTTCTGTGTTTCGATCCATTCATTTTGAGGAATAGAGTCCGCTACAATGCCTGCACCGGCCTGAATGTGCAGCCAGCCATCCTTGATCACGCCGGTACGTATCGCAATCGCTAGATCTAGATCACCGTTGAAGCCAAGGCAACCAACCGCACCGGCATAAATGCCGCGCTTAGAAATTTCCAGCTCATCGATGATCTGCATAGCGCGTACCTTTGGCGCGCCGCTGACGGTACCTGCAGGGAAAGTGGCGCGCAATACGTCGATGGCGTTCAAACCTGGTTTGAGCTTGCCTTCCACATTGGAAACGATATGCATGACGTGTGAATAATGCTCGATTTGCATGTTCTCGGTCACCTTGACCGTGCCGGTCTGTGCCACACGCCCGATATCATTGCGCCCGAGATCCATTAGCATGACGTGTTCCGCACGTTCTTTCGGATCAGCCAGCAGTTCTGCTGCCAGTGCTTGATCCTGCTCCGCATTTTGACCACGTGGCCGGGTTCCAGCAATGGGGCGAACGGTGACGGTATCGTTTTCCAATCTGACCAAGATTTCAGGCGAGGCGCCGACGATATGAAAATCTCTCAGATGATAATAAAACATGTACGGAGAAGGATTGAGGCTACGTAGCGCCCGGTACAACGCCAGCGGAGATGCTGAATAGGGTTTGCTGGTTCGTTGCGAAAGGACCACCTGCATGATGTCACCTGCGAGGATGTACTGCTTGGCTTTCTCCACCGCGGCGAGAAAATCCTGTTCGTGAAATTCACAGCTGGCGGGCTGGGAATCGCTCGGTTTTTCATCGGGAATCGGAAGCGCCTGGCGTAATTTGGCGAGCAGCTCCTTTAGGCGGCTGATGCCATGCTGATAGGCATCTTGTTGTGCCGGATCAACGTAGATGATGAGGTAGAGCTTGCCGGAGAGGTTGTCCACCACTACCACTTCTTCCGACAGCAGCAGTAAAATGTCTGGGGTGTGCAGTGTGTCAGGCCGCGCTTGCCCTGTCAGGCGGGGCTCAATGTAGCGTACACTGTCGTAGCCAAAGTAACCGGCCAGGCCACCACCAAATCGCGGTAGTTCGGCATTGGGCGCAACCTTGAATTTTGCAAGGAACGTTTCGATGTAATCGAGCGCATTATCAGTGTCGAACTTGCTGGTTACGTTATCTGAAACCGTTTGCACAAGATTATCATAAGCTTCGATACGGGTGCTGGCCGATAAGCCAATTACCGAGTAGCGTCCAAAACGCTCACCACCCACCACCGATTCCAGCAGGTAGGAGTAAGGCTGATTGGCGAGCTTGAGATAGACAGAAAGCGGGGTATCAAGATCGGCAAAGGTTTGCAGCACCAGTGGAATCCGGTTGTAACCCTGCAACGCCAGTGCCTTGAACTCGTTTTCAGTCAAACATTGGTTCATGAATGGTGATTATGGTTTGATGCGGTGATGGCTAGCATCCGTTTATTTGCCGATATTTCAACTGGAACGAGTAATACGTCCGGCTGCTTCGAGAATGGATCCGACGACAGCATCACAATTCAGCTCGTGTACATCGCGTCCTTCATTGTAACCATAGGGTACACAAAAAACATGACAGCCAGCCGCTCTCGCGGCGATGGCATCATTCAGCGAATCGCCGATTAGCAGCGCAGATTCGGGCGAAACACCAAACTGCTCACAGGCATGCAGCAGTGGCAGAGGGTCAGGTTTGCAGCGTGGCAGACTGTCACCAGACAGAACCAGCTCAAAATAATCCAGCAGGCCGGTTGCACGCAATAGCGGCAAGGTAAAAGCTTCTGCTTTATTGGTGACGCAGATCAGATGAAAGTTATTCTGTTTAAGCCGATCAAGCCCGGTGACAACATCAGCATAGGGGCGCGTATGGACATGCAGATGCCTGGCATAACAGCGCTCATAAATGGGTAGTGCCTGCGCGAACAGTTCCGAATCAGGTTCACCATCCAGACTGTTGGTCAATGTCCGTTTGACCAGCCGGGGCACTCCTTTGCCGATGAAATGTTTGATAGTCGATAGCGGCAGCGTTTCCTGCTGCAGCTCGCGTAACATCTCATTGGCCGCTTCCGCCAGATCTTCTGCGGTATCAAGCAGCGTGCCGTCCAGGTCGATAATAACGATCTGCACCGCTATCGGAAACTGTAGCGCGTCTGTTGTAGAACCATTTTGTGTATTCATGTGCATGGGTTCAAAAAAATTATGGAGCCACTTTGGCCAGTTCCGCACGCAGGGCGGCAATGACGCTATCGTAGCGGTGCGGATCACTATCCTTGCTTGCGCCAAAAATGGCGGAGCCCGCAACAAATGTGTCTGCGCCGGCACGCGCAATCTGCGCAATATTATCTACCTTCACGCCACCATCGATCTCCAGCAGGATGTTGCGACCACTGGCATCGATACGTTCTCGGGCGAGACGCAATTTATTCAGCGCTTCCGGAATGAAGGATTGTCCGCCAAAACCGGGGTTGACCGACATGATCAGCACCAGATCAAGCTTATCCAGCACGTGATCAAGATACGAAAGCGGCGTAGCCGGATTAAACACCAGTCCTGCCTTGCACCCTTGCTCCTTGATCAGCCCAATCGTGCGGTCAATATGGCGAGAAGCTTCTGGATGAAAAGAAATGATATTGGCACCCGCCTTGGCAAAATCCGGAATGATCCGGTCAACCGGTTCAACCATCAGATGTACATCGATGACCGCCTTGGTCAGCGGGCGGATAGCCTCGCAAACTAGTGGTCCGATAGTTAGGTTAGGTACATAATGGTTATCCATCACATCAAAATGAATGATGTCGGCGCCAGCATCAAGTACCTGGGTAATCTCTTCCCCCAGTTTGGCGAAATTGGCAGACAGAATGCTGGGTGCGATTTGAAACATGATTTTTGCCTCAAGTAAAAAGCGTCTATTTTAACTGTAATTTTGTCGGTGGCGGTAATAACAAGCAGGTACTGAAGTGGTATCTAAAAACTGGACAGCTTGTTAAGCTCTGCTATGGGCGCTATAGAGGATCATAATCATGAGCAAGAAACGTAGAAAACACTCCGGAGAATTCAAGGAAAAGGTAGCGCTGGCTGCGATACAGAAAGATGAAGCCACTCCCCAGCGGCAGCGCGATATGGAATACATTACTTACAGATTAATAGCTGGAAACGACAATTCATGACAGTTCATTGAATAGGCTAGGCGGACGAGTTGTTTTCCAGAAATACCAGTGTCAGCAAAGAGAACGGACAAGCCACAGATAATTTACACCGCGCTATCGGGTAGCTGACGGTAGAACGCGATTTTTTAGTCAAAAAGCTAGATCATTAAGCGCGGCGGAACGCAAGATGATGATTGTGCGCCTCGACAAACTAAACCATGTTCGCCATGCAACGTAGTGATGTTTCACCAAGGGATATTGATTGGTCTCAGGAAAGCAGCACCCATGATGAAAACTCTAGGTGTTTCAGGGCATGATCATACGGCACCCACGCCTGTAACCAGTACTACTCGTTCGTTCTGGAGAAGGTAGACAAAATGGTTGCAATAGTAATTTTTAGTAGGGAATTTTGAGGAGCGGTACAGGATACTGAAAGTCGCCAAAACAAATGTGACAAGTATGCGCTCCTGTGTGAACCGGTATTACCATTGATCGGTATTCTGAAACTGCAGCGCCGCGAGCCGGGCATATAGTTCACTGGAAACGAGCAGTTCCTGATGTGTGCCCAATGCTAACAGGCGGCCCTGATTAATAAGCGCGATGCGGTCAGCAGAGATGACGGTGCTTAGACGGTGGGCGATGACGATTGAGGTGCGATTAGCTCGCAGTCTTGTTAATGCCTGCTGGACAGCGTGCTCGCTTTCCGCATCGAGCGCGCTGGTGGCCTCGTCAAGCAGCAGAATCGGCGCGTCCGCCAGAATGGCGCGGGCGATCGCAAGGCGCTGTTTTTGCCCGCCGGATAAACCCAGTCCGGCATCTCCCAAAGCAGTCTGATATCCCTGCGGAAGAGCCAGGATGAAATCGTGGGCAAATGCGGCTTTTGCAGCCAATTCAACTTCGTTATCAGTTGCTTCAATGCGTGCGTAGCGCAGATTCTCCGCCACTGTGCCATGGAATAGCGCTGGATGTTGCGAAACCAGCGCAAAGCTACGCCGGAACTGACTCAAATCAAATTGCCGGATGTTGATCCCTTCGAGCCGGATACTGCCCGATTGAATATCATAGAAACGCAACAGCAGATCGAACAGCGTCGATTTTCCTGCCCCGGAAGGTCCAACCAGTGCAAGCGTTTCACCGGGTCGCACCACCAGAGACAGGTGGTCAATGGCAAGCGTTTCCGGGCGTGAGGAATAAGCAAAACAGATCTGCTCAAACACAATATTGCCATGAACTGGTGGCAGAGAAATGGGCTGAGATGGCGATTGAATGTCGTTGGGAGCGTACAATAATTCGATGGTGCGCTCGGCCGCGCCAGCGGCGCGTTGCAGTTCACCGAGCACCTCCGAAATTGATCCGACCGCCGAACCGGCGATGATGCTGTAGAACACGAAGGCTGCGAGCTCGCCACCGGTGATTCTACCGGCAATGATATCCATGCCGCCTACCCACAGCATTACGCCAATTGCGCCAAATACCAGCACGATCACCACGGCAATCAGCCAGGCACGCTGGAGCGTTCGTTGCCGCGCGAGCAAGAAAGCATCTTCGACAAACTCATCAAAATACCGTCGGTCCACACTCTGATGATTGTATGCCTGCACGATTTTGATCTGTCCAAGTACTTCGCCGACATAAGCGCCCACTGCGGCCACCTTATCCTGGCTTTTACGCGACAGTGCGCGTACCCGTCTCCCAAAAATTAAAATTGGTACGATCGCCAGTGGTATGCCAAGCATCGCAATCAGCGTTAGTTTGACGTTGGTAATGAACAGCCAGATGAAGCTGCCGATCAGCATAATCAGACTGCGCAGCGCCACCGAAACCGAAGACCCAACCACCGACTGCAGCAGCGTCATGTCCGCTGTCAAGCGTGACTGGATTTCCAGACTGCGGTTGGTTTCAAAAAATCCTGGATGCAGCTCGATCAAATGCGAAAATACCTTGCGGCGGATATCAGCAATTACGCGTTCTCCGAGCCAGGTTACCCAGTAATAACGGATAAAGGTGCCGGCCGCGAGCAATCCTACCAGAAGCAGAAACAGCAAAACATATTGTGTCAACAGCTCTGGCGATTGCGCGGTAAACCCCCGGTCAATCAGTAGTCGTATTCCCTGTCCGATTGAGAGAGTAATACCAGCGGTTAGCATCAGCGCCAGCAGGCCGATAAACAAGGCTGCTTTGTAGGGTGTAACAAAGGAGGCGACTGCGCGAATGGCATGCCAGCGATTTTTGACGTTCGGTAAATTCACGGCATCGGCGCTATAATCACGCGCTGATTAGTAACGAACCACGCAACATACGGCATATCAAGATGAATCATCATAACGAAACCAGAATCAATGTATTATTTGTGTGCATGGGTAATATCTGCCGCTCTCCGACAGCGGATGCCATTTTTCGACATCACGTCCGTGCAGCCAGTCTGGATCATCTCATCCGGATCGATTCAGCTGGAACCCATGCCTACCACAGCGGTGAACCACCAGACCGGCGGGCGCAACAGGCGGCGCTAAAACGCGGCTATAGTATGCAAGGTTTACAGGCCAGATGTGTCGAGATTTCGGATTTTGCCCGGTTTGATTATATTCTGGCAATGGATCGTAACAACCTGAGCGACATGCAGCGCGACTGCCCACCGGATCACCTCGATAAACTCAGTCTATTACTGCAATACAGCGAACACTGGGAAACCTGCCAGGAAGTGCCCGACCCTTATTATGGCGGCAAGCAGGGGTTCGAGATCGTGCTGGATCTGGTAGAAAGCGCAAGCGAAGGGCTGCTAAGGCATATTGTTGACAGAATTGAGCGGTAATTTACCAGGATTTGGCTGATTTACCATGTGACTTCCTGTTCAGGAATGAACCGTCATGCGAACGAGTAACTGCCGCAATTATCCATTCCATATAATACCCGGCAAGCGCTATTTTCCGTATATCAAACAAAATTTCCTGTTGTGTTTTGTATGCCGCTCTGCAGGTGAGTCCATTTATTTTCCCGTAATCCATGCAAACCGTTATTAGTGATCAGTCGCAACGTCTGCAGGCGCTTGATCCGTCGCGTTCCTTCATCGTACAGGCGCCAGCAGGCTCTGGCAAGACCGGTTTGCTGACACAGCGCTTTCTGGCGCTGCTTGCTCGGGCCGATGAGCCGGAAGAAATCATTGCAATTACTTTTACACGTAAGGCGGCAGCTGAAATGCGGCAGCGCATCCTGGAGGCACTGCATGAAGCCGTCGCAGGACTGCCGACAGTAGATAACTTTACGCAACAAACCCGTCAGCTTGCCCGTGATGTCCTGGTGCGTGATCAGGTGCGCAGCTGGCAATTGCTTGATAATCCTGCCCGACTGCGTATTCAAACAATCGATTCACTGTGTGCATGGCTGGTCGGGCAGATGCCAGTGATTTCAGGAAAAGGAGTGTTGTCAACCATCACTGAAAACGCAGATGAACTGTATCTGGAAGCGGCGCACCTGACCCTGCTCTCTCTGGAAGAAGACAGCGAATGGTCGCCCGCCATTGCCCACCTCATCCGCCATCTGGACAACCGCCTTGACCGGTTGCAGCGCCTGATCGCCGACATGCTGGCACACCGCGATCAGTGGTTACGGCATGTCATGATAAGTGACCATGCAGACAAAATCCGCAACCATTTGGAACAGGCGCTGGCAAGACAGATAACCGGTGTGCTGCGGACGCTGGTCAATGCAGTACCGGTTGGCCAGCAGCATGAGATCATCGAATTGGCATGCTTTGCTGCAGCCCGGTTACAGGGTCAGTCAGACAAAAGCAGCATCAGTCATTGCCATATGCTGTCTTGCTGGCCAGGCAGCGAATTATGCGACCGGCCGCTGTGGGAGGGTATTGCGGAGCTGTTGCTGACACAAAATGGCGAATGGCGCAAACAGGTCACTATCAAACAGGGTTTCCCGCCGCCTGGATCGGAAAAAAACCGTGAACTGAAGGAAAGATACATGCGGACCAAGCAGCGCATGCAGGTATTGCTGACGGATTTGCAGCAAAATGAGTCATTTCGTCAGCACCTCATGCAGTTGAGGCTTCTGCCGCCCGTGCAATATGAGGAGGATGAGTGGGAAACCCTGCAGGCTTTATTCACTTTACTGAAGCTCGCAACTGCCAATCTGATGCTGGTATTTCAGCAGACTGGCACGATCGATTTTTGCGAAATCACGCTGGCAGCGATTCGGGCGCTGGGAACAGCGGAGGAGCCGACAGACCTGGCGCTGGCACTTGATTACCGCATCAGCCATCTGCTGGTGGATGAATTTCAGGATACCTCATTCAACCAGGCACAACTGCTGCGTGGATTGACCGCAGGCTGGCAGGTGGGAGATGGCAGGACACTTTTTCTGGTAGGCGATCCGATGCAGTCTATTTACCGTTTTCGACAGGCGGAAGTAGGGCTGTTTCTCGACATCTGCGAACGTAGCTGTTTTGGCCAGATTCCGATGCACTTTTTGCGTCTAACCGTCAATTTCCGTTCCCAGGCAGGCATTGTGAACTGGATTAATCAGCATTTCCTGCATATTTTTCCAGAAAAAAGTGAGGTGACAACTGGTGCAGTCACTTATGCTGCTGCAACAACTTTTCATCCGGTAGTAGCTGGAGAAGCAGTAAATGTTTCTGCCGGTCTGCAAAAAGATGATCGGGCAGAGGCGGATGAGATCACAAAGATCATCCAGCAGATTCAGCGAGAGTTTCCTCAGGAGAAAATCGCGATACTGGTACGTAATCGCTCGCATCTGCCTGCCATCATTGCCAGCCTGCGTCAGGCAAAACTGCGCTTTCAGGCAGTGGAAATCGAATCCCTCGGGCGCCAGCCGATTATTCAGGACTTGAGCGTACTAACGCGCGCGCTGCTGCATGCTGCCGATCGGATTGCCTGGCTTGCGTTGCTGCGAGCACCTTTTTGCGGTTTCGCACTTGGCGATCTGCATGCTCTCGTACATACCGACCTGAACATGACTGTAGTGGATTGCTTGTCTGCATCTGCAGTACTGGCCAATCTGAGTGAAGATGGACGGCAACGATGCAAACGGATACAGCCAGTGCTGATGGAGGCATTATCCCTGAGCGACCGGATTTCATTGCGAGCAATCGTTGAGGGTGTATGGCTGCTACTGGGTGGTCCGGCATGCGTAACCGATAGCACTGATCTGGCAAATGCCGAGGTCTATTTTGAATTGTTGCAGAAACTGGAGGAAACCGGAATGCATCCGGACGTGCAAACACTGGATGATATGCTTGCACAACTGTTTGCATCCCCTGACACCGCGGCAGATGACGGCCTGCAGATCATGACCATGCACAAAGCCAAGGGACTCGAATTCGATACCGTCATCCTGCCAGGACTCGGTAAAGCTGCCCGACCCAATCAGGAGAAGCTGCTCAATTGGATGGAATTTCCCAACGAATCAGGGGTGGCGGATCTAGTGTGTGCTCCGATCAGCGCACCGGGCAATGACAAAAATCCTGTCTCTGCGTACCTGATGGCAATCGAACAGGAAAAAGCATCACTGGAGAATGCGCGATTATTGTATGTTGCGGTAACCCGAGCCAGAAAAAATCTGTATCTGCTCGGACAGATCGCATTTGATACAGATCGCTCTAAAACGGAGATCCCATCACCACCTGCCAATACGTTACTGGCAAAGCTATGGTCGACAGTAGAAAAACATTTCCTGGCGAAACTATCTGCTGACAGTAATAGCATATCCCAACACAGCCAGTTTGCCATCCCACTGCAAGTATTTTTGCCAGCCAGTCGCGTACGCTTGGTCGCAGACTGGCAAACGCCACCACCCGAGGCGCCATCACTCCCCGCAGCCAAGACTCAGACGCCACCAACAACTGAGTCGATCGATTTTAGTTGGGCAGGCGAGACCGCCCGACTGATTGGCGTGACCTTGCATCGTCTGCTGCAATATATTGGGCAGATTGGAATAGAAAAATTTGATCAGCATGGTCTGGGAAGAGTAGCGCAACAAGCACCGAATTTGCTACGACAGCTTGGCATCGCCCCGCAGCATCTCGAAACCGCTTCGCAGCAAGTCAAAACTGCACTTGAAAATATGTGTGCTGATGCGCGTGGTCGCTGGATACTGAGCAATCAGCATACACAAGCTCGCTGTGAATGGGCATTATCGGCAGCGACCCATGGCGAGAATACCTTGCTCATCATGATAGACCGTACTTTTATCGATACAACCGGAATACGCTGGATTATTGACTACAAAACTGGCGTCCATGCAGGAGGCGACGTAGATGCATTCCTTGATCAGGAACAGCAACGCTATTCACCTCAGCTCACGCGCTATGCCAACATATTACAAACAATGGAAAACCGGCGGATTTTCCTTGGTCTCTATTTCCCATTATTAGGCGCATGGCGCGAATGGAAGTATTAGCCGTATAGTGCGGGTCAGCAACTGTGTCTAAGGTTTCCGGCTAGTCACGACACCACAGGGTATTTCTAAAAATTCAGAGTTCTAAATTAAGACCAGGCGCGAGTAAAAAATGTTGACACAGCATACGATTGATATGTAAGGAAACATTTTTTGTGGGCACGAGATATTTTGACTAAATTATGAATTCTTAGAAGTACCCATATAAAATCATTTCAATAACGATATAAACTCCGATACGGCTTTCATTTCCTTGACGCTCATGCGCGAGACAACCGTTTGCATAGAGTGATTTACATCATTCTTGCGCGTTCCATGGCGAAATGCCTGTAACTGTGAAAAAATATAGGTAGCATGTTGGCCGCTCAGTCTTGGGTAATGTGGCGGAATTCCCTGACCGGTAACCGAATGGCAGCTGGAACAAGCCGGAACCGCGCTGTCCAGATTACCGCCTAGATAGATTTTTTCACCCAATTCCAGCACAGACTCATCATTGGTATTATTGACACCTGTCTGAGGTTGCTGTTGTGCGTAATAAGCGGCAAGATTTTTCATGTCATCGTCACTAAGGTTGGCAACCATCGAGGCCATGGTAGGGTTGTCCCTTTTTGCTGATTTTTTATTGTCTGCTCTGAACTCTCTGAGTTGTTTGGCGGTATATTCGGCATATTGGCCAGCCAGGATCGGGTTGTTGGGGATAATGCTGTTACCGTCCGAGTTATGACAACCCGCGCAAATCCCTGCTGCGATTTCTTTACCTTTTTCTGTGTCACCATCGGGAACAACAGGATTGGCAAATGCAAGACAAGATAAAATGAGCATCAAAACTGCCACAATAATTTCAGATATTTTCATGATTGACTTGTTTAAGGTTGTAATTGAGAAACGAGAACTGCCAAGCATTTTAGCAAGTTTTGCAGAATTCAGTAAATAGGTCAGCAACTCTGTGCATAATATGCGACATGAAGACCTTGCTCATATTTTTGATCATCGCCAATATCAGCACTGCCTGTTATTTTTACTTTTTCACGAATGAGCACGAAGAAGCTGCTATACCGCTGCTGCATCCGGAAAAAATTATTCTGTTGCCAAACAAAGAATAATAAGAATGATGGGCAAGGAAATATTTTTTGTAAATGACGAAATATGAGTTTTTAGAAGCGCCCTGATGTCAGATAATATCAATTGATTTTCTTATACACGCATTATGCAGTTTTAACAGGAGTGGGTGTGGCGGTCAAAATAAAAACGAAGGAAGAAATTGAAACTATGCGGGTGGCTGGCAGGCTGGCAGCCGAGGTGCTCGACTATATTCAACCATTTGTTCAACCTGGCGTAACCACCAGTGAGCTCGACGAGCGGTGTCATCGTTACATGGTGGATGTGCAAAAAACTATCCCGGCACCGCTGAATTACGCACCGCCGGGTTATAGTCCATTTCCAAAATCGATCTGTACCTCGGTGAATCATCAGATCTGTCATGGTATCCCGGGAGAGAAACGACTCAAGGATGGAGATATCGTCAATATCGATGTGACGGTGATTTACGAAGGTTATCACGGGGATACCAGCCGCATGTTTCTTGTGGGTCAACCGTCCATTCAGGCAAAAAGACTCTGTAATCTAACTTTTGAAGCTATGTGGCGCGGAATTGAAACCATCCGTGCCGGAAGCCGGCTTGGCGATATTGGCCATGCCATTCAGCAACTGGCTGAACATGCTGGTTATAGCGTCGTTAAAGAGTTTTGCGGGCATGGGGTGGGGGCACAATTTCATGAAGATCCTCAGGTGCTGCACTATGGACGTCCCGGTACCGGCATGGAGTTGAAACCGGGCATGGTGATTACGGTTGAACCCATGATCAATGCCGGGAAGGCAGCGATCAAATCGCTGCCGGATGGCTGGACGATCATTACCAAGGACAGAAGTCTGTCGGCACAATGGGAACATACCGTACTGGTGACGGAGAACGGGTATGAGGTATTGACAGTCTCCGCCGGTACGCCAGTCAAACCAGCCTGTCGTGTCGTGGCCAGATAATTCCCAATCTCTCAATATCACTGAACATAATGAATACCATATCGCGTTGTAATGATCGTGCTCCCGCCCAGCTTCGCCCCGTCAAACTGACACGTGGCTACACTCGTTATGCGGCGGGCTCGGTGTTGATCGAATATGGTGAAACCAAGGTACTGTGTCAGGCGAGTATCCTTGAAAAAATACCATCTTTTCTTAAAGATAAAGAACAGGGGTGGCTGACGGCGGAATATGGCATGCTGCCGTGCTCGACAGGAGAGCGCATGCAACGTGAGGCGGTAAAAGGTAATCAGTCTGGACGTACCATGGAAATCCAGCGCTTGATCGGTCGCGCGTTACGCGCGGTAGTAGATCTCGGTAAGCTCGGCGAGCGTACCCTGCAGATCGATTGTGATGTTATCCAGGCTGACGGCGGTACGCGTACTGCGAGTATTACCGGCGCGTTCGTCGCATTGTGTGACGCGGTGCAGCTGCTGCTGACGCAAGGGGCCATTCAGTCCAATCCGGTTCTGGATTACGTTGCTGCGACTTCAGTTGGCTTGGTGAATGGTTGCCCGTTGCTGGATCTGGATTATGCTGAGGATTCAAGCTGTGATACCGACATGAACGTCGTGATGACCGGCACGGGCGGCCTGATTGAGATTCAGGGTACTGCCGAAGGCCAGGCTTTTAGCCGTCAACAGCTTGATGCAATGCTTGATCTTGCTCACCAGGGGATTGGGGAATTGATCAATCTGCAAAGGCAAGTTCTTGCTGCCGGGCAATGAGCAATCTTGCTGTGCACCATTGTTTTGAAAGAATTGTGCTGGCCAGCGGTAATGTCGGTAAATTGGCTGAAATTCAGCAAATACTTTCACCACTCGGTATCGAAACTATCGCACAGTCAGCTTTTATGGTGCCCGAAATCGACGAACCATTCGATACTTTCCTGGAGAACGCCTTACTTAAGGCGCGTCACGCAAGCCGGCTGAGTAGTCTACCCGCGCTTGCGGATGATTCCGGTATCTGTGTCAATGCGTTGCATGGTGAGCCTGGCGTGCGCTCGGCACGTTATGCGGGAGAGCCGAAGTCGGATGTGCGCAACAACCAGATATTGGTACAGGCGCTGGCAGATGAATCCGACCGCAGCGCGTATTTCTATTGCGTGCTGGTGTTGGTGCGGCATGCCGCCGATCCCCAGCCGATTATTGCGGATGGTTGTTGGTATGGGCAGATCATTGCGCAGCCTCGTGGTGTTAATGGATTTGGCTATGACCCGCATTTCTTTCTACCGAATCTCGGAAAGACATCAGCCGAACTGAGTCCCGAACAAAAAAATCAGCTGAGTCATCGTGGCCAGGCTTTGTACAAGCTGGCAGATTTATTGGCTGAGCATCAAAATTGATTGTTGGGCACCTGTTGACTGATTATCTCTTCTATCACAGTGTCAAGCCGATAAATGACAACTATTGACCATCTTTCTCCGTCGCCTCTTTCCCCCAGATTGACAGAGTTGCCTCCACTGAGCCTCTATATTCATCTACCTTGGTGCATCAGAAAATGTCCGTATTGCGATTTCAATTCGCATGCAATGGACAAACAAGCTGGCTTGCCTGAAGAGGCGTATGTTGAAGCGCTGAAACAGGATCTTGAAATGGCGTTACCTGCCATCTGGGGGCGACCGGTTATCAGCGTATTTTTTGGGGGAGGGACACCCAGTCTGTTCAGTGCCAAAGCAATTGACGCAATTCTGTCGCATGCCAGAATGCTATTGCCGTTTATACCATCTGCCGAAATTACGCTGGAAGCCAATCCCGGTACGTTTGAGGCACCAAAATTCGCGGATTTTCGTGCAGCAGGTATCAACCGCTTATCAATTGGTATCCAGAGCTTTAATCGTAAGCATTTGCAGGCACTGGGGAGGATACATGACGATCTCGAAGCGCAGCGGGCAGTGGAAATCGCTTGCCGCTATTTTGATAACGTTAATCTGGATCTGATGTATGCCCTGCCTGAACAAACCCTGGCAGAAGTGCGACAGGACATTGAACATGCCCGTGCCTGTAATGTACCGCACTTATCGGTATACCACCTGACGCTCGAGCCCAATACCTGGTTCTATCAGCACCCTCCAAACCTGCCGGACGAAGACCAGAGTGCCGACATGCAGGAAATGATTGAACAGTTTCTGGCCGAAGAAGGTTACGGGAATTACGAAATTTCTGCATTTGCGAAACCAGGACAGGAATGTCACCATAACCTCAATTACTGGCAATATGGCGACTATCTGGGTATTGGCGCAGGTGCGCATAGCAAGATCAGTTTTCGCGAGAAGATCGTGCGCCAAGTGCGCCACAAGCACCCACGGCAATATCTCGAACAATCGGCAAGTATTCAAAAAGATGCAACGGCATTCATCGTGCTGGAGCATGAAGTGGCTGCGGGCGATCGGGCATTCGAATTCGTGATGAACGCTCTGCGTCTCACAGAAGGGTTCGTACCGGCGCTATTTCAGAGTCATACTGGTTTGGCGCTTTCTGCTATCCAGAAACAGCTCGAAGTTGCAGAACAGCAGAGGCTGATCACCTGGACACATGACAGGATTCAGTCTACTTGTCGTGGTAGACGCTATCTGAACGATTTGCTGGGAATTTTTATGTCTGAAGACATACCTTCGCGCACTCAATTGACTACTGATCAAATGTGAACAATACGATTTGAAATTGGGGGTATCTCTTTTGTGTACCAAATCTCCTTTCGTGACTATTCAGCATAGCCTTGCAGAACAGTCAGTTATTTGTCGTACTACGAGTCATGCGCGAACTCGAGCTTCCTGACCTCGGATCAAAAGGATGATTTGATTCGCCTGTTATCCGAACAGGTTCGGATTTTGACTGCGCGCGTGTCAGAATCAGAAGCTCATTTATCCAAGGACAGCCACAATTCGAGCATGCTACCGCCCTTCGATGGGCTGAAGAAGACACGCTCACCCCGTAGCCTCTCAGGTGCCAAGTCCGGTGGTCAGATCAGACACAAAGGAACGACGCTCAAGCGTGTGCGGGAACCGGACAAGGTGATTGAGCATGGTTTACCGGAGCGTAGCGATGGATGTGGAGAGATACTGCCTCTGCCCTGCGCACAGATTGCGGAACGACGGCAAACGTTCGACTACCAGTGGTACATTACGAAGCGATTGAACATTGCACCCTGCGACCGCAATGCGGATGCTGCAAGCTGCACGAGAGCATCGGCCAGACTTGGCCGCAGCGCATGATCAACATCATGTTAATCTAGGCTCGTGGCGCCTGCGTGGCAGCACGACCTGTCACATCCGCGCTGACTCAAGAACAGACACAGCAGATTTTTGCGCGCTACCATACCGTCCTGGACGAATGTAACGCAATCAATCCAGAGGCGAAACGAGAAGGGGCGCGGCGTGGGCGCATCAAACAAATCCCGGCAATCAACCTGCCTCATGCTGAGCTGTCACAATTTAACCAAACAATCTTGGGGATGGTGCATGAAAGTACAGTTGAACATATTGAAGCGTTTAACCGCTAAAATAAACAACGCGGTATTTTTTGTGTTTCAATTATTTTTGTCGCGCTTATTCCCCGGGCCAAAAATGAAAATTTTGTTTTCCAACAAGCAGGATTGGAAGCGCTCGATCAAAAAAGGATTTCAATTTACGCCACATGAAGTCAAATTCGGCGAGTTTTCCTCTGAAAATATCAAAGATTTTGATCTCTTTATGCCATTAACCATTCACGATTTGAATTACTTAAACGGGACGAGCAATCTAATCAAGCATAATCTAATCCCAATTCCGAGCACGAAAACTACTCTGTTATGTGACAATAAATACTTGCTTAATCAATTTCTTATTGCAAACAATTTTGGGAGCTATGTTCCAAATATGGGGGGCGCACAAACCTTCCCGTATATCTTAAAAAAGAAAATTGATGAATGGGGAGCAAATACCCACATAATTTTGGACGCACAGCAAGAACAGAACCTAATCGATATTCTGAACCACCCGGATTATTTTACTCAGGAGTTGATTTCTGGGCCAACCGAATATGCCACACACATTCTAATTAAAGATCAAAAAATTGTGCATTCAATAAATATCAAATATGCTTTTGAAACTGATATGCCTATAAAGGGCAAAGACAACGCAATCTATAAGAAAGTATGTGATTGTCCCCATCTTGATCTGTTTCTATCCATTCTTGTATCCATAAAATTTCAGGGAATATGCTGTTTTAATTACAAGGTTTACGATAATCATCCCTTTATTATTGAAATTAACCCAAGGATCGGAGGAAGCCTCTGTCCTTATCTTTTTTCCTTTGTGAGGCATATAAATTGAGAAGTTATAGTCAAATTTAGTGTGAGTATAGAAAGCTGTGGGAGCATGTTAAGGATAAGTGGTTCTGTCGCATTAAGCGCAAAAACGCATATTCCGGGTGAGCTGACATGCCATCCCTTTAACTAGGGGAGTAGGAAATTACAAACATAACGCACCTGCCAACCGCTTATGACAGTTTTTTCGATGCCCTGTTATACTGCGTATATTCGCTGTATGATTGTGAGAATAACAAATTCTATCGTACCTGTAGAGGGTTAGCATAGATAGCCTCTGTTAGTATTGCTTCCGGATTACTGGTTTATATAAATACTATGCATGTTCAGAAAATTGGCTTTATTGGTCTGGGGATTATGGGAAAACCCATGGCAAGCCGCTTGATTCAGAGTGATTATCCGGTTTTTCTCTATTCCCGCAGCGGTGTGCCTGATGAGTTGATCGCCGGAGGGGGGCACGGTTGTTGTTCTGCGGTGGAGGTTGCTGAAAAAGCGGACATAGTCATTTTGATGTTACCGGATACGGCAGATGTGGAAAAAGTTCTGTTTGCTGATAATGGGGTAGCAGTTGGTCTGACCGCTACCCAATCAACCGAATCATCAATTCGCAAAATCGTTGTGGATATGAGTTCCATCTCCCCCAGTGATACCTGTCATTTTGCCAGCTGCATAGCCGAACTGGGGCATGATTATGCTGATGCGCCGGTTTCCGGTGGGCAGATCGGCGCACAGCAGGGCACATTGACGATCATGGTGGGTGCCGCCCAAGCGGTATTTGAAAAAATCTATCCTATACTGACGCGGATGGGGCAGCACATCACTCACATCGGTAAACCGGGAAGCGGACAGGTCTGTAAAATGGCCAACCAGATTGTAGTGACAGGCACACTGACAGCTGTGGCCGAAGCACTGGTATTTGGCTCGAAAGCTGGAATCTGTGTAAAAAATATCCGCCAGGCGTTAATGGGTGGATTTGCCGCGTCCCGAATACTCGATGTGCATGGAGAGCGTATGATCAATCGTAATTTTGAGCCCGGGTTTCGCATTGATCTGCAGGTCAAGGATCTTGATATTGCATTGACGTGTGCAGCTGAACTGGGAGTCAGTCTACCTAACACCGCGCTGACGCAATCACTCTATCAGGCTTGTATCGCACAGGGTGATCAACTGCTCGACAATTCAGCGATTGTGCGTATTCTGGAAAAGATTTCCAATCACGAAATTACGACGCAGACACATGCAGAGGTGTGAATTGATCAGGCAGTTACTGGCTATTCTGCCGCCGGATTCGGTTCTGTATGAAACGGAGGATCTGCGCCCGTATGAATGCGACGCGCTTTCTGTTTACCGTCAGTTGCCGCTGGCGGTGGTATTGCCGTGTACCGAAGCTGAAATCATCGAAATTTTGCAACTCTGTCACCGTGAACGGGTGCCGGTGGTTGCACGCGGTGCAGGGACCGGATTGTCGGGTGGCGCACTGCCGCATGCACAGGGAATACTGCTCTCTCTGGCAAGACTCAACCAGATCAATGAAATTGATCCCCTGGCCTGTCAAGCCAGAGTGCAACCGGGTGTACGCAATCTTGCCATCAGCCAGGCGGCCAGCTCTTATGGGCTCTATTATGCGCCAGATCCGTCATCGCAAATTGCCTGTACCATCGGCGGCAATGTTGCGGAAAATTCCGGGGGGGTACATTGCCTGAAATATGGCCTGACCGTACACAATATTCTGAAACTACGCGTACTGACCATCGAGGGGGACGTAATCGAAGTCGGCGCGGAAGCATATGATAGCCCCGGCTACGATCTGCTGGCCTTATTAACGGGCAGTGAAGGCATGCTGGGGATTACCACGGAAATCACGGTGAGGCTGCTGCCAAAACCAGAATCAGCGCAGCTGGTGATGGCGACATTTTCTGATCTGGCCAAAGCTGGCGAGGCGGTTGCCAATGTTATCCAGTCAGGCATTATTCCCGCTGGAATGGAACTGATGGATAATCTCACCATTGGCGCAGTCGAAGACTTTATTCAGGCCGGTTATGACAGGCAAGCTGCTGCAATCCTGCTATGCGAGTCGGATGGCATGGCGGCAGAAGTTACTACCGAAATCGAGAAAATTGAACATATCCTGCGCGCAAGTGGCGCAATCAAGGTGGAAATCGCACAGGATGAAGCACAACGACAGCTCTTCTGGGCAGGGCGCAAGGCGGCATTTCCAGCAGCTGGCAGGATTTCCCCAGACTACTATTGTATGGATGGCACCATCCCGCGCAAACATTTGGCACGGGTGCTGTCGCAGATCGAACGGCTTTCGGCAGAATTCAATTTGCGATGCATGAACGTGTTTCATGCAGGGGACGGCAATCTGCACCCATTGATTCTTTATGACGCCAATGAATCTGGCGAATTGCACAAAGCAGAAACATTTGGTGCGCGCATTCTCGAAATCTGTATTGCAGCAGGCGGCACCATTACGGGTGAACATGGAGTGGGAATGGAGAAACTCGATCAAATGTGCCTGCAGTTCAGTGATGCCGAGCGTGAGCTGTTTCTGGCTATCAAGGCTGCTTTCGATCCGCAGGCGCTCCTGAACCCGGGCAAAGCGATCCCAAGCCTGCATCGCTGCGCCGAATTGGGCGCTATGCACGTCCACCACGGGCAAACCAGTTTTCCTGAGCTGCCAAGATTCTGAGTTTTAAAAGATTGTTAATTCTCTACTATGTCTTCAATTCTGGAATCATTTGCTGACGCACTTAGACAGGCCATGGAAAAATCCCAGCCACTGTATATCAGAGGCGGTGGCAGCAAATATTTTTACGGCAATCCTCTTGCGGAGAAAACAATCCCGCTTGATGTCACCGGCTATCAGGGTATCGTCGACTATGAACCCAGTGAACTGGCCATCACCGCACGTGCCGGTACATCTTTACAGGAGCTGGAGAACATATTGGCGCAGCAGGGGCAAATGCTTGCGTTCGAGCCACCGCATTTCGGGAAACCAGCCACACTTGGTGGCAGTATTGCTTCCGGATTGTCCGGCCCGAGACGCGCGTATGCGGGGGCGGTGCGTGATTTTATTCTTGGTGTTCGGCTCCTGGATGGGCAGGGCAGAGAGATGTCCTTTGGTGGCCGGGTCATGAAAAACGTTGCTGGTTATGATGTTTCCCGCCTGATGGCGGGATCAATGGGAACGCTTGGCATTCTTCTGGAAGCCTCACTCAAGGTTTTGCCCAGACCTGAGATGGAGCGTACGCTTTGTTTTGCGACAACCATGGAGCGAGCACTGGAGTGGATGCGCAGCTATGCAACCCGGCCTTTACCGGTTTCCGCCACCTGCTTTAGCGATGGGCGGTTATATGTCCGTCTGTCCGGTATGGAAGCAGCTGTTGTTGCCGCGCAGAAGCAAATGGGAGGTGACGTGGAAGAGAACGGGGAAACATTCTGGGAGTCAATCAGGCATCATACTCATACTTTTTTTCATGGCCGACCCATCCTGTGGCGACTGTCGGTCAAGCCGACAACCGCGCACTTGCCGCTGCCCGGTGAGCAGCTGATTGAATGGGGAGGGGCGTTACGCTGGTTTGCGCCTGCAGAAGCAGTCGCAGCAAATGAGGTGCGCAGGCTGGCAACTGCTGCAGGCGGACATGCCACGCTGTTTTACGGTGACAGAGACGGCATATTGGTATTTCAGCCTTTGTCACCGGTTTTGTTGAGAATTCATCAACGCTTAAAACAACAATTCGACCCGGCAGGTATCCTGAACCCGTACCGTATGTACCCGGAATTCTGATATGCAGACACAGCTTGAAGCCAGTATCAAAAATACTCCTGCAGGGGAAGAAGCAGATGCCATTCTGCGCAGCTGCGTTCATTGCGGCTTTTGTCTTGCGACCTGTCCGACCTATCAGTTACTGGGAGATGAGCTCGACAGTCCGCGTGGCAGGATTTATCTGATCAAGCAAGTGCTGGAAGGAGCGGCGCCCACGCAAAAAACCCAACAGCATCTCGACCGTTGCTTAACCTGCCGTGCCTGCGAGACGACCTGTCCGTCTGGGGTTCAGTACGGGCGGTTGCTTGATATCGGCCGTCTCAGGGTGGAGCAGCAGGTTGAACGCAGGCTCTATATGCGGCTATTTCGCTACGGTCTGCGCAAGATTCTGCCAAATCGCCAGATTTTTGCAGCACTCATGGCAGTTGCGCGCATCGCCAAGCCGCTCATGCCAGCGAAACTAAAAAAAAGTATTCCGCCTGCATCCAAAACCAGCCTGCCAGTAAGCAATGGACGCAGCCAGCGTGCCATGTTGATCCTGGATGGCTGCGCCCAGCCGGTTCTTAAACCTTCGATCAATCTGGCTGCCAACCGGGTGCTTAACAGAGCCGGTATTAGCCTCGTCAGCGCCCCACAAGCTGGCTGTTGCGGTGCGCTTGCCTATCATCTTAATGCACAGGAAGAAGGGCTCGATGCAATGCGGCGAAATATCGATGCCTGGTGGCCTTATGTCGTGCGCCAGGAAAAACCGGTGGAAGCAATTGTAATGACCGCAAGTGGTTGCGGCGTGACTGTCAAGGAGTATGGACATCTGCTGCGTCATGATGACCGTTATGCACAGAAGGCCGCGCGCATCTCGGCGCTGACGAAAGATATCGGTGAGGTGCTGGCTGCCGAAAAAGATCACCTGGCTGCTTTATTGACAGATACTGCTGATTTGCCGCACATTGCTTTTCATTCACCTTGCACCCTGCAACATGGCATGCGCTTAAACGGTGTGGTCGAAAATCTGCTGCAATCGATTGGCTTTAAACTGGCGAGCGTTGCTGACGCACATCTTTGCTGTGGTTCTGCCGGCACCTATTCCCTGCTGCAGCCGCAATTATCGAAACAATTACGTGCAAATAAACTTGCTGCACTGAGCAAAGAGAAGCCAGATTTGTTGACAACCGCCAATATTGGCTGCCTGATGCATTTACAAGCGGGCACAGATCTGCCGGTAAAGCATTGGATCGAATTGCTGGATGAAGCTCTGCATTAATTTTTATATTACCAGGTATCGAACCGTATCTTGACCGGCATGCCATTCATCAGCCGGGAACTGTCCACTGTATCGATAAACTGCATGCGTGCCAGAATAGCAGAACGCGGTACTTCCAGAAGCGTCAGATCTTCTGCTGAAACCTTATGAGTAACGCCGGGCACGAAGTTGATTCGCGCTTCATATTTTTCGCCGTTGGGGAAAATGATGGTTGCTCGCTGACCCAGCACGGCTTTGTCGATGTATTTGGGTGGAATGAATGCGCTGATATACGCCTGCTCCGGAAATGAGATATCCAGCAAGGGCTGTCCTTGTGACAAATATTCTCCGGGTCGTGCATGAATTTCTGTGACCAGGCCGATTGCAGGAGATATCGGGGATAACATCTGCAGCTGATCGTTCAGTATGTCGTGCTCTAATTGCAGCTGGTTGATACGGGCTTCGATTTGCCGTGCTTCTGCTCCCAGCGTACTGGCTTGCTGACCGGCAAGCATAAGGGAATCGAGCCGCTCCAGTGCCGCAATATACTGACTGCGGGCGGTTGCCACTTCGGCCTGGGTTGCCGCACCCTGCTTGAACAGGGACTCGTATTGACGTAAACGTTTCAGATAGAACTGGCTTTGATCCTGCGCAAACAGAGTCAGGCGTGAAGCCTGCTTCTGGCTGCCATCGCGTTGTAAAGATTCTTTCTGCCCGGATAGAAAAGTAATCTCGCCATGCAGGCGTTGTACGCCGTTTTCCAGAGAAGTATTGGTCAACCTCGCCAGTTGAGTTCCCTCCGATACCGTTTCCAAGAGGGATACCTGTAATTGCTGTACATGGCCGGCACCCTGTGCTCGTACGGTAGTATGCGGCAGGATGATGCGGCCATCAATCTCGGTCAGCAGCACCTCCCGCAGTATCAGCCCTGCCAGATATAGTAGCGGGAGGCTGGCAACGGCAAGTATCAGATACCAACGCCATGCCGCACCAGTACGCCTGGAGGGATCATAACGGATGCGGATTCCCTGCTCATTTTCTGGATTTTTTTTCTCAGGTTGATTAAAGCGGATTTTCATGGAAATAACCTTGCATGTCTTGCCAGGATTGAATGATGATCCCCCCGAAATTAGGGGCGCCAAGTTGTGATTCCAGTGTTTTCATCGAATGCTGAAAAATGCTGACAGGCTGTCCGGCATAACTGTTCTCCGATTCGAGCTTACGCTCCAGGCTCTGCGCCAGGCTGAAAATCAGAGTAGGATGTTTTTGCATTGCTCCCCGTAGAATTGCCGTAATATTAGTCAGGTTGCGTGAATAAAACATAACGGTTACTTCCCGTATGCCAAATTGGGCAAACTGGCAAGGTATACAGTCGCCAAAACTATGTTGTTCATCCAGATAACGCGGATGAATACTGACGCCAACCGGCCAGACAGCCGTGGTTTTAGCTTGTCGAATAGTCTCAAGCCATGCTGCGAGGCGATCTTGCCCAGTCAGGGTCGTATCTTCCAGCTGATCCGGTTCAATATCGAGATGCAGGCCATCAAAACCAATGTGACGCAACCGTTGCAGAATGGTCTGCAATTTGCTGCGCTGCGACGGCAATATCCAGCCAGGATCGCCGAGCAGCAACTCCACTTTGATTCCTTGCTGGTGTGCCTGATCGAGCAATTGATCGATTGGTTGTGAACTGGCAGCAATAGCATCAATTTGTTCCGCACTCAGTGACAGCAACACCCTTCGCACACCAAGCTGCTGGCATTGATCTAGAAATCTGGCGATTGGTAAGTCCAGAGCATAATTCCATACATAGCTGCCATAGCCTTTTGCCAGTTCATTATCGGCAGTTAACCGGTCTGGTTGTGGGCGGTAGCTGACAGTTTTGGCAGGCTTTGTCTCACGCATGGAAGTAACACCAAACAACCCGGCAGCCTGGGTAAGGGGTTGCAGCAGCGTTTCAATCGAAATTTTACCAGTAGTGCCAGACCCGAATGACTGCGGGGGAATACCGAATTGTCGCAGACGAATGTGCAATTTCCATTGCTCACTTTCTGCTTCCAGATAACCTGCGGCGGCCTGATAATATGCCTGGATTGCCTGCAGGTATTTTTCAATGACATCACCGTCCAGTGTGCGCAGGCGCAGATGACGTTCACGGGTTGCTTCGCGTGTAGCATCCAGGCGGGTGCGCAAAAAATCCAGCTGGCGCAGTGACTGCGCGTAACGATCGCGCAGCGACTGCAGCTCGAGTTCGGTTTCCTGCTGGCGCTGCCGGTATTCTGATTGCAGACTGTTCAGCTGATGAACGACCAGATTCCGCTCGTTCTTACGTAGCTTGGCGATTTCGAGCGGCATTTTGAAATTCAGGCCAATTGCTCCGCCATAGCCGAATTGTGGGGAGTCCGGTGAAGGATGGGGAATGGCTGGACCTCCAAACACAGTTGCAGAGATGTCGGATTCGATTCCTTGCCATTTTTCGTTGTCCTGTACCGTGCGCAGCGCGTCGATGCGCGCCTGTAGTATCAGCAGATCGGGCTGTTCATCGACATACATGCTATCTTGAGCGTTGGACAGATCGAGTTGCGGCTTGACGGCTTCAAATACGGGAACAGGTTCTCCCGTCAGATGACGCAGGCGGGCAAGTGCTTGACCACGCTCATGCTGGAATTCCACTCTGGCGCGTTCTGCCAGTGCAAACGCCGATAGAAATTCATGATAATCCGACGACAGTAGCAATCCGCTGTTTCGTCGTGCACCTAGTTTACGCTCGGCGGATTCGGCCAATTGTACGAAGCTGTCATTAATTTTGAGCAGTTGCTGGGCACTCCAGTAGGCCGCATAATTTTCCTCGATAAAAAATACTGCGAGGTGTCTGCTCCAGTTGAGTCGGATCGTTTCAATAGCGACCTGGGCGGTCGCATTGAGTATGGCGCGATTCTGTTTTTCGGCACTGCCCAGCAGTGGATAACGTAATCCCAGCCGCAGTGTTGGATCAAAGAAACGCCCAAACGGCTCGCGTGCAAAAGGACTTTTCTGATAACCGGCCGCGACACTACCAAACAGCTCCCATCCTTGTTGCGCTTCACGGATTTGCAATTCGGCCTGTGACGCTTCCTGGTCTGCTTGTGTTTTCAGAACTGATGCCGCACGATCGACAAGTGGTGAAAATTCGGAAAGCAGCCGTGTCTGCGCGTGCAGACTTGCTGCTCCGATCATCCCTGAGAAAAAGATGAACAGCATTAGACGGATCATTGTTTACCTTTTTTCAGAACCCAGTAAGGGGCCATGGCAGAATCGAGATGAGCGCGATTCAGGAACTGGTTTGCGAGCGCCAGCGCGCTCCACAGACGCGTGGCAAACTGAAACAGCGGAAAAATAGGCAGTACCCACGCTGCCGCCAGATCTTCCCTGATCCGGTCGGATAACAGTAGCAGATACAATCCATACTGCACGGCTGTCAATAACAGATAAAAAAAGTAGATCAACAGCATGATGAGCAGTATGGCAACTACCGGCAATGTCAATGCCATATAAAGGACATAAAGCACAATCGCGAATGGCATGATGATTTGGAAAAACAGTCCGTACCACAGTAGAAACAGGAAATTACGCCAACCCATCAGCGTTGGTATCATCCCTTTATGGTGGCGGTTGAAATAGATGAATCCCAGATCGCCATCCCAGCGTAAGCGTTGCTGAAAAAATTGATGGAACGTATCTGGTACATCAGTGTGTGCCACGGCGCCAGGTTCGAAAATAATCAGTTTGTCCGGATGACGCTGTCGATATTGCTTGATGCGCAGGGTTAGATCCAAGTCTTCGGCTGAGCCGGTATTCCAGCCACCAATACTTTTCAGAAAGGATTTTCTGAATATACCAAAAGCACCGGGGATGTTATTGATGACCTGAAGATTGGTAAATCCAAGCTTGCCGGACTGAATGGTCAGCAGATATTCGAGATGCTGCAGGCGGGTCACCAGCGATTGTTCGCTGTTGCGCACCCGCAATGCTCCGGTTACGGCAACTGTATTGCTGTTGCGGAAATGGCGCGCGGCGTGATGGACCATTTGCACGTCGAAGGAAGTATCGCCATCCAGCGCCATGATGATTGCTCCACTTGCCCGGTTCAACCCGGCATTCATTGAAGAGACCCGCCCGCCACGTTGAATCTTGGGAACGATGATCAGTGACCGATTAGCATAA
Organism: Nitrosomonas mobilis; assembly: GCF_900103035.1. Taxonomy (GTDB): domain Bacteria; phylum Pseudomonadota; class Gammaproteobacteria; order Burkholderiales; family Nitrosomonadaceae; genus Nitrosomonas; species Nitrosomonas mobilis. The sequence continues at coordinate 65,157 of NZ_FMWO01000048.1, forward strand.
TGTTTTGCCTGAGTTATGCAGGTCATCAGCGCATTGTAGGTTTTCTGGTTTTTTCGTACACCATCAACCATGGCTAGTATTTCGATATGTCCCGGGTAGGATTGTTCCAGCAGCGAACGGATAGTGCCTTTTACGGCTTCTCCTTCGCTGTAGCAGGTCACAATGCAGCTGACACCCGGAAAGAAGGGTGGTGTGAGGGGTTGATCGAAAGTATCGTGCGTCAGGTGCCGGAAAATCCCAAACCAGCTGGAAATATAAAGCGGCAGTTCGAAGAACAGTACAAAGGGGACGAACAGCAGCAGAAAGGGAACCAGCTCGTAGCGATGAAAAAAGTGCAGATAGAACAGCTGAGTAATCTGTATCAACCAGTCCATGGGTTATTTTACTTCCGCATACAGTCTTGCCATGAGCAACTGCGCGTCTTCCTGTTCATTTATCTGCGCGGAATTGATGCCAATCAACTGGTAATCCAGTTGATGGTCACTGTCTTTCATGATGTCGCCAAGGCTTGCCTTGATCCGGGCATGAAAACCCCGTAGTCCTTTTTCATCCGTCTGTGGCAAAAGCAGCCACAGCATATTTTCTGCTGTACGGGTCGACAAATCGGGGGTACGCAGCATGCTTCTGAGCCGTTGAGCAAAAACTTCGAGCAGCTGCATCAGACGTACATGTCCTATTTTTTCTGCCAGCTCGGGCAGTTGCGGGAAATAAATACCAAACAGGCTGAAGTTGATCATGGAATAACGCCTTGCGAGGATCAGTAACCAGTCAAGATCATGCTTGAATAACTCACCTGGAATAAATTGCAGTTGGTCGAAGCTCGCGGCAATATCGAACGTATCACCTCGAACTGCAATGATGCGGCCACGATCACTCAATCGCAGGCTCTGGATTTTGTGTTCTACGAGATCGGTTGGTTGCGATGATTTACCACAATGCATGCAGCGTACCTGCACATCACTCTCGACAAAAACATGGTGACAGGCATGACAGCCGTGATTTTCGATCGGGCGGTCAAAATCGCTGCCGATATGGCGCAACTGGGTCAAGCATTTTGGGCAGACTAGCGCGCCACCCTGCAGAAAATTGTCCTGAACATCAACATGCCCGCAGGTAAAACAGTGCAGAGAAGCCTGCTGCGCGATATCCAGTGATCCGCAATTCGGGCAGACATCGATGAAACTGAGGTGCGATGAGCGGCAATGCGGGCATTCCCGTTGCCGGTCAATCAAGTCAACAGACTCGATTACCCGTTGGTTGACAAGCGCACGTAGCCAGTCAAACGCATCATCATCCGGATTGAGAGCATTTAGCAGTGGGTAAAACCAGTAGCGGGAAGATTGCCATGCATGGCAGGGCTTGACTACGAAATGTGGCCGCAACCAGAGGTATTTGATCAGGCGGCCTGTTGGCAGAATGGCGGTCTCACTCTCATTGAATGAAGTGAGCAGCTCCTGAAAGTGACCAAATCTTTCCCGCAGTATTGCGGCTTCCGGTAATCCCCCGTCGGCCAATTGCTCGATTTCGGGATTGACGCTGCCAGTGACATAGCATAATGCTGTACAGAAGTCGGGATGTCGGCGTATCTGTTGCAGTAGCGGAACGACTGCTGACGGATCTTTATTTGCGATTACAAAAATGACATGGCCGGATTTATCTGGAATCCAGTCTTCAAAGCGAAGGTAGTAATCGATTTCCCAGTCAGTGTAATCGCTGGGTAAACTGAACTGACTGACTACGAGACAGACGATACGGGGAAAGGCAGATTCAGGCTCGCGAATCGAGGTAGATGGTCTGATGATTGACATGTTTGCTGTTGTTCGACTGAGACTGCCGTTCTGGTAAAGAGATTTCTACTGGCAAACAATGTTGACAAATCAATATCCAATCGTCATTGTCAGCGTAATTTGCGCATTCTAGCTGCAAATTAATGAACTGAGGGGAATTTTTGGCTTTCTTTGTGGCGGGTAAGGTGTTTTTACGTTCCTCCGCCAATATCATGGCGCAATTGTGCTCCGTCAAAATATATCTTACCAGCCGTTTCATAAGCGAGCCGCTGTGCTAGCCTGATGTTCTCACCAAGTGCGGTAACACCTAGAACACGGCCACCAGCGGTGACAATTTCCGGGCTATTTTGCGCAATAAACCGGGTGCCTGCATGAAAAATACGAAAATCAGCTGATTTGGCCTGGTCAGTTTGCAGGATATCCAGCCCATTGATCACGTCATTTTTCCTGGGTGTGTCCGGATAACCGTGTGCAGCCATCACCACGCATAAGGCAACGCGCCGGTCCCACTCGATGTCGATTCTGTCAAGCGTACCACTGACGGTATGCGTCAGTAAGGATGTCAGATCGGTTTTTAGACGCATCAGGATTGCCTGTGTTTCCGGATCTCCCAGTCGGCAGTTGAACTCCAGCACCTTGATATTGCCCTGGTTGGAAATCATTAGTCCGGCATACAAAAAGCCGACATAGGGAACGGCTTCATGCTTCATGCCTTCGATAACCGGTGAAATGACCTCGCGCATGATTTTGGCATGCAGGGTTGGGGAAATCACAGGAGCAGGGGAAAAAGCACCCATACCACCGGTATTGGGTCCCTGATCATGATCAAGCAGGCGTTTATGGTCCTGACTGGTGGCCAGTGGCAGAATGTTGCGTCCATCGGAGAGGACCATGAAACTGGCTTCAGTACCCTCCAGAAAATCCTCGATCAGAATAGTTGCCCCGGCCTCGCCCAGCCGGTTTTCTACCAGCATGGCATCTACTGCATCGTGTGCTTCCTGCGGTGTCTGCGCCACGATCACGCCTTTGCCGGCAGCTAGTCCATCCGCTTTGATAACGACCGGTAAGGTGTGCTGATCCAGATAATGATGCGCCGCAACGGCATCATCAAAAGTTTTGCCAAGAGCGGTCGGTATGCCATGGCGCAACATGAAGGCCTTGGCAAAGGATTTGGAAGACTCCAGTCGGGCGACACTGGCAGCAGGGCCGATTATTTTCAGGCCAACAGCTTTGAATGCATCAACAATTCCTTCCGCCAGATAAGCTTCCGGGCCAACTACGGTCAATGTGATATTTTCCTGGCGAGCAAACGTGACCAGTTCCGGTATGGTGGTGATGGATATGTTTTCCACTCTTGCTTCCATTACAGTTCCAGCATTACCGGGAGCAACGTAAACTTTTTCAGCAAGCGGTGATTGCGCAAGCTTCCAAGCAAGCGCGTGTTCCCTGCCACCTCCGCCAACGACAAGCAGCTTCATTTATATGATTTCCAGTCTAATGACGAAAATGTCTGATATCGGTGAAGATCATTACCAGCCCACGTTCATTGGCAGAGGTAATGACTTCCTCGTCACGAATACTGCCACCTGGCTGTATCACGACGCTTGCACCGGCATCTGCCAGAACATCGACACCATCCCTGAAAGGAAAGAATGCATCGGAGGCGACTACCGACCCCGTCAGATCGAAATCAGCCTGTTTTGCTTTGCTGCTGGCAATTCTGACGCTGTCGACCCGACTCATTTGCCCGGCGCCGATCCCGAGTGTCTGGCCATTGGCACAAAATACGATTGCATTGGATTTGATGAATTTCACGACACGCCACGCAAACAGGCAATCGGCGAGCTGCGCTTCGGTCGGTTGCAGTTTGGTTACTATGCGTAATTGTGCGCGGGTCATATCAAAATCATCCGGTGTCTGTACCAGCAGTCCACCATCGACCCGTTTGAGGTCAAACTGGTTTTGGTGGGCATTGAGCGGAATAGTTAGTGCGCGGATATTGGGCTTTCTCGCCAAGTATTGCCGGGCCGCTTCAGTAAATGACGGCGCAACAATGACTTCGACAAATTGTTTGAAGACATCATGGATGGTAGCTTCATCGACTGTCCGGTTGAAAGCGATAATGCCCCCGAAGGCTGAAGTCGAATCGGTTACAAGGGCTTTCTGGTAGGCTTGTAACGGAGTATCTGCAGTCGCTACTCCACAAGGATTGGCATGCTTGACGATCGCACAGGCAGACTGCTCGAAGGTTTTGACACATGCCCAAGCGGCATCGGTATCCGCAATATTGTTATAGGAAAGTGTTTTGCCCTGTATCTGCCGATAATCTGCGAGGCTGCCCACAAAATTTTGTGAGTTACGATAAAAGGCAGCCTGTTGGTGGGGGTTTTCCCCGTAACGCAGTCGTTCGACCAGCGCAAAATCAAGATGGAGCCGATCGGGAAATCTCTGTGGACGATGCGTGGCATCCAGCGCAGTCAGATAGTTGCTGATGGCGGCATCATAACGGGCGGTATGCGTGAATGCCTTCTTGGCTAGCGTAAAATGATAGTGTTCCAGATCGGATTTATCTGTTGACTCAAGTTTCTCCAGCAATGTTGCGTAATCCTGCGGATCGGTGACCACCAGTACACGCGAATAATTTTTGGCGGCGGCGCGAATCAGGGTTGGTCCGCCAATATCGATATTTTCGATTGCCTCGGCCAGAGAGGAGTCTGATTTAGCAACCGTTTGTGTAAAAGGATAAAGATTGACGACTACGAGATCAATGGGGGGGATTTGCGTGGTTTTCATGGCATGCTGATGCTCGTCCAGCTCCAGCCTGGCAAGAATACCCGCATGGATTTTGGGGTGCAGCGTTTTGACGCGGCCATCGAGCATTTCCGGAAAACCGGTGTAATCGCTGACCTCGGTGACAGTAATTCCTTTTTCCTGCAGGGTTTTTGCGGTACCTCCCGTCGAGAGGATTCTGAAATTCATTTGTTGCAGTGCGGTGGCGAGAGCAATGATTCCTGTTTTATCAGAAACACTGATTAGTGCCTGTTTAATAGTCATTTTTGAGTCAATTATTTGATGAGTCGGTGTTTGAGCAAGCGGCTACGCAAGGTGTTGCGGTTGATGCCAAGTAACTCAGCGGCTCTGCTTTGATTTCCGTTGGCGTAGTGCATGGCTGTCTCCAGCAGTGGCTTTTCTACGCTGTTGATGACCATCTCATAGATCGGACAGGGTTTTTCACCATCCAACGTCTGGAAGTAGATTTCCAAAGATTTGCGGACACACACAGCAATTTCATTATCATTGATGGTAACGCTCATCGTACGGCCACCTCATCATCTGCGTAGACGAGCTCCATGCTCTGTTCCGAGAGGGTATTGAAGAAAAGATGGGTTGCCGCTAACTGTGCGTCTTTTGTTTGCAGTTGATTCATGGCATGACGAAAAGCAGCAGAGCCAGCTAGTCCGCGGGTGTACCAGGATATGTGTTTACGTGCCATACGTACTCCCGAGTATTCTCCATAAAAATCATATAACTCATGAAGATGGTTGATCAAGATACGCTGGATTTCTACGGTGGTTGGTGGAGGCATGTGCTTACCGGTCATCAGGAAATGTTCAATTTCCCGAAAAATCCATGGCCTGCCTTGTGCAGCGCGCCCGATCATGATTGCATCTGCACCCGTATTGGCCAGTACCTGCCTGGCTTTTTCTGGGGAAGTGATATCGCCATTGGCGATAACAGGTATGCGGATCGCGGTTTTGACCAGCGCAATCGTTTCATACTCTGCTTCCCCTCGATAGGCGCAGGCACGGGTCCGTCCATGAATCGCCAGTGCCTGAATACCGGTATCCTCCGCAATACGAGCAATAGTCAATGCATTTTTATGATCCGGATCCCAGCCTGTTCGGATTTTGAGTGTCACTGGAATATTGACTGCATTGACTACTGCTTGCAGAATCTTGCCGACTAAACCTTCGTCCTTCATTAAGGCGGATCCTGCCATGACATTACAAATCTTTTTGGCCGGACAGCCCATATTAATATCAATGATCTCAGCGCCCTGTTCAGCATTGTGTCTGGCCGCGTCGGCCATCATCAGCGGATCGGAGCCTGCAATCTGTACGGACACTGGCCGGACTTCACCCTCATGGCAGGCACGTCGCCGGGTTTTTTCCGATCCCCACAGCAATGAATTGCTGGAAACCATCTCGGAGACAGCCATCGCCGCTCCCATTCGCTTGCACAACTGACGAAAAGGACGGTCAGTTACTCCGGCCATTGGCGCAACAATCAGTTTATTCTTGAGTTTGTGTAGACCAATTTGCATAAAAAACCGCTAATCCCGCGGGAACCAACATGGATGACATCCGACTTTATAAGCGCTTTAAACAGACAACGCGGCGCAAATTAAAATTATCCTCTTGCTCCAAATACCATCCTGCGTGCGACAAAACGCCTGGCTGGCGGTAAATGGTCGAGAGCGGCTAACCCCAGACCTGTTGCAGTTTGTAGTAAAGACAAGTTAAGAGTAAACAGTTTCACCAGCGAATCGGTGAATAGCCGACCGCCTTCGCGATCGATGCGACGGCGTTTATTATACCTCGCCAGCATGCGTGGGCTACCGACTTCATTGGCACCGCCAGGTAATGACTGACTTATTTCATCGGCAAGCTCCCATGCGTCACGTAAGCCGAGATTGAAACCTTGGCCTGCGACAGGATGCAAAGTTTGTGCAGCGTTGCCAATCAGAACGGTCCTCCTGGAGGTCACATTCGAAGCATGCTTGAGTATTAGCGGGAAACTGGTACGTTTACCTGTTGCAACAAAATTTCCTAGACGGTTGCCGAAGCTGTCCTGCAATTGTGATAAAAATGCCTGATCTTCAAGTTGCAGGATAGTCTCAGTCTTTTCAGCAGGTAATGTCCACACCAGTGCATAGCCACCGCCTGAAGGCAACAAAGCCAGCGGGCCATCCAGCGTAAAATGTTCAAAGGCGGCGCCACGCTCGGGCGAACCGGCTTTGAGATTGGCAATAATTGCACTCTGGTTGTAATCGTGAATCTGGTAATTCACCTCAGGCACTTGCTCTGCCAGTTTTCCGCCATCGGCCAATACCAGCAGACCGGTTGACACCAGTCTGCTGGTTCCATTTTGCTGATATAGTACGCTTGCGCGTTGCGCATTGGTTTGGAATGAGGTAACTTGCGCACCAGTCTGATAATCAGTTTGACCTTGCTGAATCAGTGAACGTAGTGCAGTGTAGAGCTCATGATAGTTCACCACATAACCGAGTGCTGGGACACCGGCATCATCCGGAGTCAGGTGCGTTTGTCCTGAGTGTCCTCGATTGGTAATATGCACCGCCAAAATGGGTGTAGGTTGGGTCAGTTTTTCCCACACACCCAAACGCTGCAAAATTAAACGGCTACCGTAAGAAAGTGCCAGCGGCCGGGGGTCATCTACTGCTTCAGGCAGCGCGCGAGTTTCCAGTAATAGAACCGAATAATCATATTCCTGCAAGGCCAGCGCCAGTGCCATACCTACTGGCCCACCACCTGCAATGAGCACATCAATATGCCGTTCGGGATTGATGTCAGGTTTCTCCGGGCTGTTACTGCTCATAGCGATAGCTTGCCGATCTGGCATGGGCTTCGAGTCCTTCACCGCGTGCGAGGGTTGCGGCAATGCGACCCAGCTGCGCTGCGCCTTCTGATGAAACCTGAATCAAGCTGGTGCGTTTCTGGAAATCATAGACGCCCAAGGGAGAAGAGAAGCGGGCAGTACCGGATGTGGGTAACACATGATTTGGTCCAGCACAGTAATCTCCCAATGCTTCACAAGTATGCCGTCCTAGAAAAATGGCACCGGCGTGTTCAATACTGGCTATCCATTGCTCCGGATTTTCAACTGATAATTCCAGATGTTCCGGTGCGATTTGATTGGCAATCGTACATGCTTCCTGTAAATCCCGAACATGGATCAGAGCGCCGCGATTTTGCAGCGAGGTGCGAATGACCTCATGACGAGGCATGGTTTCAATCAGATTGGCAATGCTTGCTGCGACACGTTCAAGAAAGGTCGCGTCCGGGCACAGCAGAATTGATTGTGCTTGTTCGTCATGCTCGGCCTGCGAGAACAGATCCATTGCAATCCAGTCCGGATCGGTTTGTCCGTCGCAGATCACCAGAATTTCAGAAGGCCCTGCAATCATGTCGATACCCACCGTACCAAATACCTGACGTTTGGCAGCCGCCACATAGGCATTACCCGGCCCGACAATTTTGTCGACTCGTGGGATAGTCGTCGTTCCATAAGCAAGCGCACCAATTGCTTGGGCACCGCCGATGGTAAAGATCCGGTCTACCTCGCTGATAGCTGCCGCAGCGAGCACCAGTGGGTTGCAATAGCCACCGGGAGTAGGGGTCACCATGACCAGTTCCTTTACACCCGCAACTTTCGCCGGAATGGCATTCATCAACACAGAAGAAGGATAAGCCGCTTTCCCGCCGGGAACGTATAGCCCAACACGTGCCAGCGGGGTGATTTTCTGTCCCAGCATGGTGCCGTCTGCCTCGGTATGCTGCCAGGAGATTGCTACCTGCTTTTCATGGTATTGGCGAATACGCGTTGCTGCAAACTCCAGCGCTGCAAGCGCTTCTGAGTCGATTGCCTGTAAAGCAGTCTGTACTTGCTCGGGTGATATTTCAATCTGGTCAATCCGAGTCAATTCCAGACGATCAAACTGACGGGTATATTCCATCAGTGCTGAATCACCACGAGATTTAATGTTATCCAGAATCTGGTGAACGACTTGCGTTACCTCATCATCCTGCGCAGATTCAACCGCAAGCAAATCTGCGAGTGATTGCTCAAAGCCTGCATCAGCAGTCGATAGTTGTCTGATATTAACCATTTTTCTTTTGAATGGCTAAGCGGAAGGTCTCAAGTAACGGTTGGATGGCTTGGTATTTCAACTTCAATGCTGCCTGATTGACGATCAGACGCGCTGAGATTGGCATGATTTCTTCTACTGCCCGCAAATTGTTGGCTTTGAGCGTGCTGCCAGTCGAGACCAGGTCGACAATGGCATCGGCCAATCCGACCAAGGGAGCGAGTTCCATTGAGCCATACAATTTGATCAAATCAACATGCATGCCTTTGGCCGCAAAGTGATCTCGTGCCGTTTTAACGTATTTGGTTGCCACACGCAACCGTGCACCTTGAAAAACGGTGGCGGCATAATCAAAATCATTCCTGACAGCGACCATCATGCGGCAATCAGCAATTTGTAGATCAAGTGGTAAGTAAAGCCCGCTGGTATCATGCTCCAGCAGCACATCCTTACCAGCCACCCCCATATCTGCCGCACCATATTGCACATAAGTAGGTACGTCTGCAGCGCGCACCATGATGAGTCGAACATCAGGCCGGTTGGTGGTGATGATCAACTTACGTGAGGTTTCGGGATCATCCAGCGCAACCATACCGGCTGCTTCGAGAAAAGGGAGCGTATCTTCAAAAATTCGCCCTTTGGAAAGGGCGATAGTAACCGTTGAAGAGAGTGCTGACGTTGACAATCTCGAATTACCCAACGAGGTTGGCTGCTGCAAACTCCCAGTTGATCAATTTGTCGAGCACGGCTTTGACGTAGTCGGGGCGCCGGTTCTGATAATCAAGGTAATAGGCATGCTCCCACACATCCACAGTCAGCAATGGACGAAGATTGCCTGTTAACGGAGAATCCGCATTGGTGGTTTTGGTAATGACGAGTTTGTCGCCATCCTGCGCCAGCCACGCCCAACCACTTCCAAACTGGGTAACAGCCGCATTGGCGAGTTCCTGCTTGCAGTTGTCCACGCTGCCAAACGCCGCTTCAATTTTCTGTTTCAGCACAGATGGCGGCTCTCCCCCGCCATTTGGACTCAAACTGTGCCAGTAAAACATATGGTTCCAGATTTGTGCCGCGTTGTTGAAAATACCTGCTTTATCTGCTTTGCCAGACGTTTCGGCAATGATCTGCTCTAGCGATTGCCCGGCAAATGGCGTGCCGGCCACCAGTTTATTCAGGTTGTCGACATAGGCCTTGTGGTGCTTGCCATAGTGAAAGCTGAGCGTATGCGCGGAAATGACGGGCTCCAGCGCGCTATCAGCATAGGGAAGTGGTGCCAGTACGTAAGTGTCACCGGATTGAGCCGGTTTAGAAAAATTTTCCAGAGAATTACTCATATTGCTTCCTTTGAAAATAAAGTTGAAAAATGAAGTCATAACCAGCTTGACGATCTATGCCATTAGTAATTTTAATTTTATTGAATACCACTCGAAGTTTCTGCGGTGAAGGTAACCTGATTATACCCTGCCAAGCGTGCCGCTTCCATTACCGTTATCACGGACTGGTGACTGGCATTGGCATCCGCGCTGATCACAATGATTGGATTTTGCTGTGATTTGGCGGCAGTATGCAGTGAATCACGCAAATCCTCGATACTGATAAACTTTATCGGAACCATATTGATGGTGTATTCCCCACCAGCGCTGACAGTGACATCAATTACTACAGATTGTTTGCTGGTATCCGTTTCCAAGGCGCTTGCCTGCGGCAAGGTTATCTCCAGTGCCGAAAGCTTTGAGTAAGTAGTCGTAATGACCAGGAATATCAGGATAACCAGTAGTACGTCAATCATGGGAACCAGATTGATTTCAGGCTCTTCTCTTTTTCGTCCTCGTTGAAAATTCATCTGTGGTCAGTTGGTCAATGGATGAGGAAATTACGAACTTATGCTTTTATTCTAGTTTATTATTGCCGTTTTCACCAAACCTCGTTGATATATTTGTTTGAAGGACACGAAGTGAATCATCTCCAGGCCGATGTCGGTATTGTAATGGGAAGCAGCAGCGACTGGAACGTGATGCAGCATGCTGCAAGTATACTCAGAGATTTCGATGTGTCGTACGAAAACCTGATTATCTCCGCCCATCGCACTCCCGATAAAATGTTTGATTATGCGCAAACAGCGTACGCTCGCGGTCTGAAATGTATCATTGCCGGTGCAGGCGGAGCTGCTCATCTGCCCGGCATGCTCGCGGCCAAGACTACGCTGCCGGTATTGGGTGTGCCGGTTACCTCACGTCATCTGCAGGGCATCGATTCCCTGCTTTCTATCGTGCAGATGCCAAAAGGCATACCGGTTGCTACCTTTGCTATCGGTGAAGCAGGCGCAGCCAATGCCGCACTATTTGCCATAGCGTTGTTATCCATTGAAGATCGCCTGCTCGCACAACGGCTCGATCAGTTTCGCCAGGATCAGGCTGACAGCGTCGCGGCCATGACACTCCCACAGGAAACATGATCAAGCCGGGTGCAACGCTTGGCATCCTTGGTGGTGGCCAACTGGGCAGGATGTTCGTCATGGCAGCCCAGTCGATGGGCTATGCAGTCACCGTGCTTGATCCGGCGCCGGATAGTCCGGCTGGGCGTGTCGCCGAGCGGCACCTGTGTGCCGATTACCTGGATTTTATGGCGCTGGATGAGCTGGGATCGACCTGCGCGGGTGTTACCACCGAATTTGAAAACGTGCCGGCAGATACCCTGCGCTACTTATCGAAATTCTGTCCGGTCAGTCCGGATGCGGACAGCGTTGCCATTGCACAGGACCGGATTCAGGAAAAGCAGTTTCTTACCCACAATGGTTTCGCGCTGGCGCCTTACCTGATTCTGGATGGACAGCATCCACTGACGCCTGCAATTGATCCCACCCTGTTCCCCGGCATCCTTAAAAATAGCCGCTTCGGTTACGATGGCAAAGGACAGGTGTTCGTCGAGAGTGCTGATAAACTTCACGACGCCCTGATTTCCATGAACAACAGGTGTTGTGTGCTGGAAAAAAAGGTGTCTCTGGTACGAGAAATATCGGTTATTCTTGCCAGGGGACGAGATCAGCAGATAGTTTGCTTTCCCATTGCCGAAAACCGGCACACAAACGGTATTCTTGATGTCAGCATTGTCCCAGCAGGTATCGAAGAGGCGATTGCCGTGCAAGCGCGCGAAATTGCCAGGCAAATTGCTATCCGGCTGGATTACGTCGGCATATTGTGTATCGAATTCTTCCTGCTTGAGAATGCCCAGCTCCTGATCAATGAAATTGCTCCTCGTCCCCATAATAGCGGCCATTTCTCGCTTGATACCTGCATCACTTCCCAGTTCGAGCAACAGGTACGAGTCCTGTGTGGCCTGCCTCTGGGCAACGCCAGTCTGATGCGGCCCGCCGTCATGGTTAATCTGCTCGGGGATCTATGGAGAGAAAATTGTGCGCCTGATTGGCGTTTGATATTTAATCATCCGGTCGCAAAGTTACATCTGTACGGCAAGCAGGAGGCTCGCCCCGGTAGAAAAATGGGGCATTTTACGGTATTGGCCGATACTGTAAACGAGGCCTTGGTACTGGCGCTGAGCATTAAACAAGCATTGACTGCGGAAGAGCAGTCTTTCAGCTTTCCCACTCTGGAATAAAGCTCTTTAGCTTTATTCCAGAGTGGGATGTGATCCGGTTACAGACGGAATGGACGTGCCCTGCCGATACCCAAACCAGCCAGAGCAATTCCGAGTAACGCCAGCGTGCCCGGTTCAGGAACTTCTACTGGTGGTTTCGGGCGATCGTCACCGCTGATCTGACTGATCTTGAAATAGTCATTTTTATTGTCATACCCGAGATTGACAGGTGCGGCAGCGAGAATCAGATAACGCCCCGCCATGCCATTTGCACCAAAATTCTGTGTGGTATTGACAGGTACATTCAGAAAATCGAAAGCGGTAAAACCCAGGCTGCCAAGGTCAGAGAATTTTGTTCCAAAAAAGTTATAACCAGCGCCGAGGGCATCGCCACCAATCCAGGCGCGGATATCGGCATCATTTTGCCTCCAGCCGATCTGGAAACCAGTAAACAGGTAATCAGTATTACTGAATTCAAAAACGATCAGTTCATCTTTACCGCTGTTATCGACTGCATGCTGGGGAGAACCGGATGATTCGCTCGGGCTTTTGACACCCAGCCCGCCGGAATACTGGTTGATGGCGGCTTTGACAAACAGACCAAGACCGGGATTATCGTTGGTTGCATAAGCGCGTGCTTTGAGTGTTTTGCCGGCGCTGGTGAATGTGCACTCGTTACCTACGCCGGAAGTGCATGTTCCCGATGGGGATCCCAGACCCCAGGATACTGGTGTGGCATAACTGCTGCCTGCCAAACCTGCAACCGCAACCAGTGCGCTTATGACTAGTAGTTTTTTCATTTCATATTCCTCATCTGTTATTTATTAATTGTCAGCTTTGCTGCGTTTTCATCTCTTCTGCTTTGCCAGATGTGGCGGTTGAGCTTCTATCTGTATGCATCAGAAGCCAGCGTCTATATAAAAGCAATTAGCGTGCCACAAATAATTATTATTTATCTACAGCTAGTTATGCTTATGTGTTGTTTTTGGTGTGATGTGGTGTAAGAGAGATCGACGTTGCTTGCCCAGCAACGATAATCAAGGAGTGAAACAAAATTTTTGAGGAAGAGCTGCTGCTGAGGGTTACAGTGTGATGCTGTTTTCAGCAAGATTGAGCAGGGGCGGCTGGGTAGATAGAATCAGGGTGGTACGTTTTCTGGTTAGTGCCAGCAGTGCCTGCTGCAATAGTGGATCATTCAGATCAAATTGGACAATGCTTTCGTCAATGATGACAATAGCTGGGTTTTTCAGAAGGGCGCGGGCAATCAGTAGCCGTTGCCGCTCACTGGCCGTCAGCGTTATCCCGGTGTCCAGTATGGTTTCATGTCCGCGCGGTAATTCGCGAATAAATTCGGTTGCATGGCTGGCATGAGCTGCACGGGTAATTTCGGTTTCCACGCTGCAACGTTTCATTCCATAGGCGATATTGGCGGCAACCGTATCGCTTAAAAGCATTCTATCCGGCGATAACCACGCAATACTGGCTTGGCGTACCAGCTGATCAATATCGACAGCATTCTGCTTGTCCAGCATGACTTTACCAGTGATAGGCGATACGAAACCACACACCAGAGATGCGAGGATTTGAGCCGAGTCGGAGGTAAAATTAGTGATGGCGAGAATTTCGCCAGGTATCAGGGAAAAATCTGGGCACGAGGCTAATCGTGACTGACTGGCATTACAGTAAAAATGGACGTTTTCGAAATAAACTGAGCCTTGGAGCCGTCTGATTCTGTTGGCAGATAGATCATTGCTGGTTGCCTTGGCTGGTGCGTGTGGGATGCTTAATATCGCGGCGATAGGCTGATAAGACTGATGACTGTCTACTAACAAACGCTTGATCGCCAGCAATCGTTTCAACGGTAGGGTTAGTATCAGTAGCGCGGCAATAAAGGCAGGCATTTCGCCAGGCATAAATTTACCGAGAGTCATCTGTTGCAGCCAGAAATAAAGTAACGCGGTCATCAGGCCGATCAGAAACAGCTGTGCCAGCATACCAGTCAGCATAGAATGGCCAGTCTGTCTCAGAGAGATGCGTTGTTGCTGATCAAGTATATTGTAAATATTCAGTCTTTCTTGCAAACACCCGTGGTCAAGTCGAATCAGGTGCTGGTATGCGATCACATTCTGAATTAGGTTGGTAATCTCATTTTGTGTTTTATCAGACAGGGTCTGAGATGCCGTATCCGTGCTGAATAATGACTGGGTCAGCAGAGCGACCGCTAACACCACTAATGTCAGTAGTGCCAATTCCTGATTCATATAAAGTAAAACTGCTACCAGTCCGATCACAGTCAGCAAGTCCCGGGAAAGGCTGTTAATCAGGCGAATGAGATAGTTGAGCAAACTATCTACCGTACCGAAATAACGTAATTTTATCCATTCGCTGGATATGTCGGTACAGTTGGGTGTGGTGCCTACCAGCTGTGCCAGCAGTCGGTCGCGCAAAATCAAGGCAAACTGTCCTTGCAGGCGATGCAGCGTATAATTCCCCGCGTAATTGGCTGTGATACTGGTTAACAATAATATCGCCAGCAACAGGGGCAGTTCATGCAAAAAAAGACGATTACCACCGGGTAACACGTGGGTTGATAGCTGTCCGATAACCAGTGGTATCAAAGTGATGCTGATCGCAGTAACACTGGCGCTGAAGAATACAATTGACAGGAATTGCCAGTAAGGGGTTTCTGATTCCCTGAGCCATTGCAGCAGATTCGATCGAAAAGAAGTGGGTTGAGAAAATGATGGTCTGTTTGTCATATACAAGCAAAAATTTTATAAGCGAACGCCATTTACTATAACTATAGCAGCTCGACATCCGACCGGAAATGCATTTAATATCGCACTTTCACGCTGCTCATAGTCGATTGGCACAGTTATCATGGAGCGTGCATGTCCACAATTTCAGTAACGGCGAAAAATTCAATGTACAACTTAGTCCGTCGGAAAGGAATCATTCTCGCCGGGGGATCCGGCACACGTCTTTATCCTGTGACGCAGGCGGTTTCCAAACAGTTATTGCCTGTGTTTGATAAACCGATGGTGTATTACCCGTTGAGCACACTCATGCTCGCGGGCATTCGCGATATTCTGATCATTTCGACACCCGAGGATACGCCGCGATTTACTGGCTTGCTGGGAGGAGGAGAGCAGTGGGGGATGAATCTGTCCTATGCCGTGCAACCCTCACCGGATGGTCTGGCACAGGCGTTTATCATTGGCGCGCCTTTCATCGCGAACGACCCAAGCGCACTTATTCTCGGAGATAACATATTCTATGGGCATGATTTTGAGCGCCTGCTGAAGAGTGCCATGCAGCGCATACAGGGCGCCAGCGTATTTGCTTATCATGTGCATGATCCCGAACGCTATGGCGTGGTGGAATTTGATTCTGCTGGTAAAGCGATCGATCTGGAGGAAAAACCCAAACAGCCAAAATCCAATTATGCGGTGACGGGTTTGTATTTTTATGATCAGCAGGTGGTTGATCTGGCCAGCACGCTTAAACCCTCGGTGCGTAATGAACTGGAAATCACCGATCTGAATCAGTTATATCTGGAAAGAGAGATGCTCAATGTAGAAATCATGGGGCGGGGCTATGCTTGGCTGGATACCGGCACCCATGAATCCTTGCTGGATGCGAGTCAGTTTGTCGCAACCATCGAACATCGGCAAGGACTCAAGATTGCCTGCCCGGAAGAAATTGCTTACCGCAAGGGCTGGATAGACGAGGCACAACTGCAAAAACTGGCGCAACCTCTGGCAAAAAATGGCTATGGTCAGTATTTAATGAAAATTTTAGAAGCGTCCTAAAAGCATTATGACTGATTGCCAACCGCACATAGCTCGCTGAGCGCAATACCAGGATCTGGCGCGCGCATAAATGTTTCACCAATCAGGAAGGTATGAATGTTGTGCGTTTGCATGGTCGCGATATCATTTTTCGATACGATACCACTTTCAGTGATAATGATGCGATCTGCCGGAATATGTCTTGCCAATTCCCAGGTGATGTCGAGTCTGGTTTCAAACGTACGCAGATTGCGGTTATTGATTCCGATGAGGGGGGTCTTGAGTTGCAGTGCTAGATCGAGCTCATTTTTGTCATGCACTTCCACCAGAACCGCCATACCTAGATCATGGGCGATAGATTCCAGTTTCTTCATACGTGTGAGCGTACTATCGCCCTGGTTGATGATCGGATCATCAGTAAAAACAGGAGAGTGAAAGGCTGCAACGATCAGCAGGATACAATCTGCGCCCATTGCACGGGCTTCATAGACCTGATATTCATCAAGGATGAAATCCTTGCGCAGAATCGGCAGATCACATGCTGCCCGAGCCTGCTGCAAAAAATCTGCGCTACCCCTGAAAAATTGCTCATCGGTCAATACCGACAAACAGACTGCGCCATGATTGGCGTAACTGGCAGCAATCTTGTCCGGATCAAAATCAGCGGGTATGGCAGTCTTCCGAAGCGAATCTGTTGTTTCAGGAAGTGGGGCCGGTGGTACGGTTGCAGTACCACGTAGCAGGCCCTTGCTTGGGCTTGCGCGTTTGATTTCGGCAATGATTGCTATTTTTCGTTGCGTGATTTTGTCACGGATGGCCTGAACAAAATCCCTGACCGGTGCGGTCTGGGTAATTTCCTGTTGAATTGCCTGCAACGGTTTACGCTGGCTGGCGGCGGTAATTTCCTGTTTTTTTACCGTTAGAATACGGTCAAGAATTGCAGACATGGCGCGTTCTATTTAATTTGATTGGAAAACTCGATCAATGCTTGCCATTTTTCTCTGGCGGCGCCACTGGCAAGTGCCTTGCGTGCCAATTCGATCCCTGCTGCGATCGACTCAGCAACTCCAGCAACATAAATTGCTGCACCAGCATTGAGAAGCACAATATCACGCGCAGGTCCGGGTTGGTTTTCCAGCACAGACAATAGTTTTGCCGCAGCATCGGCCGGGCCGGTTACTTGCAGGATCTCAATGGTCGCACAGGGCAGGTCGAAATCTTCTGGTTGCAGGGTATATTCGTGAATTTTTCCTGCACGTAGCTCGGCTATGTGGGTGGGGCCGGATAAGGTGATCTCGTCCAGTCCATCACTGCCATGTACTACCATGGCGCGATGACTTCCGAGTCGTTTTAAAACGTGTGCCAATACTGTCGTCAGTTCGACATGAAAAACTCCCAGTAATTGATTGTTCGCCCTGGCGGGATTAGTCAGTGGTCCCAGCAGATTGAACAGGGTGCGAACTCCCAGCGCACGCCGCACGGGGGCAGCATGCTTCATTGCGTGGTGGAAATTGGGGGCAAACATGAAACCGATGCCGATTTCATTAATCGAACATTCAATTTGTTGTGGAGTTTGTGCGAGATTGATTCCCATGGTTTCCAGCACATCTGCGCTACCCGCCTTGCTTGAAACCGACCGGCCTCCATGCTTGGCAACCCGCGCTCCCGCTGCCGCCGCCACGAAAGCGGTGGCAGTCGAGATGTTGAACGTGCTGGTGCTATCACCACCGGTACCGCAGGTGTCAAGCAGATGTGTGGTATCCGTTACGTGAATGGGCACGGCCAGTTCGCGCATGACTTGCGCTGCTGCAGTGATTTCCCCGATTGTTTCACGCTTGACCCGCAGACCTGCAATCAGTGCAGCAGTCATGGTCGGCGAGATTTCTCCCCCCATGATGCCATGCATCAGTCGGGTCATGTCGTCATGCGCAATTTCCCGATGTTCGAGAATTTGTGCCAGAATAGCTTGTGGCGTCACGCGCTTAACCGTGCTTTGGCTGGATGATCGATGTGTGGCAGATGCAGGAAGTTCCTGAGCAGTTGATGACCGTGCTCACTCAGGATCGACTCAGGGTGAAACTGCACACCTTCGATTG
The DNA here is from genome assembly GCF_900103035.1 of Nitrosomonas mobilis. GTDB lineage: Bacteria > Pseudomonadota > Gammaproteobacteria > Burkholderiales > Nitrosomonadaceae > Nitrosomonas > Nitrosomonas mobilis. The sequence continues at coordinate 83,314 of NZ_FMWO01000048.1, forward strand.
CCAGCGTGCGGTGACGCACCCCCATGATCTCGCCTGTTTCTGTCCAGGCCGTTACTTCCAGACAGTCCGGCAGACTTTCGCGCTCAATGACTAGAGAATGATACCGGGTGGCCATGAATGGATTGGGCAAGCCGTAAAATACTCCGGAATCTCCATGGAAAATCGGTGATACTTTGCCATGCATGACTTGTTTGGCTTTTACAATATGACCGCTAAAAGCCTGTCCGATACTTTGATGTCCCAGGCAAACGCCAAGCAAGGGGATGTTGCCGCCATAACGATGGATTAGTTGAAGAGAAATACCGGCTTCATTGGGTGTACAGGGGCCAGGTGAGATAACGATACCGGCAGGTGCCAGTTGCGAAATCTGATCCAAGGAAATCTCGTCGTTGCGTGCTACTGTTACCTCTTCGCCCAGTTCACCAAAATATTGCACCAGGTTGTAAGTAAACGAGTCGTAATTGTCGATCATCAACAGCATGCTGGAAAGCGTTCGTTTAATTAATATACGGTCATAATAACGTTGTTAAGTATAAACGCTCATGGCTAATATGCGGTAAATTCTGAGCGGTAAGATTAGCATTATCGACCATGTTTATATGGGTATCTATAAAAACTCATAGCAGGTCGTAGGTTATCTACTAAATTAATCAATGATATCCATGGGTACAAATCATTCTGCAACAGCTCGAAAAATAGAACCTGATGATCAGGGTGACGCGGTTATCAGTGATTCCGCCAAGCCATGTAAATCACGTAAAAGCAGATTCAAGCCAAAATCCTTTCTGGGATTAGTGCTTATCGGGTTTGCTTTTGTAGCCATTCCGTTGATTATTGCGCTTGTCTATAGTGCAACCCGTATTGATCAACTGTCGAAACTGAGCAGCATTGCCGTCTATCGGGCGACCGAGATTACCCACGGCAACCGTATCCTGATCGACGAAATCAAAGTAATGGAGCGGAGTGTACAGCAGGCGCTTGCATTGGATGACACCACGCTACTGGAAGGCTATCTGCTGGGACACAACAAATTTGAGGTGATAGTTAAGCGTATGCTTGATATCGCCAGTCATGAAAAACAGTATCTTTTGCTGGAGAAGATAAGGTTGCTGGAAAATGGAATTTTCAACCAGGTGCTAGCACTCAATGAACAGCCACAGATTTTACAGGTACTTCCTCAGCAATTTGCTGACTTACTGGTGCTTGCGCAAAAATTTTCGACAAACAATTTCCAGTTGATTGAACAAAGCGCCCGACGTATTAATGATATTGCTTCAGAAACCCGGGCGCTGGTGGAATCGGAGTTAATGATTCTAGTGCCATTAGTGATTTTTCTCGCACTGGTCTTCTCGGTCATTATTGCTCGGCCGGTACGTCAGATTGATCAAGCCATTGCACTAATGGGTCAGGGAAAACTGACACTTCCTGTTCGAGTAAATGGACCCAGAAACCTGGCCTATCTCGGTGAACGCCTCGATTGGTTAAGGCTTAGACTGCTCAAATTGGAGGAGCAGAAGATGCAGTTTTTTCGACACGTCTCGCATGAGCTTAAAACACCACTGACCTCGATTCGGGAAGGATCTTGCCTGCTGGTTGAGGGAGTTCCCGGCAGCCTTAACGAGCAGCAGTCGCGTATTGCGAATATTCTGCATGGAAATAGTCTGCAATTGCAGCGGAAGATTGAAGATCTGCTAAGCTTTAGCGCCCTGCAAGGAAATGTGGCCAAGCTTGTCAAACAATCCGTTGGTCTTAAGGAATTTATTGTTGCTGCTATTCGGGCGCATAGCCTGCCCATTTTACGCAAGCAAATTAAAATTTATTTGCGTTGCCCAGAATTGTCGCTAGAATGCGACAAACAAAAGCTGGATGTAATTCTCGATAATCTTTTGTCCAACGCTGTGAAATTTACACCGGATAATGGTCAGATAAAAATTTCAGCTATCTGCTTGAAGCGCGAGGTTCAGATAGATGTCTGCGATTCGGGTTCCGGCGTGAAAGAAGTCGATCGCATCAAAATTTTTGAGCCATTTTACCAAGGCCACAACCCGCCACATCATCACGTCAGGGGAACCGGTCTCGGACTGGCCATTTCCAGGGAGTACGCGCTTGAGCATGGCGGTAATATCGAACTCACTCAGGCTGACAGCCCCGGTGCAAATTTCCGGTTAACTCTGCCAATTTAATATGTTTGTTTCAATAACTGTCAGAATTTTATATAATTTTATGCGACTATTCCTGTTCCTGCTGATCATGTCGTTTTCAGGATGTAGTCTGATGGAACCGAAAATACAGTCATCAGCACCAAAGATCATAGAATCACCAACTCACCTGCAGGATCTGATGAGTTATTTCTCTCGGCTACAGAATAAAACTGCTCTTGAGCTTGCCTGGGAATATAACTATGCTAGTAGCTACTATCGTGACAGTGCTGAGCCCCTTGAACAGCTTATGTTTCTCATGCTGCTGTTGCAGGCCGACACAAAATATTTTGATACGGAGGCGGCGGCTGTGCAGTTGGAGCAGACTAAGAATGGCCATGAACTTCCTCCTGATCTGTTGGCCTTCTCCAATATACTGGATGCTGTATTACAGCAGAAGATTGCTGCGAGAAAGGAGGTGCAACAGTTATCCATGCAATTGAATGCCAGTCGCACAGAAATTAATTTGCTAAAGCAACGGATTGACGCAATTAAAAATATTGAGAGAAACCTTATCCGTAGAAATGGATCCGACGCAACTGATAATGAGTAACGCTAAAAAAATTCTTCTGGTAGATGATGATACCGATTTGCTGGAGCTGTTATCCATGCGGCTAAAATCATCCGGGTATCATATAACCACAGCAGCCAGTGCCGAAGCTGCATTGAATCACCTGGACATCACTCGCCCTCATCTCGTGATCAGCGATATTCAAATGAAAGAAATGGATGGCATGGCGTTGTTTGAACAGATTCATCGAACGACTCCAACCCTGCCGGTTATTATTTTGACTGCTTTTGGTACCATTCCCGATGCCGTCGCAGCCGTACAGCGAGGAATTTTTGGTTACCTCACCAAGCCTTATGATCCCAAAATCCTGTTGAGCCAGATTGAGCGTGCAATGACGCTATCCTCGGGAGTTACGTCAGGCGTGCAGCCATCTGCCACAAATAGCCGGGGTAATGACTGGAAAAGCAACATCGTCACGCAAAGCGCGATCATGGAAGATCTGCTGGTCAAAGTTGAACTGGTTGCGCAGAAGGATGCCAGCGTGCTGTTGCATGGTGAAAGTGGGGTTGGCAAGGAACTGTTTGCGCGCGCCATACATCAGGGGTCAAATCGCCATGATCAGCCGTTTGTTACAATCAACTGTGCCGCTATTCCGGAATATCTGCTGGAATCAGAGTTATTCGGGCATGTCAAAGGGGCATTTACCGGCGCGGTCAGAGACCATGCCGGTCTTTTTCAGCTAGCCGAAGGTGGCAGTATTTTTCTGGATGAAATCGGTGATATGCCCTTGCTGCTTCAGGTGAAACTGCTGCGTGCCCTGCAGGAAAGAACGATTCGGCCAGTTGGTTCAAACGAGGATATTTCGATTGATGTGCGTGTGATATCCGCTACGCATAAAGACCTTAGGGCAGAAATAGCAACAGGAAACTTCCGGGAAGACCTGTTTTACCGGTTGTTCGTGGTCGGTCTGACCATTCCGTCGCTTGCACAGCGCCAGGAAGATATCCCGTTACTGGCCAATTATTTTTTACGGGTATTTGCACAGAAACATCAGAAAAGTATCAATGCACTTTCCCCTGAAGCAACCAATTTCTTGCTGACATCTCCCTGGCCTGGCAATATCCGGCAGTTGATGAACGTGATCGAACAGAGCGTAGTCATGAGCACGATTCCCATTATTTCTGAAGAACTGGTACGTGACGCCATACATAAGGATGAAACTCAGATATCTTCGTTCGAGCAGGCGCGTAAACAGTTTGAACGGGAGTATCTGGTCAGGCTGCTGAAAATAACTTCCGGCAATGTCACGCAGGCCGCCAAGCTCGCCAAGCGTAACCGTACTGAATTCTACAAGTTACTGAACCGACATCAGCTCGATTATTCGCTGTACAAATCACAACAAGTCAATGCCTGACCAGAATCAACTTCTATTCGCCTTCACCTTGACAGCTGGTGGTTGTGCTGGCCAGACACCTTTTCCAATAACAGTCGCGCTATCATATACCAGGTAGCTCTGGCGGCCATAGTGCGGTAGTGAGCGGCCCAATGCCAGTAGCGAATCATTGTCCCGTGCCGACAGGATCGTTATAATCGCCCCATCGGACGAGCGTATTGTCCATACATATGCAGTAGCTTTTTCATCCTGAATGGTTTGCGGCATAGCTGGCAGGTTGCGCTGGGCCAGCCAGTCATCCACCTGATGGGTCAGACCCACTACTACCAGAGGTGTCTGGTGAAAGTCGATATTCTTGTTAACCTGCAGGGGTTTTCTCCCCTGCAGGTTGCTGACCAGAGTGAATGCAATGCGATGGCTTTCAGAGTCTGGCTGAAATAGAAGCAGGGTTCTCGCTGACTGATTGACCATGCCTTCTCTTAGGATAGGAACTGCTTCTTCAGCGGCGAGCAGTCGGAACAGCTGAAAATCCGGATCGAGTACTATCTCATCGGGTGGTGATGACAGTATCCATTCGAAGGTCTGTTGTCTGGATTGCAAATCGGCATATAGCTTTTCCTCATTACCGGAGCAATTACGCATTAGCAAAGGCACGCGCAGTTGATAGACATCCCCAGATTGTGTCAGCACAACAGCTAATCTGTATCGGCCATCGCTGGTTGGGTTGCTGAGTGCTTGCGTAACGCTGATCTGTGGCGCACCCGTTCGAGTTAGCCACTGTTTGAAATAAGCGTCAAGTGAGCGATCGGCCACCTGTTCAAAAATCTGCTGGATATCCTGCCACGCAGTGATGCGAAAGCGTCGCTCATGCCATAACGTACGAATAGCTTCATCAAAGACCGACTCCCCCAACCAGTCACGCAGCATTAGAAAAAACATGGCTGCCTTGTTGTAACCGACAATCTTGGAGGCACCATGGGTACGGGAAGTGAAGGCGAGCAGCGGCTGATCCTGGCCGGGGGCGAGGGCAGTGAAATCACGCAACCAGTCCAGACGCATCTCACGCGCAGCTACGCTGCCCTGTTGTACCTTGTAAGTATAATCTGCCATGAAAGTCGTCAGGCCTTCCGACCAGTTGCCACGGGAATAATCAGCGTAGACACCGTTTCCCCACCAGTTATGCAACACTTCGTGCCCTAGGGATGTTGCGCGAATAAAGGGCAGTTTGAGGACACTTACACCCAGATAAGTCAGCGTTGGCATGCCGAAGCCGGTAGGAGTCGGACTGGCTACCACGCTGAATTCGGTAAAAGGATATTCACCAATCCATTTCTCATAGAAAGAGATGTATTGCTTGACGGAATCCAGATAACCGGATGCCAGATCATCGATTTCGGAATAAAAGTAGGTGCGGAGCTGAATTTCCTTGGAAACGGCCGTACTTTGTATCTTGTCGTGACGGATCCGATACGGCCCTGCCATCAGGTCAATGCCATCTGATGGATAGTCAAACGTGAATCTGGCCTGGTAACCATCTGTTTCGGATTCAGATTCCTGCACCAGTTTTCCGGCCACCAGTCCACGTTGGCCAAACGGCAGGGAAAGCTCGACTTTATAGCTGGCGAGTGCACCGGAAATAGCGGGATACCACGCGGAAGAATTGGGAAGAAACGTGCCAGCATTACTACTGACTGGAATAGGTCGTCCCAGGGTTTGTGCATGATCGAGACTCTGATCAAGCTCCGCCAATTCTCCTTGCCAGTGTAGTATGATCTGCGGCAGTCCATTTTTTTCGACAGCCGTGGTTATGACACGCCACGACTGAACACCGCCTGGTTGGGCCGCCTGTCGCATTACCCGGACGCCATTTGCCTGCAGATGGCTGACGGTAAAGCGACGGCTAAGCACCAGTTCGAATTCACCGGCGGATGGTAGCGTAATCTGGCTTTCGCCTCTGAGCATGCGTGATGATGGGTCGATTGCGACCGTGATGGCGTAATGGATATCGGTCGCTGCCTGTAGGGGCAGACTAAGCAGCATGATCAAATACAGCCAGGCGGCAGTAGATTTCCCGTGGAACATGACGAATCCGGCTGGTTTGTTCATTTTCCCAAGGGTGGGAATTTGGCTACTAGTTCAATCATTAAACCGTCTCGCTTGACTTTCAACGGCAGCCAGGTGCCGGGTGCCTGATGTTTGACGGCATCGGTAAGATCGCTGCTTTTCTGGACCAGGATTCCGGCTATTTCGGTGATGATATCGCCGTCCAGCAATCCAGTGGCCTCGGCAATACTGTTTGGTTCGATCTGCAGTACCAATGCGCCATTTGCAGCTTGACTGAATTCGAAACGAATACCTAGCCGTTGACGTGACGGGACAGCCGTTTCCGCGACGAATGGATCCAGTCCGAAAACCGCATCTGCATAATCGGGAACCAGTTGCTTGCACGATTTATTCGTGTCCCATGGCAACAGCGAAGCAATTCTGGTTACTCCCAGATCATTGAGCTGATGTGGCACACCAAATCCTTGCAGAATATGCCCGGTTCCCATAATCCCGACGACCAGGGGGAGGGCGCCCGATGTGTCGTTGTCCAGAGCGGCATGGATGGCCTGTGCCATCGCCCGGTCCCACAATTGCTGACTGACCACGAAACGCAGGAAATCTGGATCCGAGCGTGTAACTTTCTGGTTGCTCTTGCCGGGGCGCTCATGCTGGGCATAAATTGGCAGGAGAAAATCAAGATAGGCGGCACTGGGCGGTGCTGGCCGGGTCACGCCTTCACGTTCATGTTCGGGAATGGAATTGAATCCTTTTTCTGATGCCCGTTTGCGCAGACGGTTATCAATATTGAGTGCACGCATCGGAATACGGTTCATGCGTGCAAAATGGAATAGCGGCATATAGAGACTGGCATCGCTGTTCCAGACCGTGTGCCAATCGGATTGCGCAAGAAATTCGGTTTCCGTCAGCTCGCCTGCAACCCAACGATCCAGCACAGCCTGTACCCGGCGCGGAAACATCTCGAAACCGATGATCATGTTGGGATGTACTGCATACAATGCTACCAGCGTTTGCAGTTGCCAGCGATGGTGTTCGCGATTGATGTGCGTTTCACCAAGCAGTACAACCGATTGCTTTGCGGCTGCAGCGATAATTTCAGGAAAGGAGCGGATTCCTGAGCCTGGCACCGTCCATGTGCCCACTTTGACGCATTCAGTCATGGGTGGCGATATCGCCTTGCTGGTAGATACGGGTTTGTGTGGTGGTGAGATCTGTGCGCCTAATGATGGGTTGATCAATGTGCAGGTGATGAAGGTGGCGAAGATAGCCATGTGTGCTATCCGGTTTCTGCGAATGCTGCGTTCGATCATTATTGTTATCCTGTTGAATTAGCATGGATGCCATCACCCAAAGCGATTAATTAATCCATTTGCGTGCATTGACGAACATGGACATCCACGGTGAGTATTCGGGCCAGTCTTCCGGGTGCCATGAATGCTGGACTGTACGAAATACCCGTTCCGGGTGCGGCATCAGGATGGTAAAGCGTCCATCGGTTGATGTCACGCCGGTGATACCCAATGGTGAACCGCTAGGATTAAGTGGGTAAATATCGGTTTGAGTTCCATGATGATCGACAAATTTCAGGGTAATGTAGCTTCCCGCCTTACGCTGCTGCGCGGAATTCTCAAAAACTGCACGCCCTTCACCGTGGGCGATGCTAATTGGCAGGCGGCTGCCTGTCATGCCGGTAAAAAACAGGGATGGACTCGGCTGGATGGCAACCATGACTGAGCGCGCCTCGAATTGTTCCGACTGGTTGCGCAGGAAAACCGGCCAGTGTTCCGTTCCAGGAATGATGGCGCGCAAATGGCTCATCATCTGGCAGCCATTGCATATCCCTAACGCGAACGTATCCGGTCTGGAAAAAAAGCCAGCAAACTCATCACGCGCACGCGCATTGAACAGAATCGAGTGCGCCCACCCCCTGCCGGCACCCAGCACATCTCCGTAGGAAAAACCGCCGCAGGCCACTATCCCTTTGAAATCCTGCAGGGAAATGTGTCCTGCGAGAATGTCACTCATATGCACGTCAACCGCGCGAAATCCTGCCTGATCAAAGGCAGCCGCCATTTCCACATAGCCGTTCACACCCTGCTCACGCAGGATGGCGACCGCTGGGCGCGTTGTCAGTACATTCACTGCAAACTCGTTGTCTTGCTCGGGGGTGAATGTCAAATGGGCATGCAGTCCGGGATCGTTGGCATCCAGAATACGGTCAAACGCCTGCTGTGCGCACAAAGGGTGATCACGCAGTTTCTGCATCTGATACGTTGTTTCCGACCAGGCGCGCTGCAGCGTGATCCAATTCTGCTGAAAGAGCTGTTTGTCACCATGTAGGAGGGTAATTTCATTCTGTGTGTTTGGGCTGGCCACCACATGGCTGAGATGTCCTAGGCCGAGGCTTGCCAGCAAAGTCATGACAGTACGATGATGTCCGGCTTCGATCTGGATGACTGCTCCCAGTTCCTCACTGAATAGTGTTGCCAGGACTGCTTCTTCGCTGGCGGTATCTATTAGAGTGTCCAAGGATACCGTGATTCCGCAATGCCCGGCAAATGCCATCTCGCACAGGGTGACGAACAGGCCGCCATCAGACCGGTCATGATAGGCGAGTAACAGTCCGCGAGCATTCAGCGTCTGGACGGCATCAAAAAATGATTTGAGCAGGCTGGGATGATCAAGATCAGGTGTTTCATTGCCTGTTTGGTTGTAGACCTGTAGCAGAGCGCTACCTCCCAAGCGGTTTTTCTGGTTGCCCAGATCAATCAGGATCAGTTCGGTCACACCTTTATCCGTGCGCAATTGCGGTGTCAGGGTTTTACGTATGTCACCCGTATTGGCAAAAGCCGAAATCACAAGTGACAACGGAGCAATGACCGCCTTATCAGCTCCATCCGGGTCACGCCATGCCGATTTCATCGACAGGGAATCCTTACCAACCGGAATACTGATTCCGAGTTGCGGACACAATTCCATTGCCGCAGCGTAAACTGCGTCAAACAGTTTTGCATCTTCACCGGGGTGGCCTGCCGCCGCCATCCAGTTGGCGGAAAAACGGACATGCTCCAGCTCGTCAATCGCAGCCGCGGCCAGGTTGGTTATGACCTCTCCGATTGCCATGCGCGCTGAGGCAGCCGCGTCGATCAGCGCGAGCGGCGCACGTTCACCGGTAGCAAAGGCTTCGCCACGATAGGTCTGAAAACCTGCGGCAGTCACGGCAACATCCGCAACGGGTATTTGCCATGGCCCAACCATCTGGTCGCGTGCCGTCAATCCGCCAACCGTGCGGTCGCCAATCGTGATCAGGAAAGTTTTGTCAGCAACTGCTGGCAACCGCAACACACGTTCCACCGCATTCCCGAGAGTGATGCCGATGTAATGGGCGGCCATTAACCGGGGTGGTATGTGTTGAACATCACGCACCATTTTGGGCGGCTTGCCCAGCAAGGTGGATAAAGGAATGTCTGCCGCGACAACAGAAGTTTGTGAATCGGTGACCATCAGATGCGGTTGTGCCAGTGCTTTGCCAACTACGGCATACGGGCAGCGTTCACGTGCGCAAATTGCGTCAAACAGGGGCAGGGATTCCGGATGAATAGCAATTACATAGCGTTCCTGTGCTTCGTTGCACCATATTTGTAAGGGGGACATTCCCGGCTCATCGGAAGGAATGGCGTGCAGATCGAACTGCCCACCACATTCTGCACCATGCACTAGTTCCGGCAGGGCATTGGATAATCCCCCCGCTCCCACATCGTGAATCGACAGAATGGGATTGGGCTGACCGCTACCCTCCAGCTGCCAGCAACGATCGATCACTTCTTGCGCGCGGCGCTGCATTTCGGCATTACCGCGCTGCACCGAGTCAAAATCGAGGCTGGTCTCGTTGCTGCCGGCATCCATGCTGGATGCGGCGCCGCCGCCAAGGCCGATTGCCATGCCCGGTCCGCCGAGCTGTATCAACAACACGCCTTCATTGAAACGTTGTTTCTGGGCATGTAACGCCGAAATCTGTCCGATTCCGCCGGCAAGCATGATCGGTTTGTGATAACCGCGCACTTCGTCGGCTACCACCATTTCAAAAGTGCGAAAAAAACCGGTGAGATTGGGGCGGCCAAATTCGTTATTGAAAGTGGCGCCACCGATTGGTCCGGTAAGCATAATTTCCAGCGCAGACGCAATGTGCGCTGGTCTGCCATAAGGTTGTTCATTAGTTCTCTGGGTAAATTCCCAAGGTTGCAGGGCATCCGGGATGCGCAGATTTGATACGCAAAATCCGCTCAACCCTGCCTTGGGCTTGGCGCCACGACCGGTTGCGCCTTCATCGCGTATTTCACCACCGACACCGGTTGCCGCACCGGGGTAGGGCGAGATTGCGGTCGGATGATTGTGTGTTTCCACTTTAATCAGCCAGTGCGTCAACTCGGTTGCATAACCATAGACACTATCCTGGCGAGGATAAAACCGCTTGATTTCTTCTCCTTCCAGAATCGCCGCGTTATCTTCGTAAGCCAGAATAGTACGAGCGGGATGGGAGGCATGGGTATGCCGGATCATCGCAAAAAGGGAATGGGGCTGCGGCTTGCCATCGATAATCCATTCCGCATTGAAAATCTTGTGTCGGCAGTGTTCGGAATTGGCCTGGGCGAACATCATCAGCTCGACATCGGTCGGGTTGCGCTGTATCTGGGTAAAATAGTCGAACAGATAGGCGATCTCATCATCGGACAGTGCAAGCCCCATTTTTTTATTGGCGTCAATCAGCGCCGAGGCGCCTTGATCCAGAATGAGGATATGATTGAGTGCGTCGGGAGTGTCGTGCTGGAACAGCTTGGGAATGTCGGCAAACGCGCGCAATACCGATTCGGTCATGCGGTCATGCAGGCAGGCCTCCACCTGCTGGCGATCACTCGCAGATAGCGTTGATGATAACTGTAGATGAAAAACGATGCCGCGTTCCAGGCGCGTGATGGCCGCCAGGTTACAATGATGCGCGATATCAGTTGCGCGAGATGACCACGGTGATATTGTACCCGTGCGCGGCACGACCAGACACCAACTGTCGTCTTGCGCTAATGGGGCAGGTGAATGAACCGCTTCTAGCAGTTGCGCTAAATGGACAAGCTCGCTACTGGTTAATTCTTGTTGTACCTGGCAGAAATACCAGTATTGCGCGGCAATGGCGCGAATTTGCGGTACGATTGTCTGGATATTTTCCAGCAGTTTTTGGGAACGAAAAGCCGATAGCGCGGTGCGCCCACGAAATTGCATCATGGAGAATTTGACTGCCGAAGAAAAAAGTACGATTTTACACGAGTAGACCTTTCAACTGATGAATACCCGCCCCGTTTATACGACTGCGCAGATACGCGAAATTGAATTCCGGGTTTTGCATGCGCCTAATCCGCCGGCCTTGATGGAAATAGCCGGACTGGCTGCGGCTGGCATTGCCCGGGACCGATTGCTTGCTCAGGATAAAGATCGGGTACTGGTGCTGGCCGGACCAGGTAACAATGGCGGCGATGCTTTTGTTGTGGCACGACATTTAAAAGCCTGGGGGATGAAAGTGACGCTGGCATTCACCGGGGAAGCCGAAAAACTGCCACAGGATGCACGATGCGCCATGCAGCGATGGCATGAGGCAGGCGGCACTTTCGAAACAGTCTTTCCGACGGACAAGCATGCTGCCCAGCAATGGGATGCAGTCATTGACGGCCTGTTTGGCATTGGTCTCGATACCGCTCGCCTGTTACCGGAGCGGTATCGTGAAGTCATCCGCTACGTGAATAGCTTGAACGTGCCGGTTCTGGCGCTGGACATTCCTTCCGGACTGACGAGTGATACAGGTGAGGTACAGGATATCTGCATTCATGCAGCCTTCACAGCTACCTTCATCGCCCTCAAACCGGGTTTGTTGACAAACGACGGCCGTAATTACTGCGGAGAAATTTTGGTCTGTAATCTAGGATTGCAGTCTGATACATTGATAACGGCACAATCCTGGTTACTGGATCACCAGCATATTAAAACCTGTCTGCCCACTCCACGGCTTGCCAACAGTCACAAGGGAACGTTTGGCAGCATCGGCATTCTGGGAGGGGCAACCGGCATAGTTGGCGCGGCCGTGCTTGCTGGTCGTGCTGCACTCAATCTCGGGGCAGGGCGCGTGTATCTTGGATTGCTCGCGGATGCCGATCATGTGCCAGTGATCGATTATGGCCAGCCGGAACTGATGCTGCGTAGCCCCCGCGAATTGTTAAGACAGGTGGAGCTGCTTGATTGTCTGGTAATTGGCCCAGGCCTGGGGAACGAAATTGCAGCCTGCGACTTCCTGCAACAAGCACTGCACAGCGATCTGCCGCTGGTGCTTGATGCCGATGCGCTCAACCTGATTGCCCGCCATGAAGAATTAAACAAAGCCTTAAAGCGCCGTCAGGCTCCCGGTGTACTGACACCCCATCCTGCAGAAGCGGCACGCTTGCTACATGTGACAAAGGATGACATACAGCAAAACCGGCCGAGAGCCGCGTGTGAGCTTGCTAAAAAATTCAATTGTCCGCTGGTCCTGAAAGGTGCTGGCAGCATCTGCGCTTATCCGGATGGCAGCCACTACTTCAGTCCAACCGGCAACCCCGGTCTGAGCACCGCTGGTACAGGTGATGTGCTGTCCGGTTTTCTCGGTGCTTTACTGGCGCAGAAGCTCACGGTAGAAAAAGCATTGCTATTGTCGGTTTATCTGCATGGTGCTGCAGCAGACAGACTGCTCGATCAGATGGGCGGGCCACTCGGCATGACTGCATCCGAAATCATTCCGTCTGCGCGAAGTTTGTTGAATTACTGGATATATGACGGCAGTCAGGGAAGCATAAAGATCAACAATCAGGAAGAGCGCTGAGAAAGACGAGCTATGAGTCAGACAGGCTCGAAAAGACCGCGAACCTTGCGGGTGACAATCGCTAGAGCAACGTAACGCTTGAAGCCATCGATGCCATGATCCAGACATTTGCCGAGACTGGCATTTCCAGAGCGTTAATGGCCGATTCTACTGTCGAGTGTGCGCGACGAGTTTGGGTAAAAGCTTCAGCGTGCTCCACGGCTTGATGCTCCTGGGATAGTTTACTTTTTTGGAGTAGCGTGATCTGGTCGAGTTTGGCGGGCAGCATGCCGGCAATAACCTTCGATTTCAGCTTCAGAAGTCGCTCAGTGGGGGGTGGCGATCAGTCCGGGCAAGGTGGCCTGAATCTTGCCCAGATGCCGTTGTGTCTGTTCGATATAGGCTCGATGCGCTTGAATAGTTGGTACCTGGTTCTTCGGCGTCTTGCACCGTTTTCTGTTTTGCATTTCACGCAGTAGTCGTTTCAGTTGACGCGGGTTGTAGCAATATTGCTGTCAGTGGCTCAATTGCCGGTTTTCGTACCATTGCTCGGTCAAAATAATCGCTTTGCGCATGGCATCCCACAACAGGTCAATATCGCTTGGAAATTGCGCATTGGTTTCAACCACAAAGGTACCCACCTTTACTCGAATGAAGTTTGTTTTTGAGAATACCGTTCTCAAAATTTTATACGAAGTTCGGGGTGATTATTCTTAGAAAGTGATCAAAATCGCTTGATAGCGTCAATCTGGATTGATCCTTCGGGATCTTCAACACTATCGATCGGGTGCTAACCGTTGTTCCGCTGGAGGGTTTTCTGGCAGGCATTAGATAATATTTAGCGATTCCGCTCTAGTACTACGAAATGGAATTCTGGCGCGGCATCTGAGCTGTCGTGGTGAATCTCACGGGAGAGCTCATGCCATTCATCGCAATTGAATATCGGAAAGAAAGTATCACCCGTAAACGACTGTTGGATTTCAGTCAGATAGAGCCGCTGACATAACGGCAAACTTTCTTGATAGACCTGTGCACCACCAATAACGAAAAGGGAGCGTGGGTCATTTGCGAACTGGTCGAGCACATCATGAATCGATCCGGCTATGACAACGCCGGGTAGTATTAAATCTGGCTGGCGGGTAAGCACGACATTGGTGCGACCTGGCAATGGTCGGCCAATCGATTCAAATGTACGGCGCCCCATCACTACAATATGTCCGAGGGTTAGGGACTTGAAATGTTTTAGGTCTTCTGGCAAATGCCAAGGCAGGGTGTTGTTGATGCCGATTACCCGGTTAGCTGCAACGGCAGCCAGAATTGCCAGGTGAGGGGATATCATACGGCAACCGGTGCCGGAATGGCAGGATGGGGATCATAATGGTGCAGTGTGAAGTCATCGAATCTGAAATCAAAGACATTACTTATATCCGGATTAAGTGCCATGACAGGTAATGTCTTCGGTTTACGACGAAGCTGTTCGTGTGCCTGGTCGAGATGGTTCAGGTATAAATGGGCATCGCCAAAGGTATGGATGAATTCGCCAAGCCGCAACCCACAGCATTGCGCGACCATCATGGTGAGTAGTGAGTAGGAGGCGATATTGAACGGTATGCCGAGAAATATATCTGCGCTGCGTTGATAAAGCTGGCAGGAGAGCTTACCATCCACCACATAAAACTGGAATAAAACATGGCAGGGAGCCAGCCGCATTTTATCCAGATCACCGACATTCCACGTACAAACCAGCAGACGGCGAGAATTCGGGTTTTTCTTTATCTGTTCGATGACTTGTGAAATCTGATCTATAGATGCGCCATTGGAAGTGGTCCATGAACGCCACTGATGACCATAAACCGGCCCCAGTTCGCCGCTTTCATCTGCCCATTCATCCCAAATGGAGACACCATTCTGCTTGAGATAGCGAATATTGGTTTCACCGCGCAGGAACCAAAGCAACTCATGAATGATCGATCGCACATGGCATTTCTTGGTGGTGACAAGCGGAAACCCCACTGCCAGATCAAAACGCATCTGATAGCCAAAGACTGACAAAGTGCCGGTTCCAGTTCGGTCATCTTTTTTGCGACCATTCGTTAGTACGTGGCGCATCAAATCCTGATATTGAAGCATGATTAATCCTGACCCTTAGGAGAGATGACTATAATACAAGATTTGATTTATCTCATTCCCTAATCAACTCAACTCTTTTCGGATAAGTACTATCCATTGGAAAATGCATGCTTGCAACACTGATACAACACGATGAAACTATCGACGACACCGTTAAACTGACACATTTACTGGTCGTGCTGCCAAAATCTGACAAGATTCAGAAGAAATACCAACTCCCCGGTGAACCAATCCTGCATGATTTACTGGCGCGTCGCCACAAACCACTGAGTAGTATCAGTGAGAAAGCAGTATCAGCCAATTTGACAAATGGAGCGTTATGTACCTGGGTAATGATTGACCCGAATCAATCTGTCTTCGAGCAGCAAACCATCATGCGTCATGCTTGGCAATTATTGCTCGATGAAAATCCGTCCGAGATCCACATCGCCGTTTATGGGCTGGCCTCCCAAAAACGACAGTTGGCAGAGTTGGCGGTGTCAATTGGTTGGATTAATGGCGCAGATTTACCCGTGCGTAAGCGTAAGCCAGAGAAAAAACCCCTTGAACACATGCATCTCTATGGGTTTGCAGATGCGGATGCATTTTTTATTCAGCGGGCACAGGCGGAAGGAAATTTTTTGGCAAGGGGATTGACGGTATTGCCGCCCAACGAACTGACACCGGGCGCCTATCGCGAACAAATTAAAAAACTTGCTGCCAGTGAGAGCTGGCAATATGAGGAATATACGCTTGATCAACTACGTCAGCTAGGAGCAGGAGCTTTTATAGCAGTCGCACAAGGCAGCCATGTGCAGGATGCGGCGATTGTTCATTTACGCAGAAGAATCGACAAAGAACGATCTGAAAAAACCATAGCGTTGGTTGGCAAGGGTATTTGTTTTGATACCGGCGGACATAATCTTAAACCAGCTAAATACATGTATGGCATGCATGAAGATATGAACGGTTCTGCAGTGGCGTTGGGTGTATTGCTGGCGGCAACTCGCTCTGATCTGCCGATTAATATCGATTGCTGGCTTGCCATTGCCCAGAATCATATTAGCCCGCAGGCATTCAAGCAGAATGATGTAATTACCGCCTTGAATGGTACGACCATTGAAATTATGCATACCGATGCAGAAGGGCGATTGATTCTAGCGGATACGCTGGCACTGGCTGCGAAGGAAAAACCCGACCTGATTATCGACTACGCGACGCTGACTGGTAGTCTGATCACCGCCCTGGGTTCACGTTACAGTGGCATTTTTACCAATCGTGATTACTTAGCACAAAATGCGGTAATAGTTGGTCAAGCCAGCGGAGAGCGGGTTTGTGTTTTTCCAATCGATAAAGACTATGAAACTGATCTTGAGAGTAAAATCGCCGACATCAAGCAGTGCATGATAGAAGGTGACTATGATCATATCCTCGCAGCCTGTTTTCTGCGTCATTTTGTTGAGGATATACCTTGGATACACCTGGACCTATCCGCTTGTAATCATAAGGATGGACTCGGCGCAGTCAGCACCGATGTGACCGGTTTTGGCGTTATCTGGTCACTACATTTCCTTAGGGAGATACTGTCCATTCTGGACAAACAATCTGGCAACACGCTTTAGTAACTCTCATCAGGAAATTATTTTTACAAGGAAACCGTGATGAAAGAGGAAATCAAGCAAAGACTACAGGCAACCGAAACTTGGAAACGTGCACTATTTATGCTGCTCTTCTTTTTTATACAGGGGGTAGTGAAGTTTCTGGTTGTCGCGGTATCTTTATTTCAGTTCGGTGCTGTTGCTGTCACAGGTCAGACGAATAAACATCTGCTCTGGCTAGGCCGTCAGTTGGCAGTATATGAATATCAGATCATTTGTTTTCTGACGTTCAATAGCGAACTGAGACCTTTCCCATTCTCGACCTGGCCAGGTGATCTGCTAGAGCCACAGGAAAACCTCAATCAGAACGATCAGTCGGCACCTTAATAGGCTGAATATGTTTGTATATTCTGACTTGCCGCATGACGCTGCTGGCCGTTAAAGCCGGCAAGACTGGTTTCGGAAATCCTGCTTCAGCAAATGCCTCAATTACCCAGGTGTTGCAGTTTTTGAGCAGATGATAGTTACCGAAAGCCGCGTAAAAAGCACTATCGGCATATAAACCCTGGCCTAATTGGATGATATCTCCTTGCCTGTCCCGGGTAAAAGTGCGGCTAATAAATCCCAGTATTAACCGTAAATGGCTTAAAGAGATTGGTACGCTTTCAACGCTGTCAGACCGAAAATAAGACATTGGATGACGAGGAATACTGGCGACATGCATGACTGATTTGGTTGGAAGGAATAATGCTTTGATTGCCAAAAATACCGAAAACGAATTTGCCTGATAAAAATTCCGATCACCCCAGCCAAATTCTATGAATTGGATGTCTTCTATTGCAAGCTGTAGTCGTGGCAAAATTTCCGTGGCCGAATCGGCATCAATCACGATACCGGTATGCAAGCCGTGGTTAACAATATAAATCGTTCGTTTCCCGAAGTCAGCATCGTCCAGTGCGAGAGCTGAAAAAGAAACGCAGCCGCTGCAAAGAAAACAGGATACTAACAAGCTGATAATTCGGCATGAGATTCGAAAGACGCATCTATAAAATATCATCATTGGGAGTGATAACTTAGGCCGACACTCTCTTTTACCAAGAAGCAGATTATTCAAATCGAAGGAAAATAGAGGCAGACCACTATTTCACAATGGTCTGTAGCTCCGCTTCTTCATTGATCGCCATGCTTCGCATAATGTTAGATTGATGGTATATTAGCCAGCTTTCAAAGCTTTGGCCAATAGACGATGGCTTGGCAATGATAATAACTGGAATTAGCCAATTTACAGGAAGGAGACCGGAAGGAAACATTACTTTATGACAACTGTTAAACTTAAGGAAAACGAACCATTTGAAGTCGCCATGCGACGTTTTAAGCGTACGATTGAAAAAACCGGATTACTTACTGATTTGCGCGCGCGCGAGTTTTATGAGAAACCAACAGCAGTACGTAAGCGCAAACATGCAGCAGCAGTTAAAAGAACCTACAAACGACTGCGAAGCCAGATGCTCCCAGAAAAATTATATTGATTTTATGCTGCATTTGCATCTATATCGTAAACTGATGCACTCATTCTATTTCCGTCATGAGTTTAAAACAACAAATTGCTGACGATATGAAAGCCGCGATGCGTGCAGGCGATAAACAGCGCCGTGATACGCTACGTTTATTACAGGCCGCATTGAAACAACGCGAGGTCGACGAGCGCATTGAGCTTGATGATGTGGCAGTAATTGCAGTCTTAGAGAAGATGCTCAAGCAGCGCTTGGAGTCTATCAAACATTACGTGACCGCAGGCCGTAACGAGCTGGTGGCGATTGAGGAAGCGGAGATCACAGTATTGCAGCAATATATGCCTCAAGCATTGAGCGAGAACGAGCTTGAAGCGATTATTAAAGACGCCATTGCTGCTATTGAAGACACTTCGCCCGGAAAAATGGGAAAAGTGATGGCATTTCTCAAGCCTAAGTTAGCCGGACGGGCGGATATGGCCAAGGTGTCGGCTCTTGTGAAGTCGCTGGTAGCAAACTGAGCAGCTTCATCAGCTATTGTAGGCAGATTCGACAACAGCCGCATCCTGTTACTATACTTGGGATGCACCAGGTACTTATGGTATCCAATGAATGGTTGCGCAATCGTTTATTCAGGAGTTGCTGAACAGGGTTGATATCGTTGATGTCATCACGCGCCATCTTCCGCTGAAGAAGAAAGGGGTGAATTTTACTGCCTGCTGCCCGTTTCATGATGAAAAAACACCATCATTTTCCGTCAGCCAATCCAAGCAATTTTATCATTGTTTTGGGTGCGGCAAGCACGGGAATGCCATTGACTTTCTGAGAGAATACAGCGGCTTGAGTTTTATCGAGGCGGTTGAGACCATAGCGGCTGATGCGGGGTTGTCACTTCCTCCCCATGAAATTCAAAAAACTGCTCAATTTCATGGTAATCAAGCAACTGCAAGCAGCCCAGAGACCCAAAATGATACGGTTTTGTCGTCTGTAAACTTGTACGCCTGTATAGATGTCGCTGCAAAATACTATCGTGTACAACTTAAGCAATCCCCAAAAGCCATCGCCTATTTACAGAAGCGCGGCATTACCGGTCAAACTGCAAAGCAATTTGGTATTGGATATGCTCCTGATGGTTGGCAGAATTTAGCCGCAGTTTTTACAGATTATCACTCAGACAGCCTTGGACATCCGCTAGCCGAAGCCGGATTAGTCATTGCTCAGGAAGGGAAAAAAATATACGATCGTTTTCGTGACAGAATCATGTTCCCCATTCTTAACCATAAAAGAAAAGTCGTGGGGTTCGGTGGGCGCGTTCTGGATAATGGTGAACCCAAATACCTCAATTCACCAGAAACTCCTCTTTTTATCAAGAGTCGAGAGCTTTATAACCTGCCATCAGCCAGTCTGGCCGCTCGTAAGGCAGGTCGCATTCTCGTTGTTGAAGGTTATCTGGATGTGATCATGCTCGCACAATGTGGAATAGCATATGCCGTAGCAACGCTTGGCACTGCTACGACGAGCTTGCATATTCAGAAATTATTGCGTTATACGGATGAAGTCATTTTCTGCTTTGATGGAGATAAAGCCGGCTCTAAAGCCGCCTGGCGCGCGCTGGAAACCAGTTTGCCGCAGCTCAAGGATGGAAAAAATATCAAATTTCTGTTTCTCCCGGATGGAGAGGATCCAGATAGCTATATTCGTCAGCATGGTCAAAAAAAATTCGAGAATTTACTTGAGCAAGCCACGCCCCTATCACTTTTTTTATGCAATGAATTATCTCGGAAGATAAATCTGGAAACGGATGAGGGCTGTACCCGGTTGATTAAAGATGCTGAGCCGTTGTTGTCACAAATTAACGCCAATGCACCTATTCTTGCTTTTATGATTAAAAAACGATTAGCGGAACTGGCTCGCATAGATCAAAATTATCCGCCTGGGTTTCTGAAATTCGGTCAGAAAAAAAATATTCTCGGTCGACCTTCCCACCTGACTCGCCCTTTATCTGTTACGCCTTGCCGTCGCCTGATACAAATTTTGCTGCATAATCCGGGGTATGTTAAAAGACTAGACCGAGAGCTGCTTGATATGGGCAATTCCAAAAGTGAGGAAATGAGACTTTTAATTGCCTTGGCGGATTTTTTAAATGAATGGGATGTCATAAAAAATATGTTCACCAAAGAGGCAGTCGTATTGCATTTCGATCAAACTCCTTATCGAGCATTATTGCGAAATATTGTTCAGGATACGCCCATCATGGAAGCCGACTGGGATATCGAAGCTGAATTTGTCGGTGGATTGACAAAATTACGTGAAATACAGCGTAAGCTTAGGATGACAGAATTACACGCAAAACCGCTCAATCTGCTTACGCCTCAGGAAAAACAGGAGTTGCAACGGTTAGCTATCTCCTGAACGGATAAACTGGCCGCGCAATGATGCCATATAGTTTTGGCAATTAGGCATAAAGAAGAAAATTTGGTTATAATGAAAAGCTTTTGTATTCGCTTTATGAGTCATATTTTTCATAGGATCCGTCAAAAATGACAAAGCCAAAAACACCAGCCTCTGTTAAAAAAAATACCACCAGCAAAGAATCTGTAATGGCGCCGAAAATCGATTCTAAAGGCGGGGACAAACTTCTGAAAAGGGAGCCTAAAGCAAATAAAACCGAGTTATCTGGCGGAACTCGGTATTCCGAAAAGAAGATAACAGCTGACAACAATAATACCATGGCTCCAGAAATAGATGATAGGCAGCAAATGAATAAATCTACTCGTCAAGCTGACTTACTTAAAAAACCCACTTCTTCAGAAAAAATCAAAATTCAGAAAAAAAGTAAGAATACCATCTTGAACAAGAACCCAGTTGAGTTTGCAAGTGACGTACTGCTCACATCAGAAGATGAGAATGTCGAAGTACGAAGGATGCGGTTGAAAAAGCTGATTGTGCAAGGCAAGGAGCGGGGTTATTTGACTTATGCCGAAATCAATGATCATCTGCCGGATGATATGCTCGACGCAGATCAGATTGAAAGTATTATTAGCATGATCAATGATATGGGCATTACCGTCCACGATGAGGCACCTGATGCTGAAGCGTTGCTTATGTCAGATGCCAGCACCACCGTTACCGATGATGATGTGGTCGAAGAAGCAGAGGCCGCGCTTTCCAGTGTCGATTCCGAGTTTGGGCGAACAACAGATCCGGTGCGTATGTATATGCGGGAAATGGGCTCTGTTGAATTATTGACGCGAGAAAGTGAAATCGAAATTGCTAAGCGCATCGAAGACGGGTTGCGGCACATGATCCAGGCGATTTCGGCTTGCCCGGCTATCATTGAAAAGATATTGATGCTGGCAACTGATGTAGAAGAAGGTCGCTTGCGCGTGGATGAACTGGTTGATGGTTTCCTTGACGATAGAGACGAAGATCTTCTGGCCAAAGATATATCAACCGAATCACTGAATCAAGGTTTTGATGATGAAGATGATGATGAAGATGATGAAGAGAAACAAATAAAGGCAGAAAATGCTAATTTGCTTAAACTGAGAAATGAAGTTCTGGAGTGTTTTGCTGTTATACGCAAAGCTTATGATGATATGAAAAAAATCATCGCCAAAAAAGGTAATTGCAAGGACAAAGAATATGAGTTACTCCAGGAGAGAATTTCCAGCGAATTGATGGGAATGCGTTTTTCAGCGAAAATGGTCGAAAAACTGTGTGACACTCAACGAAATATTGTCAATGATATTCGCAATTGTGAGCGAAAAATTCAGGATCTATGTGTGACACGCACCGGAATGCCGCGTTCTTACTTTATCAAGACTTTTGTGGGCAACGAAACTAATATAGGTTGGATCGACGCAGAGATCAGTTCAAATAAACCCTATAGTCAGTCTTTAGAACACTACCGCCCAACCATCATAGAACAACAGCAGAACATGCTGAATATTCAGAAGCAAGCATTTATTCCTATCAAGGAGTTGAAAGAAATCAATCGCCGGATGACCACCGGTGAGGCCAAAGCGCGACGCGCTAAACGGGAAATGACGGAAGCCAATTTAAGGTTGGTTATTTCGATTGCTAAGAAATACACTAATCGCGGCCTACAATTCCTGGATCTTATTCAAGAGGGCAACATCGGATTGATGAAAGCTGTCGATAAATTTGAATATCGTAGAGGCTACAAATTTTCCACCTATGCAACCTGGTGGATAAGACAAGCAATCACGCGTTCAATTGCTGATCAGGCACGTACTATTCGCATTCCTGTGCATATGATTGAAACTATTAATAAGATGAATCGTATTTCTCGGCAAATACTTCAGGAAACGGGGCAGGAGCCAGATCCGGCCCTATTGGCTGAGAAAATGGAAATGCCGGAAGACAAGATACGTAAAATTCTCAAGATTTCGAAAGAACCTATATCGATGGAGACGCCTATTGGCGATGATGAAGATTCTCATCTGGGTGACTTCATTGAAGATGCCGCCACGATGGAACCCGGAGATGCAGCAGTTTATACAGGTCTGAGAAATGTTACCAAGGATGTGCTGGATTCTCTGACACCAAGAGAGGCCAAGGTACTACGCATGCGTTTTGGGATAGAAATGAATACTGACCATACTCTGGAAGAAGTTGGCAGGCAGTTTGATGTTACACGCGAACGCATCCGTCAGATCGAAGCTAAAGCACTTCGTAAATTAAGGCATCCAGCAAGATCGGATCGTCTGCGTAGCTTCCTTGACAATAATAACAACTAATTTCCTCTGCAGGTTGATAATGGGCGGTGCTAGAAATTGCAGTGATATAATAAGCTGCAATTTCTAGTGTCGCTAAAACATAGTTTGAAGCAACTTACGTCTAACAGGGTCTGTAGCTCAGTTGGTTAGAGCAGGGGACTCATAATCCCTTGGTCGCTGGTTCGAGTCCAGCCAGACCCACCAAATTATTCAAGGACTTGGGTGCAATATACTGAGTCCTTAAATTTCCTCTCTGGTCCATTTCTGGTCGGTTTGGAGAGTAAAATCTCTCCCGGTGTAGAAATAGGTATTAGGAGAGAAATTAATTGACCAGACAGTGGTGTTGGTTGATAGTCCTGCTGTTAATCTGTTTGTCATTGGTCCCAAGTTAATTAACGACGTGTGGCGATGCAGGCCTTTTTCATTTGAAGTCCGTCCAGACAATACTTGTCTTCAATAAATCTCCTTTGGCTGGTTTGAACGTCGACTGAACAATAAATAATTTGAATTAAACAATCCGCATAGGAAAAACATGGACTGGAATGTATATCTCTCTGGTGAAATACATACTGACTGGAGACAGCGGTTAAAAGAGGGTTGTGAAGCGAACAATCTGCCTGTTGTATTCACCTCTGCTGTCACAGATCATGAAGCGAGCGATGCCGCAGGTGACTTGCTGGGTAAAGAAGATAGCAAGTATTGGCGCGATCACAAATCAGCGAAAGTTAATGCGATCAGAACCAAAACATTGATTGAAAACTGCGATGTCGCTGTAGTGCGTTTCGGCGACAAGTATAAACAGTGGAATGCAGCTTTTGATGCTGGCTTTTGTGCTGCATTGGGCACACCCTACATTACCCTTCATGACGAGGAAATTATACATCCCCTCAAGGAACTTGATGCTGCGGCAATGGCATGGGCCAAGACGCCAGAGCAAGTTGTAGAAATACTAAAATATGTAATGACCAAAGCATAAGGCCTGGAGGGTGTCCTAGATTTTGTGTAAATGGTGGTTAATATTGCCTGGGTGTTCTTTCGTTAAACTGAATAGTAAACCTGTTTAGTGCAGGTTTCCAATTTCTTATTGACCTAGACCATCTTTTGACTATATTGCTGAGCGCCAAATAGAACAATTTGATCACGGCGTCATCGTTAGGAAACGATCCCCGGATTTTGCTGACTTTGCGTAGACTCATATTGACTGATTCAATCGTATTGGTTGTATAAATGATGCGCTGCCAATTATTGCGCCAAGATAGGGCAATTGGTGGATAAGGCTTGTTCCATTTATCTTCAAAGTCTGCTAGCGCTTGCTCAGCCTCATCAATTGTGGCGGCGCTGTAGATCAAGCGTAAATCAGCAGCTACTTCCTTGCGTTTATTCCATCCGACGTAGTTGAGGCTGTTACGCACCATGTGCACGATACAGAGTTGTACAATGGCATATGGATAGACCGTTTCAATCGCTTCAGGGAAGCCTTTTAAACCATCAATGCAGGCGATAAAGAATATCCTGCACGCCACGGTTCTTGAGTTCAGTGACAACGCTGAGCCAGAATTTGGCACCCTCGGTCTGAGCAATCCATAGGCCCAGGATTTCTTTATGGCCTTCCATATTAATGCTGATTGCCAGGTAAATTGCTTTGGCACGAACGCTACCAGCGTCACGAACTTTGGCATGGATGCAATCGAGATAGATTACAGGATACACCGAATCGAGAGGCCGAGATTGCCATTGCTTTACTTCATCCATCACGCCGTCAGTGACCGTAGAAATAAGCGTAGGCGACACTTCCGCGCCATACATTTCGGTGAGGTGTTGTTGGATTTCACGCACTGTCATGCCACGGGCATACAGCGAGAGGATCTTGTCATCAAACCCCGCCCAGCAGGTTTGATGCTTAGAAATCATTCGCGGCTCGAAACTGCCTTCGCGGTCACGGGGGATCTCGATGGGTAATTCACCGAATTCACCTTTCAGGGTCTTATGACTTTTACCATTTCTGGCATTGCCAGTGGGGTTGGTTACAGTTTCGTGCTTATCGTGACCAAGATGCTCGGTTATCTCTGCTTGTAGGGCACGTTCAACCAGCGCTTTGGTGAGTTGCTTGAGAAGACCATTCTCACCGATTAAATCTTCTGGCTTTTTGTAATCGGCCAACAGGCTATCAATTAAGTCGGTCGGTAGGGATTTGTGTGTAGTCATCTTTACTCCAAAAGTAAATAAGCAGTTTCCTGCTAAATGACCATTTACACAAAATTATTTACACCCCCCACATCTATCCAAGTTATTTATTTTTCATGTATTTCCATCTCCCCGCGGCTATCAATTTATTCTTAAGTCCGGGTAATGGAAAATCGAGCGCATATGCTCTTTGTGCATAATTATTGGCTTTCTCATAATTTTTTTGTTTGAAATGTAATAACCCTAGATTGTAGAGTGCAGTTGCGTTGTCTGGCTCAAGATTAACGGCGATATCGAGTTGTTCAATGGCTTCTTTATTCCGTCCTTGTTGCAAGAGATAACCACCGTAGATTGAGCGAACCTTAGCATCAGTCGCGTTCATGCGTATCGCCCGGTCAAAATAGCACTCTACCGGATATTTCAGTCCATGAAAGCGTGTCGATTTATCCCGGATTGATAATCTCACCAGAGAAACCAGTGCACGATGATGGTTTGGCCAAGCGTGCAGTGTGTAATTTAAATCGCCAGCAATGCTACCTGATTGACCCTTTATAAGATTTTCGACGTCGTATGTAAAGTGAAAGGATTCCACTACAGTCAGCTGCTCTTGCAAGCTATGCCGATTGATATAATCAAACGGGCCGTATCCCCCTTTAAGCTCACCGCAATACAGAGCCCCAGAGCGGGCAGCTATTGCCAAGGTTGAAGTTGCTGGCGATACGCCTAGTGTAATGAGTATAAGCAAGTATCCGATTAACCTTTTCATGGCGACTCCTAATAATTTGCTTGACAGATTAATTGCATGACAAAGAAATAGTATTCAGCAAGCCGGCCAATTCTCCAGTAGTAGATATCCTTGAATTTGCAAGTATTTTATCTGCGGACGCTACTGGTGCACGACCTTCCCGCAACAAAACCAGAAAATTCCTGAGTGCCAGCTGAATGGCTTCTGATGAATCCAGCGGTGCCAGTGTGTTGATACCTATATTCTGAAGTTTCTGTGCAGTATCACCCGCCGGGTCGGTCAATGCTAATATCGGTCGTTGAGCACGCAGGTATTCATACAGTTTAGCGGGTATTTGATTATTGCAATTAGCGGCTTGCAGTAACAGCAACCCATCTACAGCAAGCATTTCTGACAATGCTTGCTTGTAGGGAATGGCTGGGGCAAGCGAAACAATCTGACTAATTCCAAAACGGTCAATCAGAGATTGCAGGTAGGTTTCATGATGTGATGCACGCAGGATAATACTCAGATTGTCTGCATTGATTTTCCCTTGTTTGAGCAAAGTTGCCACCGCTTCGAATAAGTGGGTGGGGTCACGCTCGGATGGATAAATGATGCCGCTATGCAGTAACACAATTTTCCTGGAATCAGCCGTAACAGGCTTTGTCGGCAGCGGTAGTGCAGCAAAACTGGTTTCATCAAAGCCATTTTCGATTAACTGAAACCGCGAAACAGGAATGGCAGGAAATCTTGTTTGGTAATCTCGTAGTGTACCTGGTGTAGTAAAAACAGCCGCAGCACAGTGCATTATCGTCTTATTCTCTATCCATTGATAAGCACGATAGGTAGATGGATCACGCGGATAATCCGACTGCACCATTGGATCCCTGAAATCAGCTACCCAGGGAATGTTTGTGAGGCGACTCAGGGTCAATCCAATCAGGTGAGCCGTCGCAATAGGATAAGTTGACCAGATCACGTCTGGCTGATATCGCTTGATCAAGCGCAGCCCTGCTGGAACAGCACCCAGCCACCAGCTCACCCATCTATCCGGCAAGGCCAGCATGCGCGGGTAACGCCCCATGATAGCTAGATGTCTGGCTGTATCCAACGCAAAAGAATGATGTACTCGTACTTGACTTGAAATATCTGCCAGCTGGCTTTCGTCGATTTGCTGATAGGCACGAGGATGGGCGCTGAGCACAATCGGTTCCCAATCATGATCAGGCAGATATTGCGAGAAGCGGAGTGTACGCTGGATTCCGCTGCTACCACCCAGCGGGGGAAAATGATAGGCAATCATCAACACGCGTTTTACCATGATCGCAACCAGTTTTCAGTTAATTTCACCACCTGGTCGCGCCATTCACGAGTAGAAAATGTATGATTAGCCGCTGCCAGATGTGACAGTTTCACTTGTTTGGCTTTGAATGTATTCTGCCAATCGTTTGAGTTATTTGCTAGATCGAGAAACTCGCGTGCGGTCATATCCTTACCACTGGTAATAATTAAAGTTTTGCCATGAAAATGCTTCAGGCTGTCAAGCATACGCTCCGGTAGAGGCAATTTGCCACAGGGAATGCCGACATTCTCCGATTTGGATGGGGTATTGCTGACAAGGAACAGACTTTTGGTCATTGCATAAAGTGAACGGAGCGAAGCAATTGGATCAAATTGTCCGCTAACCAGTTTCTTCCAGAATTCGACCTGAAATAGTCGTGTCAGATAGTGATGGCGCAGATATGCTTTCGCGATCCCTTGCTCGGTCCGCACCCATGGATTCAGCAATACCAGTCCGCTGATGCGAGTATCCTGTTGAGCATAAAACATGGCTGCAGAAGCGGCGTCACACAACCCCCAGATCACCACATCCTGTAAGAACGGACACTCCTTGAGAAAAAAATCAACCGCACTGGTAATATCTTCATCCACTTCTTCAAAGCTGCGCATTTCGCCTTCGCTGTCTCCCATGCCACGAAAATCAAGACGTAGACACGCAATATTCTGCCGCGCTAAATCACGGGCGAGTAACACAAACTGGCGATGGCTACCTGCACGATACTGCGGTCCACCAACTGCAACCAGCACGCCACGCGTGCATGGTGCGTCCGGCAGGCTCAGGACACCATAAAGCCAGCACGACCCACAACGAATACGCACCGCCTGTTCACGGTAACTCATGATTCTGAAGGGGAAAAAAGATCGGTTGTCGCGATAATCAATTCGGGGCACTCGCTGATTTCCTGTGTCGCCCAGAATGGCAAGCCAGCTAGCAAGTTAACTTTGACATTAACTCCCGCCCGTTGCCATGCTTTAAACACTACCTTACCTGCTGGAGACTGTTCGCGCCCTGTTTGCGGAACAATTTCAAACCAATGAATTGTTTGATTGACAATTGCTAGTTGATTGATTTTCAGGCTATCAATAGCAGCAGCCAAAGCTGGCGCAAGTGTATAGCCTGCTATTTCCAGGGAATGCCCGGCATGAAGTTGTTCGCGTAACTGTTTAACATTAGATGTCACACTGCTGTCCGCGGCAATCAATTCGTTCCCCAGTTGCAAACGTAAAAACTGGGTTAAAAAGGATTGCCCATTAAGAACTGGTTGCCACAGAATAAATTGAATAAAATCCTGTGTGGCCTCCCTTGCATAATCCAGCGCCAACAATGCGCCTAGCCGCAGCCCCCAGATATGGATCGAAATAAAGCCCTGTTGTATCAGCCATTGTCTCGCGCAAGCAATATCCTGTTTCCATATTTCCCAGTCAGCATCTGCAAAATCCCCTTCACTGTCTCCACAGCCACACAGATCGATCTGCAACACCCCTAACCCTGCTGCAGCGAAAGCTCGTGATTGCAACGCCGCCATACGCCGAGATTTGTTCATTTCTTCAGCAAAAGAATGGATATAAAGAACGGCGTCACCCCGGAAAAACGGTTTAGCGGGTTGATGATATAAGCAAAAACGCTTTCCTTGAAAAGTATCTAGAAAAAAAGGATCAGCAGGAGGGCTCTCCATAAGACTATACTGATTATCCCGCGAGCTTCTGCTCGACGAATTGCGCTAGACTGCCCAATGTTTCAAAGGTCTGGGCGCTGATTTCATCATCATCCACCGAAAAATCGTAGTAATCTTCCAGTGCAGTAATCACATTTACTACTGCCATTGAGTCCAACTCAGGCAGATTGCCGAGCAAAATTGAATCTTCCTTGAGTGTCTGCGCCCTGTCGCCCAGACTGAGCACATCACCTAATATATTTCTGACTTCTTCCAGATGTTGCATGGTTACTCCACAAAAATGACCATTTACTACAAAACGGGCATTTTAACCTAGCGAGATACTTATTGAGGACAATTGCAGAAAGGTAATTCTGAGTGAATTACCGAACAGAATCTCGGCGCTGTCATGCTAAGAAAGTAATCAATCGATTTTAACCCGCTATTTCAAGGCTGACACGTGCTCTGCCTTGTTTCAAAAATCGAATTCTTGCGCAGCTTGACGAATCAGATCGATGATATTTCAGTTTTTTGTCGCCATTCTGCCATTTATTTTGGCAGTCTCGCTACAGTTGTTTTCAGATTGACCACCTTTATCTCTGTGCTGAAAGGCAATTTCTTGTGAGCGAAAATTAGTTGATTTTGTTCAAAAATTTTACCACTAACATTCTTTCTCTCTTGGAATTCGTCGCTGAAATGAGCAGCCGTTCCCGTTTCGGCCAAGACCCCGTTGGAAAAAAATCAGGAAAACAACCAGCGCGTGCCAGACCTGATTGTGTTCAGGCTTTCCGTACCAGGCGCCTCTTTAAAAAATTTAATAATACGTAGCTTCAAGTTTCCTTTTACAACAACAGCCCTATCATATTGTGTATAAGAAAACTGCTGAAAAGTTCCTAGTGGGACAGCATACGGTATCAACGTTTCCTGTGAACGCACCCGCCTGCCAATATTTTTTCGCGATTCTGTGATACCGGATATTCGCCTCGATGACCTGCAAATAAGAAAAACTCAATTCGCGTTAAGTAAGGACAGAACAAGCTCCGAGAGCCGGAGCGATTAATGATTCGAGCGATGCGCTGGTGAGAGCTGGCCGGTCAAGGGTGCGGAACGGCCGAGATAAGAATTCAGGTACTTGGTTGCGACCTCATGAAATCTCCTCACCCACTGTTTGAGTCGGTTGTCGTAGATGGTTGGAACGCTGGGGTGAGCACAACTC
Organism: Nitrosomonas mobilis; assembly: GCF_900103035.1. Classification (GTDB taxonomy): domain Bacteria; phylum Pseudomonadota; class Gammaproteobacteria; order Burkholderiales; family Nitrosomonadaceae; genus Nitrosomonas; species Nitrosomonas mobilis. Next base: position 113,440 of record NZ_FMWO01000048.1, read on the forward strand.
GCCAGTCGCTAAACTCCAGGCCGCTCTCAGACGAGAGAATCAGTTTCAACGTTTAATGCAGACATAGCCTTAATAAGGATACCGCGCAGATCAACAATATGAAAAAAATACAAGCAGGGCTAATCGAATAGCGCTATCAATGTCTTACTATTCGATCAATCACTTTGACAAGAAAATCGCTAATGTTGATTCTGGTAAAACAGGTTGTCGTAAGAGGCTTAAGAGTACCTCTAAAAATTCATATTTCGTCACAACACTGCGGCGCTCATAAAAAATGTTTGTTTATATATCAAGCACATGTTAAGAAAATATTTTTTACTCATACTCTTGCGGTAACCAGTGCTCTCTTTTTTCCTCGAAGACATGGATTCTTCTCAAAGTACATAATGAAACTCAAACTGCTTGGATTCTTTTGCTGCATGTTCTTTACCTTGAGCACATCAGCAGAGCTCACTACCGCCAACACAATTGTTAAAGCAATAGAAAATTTTGTTGCACAGGAAACCCGTAATCTTCCGGGTGATATCATCATTAAATCTGGTGTACCCAATTCCCGTCTGACGCGCCAACCATGTGAACACCTTGAAACATTCTTGCCTGCAGGTGCAAGAATGTGGGGAAAATTCTCGGTTGGGGTTCGTTGCCACGGAGTAAATGGCTGGATACTTTATGTGCCGGTTGAAATAGCTGTCATTACGCAAACTGTGCATGCTGCGCACACAATTTCCACCGGTAAGCTCCTGCTTGAACAGGACATGATTATGAAGGAAGTTGATCTGACCCGCTTCTCACGGGATGTACTTCTTGATCCCCGGCAAGCGGTCGGAAAAATGACTGCTACATCTCTCGCCGCCGGTCAACCCATCCGTCAGATTCAGCTGCGCGCCCCGCACGTCATCACACGTGGCCAGAAAGTACAGCTAATAGTGACAGGGACCGGTTTTAGCGTCAGTACCGAGGGCAGCGCCTTGACAGATGCAGCAGCAGGTGAATTGGTACAAGTACGCAATTCCGCAGGGCGCGTGATCAGTGGTCTTGCGCATCAGGACGGCCGTGTTGAAATCAGGCAGTAAAATCAGTCCGACATCCTTCCGCATATGAACAGATAAATTCTATCAGCGACAAATAGTTGAGGCGCACTGCGCGCCGGCAAAATACGGACAAGAGAAACGGGGGTATACCACGATTTATCCAGCCAAAATCGTGGTTTGTCGCTTGTTTTGCTTGTGTTGGCGTAGCTGTCCAGCATTCCCACTTATTTTTTCCACTGTTTTAGTGATTGAATGAAAGCCGATATTACCGGTAGTAGTTCATCGATACCGTTCTTGGGCCAGGCGGGTAGTTTGGTGAGGGTGTCTGCAAGCCATGCGGCGGGGTCTAGGCCGTGCATGGCCGCGGCGCGTTAACCGGCGCGCTCTGATTCGGTAAACAGCCAGTTCTTTTTGCCGCTTGCGGTCTGGCTGCGGGTTTTGCCCCCATTCGGATCGAGTTGCACCACCGGTGTTTCATCCACATGCAGCGTGCTGCCCTGCAATAAGTGCCAGGCCAGACCACTTGTCTGCCAGTCACAGATATGCTTTTGTTGATGTTTTTGCAATGCCATTGGGTATCCTTCAGTAAAGAAACGGGTAACGAAAAGGATGGCAATGCGGAAAATCATGATTCCGCAGAGGGGAGGACTGGACGGTTACCCAGCCTCTACCAGCCAGGCACTTATACTTTCTGAAAATCCTTTCCAACCATGGTAGAAACCGGATCGCCCAACGGCTCGCTGTAGAATGATCTACAGATACGCCACGCTCCTCCATCATCTCTTCCAGGTGCGGACAACTTGACGGATACGCTGCGTACCAGCGGATGCAAGCCAGAATTATATCAACCGGAAACGGCATCCTTTTAACAATAAGCATGTAGCGTTGTCATCTCTTTAATAGTCAACACGCTACATCGAATGTGTCGATGATCTTGCTTAATGCGACAGAACCTTAAAAGTTACACTTTAGCGTTCTGATTTCCCAGATGGCACGCTAATTACACCTGCGGCAACGTGTAGTTCACAATCCTCAATAACTGACAGCAAAAGATTCCTATGAGCTTTTGTTGCGCGGAAGGACTTCCTGGCTGCTTGTTCAGCAACGTAAAGAACATCAAGGAGCTTTTCTTTCCGTTGTTCATTTTCGACACAACGAGCGTGGGGGCTGGATTTTCACTATATGACATTCACGCCTTCATGTATGTACGTAGCGGTACTACGCGGATAGTTTCAATCCCTTTGAGATCAGGGCATGGGTGCTTCGTGGCAACGGAGAATCCTATAACAATAACAGGGTCTCAATCCCTTTGAAATCAGGGCATGGGTGCTTCTCAGCGTATCGAAGATAGAGAGTATTTGTTAAGGTCTCAATCCCTTTGAAATCAGGGCATGGGTGCTTCTATGAGTATCTCATTTAGGGAGTTAAGCATGGTGTCTCAATCCCTTTGAAATCAGGGCATGGGTGCTTCTGAAATATGTGATGCATACGAAAGTGGACTAGGAGTCTCAATCCCTTTGAAATCAGGGCATGGGTGCTTCCATCTTGTTCTGTCGCTCGTCACGGCTTTACGGTCTCAATCCCTTTGAAATCAGGGCATGGGTGCTTCTGCATATTGGCTCACTTAATGGCGTCGTGAGCATACGTCTCAATCCCTTTGAAATCAGGGCATGGGTGCTTCTAACCAATCCAACCGAATCTAAACTCAATTTAATGTCTCAATCCCTTTGAAATCAGGGCATGGGTGCTTCTGATCACCACCATTTATCTCTTTACAATCAATATATTGAAAATGGTGCGGAGGAAAAATGATAAGCGGTTGCAAGATATATCCTGTAAATTGGTGATTTACTTCATTAGTACAACAATCGGCAAAGTTTATATATCCTGGAGTTAGTTCATTTTTCGATATTTTGAACGATCCTGCCATATTTACAAGAGCGAACTGTAACTGATCTGGCTTTCTGTTCAGGCGATTGACCGTTTCAGGAAAGCTGTGCGCTACCACGCGGTGGGCAATCCACTCCATTGGATGCCTTCCGGCAAGGCGGGTTGACCGATGCGAGCCTTCAGTCCACGATTCGGCAACGGGTAAACACGCAAATCATCCTCTTTTTCATCAATCAGTTCAATTGCCCCCTGCATACAGTGTTCAAGCTGGCGATCATCTCCGCTAAACAAAAATACAGAATGTTGCAACGGTACGGCACGTTTTACCAGATAGCGATGCAAGCGCGCCAGCCGTCGCGGGTGCGTAATGTCATAACAGATAATAAAATCACTCATCATCTACGCTAGCCGAAATCTTCAAAATCATCCTCTGATCGCACATCATCTTCCGCTGTGGCCATAATCTCGTTCACCTGCGCTGTTAACCACTCAATTTCCTGGTTAATGCCTTTGCGCAGGGTTTCACTGTGCTCCCCATAGGCAGCGTAATAGCGCGTACGGCCAGCCTTACCAAGCAGGCAACCTGCTTCTGTCGTCGAAAAATGATCTTTTTCCAATACTTTTTTGCGTATCAGCGCAAGCGCAAACTGATCCGCCAGCGGGCGTAAAGGCTCCAGCAAATCGGAAGCGAGCGATTCCCGGCCAAAGGCCAGACGATGATAAAAACCAACGTAAGGATCAAACCCGGCGCCATACAGCGCAATAGCAATTTCACTATGCAGCAGGGTATACGTGAGCGAAAGCAGGGCATTGAAAGGATCACGCGGCGGGCGACGGTTACGGCCACTAAAATGTAGTGAATTCGGAACAACAGCCTGCAAACCAGAAAAATAGCGCGCAGCAGCGGAACCTTCTACACCACGCAAGCTGGCAGCACTGCTGGCATGGCCGATACGAGGCCAATGCTCCTCCAGTGCGCGTAAGGCGTGGCTCAGTTCGTAACGTACCTGCATATCGTTCTCGCGTAGCTCAGTAAACCATTCGATCTGACGTGTCAGCTTACGTTCGATGAGTGTTTTGCCAATCTGTAAACAGAACGGTTCATCAAAGCTCAAACGTATCTGGGCAACACGCCGGACTGCGTCGTTGTGCGGGCGTGCCAGCAGCAAACTGGGACGGCCAATCCGCCCGCTCAGGATGACGACACCCACCCCCTGTTCGCCAAGCTTCCCCAACAGGGCGGCTGGCAACTTGACATCACCACGCAGAAAAACGCGCGACAGTGGCGCAATAGGCACCGTGCCAATACGTTCACCATTTTCGCGAAAAACAATGGCACCGGATTCAAGTTCAAGTACTACTCCGCGACGATCAACAAACAGGCTGGTCATATCGTTTCTCCTGGTTTTCAGGTGATACAGAAATACTGTGCCGTGAATGTGCTGGCTTTACCGTAACAACGCGGCTTCATGCGTGGATCAAGACTGAGAACATGCAGGCGATCTTCTTGCGCATCCATCAGTTTATCCAGATCAGCGCGAATGGTGCGCAGCTCGGCTGGTGTTATCCAGAGTTCAAAAACCGATTTCTGGCCACCCACCCTATAACATTTGAGATAGCGGCAAACTTTATACAATCTGCGCGGATTACAGACATCATAAGCGACGAGATACAGGCTTCGGTTCATGTGCAGCATTGTAGGGCTTGCCTGGCTCCCGTTGTGCACCGGCAAGCTTGCCGGTTAATCTCGCCTGTTGTCAAAGCCGCTGATCTGAATACTTTCCGGCGGCAGGGTTAGACCGCGCCGGGTATGCGGACGCTTGCCGGCAGTAATCAATAGATAGGGGGTTGCTGCCAGACCGAGTGCATCTTTTAATATACGCTCCATCTTGGCATTTTTGGTCTGAAAAAACTCCTTCTCCATCCCATTGCTGAGTAGTTCGACGGATTTCTCATAATCAGTGACATCAATACCAACTACCACCCGGTAAATATCGAGAAATAATCCGGCATCAGCTTGACGCCAGGCTGTTTCAGGCCGTCCCTGTCGAGCAAGCGTAGCCCACCACGCCAGCCATGCAAGCAATTGCGGTTTCATGGTAACTGCAGTCGTACCACAGACAAGGTATCTTTGCTTCAGATCGATCAGCAGACGTGGTGGTGCAAAACTTTGCTGCAAGGTGGCGACAGTTTCACTGAATCCTGCGCGACCGGTGATCAACGCAACAGGAAGGCCGTGTCGCAACCGTACTACAGGAATTTCAGCCAGGGTAACGACGGCTTCAGCAGTATCAATGTGATGCCCATCCCGTGTTACCAGCCGACGGGGCTGACGGGGCGGGTAAAAAAAATCCGGATGTCCTTCAAAAGGGGATGAAACCAGAATATGAGAGAGATTATCCTGCGGTCGGGCAAACAATGAAAAAGCATAACCGAGATAAAAGCCCATGGTCTTACGTCCACCGGCAATCGAAACGTGCAGCGCCGTATCTGCATCTCCAGTAAGTTGGGCGACAAGTGCCGTGATTGTGTCAGCAGCGGCGGCATTTTCGGCCGGTGTACGAATATCGGCGAGCTTTTCCTGATGATAGCTGATGATGTGGATGCAGTCTTCATCAAAACGAGGATGGCCAATCTGCGGTTGGTCATTCAGCAGCGCATGGAAATGGCCGCCATCGGGATGCAACAATGCTGCCCGCGCCAATCGCGCGCCATCGGTGGTGGTCAGTAGATGTACCTCTGTCGGAATGAAGGGTGGAGTCCGTGCCATAGCCAGGGCATACAGCGTTTCAGTGACAATCTGCGGTGACAGCCCCGTAACACATAACAGGATGCGACGCGGATATTCATGGGGTTGCAGTAGTTGTGACATAAGCAGAATCAACTCCGGCTCTTGGCTGAAATCCACGCTCTGATCTGATCTCGCAGATTCTTCAAATCTTGTCCGCACACCAACTCAATGTTTAGTGCTCTGGCCAGTTTTCGTTCGGAATCAGCAACAGGGCGATAACTGGCCAGCATACCTCTGGTTCCCAGACCACCTACTCGCCGGCAAATCTCCGAGAGCTTAAACAGCGTATCGTTGGCCTTGGGCGCTTCCGGCCGATCCATGTGCGCAGTCTTGCATTCAATGACAAACAATCGGTTACGCGCCATGATGGCGATGTCCATTTCATTTTTTACACCGCCACCTATAACCGTGAGATTAGCAGCCTTGTCGCGAATTCCCGTCTCACCCGTGATAGCCTCAACACATTTATAGGCGTGAAGCTCCAGCCAGCCACCCTTGACGAAATCTCGTGCAGCTTCATCAGTGTAGCTGATCGTATTTTGGTTTACCTGCAGCAGGCCGGCTTCTGTAAAGTGACGCAACAGGGCTTCCAGACTGTGGTTACCTGCCTGTTGGTCACTCATTTCAATTTTCAGTTGTTTTTTATCTTCTGCCAGTTGGGTTAACCAGTTAAGCTGGGTGAGTGGCTTCTCCAGGCTGCCAGTCTGGGTGATGAGGGTGTGCATGAGATCATGCTGATCGCGCGTGATCTGTGGGCGCACAGGAGAATCTGGAAGCTCGAACCCGTATGATTTCAGGTAGTGGGGAAGTCGTAATTGTTCGGCCAGTTTTTTACCGGGAGTTTTGTCCAGCCAGACAACGGCATCAGTATCCATATCAACATAGAAACTGCGCCAATTCGCTGCCTGTGCAACAGTTTGTGCAACCAGCGCCATCAGCTTTGTGCCGCCAGTCAAATTAAGAAGAATTTCCTCTCCCTCTCGTTCGCTTGCAATTTTAAGTAGAGCTTCTTCAATTACGCTACTGCTATGTTCATCTTCGAGAGGAACCGTCGTAGTGCGAATTCCAAGTTCTTTCAATACCGTACTTAACGCATTGGCAGCTTTACGCATTTTCTCGCTGACCAGTAGTGCGACTTCTTTGGGTTTCAGTTCCGGATCAAGTACTGGAAGGAGATTAGGCGCGGCTTGCGCCGAAACAAGGCAAATATGGGTAGTCATTTGATTTTCCTTATGTGATATTCCTCAAGCTTTGCCTGACAGCTTCCCAATTCATTGACGCTTAGCTGCTGACCACGCAGATGAGCCGGCAGATTAAGCGAGAGATTGAAGTAACGCGCACCGCGATTACAGACTTCTGCGGCAAGGTTGATCGGCAGTGAACCGATGACAGTATCGCCCGCAGTGATTTCGCACGGATCAAGGTGGGCAACATGTTTATCCCATTGGATGCCCTGGCGCGCTGTCCATTCGATTGCACCAGGGTGGCGAGTAACAAGCCAGATGATCATGTGGCATAAATTTGATAGCGGCCCAGCCCGAAGCTGGCATTTTTACCGGCATGCAACCACTGTCCGAACCATAATGCCGGCCAGAATGCGGATAATTTACCGTGCAAATCCCAGCGGCCGGTAACACCGCCCAGTGCCATTTCCTGTTGCTGGCGGCTGGAGTAACGCTTCCAGTCGCGCCAGGAAAGTTGCCGATTACCCTGGATGCTGCTGGCCAGTTCGCCCAGATGGTGAAAATCCGGTTGCCAGGCAAGCTCGCCATGAAATTCACTCATCAGTGCCAGACGCCGTACCAACGCCATCAACAAGGTGCGCTCAGTAACGGTTTGTGGCTTAAGGGGAACCCCGTTATTTTGCAGGCGCAGGGGGGTAACAAGATGCAGGCGCACACTGTCGCCTGGCAAAGGTGGGCAAGTCAATCGTGTGTCATGTTTCTGAATGCTGCTATTTTCCGGTGTATAAATGGCCAGCGAAGCTTCCGGTTGTTCCAGCCAGATACTGGTCAGTTCTGCCTGTCCGTCGCCCGGGCCAATCCCGCGCGCCAGCGCCCGCCGCCAGGCAAGGATGGCAATGGGCAGTTCCTCCACGCCACGACCAACCAGGGTGAAATGGAAAGTTAGCGTATCACCAAGGTGCAGCACGTGCGCGCCCCACTCGGGAGGCTCAATGATATAAGGTGCCGGAATCCTGCTGAAATCCTGCAATGGGTGATGTTCCGGTGGAGCCGGCTCGAACAACAGGGTATAGGGGCAATCCCGCCGTAACGGGCAGGCAGTACAATCTTTCTCGCGTGTAATACAGCCCATGCTACGCAGGGCATGTCCAAACGCGCCGCGTAACATGGAACCGGAATAATCCGGCAGTCGAATCGAACGAGTCACTCGCCAGTCAAGGCGGTAACGCCCCAGCGACAGGACAGGATAGGCAGGTTCAGTCAGGTAATGTGTACTCATAGTCCCGGTTGGATAGGTTAATTTAGAGGCGTAAGGCTGACAACTTCAGCTTTTTACGTTCCTCCTTGAGTTCCACCTTGACCAGTTTAGGAAGCCATTCCTCGATAGCGTTGGCAACAGCATGTTTCTCGCCGCCCGTCCAGTCCGCGCCTTCCTGCGCTGCTTTTGCTAATGCCCGTGCTTCATTGTGAATGGCCGCATTGGGATTTTCCTTGCTGCCCCGGAGCTGTTCCGCGCGCCGGGCACACATGGATACAAAAGCTTCAACACGACGCTGATTCACCGTCATGGCCGCCAGTGCAGCTTCACGGGCGGCTTGTGCCGCAATCCTGGCTTGTTCGGCAGCAGCTGTTTCAGCCTGACGTCGGGCATTCTCGACAGCCGCCTGTTGTCTGGCGCAACGTCGCTCGAAACCGGGTAGGTCAGCATGCCAAATCTGATCCGGGTTACTCAAGATGATCCAGCCGTGTGGCAAAAGATCGGATGGCTTATCCAGATCGTCACCGCAATACCAGACGGTTCGGGATTCGTCATCAAACATATAAAGACGTATCTTTTCTTCTTTATCATTGATCCAGCGCTTATCCTCATTGAGCATGATTTTGATTTGGCGGCCATTGACAGTGTTGCTATTTGCACCACTATGTTTGCCAACTCTCAGCAAAAGACATGCGCCGGTTTTAATTTGATCACGCAATCCTGCATCAAGAATGTTTTGAGTCTGTTTTCTCCATGTTGATGTCGGATAGAGCTTGCCAATCGTGGCAATGTCATCATCCAGCCGATTTAGATAGTAGTTGTTACATGCCTCGACGATACCTGGCCATGACAACAATTTATCGGCTGAAGGGCTTATGGGCTCATTGTGAAAGTTGCGTCTTCCGGTGATCTCATGAAGATTTTGCAAAGTCAGAGATAAACTGAAGGCGGCAGGCTGATGCCCGAGAATGTATTCCAGGCGAGTATAGAGATTCTTTACCTGCGCCTGACTGCGGCGGCCAGATCGGCTACGATTAAGACAAAAGCGAATTTCGCGCTCAATTTCAATATCGAGGGGTGCAGCGTCACCCACTTTGAGGGCGCGCAGCGGATCAGTTTCAAATTTACCACCGAGCAAATCAGCACCAAGAGCGGACGAGACTTCTGTAATGGCTTTTTCGATACCTTTGCGTGCCCGATCATAATCCCATTTTGTGTGCTGGCGCTTTAACCGTAACAGCAATTTGCCATTGCCAGGATCGTATTCCTCGATCATGGTGTTGAAATTTTTAATCTGTTTCATGAGCGCTGTCGAACATGGGCTGTTACCTGCAATGTGCTCATTGAGAATAGCTGTCCGGATAGCTCCCTTGATGCTACTGCCAGGAAGATAAGGCAACTGATTGAACGGTTGATACGATGTTCGCTCGACACCATTCCGGTTGAAATCATTTCTCTTATCCTGCGTGCTTTTGTAGTGTGTATAAACACCGGCACACATCGAAACATGAACATTAGCCAATGGAATGATTTTGTCGCGGTGTTTGTTTAATACTTTATGCACTGCACGCAGTTGCTCTGTTTGCGTTCCGCCATTATCTTCAGACAGTGCGGTAAAAATATCCCTGGAAATACCGGCGCCACTTAAATCAGCCAGTTTCCCCACATCGAATCTATGCAATATACTTGATGTATCAACCACATACTCAGTGGGTTCGTAATCTTCCCCACAGCCAATATGTACCGGAGACAAGGTACTTACGACCAATTCTTGTGTGTCCAGAAATTTCATTAGATAGCCTCCATACAGATTCTCAGCACTGGTGCATAACCCTGGTGCACTGCCGTCTTTTGTATTAGTGATACCTTTGCCAGGCCATTGCCAATGAAACGAGTGTGCGCCCTGTTGCCTGTGGGCGTAAAAATGGCGCCGGTTGCTGCCAGCAGTAACGGCTGCTTAAACGGATTGGCACCCAGCGCCAGCGTGCCGCCATGCCGGCCAAAGCGGGTCAGTACCTGCCAGTAACTACGTGAGGTATTAAAACCCAATCCTTGTGGAGTACAGGGTGCCAATGTCCAGCAGGCATTGGCGTGAGGATGTGCCTGCTTGAATAACGCAGCTTCCACCATCTGTTCCACGGCAAACTTACCCAGGCCGATGCTGGCATCGCGGCCGTAGCCAACATTACCAATATATTCAAGTAACTGGAGCAGTGTTTCGTGTGGCAGGCGATCTTCATCAAGCACACACCACAAGTCCATGTGCTGATCGCGCTGGTAGAAAATTTGCGATTGGGTGTAGGGTGCAAATTCACCTGTGCCTGTCGTGCCGGTCAGTCGGTTAAGCGTGTTGTGAAACGCAACTGCCTGGATCGGCCTGTCCTGTTTACCGTACACCTCTTCATCAGAGACGGCGCTACTGAGTAGCTGGCGCAGTGGTTGCGCAATCTGGTCGTGTGGAATCCAGCGTTTGCCCTTGGCTTCCTTGCGTCTTGCCGGATCTTCTCCGCTATTTGCTTGTAATGTAGCCGGAACGGTGGGACGCGGCAGGTAACCACTTGGAAACCCATCGGAAACCACCAGCCAAGGGCTACCGGCGGTATAGCCATCAAGCAGGGTTTCAAGTTTTTCTTCTCCGAGCATTTCATGGACAGCATGGCAAAGCTGGCCAAACAGTGTATCCCCTGTCAATGGGGTACCCAGTGGCGAACGCAGTCGAAGCGTTACACGCAGTGGAGTCATTGTTTCAAGCCGTTTGATTGAATGGGGTGATGGCGTGGAACTGTTCCATTAAATCTGTACCATTGAGCTCCAGCTCCGCAAACTTGATTTTGCCGTATCCGCGCGAGCCGGACCCACCGAGGCTATCCAGCTCCAGCAACCGCAGACCAAGCAGCACGGTGTCAAGCAGATTATCGCCTTTCAATACCTTGAGTGTGAGGGTGAAATCAAAGCGCGCACCGGCGATCACCCGCTCGATAAAACGCGGATGTTCGGCTGTACCGGCAATGCGGTTGATACTGTTTTCCGATTTGACTTCGGTGGTCAGCAGATTTCTGGAATCGGCAGCTTCCTTTTTCCAGTCACTATTCAACGGGCAATCCCAGAAAGCGAGGCGGGTGGGACCAATGCTGGTGACGAGCTGATCTTCCGTCTTCTCCGGTGCACTGCCAAACAGTTTGATAACAGCGCGCCCAGTGGAATTATTTTCATCTTTGGCGAGATGTTTAAACGAATAGGGACTACCTTCTGCTGCCAGCACCAGGCCATGCCGCCATTCCAGCAGGCTGCGGATTTTGCCTTTCAGCGATGAACCGGGAATATAAGGTTGACCGGTAAGCGGATCTTTGATCACCGGGCTGTCGGTTCCCCCAATACGCATTTCACTGTCGCCCGCACCGATATGCAGGCCGGATTGAAGAACAATGGTACCGATGATTTTCTGGATTTGAGTCAGTTGCATGATGGATTCCTTTAGGCGACAAATGATTAAAAACACAACAAATTTAGCTGGTAACGTTTCTAGCCACGAATTGCCTTGAGAAACCCAAGCATGGCTTCAAAGTGCAGCCGGAAGTGGTTCAACGTGCGCGTATCTGTTACCTGTTTGATGCAACTGTTCAACCACTCAACGAATTCCTGAGTGACTAGTTTGCGGCCCTGTGCATAGGCAGCCTTGGCATTAAGCATATGGATAAACGCTTCATAATCCTTGAATTTTTGTTCATCTGTTCCGATGCGCTCCTGCCAGCCGACCAGTTCATCGTAAAAACGGCGGATCTGGGTAGATTTGTTTTTACCTGAATCACGCCCATTTTTAGCGCTTTCATCAAGTTGCTTTGCAATGTTTTCAGCATCTTCGGAAAAAAGTGTGGCTGGGGGTGGGCTGGTTTTCAGATCAGGTGTCATTTTGTGATCTCCGGATGTTGTCGATAGTAGTTGTTGATAATAAATGGCTGCCCGGTTTGATTGCCGAGCGGCAAGCTTGCCGTTATTGCCGCTGCCGATACAGCAGTACGGAAACCGGCAGGCGGTAAGCGCCACGATATTGTTTCAAGGCTCCACCACATTCACGGGCGAGTGCTTTACCAATTGTCTGTTGATGCTTCGGCAATCGGGCGCAACGGTACGCCAAGCGTGAACGCCAGAGCGCATCTTCCGGACGGCGATTGGCTTTTTCTGGGCGATCACGTTCCGCCTGGTCAGATAACAGCAGCAGGTTGTAGATAAAACCGGTGGATAAATTGCCTGCTTCACTGATCAACTGCGCCAGCGCATCGCGGCGTTCCTCCATGAGTGCTCGCCATTCTGCCCAGCTAACAGTAACGCCCCACAGACTGACAGCATTCTTTCCATCATGCTGTTTGGCAGCATGCAAGCCGGCTTCAGCGGCCACAGCAAGCTGGCGCGCCGGTACTTTCGGCTGCGTCATGGCAGCGCTCAGCGAGAAGGTAATGTCATCACGTACGACATAACGCGCAAATGCCTTGCGCATGACGCCCGCCAATTCAAGCGTGGATTCCCAGGGGCCGATCAGAAAAAAATCGTCACCACCGGCAAATACGGTGTATGTGTTGCGAAAGCGCCCGTTTTCACCGTGGGCGCAATACCACGGCAGCCACAAGGCAAAGAACGCATTCACCTGACGAGACAATGCAGCCCAGCGAGCGAAGGTGGGTTCCTCCAACCCGTTCTGGAACAATGCACCAAGGTTGTCAATATCGCCCTTGAGCGTAACCAGGGCAATTTCACCCAGCCATTTACCGTTTTCCTGCAACCGGCGATTTTCGCAGGCGATATGGTGCAGTGTCTTGATTGGGTGCTCACGATCAAATTCAGTGTCATCTTCCCAGCGACCGTACTTGTCAGATAGTTGCTGATCGAGGTCATCGAGTACCGGCACATAACTGTTGACGAAACGGCGGGCATAGCCATGGAAGCAAGAGCCATCCGCTTCTGGCAGATCAAAATCCCAGGCGCGCACCAGCTCACCACTTCTGGCAAGCTGGCTGTAATGACTGGAATCATCCGAATTTTTTACAAATAACAATTGGTAACCGAAATAATCCAGATCGAGCGGCTTTTTGAAGCTGTCGGCCTGGCGCAATACCAGCAATCGTGTATTTTTGATGAGCGCTTCGCCAATGGTGATCTGGTCACGTGACAACGCGCAGCAAGCTGGTTTTTCTCCCTTTGCGGCGCGATCAGCCGGGTACCGTCCGTGATAGCCACAAGGGCCATCGGCAAAAGATACCTCGCGCACGGCAACTGTGTTGCCACACAGATCAAAACGCCGATGTTTGGCAATATCGAGCTCGATAAACAACTGCTGCGTGAGCGCCTTGAATCGCTTGCTGATCAGGTCATTACAACTGGCTGCTGTTTGAGCTATCCCTATACCAATCTCGCCATACGTGTGTTGCAGACACCATTGATCAAAACTGTGTCGGCAGTTTTCTACCGCCTCACGCGCCGATTGGGTATTGGGCGCGACGATGAGAAACTTGCCGGCAGCATTGATAATCTGGCTGGTCGATGGCAGTTGCAGGGTCTCCAGCAATTTGAGTGCCGCCATTTCAGCCAGCAGTGCCACCTGAAAAGAGCGCCCGCGCAATAGCTTGTGGGCGTGCTTTTGGGTTTGTGCGCCCTGCGCAAAGATGAAATTCTGAATGCCGAAAAAATCCCCCTGGATCAACAGCAGTTTTTGTTCATCCCAGTCAGGGCGTTCCGGATTGCTCAATTTTGCCAGTGCATCGGCACCGGTATTACCGGTTTCCTCGTGCCAGCGCCACAAGGCAGTTGCCAGTGCAGCAACTGCCTTGCTGTGGTCGTAGAGAGAAACATCTGGTACCACTCCTCGGTTGGTCGCTGAAGGCATGGCCTGTATGTATGCCAGCCAGGCGGAATCAAAATGATCCAACCATAACGGCCAGTTGTTGCGGTGCGATTGTGGAATGGATGCCAGCGCTTGTATGAATTGTTCCCACAATGCGGCATATTCAGCCTGTGCCGATTTATCTCCGTCTGGCTCAACAGCAGCACGTTTGTCAGGAAAAATGGCCTCCGGCCCGAGCGCCCGCAGGGGATAGGCATACGCAAACTGGCCGGCAGGGGCCTGTGGATTGATTCTGATCTGTTCGAACAGACTCACCATCCGCGCCTGAAAACGGTTTTTATGCTGCGGTGTTTCCCCTTCGGCGTCGGCATTGTATTCATCAAATTCTTTGCGCTCAAAGCCTGAAGCCGCCCGATCAGCAGTGGCAATGATCCACTGCAACAGTGTTCCCGGTTTATGGTGCGCAGCCGCAGCATTGGCCATGCTGTCGGTAATATCGGCACCACTGGTACGGCCAGAGAAAGGAGAAACATCACCGCGCATAAGATCAGGAGCAAACTTTTCCACGACATCCCACATACCGCCGGTATGTGCAGCATGCGAGTATCTGTAGAGCGTGGTCAGCGCAGCGAGATCACCGCTAACCGGCTGGCCGGTTCTTTCGTGAAACTTGCCAAGATCATGTAACAGGGCGGCGAAGGCGATGCGGCAGGATGAATGCAAAAGTGACATATAAAAATTATCTCGGTAAACAAGACGATACAAATTGTGTATCAGTCATTGGCTGACAGGTGCGGTGGCAAGCTTGTCGGGTAAACTAAACGCGCATGAGTCAACACATTTAAAGTCAAAGTCACCGTCTATATAGACGGTGACTTTGACCAATTTTATGGAAATAAACATGCTTACTTATAGCAGCATGTTCCTGCCGACTAGGCAGAGACATATGATTTTACCTCGGCCAGCTATTTAATCGCTTGAATGCCGGAGAAAAATAGCAGTACTTCCGAGAAATGAAGAAACAAGGGAGGTAGTAATGATCGCCTGTTCATGGCGAGAGTAACCATGAAAATGCTGATAAATTATTGCAAACAACCCGGGCGGCTTCAACTTTGAAGTGCAACTTTTGTAAAGAAGTTCAGGAGGCAAGCTGCAGTAGTATCGGAGCCTCTTAAACTACCAGGTAGAAGGAGCATAGATAAAGCACTACAAGCAGCTTACCGAGGAGCAACGATATCAGATTTCTGGTTTGAAGAAGGCGGGTTTGAATCAATCGCGAATAGCGGATGAAGTGGGCGTGAACAAATCGATTATTTTGCGAGAATTATGGCGGAACAAAGGTTTGCGTGACTAGCATCCGAGACAAGCTCAGGAATTACGGGACGAGCGTCGAAAGCAATGCACCAACGCCCAGTTTATCATTGCCGGACTGGACAGAAGTCGAGCGATTGGTTCGGCTGGACATGAGTCCGGAGCAAGCGGCTCGACGACTTGCTTGGGAAAGTGTGTTGCAAATCAGTCATGAGACTGATCTACTTGCGCATTTATGCAAACATGCACCGGACAAGTACGGTGGGCTGTGGATAGGCTAAACCATCGGCCACGCAAGGTGCTTGGATTCAGAACCCCGTTTGAGATATTCTTCGGGAAGACGGTGTGCTACACCAAACCACCGTTAGGCGTTGCACTTCGAAATTGAATCAGCGAAGAGTACTGAAAATAGAGACGAGCTCCTTTGAAACAAGCCGTCTCTATATGGTTGAACTAACTGATATATATCAGGTTGCTTCGCTACTGCTTGTTTCTGCTTCTGCAACGGCAGCTTTCATGCTGAGCCGCAGTCTTCCCTTGTCATCGGCTTCGAGCACTTTGACGCGCACTGTCTGACCTTCTTTGAGGTGATCAGTAACGTTCTCCACGCGCTCATTAGCAATTTGGGAGATATGCAGTAGTCCGTCTTTTCCTGGTAAAACACTAACAATGGCACCGAAATCAAGTAATTTAAGTACGGTACCATCATAAACTCTTCCAACTTCTACATCTGCGGTAATGTCTTCGATGCGTTTCCTGGCCTGTTCACCACCTTCACTCTTGACACAAGCGATGGTAACGACGCCATCGTCAGAAATATCAATCGTAGTGCCGGTTTCTTCAGTCAATGCACGAATGACTGCACCGCCTTTTCCAATCACATCACGAATTTTTTCCGGGTTGATTTTGAACTTAATGATGCGCGGCGCGTGAACGGAGATACTCTCCCGTGTCTGTGGAAGTGACTGCATCATAATTTCCAGAATATGCAAACGTCCTTCTTTTGCCTGCAACAGAGCAACCTGCATGATTTCACGGGTAATGCCCTGGATTTTGATATCCATTTGCAGGGCAGTAATTCCATTCTCGGTACCGGCCACCTTGAAATCCATATCTCCCAGATGATCCTCATCACCCAGAATATCAGTCAAAACAGCAAAGCGATTACCTTCCTTGATTAATCCCATGGCAATGCCAGCCACATGAGCTTTTAGCGGTACGCCTGCGTCCATAAGTGCCAGGCAACCGCCGCAGACAGAAGCCATGGAACTTGAACCATTCGATTCCGTTACTTCAGAGACTACGCGCATGGAGTAACCAAATTCTTCCACTGATGGCAATACTGCGACCAACGCACGTTTTGCCAGGCGGCCATGACCAATTTCACGCCGCTTTGGCGTTCCCACTCGCCCGGTTTCGCCAGTAGCGTAAGGTGGCATGTTGTAGTGCAGCATAAAGCGTTCGCTATAATCGCCTTGCAGAGCATCAATCCTTTGTTCGTCACGAGTGGTACCCAAGGTGGCAACTACCAGCGCCTGGGTTTCACCGCGTGTAAACAGGGTTGATCCGTGGGCGCGCGGTAGTACGCTATGCCGAATTGTAATAGGTCGAACCGTACGGGTACCGCGGCCATCGATTCGGGATTCACCATCCAGGATGCTGTTACGAACGATCTTGGATTCGAGTTCAAAACCAAACTCGCGCACGGTTTGTTCGTTTGGTCCGCCTTCAGTGCCAACGCCGAGTTCGCTAAAAACACGTTGCCATATCTCGCTGATTGTTTCGGTTCTGACGGATTTTTGTTTCACCTGAAAGGCCTTGCGTAAATCTGCTTCGGCTAGCTGGGAAATTTTTTCGGTCAGTGCGTGATCTTTTTCTGATGGCTGCCAGTCCCAGGCGGTTACACCTGCTTCATCAGCCAGTTCATTAATCACATTGATTATCTGCTGCATCTGTTCGTGGCCATACATTACCGCGCCCAGCATGATGTCTTCGGAGAGTTCTCTAGCCTCTGATTCGACCATTAATACGGCTTGCTGAGTGCCGGCAACGACCAGATTGAGCTCTGTTCCCTCAAGTTGACTGGTTGTTGGGTTTAATACATATTCATTGTTGATGTAGCCGACTCTTGCGGCCCCAATCGGTCCATTGAAGGGAATGCCGGAAAGTACGAGTGCGGCAGAGGTACCAATCATAGCTGGGATATCTGCATCGATTTCGGGATCGGACGACATTACGGTTGCAACAACTTGTACTTCATTATAAAAACCATCCGGAAAAAGTGGGCGTATCGGCCGGTCAATCAAACGACAAGTTAGCGTTTCTTTTTCAGATGGGCGGCCTTCACGTTTGAAGAAACTACCCGGAATACGGCCAGCAGAATAAAATTTTTCCTGGTAATCGACAGTTAGAGGGAAAAAATCCTGGTCTGGCTTGGTTTGCTTCTTTCCGACGACAGTGACCAGCACGACCGTATCATCCATGGAAACCATAACCGCGCCATGCGCTTGCTTGGCAATTTCCCCGGTTTCTAGTGTAAGAGTATGATTACCATAAGTTATGCTCTTTTTTATCGGTTCCAATTAATAATCCTTCTTTTTGATAAATGTATACTCAAGATTTGTAACAAAGCACCGCGACGAGTAAAGGCGCAGCAAAATATCATTAATGCGAGTTAATAATATTTTGATTACTTACTGTCGGAAAAGAAATTTTGATGACTGATTCGCCATGCATTAACGTGAATTGTCACCAGGAATTGGAGAAATTGATGTTTATTTTCTTAATCCGAGTCTTTCAATCAATGTTTGATAGCTGCTATTATTTTTTGATTTCAAGTAATCCAGCAATTTGCGTCGCTGGCTAACCATGCGTAGTAATCCACGGCGGGAATGATGATCCTTGACATGTGCCTTGAAGTGATCAATCAAGCTGTTAATACGATTTGTTAAAAGTGCTATCTGTACTTCTGGCGAACCCGTGTCGCCTGCGACTCGTTGATAATCTTGCACAACTTGTGCTTTTTGTTCAGTTGTTACTGCCATTTGGTTTCTCCTGCTCAATTCTTAAATGGTTTTATGGGATTCATACAATGCATTGCCTGCGGATTTTACTCTTTAATAAAAAGCTTGTCCAAATCAAATCAAGACATTGGACGTAATAAAATTTATACTACCTCTTGCGGAAAACAGGTGTTGCTAATCGGTTGAATAAATGTGAAGAGTCAGCAACTTTATTTCTTGAGCTTTTGTTGGTAACAACAGTTAACAAATTTTGCTAATAAATAATACATTTCTACCTGAACGGTATAATACATCGTATGACTGATTCAACGATGCAAGTTTATTTTGACCATAACGCCACCACCGCTGTAGATGAGACCGTCATGGCCGCCATGTTGCCTTATTTTCAGGAAAATTATGGTAACGCATCCAGCAGTCATTCTTATGGTCTGCGAGCTCATCGTGCAATTGAGCATGCGCGTGAACAAGTGGCATCAGCTGTAGGCGCTATGCCTTCACAGGTAATTTTTACCAGTGGAGGCTCGGAAGCGAATAACCTCTTTATTCGCGGTGTAGCAGATAGCATAAAACCCGCTACGCTTCTCGTCAGTGCTATAGAGCATCCCTGTGTTCGCCGCCCTGCGCAGGCTTTGGCCTGGAAAAACAGCCAAAAATGGCAGCTAGATGAACTTGCTGTCAGAGAAACGGGAGGTGTGGATGCAGATGCAGCTATCACGGCGTTGTCAAAAATCAGGCCTGCGATGGTATCCATGATGCTGGCCAATAACGAAACTGGTGTGATTCAGCCTGTTGCAGCTGTTGCTGAAGCGGCTGCTGCACTGGGTATATGGATGCATACCGATGCGATTCAGGCCTTTGCCAAGATGCCTGTGAACTTTGCAGAATTGGGTGTACATGCCATGACCTTGTCTTCACACAAGATTTATGGACCAAAAGGCGCGGCAGCACTGGTTATTGACCAGAGATTGCCAATCAAGCCACTGATTTATGGCGGTGGCCATGAAAATGGACTACGTTCTGGTACGGAAAACGTACCTGCTATTGTTGGGTTCGGTGTTGCGTGTGAACTGGCTGTATCCAGAATGGCGAAACTGGCTGCCCATACCCGCAGCTTGCGGGATCAGATGGAAAACGGCTTGCACGAAATGGGGGCCATCATTTTCGGTGGGGAGGTACAGCGTTTGCCTAATACGTGCTATTTTGCACTGCCTGATATTGAAGGCGATACTTTAGTTGTACAGCTGGACAAGGCCGGGTTTGCGGTTGCGAGCGGAGCGGCCTGTTCCAGTGCTACACCAGGGAAAAGTCAAGTGCTGGAAGCGATGCAAGTTGATCCTATGCTGGCACGCTGTGCGGTGCGGATAAGTTTCGGAATTGCCAATACCAGTCAGCAAGTAACAGATTTTTTATCAGCAATTAAAAAGATTGCTGATCAGTTGAAACATCTGAATGTAATGTTCGGAGCATGATGCTTGAGCGCAATCGACGCAGACAGCTTGACTCAATAAACCAATAACCTGAAGATATCAAATGCTTCGTAAAGCTATTATTCTTAGCGCGGGACAGGGCAGGCGCCTATTGCCCTTGACAGAGAGTACTCCAAAATGTCTGCTGTCGGTGTCGGGAAAACCTGTAGTCGCGTGGCAGATTGATGCCCTGCTTGCAGCCGGGATCGATGAGATTGTGGTGGTGGGTGGTTTCCAGATTGATCAGATCGAGAAGCTCTTGTCTGAGCGGTATCGGAGTATTCCGGGTGTGAAAGTGAAATTCAACCCTTTTTATGAGGTAGCGGATAATCTTGCCAGCTGCTGGATAACCCGTCAGGAAATGAATACCGATTTTCTGCTCCTGAATGGAGACACGTTGATCGACAACGTATTGTTGGCCGGCGTATTGAATAACAGCGTATCACCGATTATGCTATGCATTGATTTTAAAGATAAATTTGACGAAGATGACATGAAAGTCCAGCTTGGCGCCAATGGTCAGGTCAGACAGGTCAGTAAAAAACTATCTGCCGTTGAGACAGATGCGGAGTCGATAGGATTGATTCGTTTCAGTGGGGAGGGTGCAAGTGTCTTCCACGCGGCAGTTGAGAAAGCATTGCGTGACCCTGCCAACCTCAGGTCATGGTATCTGGCCATTATTAACCAGTTAGCCGAAACGGGAATGGTCGGCAGCCATTCGGTGGCAGGTTGTCGCTGGTGCGAAATTGATTATCTGCACGATCTGCAGAAAGCAAGGGAATATTTTTCGATGGAAGGACATCTCCTGCAAGAGCATGATACCTTGGTAAGTGGTGTGCATCACAAAACGATCCGGTTATAAGGTTAAGCAGATTATGGGTGTAAAAATTCTTAACGCCACCATGCAGAAATTTGGTGCGCCGGATAGCATTATCCATCAGTCCGGTTGCTGGAGTGTGCTGCTGCGCCCGGCACAGCCAACACTGGGTGCATTGGTTCTGATTGCGCATGAGCCCGTTCAGGCTTTTTCGGCACTCAGCTCTACAAGTTTTGCAGAACTACAACTTGTGACGGGTCAAATCGAATCAGCTCTGAAAAAGGCATTTCAGTACGATAAACTTAATTACCTGATGCTGATGATGGTCGACCCGGATGTACATTTTCACGTTATCCCTCGTTATGCACAAGACCGGCAATTCAACGGGTTGACATTTATAGATACTGGCTGGCCGGGGCAACCAGCACTAGACAGAGTTAATCCGACCGATATCGCCATCAACCAGCTACTCAAGGAAAAACTCCTGTCCTGCTGGGAGTGATCGATAAACCATGACTAACCAAGATTCACCGTCAAATTTCCCTTTATATGAAGCACGCGCATTGATGCGTGATTTGATGAAACCCAATCCGCTCATTTATTGGTCAGATTTTCTGTTGCATAACATCATAGGCTGGGTGGCGCTATTCGCAGTGCTGCG
The DNA here is from genome assembly GCF_900103035.1 of Nitrosomonas mobilis. Classification (GTDB taxonomy): domain Bacteria; phylum Pseudomonadota; class Gammaproteobacteria; order Burkholderiales; family Nitrosomonadaceae; genus Nitrosomonas; species Nitrosomonas mobilis. The sequence continues at coordinate 134,708 of NZ_FMWO01000048.1, forward strand.
GGCACCCATGTGGTCGATCTGGCAGATCGTAGCTTATTTCATCGCAGTATTCGCTTTTTACCGCGCCGCTATTTTTGTGCATGAGCTTGCCCATCTTGAGCGCGGTACTTTCAGACTGTTCCGGTTAGTATGGAATCTCACCTGCGGCATCCCATTCATGATTCCGTCCTTTACTTACGATGGTGTGCACTATGAGCACCACAAACCCGGGGTTTATGGTACTGGCAAGGACGGGGAATATCTGCCCTTTGCCACACAGCGCCCGGTGAAGATGGTGGGCTATGTGCTACTGTCCTTGCTGTTGCCGCTGTTGCTGGTGACGCGCTTTTTAGTGCTGACACCCCTATCGTATATGAGTCCGACACTCCGAAAAATTGTCTGGAAGCACGCATCTTCATTAACAATCAACCCCGCTTATCAGCGTGAACAAGATACGGTTCGCAACGATCAAAATTGGCGCTTGCAGGAATTTGCAACCTTCCTGTTTGCTGTTACCGTCATCACCTGTGTCTTGCTGGGTTTTTTCCCATACCAGTTACTGGTACTCTGGTATGCAATTGCTGTCATGGTTTTCATTTTTAACTCATTGCGCACACTCGCCGCTCACGCTTATCGTCATAACGATAATCGTCCACTGACGCTTGTTGAACAGTATATGGATTCTATCAACGTGCCTGGGAATTGGTTAACTGCGCTATGGGCACCGGTCGGGTTACGCTATCACGCTACTCACCATCTTTTCATGAGTATGCCTTACCACAATCTGGGCGAAGCACAAAGACGTCTGTCGGAGGCATTCCAGGATAATCCGGCGATTCAGCAGACCAGTCGCCACGGCTTATGGAGTGCTCTTGGCTGTATCTGGCAGGAAGCTTCACACTCCTCATCCAGCAAGAAAGCCATCAGGCAGGAATAAACCTGTATGTCGACAGATCAGGCTTTAACTCGCCTGGTGTTGCTGCGCCATGGTCAGAGTATCTGGAATCATGAGGGGCGTTTCACTGGCTGGAGTGATGTTGCGCTCAGCGTGCGCGGAGAGGTTGAAGCCAAACAGGCAGGGAGCATCCTCAAACAATGTGGCTTTACTTTTGATGTCTGTTTTACTTCAGAGCTCAAGCGTGCGCAACACACCCTGGCACTGATTCAATCCGCCATGCAACTCGATCAACTGCCGGTTTACCGGGACTGGCGCCTGAATGAGCGCCATTACGGGGCGCTGGAAGGTTTGCGGCGTCTGGAAGCCGTCCGGAAATTTGGTATCTGGCCGATTCTGAGCTGCCAACTATGTTCTGATGCCATACCACCTATGCTGACCACAGAAGATCCGCGTGCGCCAGCCAACCAAATGCGTTATGCGTCTATAGATCGCGCGTGCCTGCCGCTGGCCGAAAGTCTGCTTCAAACCATGAATAGAGTGCAGCCTTTGTGGCGTGACACTATCCTTCCGGAAATACGCCAAGGTAAACGGCTGCTGATCGTTTCGCACAAGAATTTACTGAAGACACTCGTGATGCAGCTGGAGGGACTGACGCCATGGCAGGTCATACGACTACCTATTACGACAGGAAAACCGCTGTGCTACGAACTGGATATTCAGCTAAAGCCCATCCGGCGTTATTATTTGACTGCGCCTGACAGCCAGTCATTTCGAACACAGGGATAACATTACAGCGGCAATGGAGATTTTTTTTGTGTTCGATTATAAAGATTCAGCTGCAGCTCGGTCACCATCGTGGGATGACCCTGTAAGTAAACCAGTACCCGTTGAATATTTCGCACATCCTCGTCTGCTGGTAAGTAATCAGTAATTATTTCCTGGTTCAATTTGGGGTGGCTGGCGAATTCGAGCTTCGCATTTCCGTGATCATCAGTACCAAACATACCAAAATCCACCTCTTCACTACCAAACTCAACCACTAACCGATAAACCTTGTTAGCCTCACCATCGCTGATATTGATTTCAAGCTCCTGACACGGTGATCCATCATTACAACCGTAATCGAACCTTATTTTTCCTTTCATATTTGCTTGCCCTTAGAATTCAGGTTTGCGTCACGCACGTGGAAATACGGAACGGCAAATTGATGAAAAAATTAAGGCCAGATTTGTTATTTGATTGCGAGCGTCTTTGTTTTCAGTACCGGGTATCTATTGAAGCGCGTGTCAGCGGGTCGGCATATCAGGCAGCAATCTGATCTTCATCGGTATGATCGGTTGTAAACGACTCATCAGTGCACAAGATGTCGACTGCATGGGCAAACGTCTTCATGTCAGAGCGTTCCAACATGATGCAGGGTTTACCGGTGCGCTGGCAGTAAGCTCTTGCTATGAAAAAATCTTCATGGCGAATACAGTCTGCCGGGCAAATGACCTGATTGACGCGGTGTAACCAAGTCAGCAGATTATTATTCATGGTATCCGGCGCACTTTTACGGAACAGGACGAGATGGCCACCTGCCATTTCTATCAGCGATCGATACTGTGGATATAGCGCAGCGCGTCCGCCTATGAAAAGAATGGATTGTCCTGCCAGCTTCCGCTGTCTGGTTCTAGGTGAAAGTGCTAACCCAGCATGATTTTGTTGGGGGCGCGGGCTGCTTTTGGTCCAGGACATTTTCTGACTGCGCCAGACGAAATTAGTATGCTCGGGTCTGGTTATCAGTAATCTGCCTGTGATTGCGGAGAGAATACGCAGACAGCGTTTGCCAATCCTCCCCAAGCGATGAAAAAAAAGTCCAATTTCTTTAAATATTTTATCAGCGTGTAATTCTGTCTGGTTAAGCGTTGCGTTTGTTCGGTAAACATTGACAGCATTCATGCATTGCAAGAGCCTGTTGGCAACTACTGGCTCCAGGTTTTCGTTGAGCAGTTTCATGGGTATGCCACCTTAATCTAAAAAAAGGCTGGCTTGCCCCAGGGGAGGGGGCTGGCTTGCCACAAAGGCATTACCGGGAAAGGAGAGAAAAACTACCGGTAATGGTTGAGAACGTGATGCATCTGCTAAAAATTGAAATCTGTAAGTCAGCTCAGGATTAATTCCGGATTACTTTGTCAGTATCAGTTTGTTGTTGCGCGTCAACTTGAGATGATAACGTTCACCCTGATGGCTAATGAGCACTTCGTTGCCATTTGCCAGCAGGCTTTCGCTACTGATCGATCTGACGGAAGAAATCGGTTGCTCCAGTAGAAGTGACCCGCTGCGCCCTGGATTTTCGCTGTAGCTCAAAGTGCGTTCAATCATCTTGTCTTCCTCATGTCATTTTGTTAATGATAATGATTCTCATTATATACAGAAAAAAATTTTGTGCAAGTATGATTATTTCCGGATGCAACTGTGAATATCCAGTTACCGTCCTTGCAACTTTCACGCAATGGAGTGAGAATCACATCGGTAACACACTATGGAAACGGGACGTAAAACGTCAATTTAAAACCGTTACACGGCAATCAAATACCGGCGGGCAATCTGAACACATCTGCATCAAGCAACTATCAGTTGATTTTAAGCCTATCATTGAGCGTAGTTTCACCCACAGCAGACTGTAATATTAACAATCGAGTCATTTTTAAGGACTGCTATTATGATAAAAATCTGGATACTCTCCGCGAACAGCGGCAGCAACCTATTCGTGGTACCGCTGAGAAGCTGAGTAACATGATTGAAAGCAATCCTGAGCGGCGGGATAATTATGCACTAGCACTAGCACTAGCACTAGCACTAGCACTAGCACTAGCACTAGCACTAGCACTAGCACTAGCACTAGCACAGGATGATCATCGACCAAAAACAAAACATGGAAAATGAGAGCGTAATTTCCACCAAGGTCAGCCGAGTCACGGCGCGTCATTCATACTGACGAGGAAGTCATGATCGCAAAGTCAGTCTGCCAATTACTGCAGTTTTGAATCAAATAAAGGGAGGTGCTGGAATGCCAAAGATCAAACCTAAGCGTACGGACAAGCCATTGTCGCCGGATTTGCTGCGCAAGATGCACGCCTACTGGCGTGCAGCCAATTACCTGTCGGTTGGTCAGATATATCTGTACGACAACCCGCTGCTCAAGGAGCCGTTGAAGCTGGAGCATGTCAAGCCACGTTTGCTGGGGCACTGGGGTACCACACCGGGTTTGAATTTCATTTACGTTCACCTTAACCGGGTTATCCAGCAATATGATCTCAGCATGATCTATGTTACCGGACCCGGCCACGGCGGCCCCGCACTGGTCGCCAATACCTATCTCGAAGGGACGTACAGCGAGGTATATCCAAATGTTTCTCAGGATGAAGCGGGGATGAAAAAACTGTTCACTCAGTTTTCTTTTCCCGGTGGCATTCCTAGCCACGTCGCACCGGAAACGCCCGGCTCTATTAACGAAGGCGGTGAACTCGGTTATGCCTTGTCCCACGCTTATGGTGCGGCATTCGACAACCCAGATTTGCTGGTGGCTTGTGTCGTGGGCGATGGTGAAGCGGAAACCGGACCCATGGCGACCAGCTGGCACTCCAATAAATTTCTCAATCCTGTGCATGACGGCGCTGTGCTGCCCATTCTGCATCTGAACGGTTACAAAATTGCTGGTCCTACCCTGCTGGCACGCATCCCTCACGAAGAGCTGGATGCCCTGTTTCGTGGCTATGGCTACACACCATATTTTGTCGAAGGCAATGATCCTGAAAAGATGCACCAATTAATGGCCGCTGCACTTGACACGGTTATCGACGAGATAAAGCGTATTCAGCACGACGCACGCAGTAATGGTTTCAGCGAACGCCCGCGTTGGCCGATGATCATCCTGCGCTCACCTAAGGGTTGGACAGGTCCTGAATCTGTCGATGGCCAACCTATCGAAGATACTTTCCGCTCGCACCAGGTGCCAGTTGCGGCACTTGCAACAAAACCCAGGCATCTAAAAATTCTCGAAAAATGGATGAAGAGTTACCGGCCAGAAGAATTATTTGATGATCATGGCAAACTCATGGCCGAATTATCCGAGCTAGCACCAAAATGGGAACGACGTATGGGTGCGAACCCACATGCTAATGGTGGTCTGCTGCTGCACGATCTGAAAATGCCCGATTTCCGTGATTATGCGATTGCGATACCCAGGCCTGGTGACGTCAAAGCGGAAGCAACGCGCGTACAGGGTCAGTTTATACGCGACGTGCTTAAACTTAATGCCGAAGCACGCAACTTCCGCGTCTTCAGCCCGGATGAAACTGAATCGAACCGCTGGGGTGCGGTGTTCGATGTGACAAATCGTTGTTCAACTGCGGAGATTTTTCCCGGCGACGAACATGTTGCACCCGATGGTCGGGTGATGGAAGTGTTGAGTGAGCATCAGTGTCAAGGCTGGTTGGAAGGCTACTTATTGACCGGGCGACATGGATTTTTCTCAAGCTATGAAGCTTTCATCCATATCGTCGATTCGATGTTTAATCAGCATGCCAAATGGTTGGATGTTACACGCGACATTCCGTGGCGACGCCCCATTGCTTCGCTGAATTATTTATTATCTTCGCACGTGTGGCGCCAGGATCACAATGGTTTCAGTCATCAGGATCCAGGCTTTATCGACATTGTGGTCAACAAGAAAGCGGAAGTCATCCGTGTCTATTTTCCGCCCGATGCCAACACATTGCTGGTCGTGACCGACCATTGCCTGCGTAGCCATAATGACGTTAACGTTATTGTTGCAGGCAAGCAGCTGGAGCTGCAATGGCTGGACATGGATGCGGCGATTAAACACTGCACCACTGGCTTGGGTATTTGGGAATGGGCCAGCAACGACGAAGACGGAGACCCCGATGTGGTCATGGCCTGTTGCGGGGATGTGCCGACTCTGGAGACACTGGCCGCCGTAAAAATACTGCATCAGCATTTGCCGGAACTTAAAATTCGTGTCATCAATATCGTTAACTTGATGACCCTGCAACCACCGAGCGAGCATCCGCATGGCATTTCTGATAAAGACTTCGATATTCTCTTCACTCGAGATAAGCCCATCATTTTTGCTTACCACGGCTACCCCTGGCTGATTCACCGCCTGACTTATCGTCGCACCAATCACGCACAACTACATGTGCGCGGGTACAAGGAGAACGGTACCACTACCACGCCTTTTGATATGGCCGTACTAAATGATCTTGATCGCTATCATCTGGTAGGTGATGTCATCGACCGCGTGCCAAGCCTGGGGTCGCGTGCTGCCTATCTCAAACAGTTTCTACGTGACAGGCTACTCGACCACAGGGTTTATATAGAAAAACACGGTGAAGACATGCCGGAGATCCGTCACTGGAAGTGGTCGGAATAAAATAGTGATCTGAGCAACTGTCGTTGGGGATAGGATGGAGAACATTATTTGCCCAAGTTCGTAGCTTTAAAAGTTGACCGATACGATCTGCACTTTGCCTTCTGGTTTGTGTCTTTACTAATGGTTGTAGGCAGCATTATCTTCGTAGTAATGCTGGTCGGGATAGGCTCTGCCGGGAGCGATCAATAACTGACGCAGTGGCCACGTCTGTTCGGAGCTGGGGCAGAACGCGCGCCTTGCGCAATTTTATGTGCAGTCGCATCACTGCAGATCATGCTCGGGGTTTTTGCCGGAATTTTTGTTTATTGTTTGATTGTGTTGCACACCATTCGCGGTGGGATCGACGAAGCAGAATTTGTATCGAACCTTGCAGTTTTTTTCGTATTTGTTTTATTTGTCATATCGCTTCTGTCGCTCAGGGAACTATTGCGCCTATTGATCGGTTATTTCTGAAAATACTGAGATATAAGCCCGATAAAGCCGAGAGCGAAGAAACGAGCAGTTTGTCCCATTGTTGAATGCAGAGCCCGGTATGCTGCTTTAGCAGCAGAGAGCGGTTATATACAGAGTATGGACAATAATGATGTGCTGTTGCGTTGGGCGTGCGATAAACGAACAGTCGTGCGGATGGAACATGGGGTCGGTGCATTCGTTGTGCAAGATACCGCATTGGTTTCGCTTGCGTTGATATATCTCCCAGATCAGGAAACGATGAACGCCTTGGGTGAGACTTATAGTTATAGTATTGGCTGCCATCGCATGACCGAACAGAATCCTTCTTGGTATCAAGGTAGATTGTTGATATGGCATTAAAGGCCAATTGACTGAGGCGTTTGATCAGGTTTGAGGCAACGCCGCAGGTAATGTCGCCATTATCGTGTATTTGCTCGGCGCTACCGATACTCTTGCGAGTTTTACGATTAACCCGCAAGGATTAAACGGCGCCTGATGCAAGTGGCACAGCATTCCAATATGCGTTCGCTTTACACATTGAAAAGGGAGTAAACAATTTAGTGAATTTGAATCAGCCTGCTGTGGATAAAACCTGTGTAGCAAACGTCGGAGTGGTCATCTCGGTGCGTGGCAGTGTTGTTGATATCGTATTTGAGGAACGCTTGCCGCCTATCCATTCTTTGCTACACGCGTTGCAGGGGAAAATTGCAATCGAGGTGCTGGCACAACTCGATGCACATCGCTTACGCGGTATTGCTCTGACACCTACGCAAGGCCTTGCGCGGGGTATGCTGGTGGAAGATACTGGTGGGTCGTTACAGGCTCCAGTCGGCAAGGGTATTCTTTCGCGCATGTTCGATGTTTTCGGCAATGCTATTGATCGCCAGGAAGCGCCAGTAGATATTCAGTGGCGCACCATTCATCATGCGCCACCGGCGTTAGCACGGCGTTCCACTAAGTCCGAGATGTTTGAGACGGGCATTAAAGTCATCGATGTGCTCTTGCCGCTGGAGCGCGGCGGTAAAGCTGGCTTGTTTGGCGGCGCGGGCGTAGGCAAAACAGTTTTACTCACTGAGATGATCCATAACATGGTCAGTCAGCACGCCGGTGTGAGTATTTTTTGCGGGATCGGAGAACGCTGCCGCGAAGGGGAGGAGCTCTATCGTGAGATGAAGACAGCGGGCGTACTGGAGAATATGGTCATGGTATTCGGTCAGATGAACGAACCGCCAGGTGCTCGTTTTCGGGTCGGCCATACCGCTCTGACCATGGCTGAGTATTTTCGTGATGACGAACACCGCGATGTATTGTTGCTTGTCGATAATATTTTTCGTTTTATTCAGGCAGGTATGGAGGTGTCGGGTTTAATGGGACAGATGCCGGCGCGCTTGGGTTATCAGCCAACTATGGGTACTGAGTTGTCGCAGCTGGAGGAGCGCATCGCCAATACTGATAGTGGCGCTATTACTTCTATTCAGGCGGTATACGTGCCAGCGGACGATTTTACCGACCCGGCAGCGGTACATACCTTTTCGCATCTATCTGCATCAATCGTATTGTCGCGTAAACGCGCCAGTGAGGGGCTTTATCCCGCCATCGACCCGCTGCAGTCCGGCTCCAAGATGGCCACACCCGGCGTCGTTGGTAAACGGCATTATGCCCTTGCTCAGGAAATCCGGCGCACATTGGCGCAATACGCTGAACTCAGGGATATTATCGCAATGCTGGGTATGGAGCAGCTATCGACGGAAGATCATAAAGTGGTCAATCGTGCCCGGCGACTAGAACGTTTTCTTACGCAGCCTTTCTTTACCACTGAGCAGTTTACCGGCCTGCAGGGTAAGTTGGTCAGCCTCAGCGATTCACTGGATGGCTGTGAGCGTATCTTGCGCGATGAGTTTACTGATTATCCGGAAAGTATGTTTTACATGATCGGCACGATTGAAGAAGCAAAAGAAAAATATAAAGCTGAAGCTAAATATCAGGTGGCAGAAAACCATGCAGATAGCACACATGAGGCTTAAGATTCTCTTGCCTTTCAGGGTTTTCGCGGAAAAAAATGATGTCTTACGCATCGTTGTTATGACGCACGGAGGCTCGTTTGGGATCCTGCCGCGTCGGCTTGACTGCATTGCATCGCTGTCAGCGGGGATACTGGTTTTCGAAACCAAATCGGACGGCGAGGTATATGTCGCAGTTGATGAAGGTGTTCTAGCTAAAACCGGCAGTAGTGTACTGATTTCAGTACGTAACGCAATTGGTGGCATGAGCCTGGATAAATTGCGCGAAGCAGTGGAGAAGGAATTTTTACAGCTGAACGAACAAGAACAAAGAGTGCGTTCAGTGCTGGCGAAAATGGAGAGTGGGTTTATTCGTCGTCTGGTAAACTTTCATCATGACTGACCCATTAGAAGAGAAAGCCAAACCGGCCAAGCAGCAATTCAGTCGGCAGATTGGGGATATGGCGGCACGAAAACTCAGGGCGCAGCGGCATGTTACGAGAACTGTCTGGTCGGGCCTTGGTATGATGGGATTAATCGGCTGGTCGGTAACCATACCGACTTTGCTCGGGGCAGCACTTGGATTCTGGCTGGACAAGCACTATCCGGGTGATCATTCCTGGACGCTGGCGTTGCTGGCCGTCGGCCTGGGTCTGGGTTGCTTTAATGCCTGGCGCTGGGTTATCAAGGAAGATAAAGAAATTCATGAGGATGAGAATGAATGATTTTTCTGAACTGGCAATTATATTGGGGACATTCATACTAGATTTAGCACCGGCTTTGGCAGCAGGTTGCTTGCTCGGTGTATTTTTTTTTACCGGACTTTGGTGGACAGTACGTAAACTCGGCTCAATTAAACGAGTAGCGCTCTGGTTTCTGGGTAGCTTACTGCTGCGAACTAGTATTGTTTTATTAGGGTTTTATTTTTTCCTGGGCGATAGTTGGCAGCACTTACTCATGGGCATGCTCGGTTTTATCATCGCACGCAGTATCATATTGCGGTATATACGCATAGTGGGCCAATCAAACGCGCCGTCAGAGAAAGCAGGCCATGCATCTTAGCCCCGACCAAATCATTTTCTGGCAATTTGGCTTCTTCAAACTTAACGCCACCATCGTCTACACTTGGGGATTGATGCTCGTACTGGTGATCAGCTCAAGACTGATTACACGCAGACTCTCCACCAAGTTACAACGCTCCCGCTGGCAGAATTTGCTGGAAATCATTGTTACTGGCATCAATCAGCAAATTAGAGAAGTGGGTCTTAACGACCCGCAAAAGCATCTCAGCTTTCTGGGCACCTTGTTTCTGTTTGTTGCCATGGCGAGTTTGTTTACGATTGTGCCTGGCTATGAACCGCCAACCGGCTCTCTTTCCACCACAGCAGCGTTGGCGATCTGTGTGTTCGTCGCAGTACCGCTGTTCGGTATTGAGGAAAACGGATTGAGCAAATACTTTCAAGCTTACCTAAAGCCAATGGTTATCATGCTGCCATTCAATATCATCAGTGAAATTTCACGCACGCTCGCGCTCGCAATCCGTCTGTTTGGCAACATGATGAGTGGCACATTAATTCTTGCCATTTTATTGACGGTTACACCTTTCATCTTCCCAATCGTCATGAATGCACTGGGATTATTAACTGGTATGGTGCAAGCCTACATTTTCAGTATTCTGGCGACGGTCTATATTGCTGCTGCCTCACAAGCTCGTCAATCCAGACCCTCTTCAGAAACAAAGCATTAGCGCTGTCCTAAATAAAGGCTCGAGCTTGTAAACAAGACCGGGCGTGCATAAAAACTGACGTCACCTATACTTGATATATAAGGAAGCATTTTCTATGAGCAACAAAGTATTGTGAGGAGACGAATCAAGCAGACAATCTCCAAAGGATATATTCGCAAATATGAGTGCTTAGAAATGTCTTTAAAACGTTCATTACGATAACCAAAGGAGATATTATGGACAGTATGACTATCATCGCGGTAGCATCAATTATCACTGCTGGCTTGACCATTGCCATCGGAGCCCTTGGGCCAGCACTTGGGGAAGGCAAGGCAGTGGCAACGGCGTTGACCTCGTTAGCCCAGCAGCCGGATGCTTCGGCTACCATCACTCGCACACTATTCGTGGGCTTGGCGATGATCGAATCTACTGCCATCTACTGTTTTGTGGTGTCAATGATTCTAATTTTTGCCAATCCATTCTGGAATCACTTCATTGCCCAGACCGCAGGCCAATAAGTCATGCTGATTGATTGGTTTACTGTTGTTGCGCAAATCATTAATTTTCTTATTCTGGTGTGGTTGTTGAAGCGCTTTCTGTACAAGCCTATTCTCACCGCAATTGATGCACGTGAGCAACGAATCGCCGCAAAACTCGCAGATGCTGATGCGAAAAAGATGGAGGCTCAGAAGGAGCGTGATGCATTCCAGCAAAAAAATGAGGATTTTGATAAGCAACGCATTGAGCGAATGAATCAGGTCGCGGAAGCGGTAAGCGCAGAACGAGCACAGCTACTTGATGCAGCACGACAAGAGTCAAGCGATTTGCGCGCGCAGTTGCAGGTGACGCTAAAGAATGAGCGGCACAACCTGAATGAAGCACTCAGTCATCGCGCCCGAGAGGAAGTGTTTGCCATTGCCCGTAAGACACTTATTGATCTCGCTGACACAACCCTTGAAGACCGTGTGACAGCCGTTTTCCTTGACCGTCTACGTGAGCTTGATGATGGAGAGATGGCTGATTTGAAATTGGTTTTTAAAGCATCAGTCGACCCGTTGCTTATACGCACTGCTTTCACCTTATCAACAGAGCAGTGCGCTGCTATTGAAACCACAATCAATGGAGTGCTGGGCGAGGAGAAGGCGGTCAAGTTCGAGACCGCGCCAGACCTGATTAGCGGTATTGAGCTTGTCGCAAATGGACGAAAAGTGGCATGGAGTATTGCGAGTTATCTCGCTTCGCTGGAAGAGAGTATCGATGAACTTTTGAAAGATAGAGACGGGATTCAGTTGGAAGTCAAGCCTAAGGCTAAAACAGAGTCTGATTCCCAGGCAAAGAGCGAATAGTGATGGAGTCCGATAACCTCAAAAATGTTTTTGACCGAGTCTTTACTGGAATAGGTCAAGCACGTGAATCCTTTGTACCAGACCTGAAGCACCGGGAAATAGGCACGATCACCAGTATCGGCACTGGTATCGCCAAGGTCGCCGGTTTGCCAGGTGTTGGTTTTGAGGAGATCCTGAAGTTTCCAAATGGTGTATACGGCATCGCATTCAACGTTGATGAAGATGAAATTGGCGTCGTGCTACTTGGACATTACTGGGAATTGCAAGCAGGCGATGAAGTCGAACGTCGGGGGCATGTGATTGACGTACCGGTGGGAGATGGATTGGTCGGGCGGATTATCAACCCAATGGGTCGTCCTCTGGACGGCAAAGGCAGGCTCGATTTCAGTGGACGTTTGCCGGTCGAACGACCTTCTGCAGCCATCATGGATCGTGCGCCCGTTAGTGCACCCTTGCAAACCGGGATCAAGGTCATCGATGCACTCATTCCAGTAGGTCGCGGCCAACGTGAGCTGATCCTCGGTGACCGGCAGACCGGTAAAACCGCAATTGCACTCGATACGATACTCAATCAACGAGACCAGAATGTGCTGTGTGTTTATTGCGCCATAGGCCAACGCGCATCAGGCGTGGCGAAAGTAATCGCTACGCTGCGGGAAAAAGGTGCGATGGATTATACGGTTGTAGTCGTCACCGAAGGCAACGATCCGCCTGGCCTTGCTTACATTGCACCGTATGCTGCAACAAGTATCGCAGAATATTTCATGGAACAAGGTCGTGATGTGCTGATCGTTTACGATGACCTTACGCATCATGCACGTGCCTATCGCGAACTGTCTCTTCTGCTGCGCCGCCCACCCGGCAGGGAAGCTTTTCCAGGTGATATTTTTTACATCCACTCGCGATTGCTGGAACGCGCAACGCATTTGCGCCCCGAATTTGGTGGCGGATCGCTAACAGCACTGCCAATTATCGAAACGGAAGCACAGGACATTTCTGCCTATATTCCAACTAACCTGATTTCCATTACGGACGGACAGATATACCTTTCACCATCGCTATTTGCATTGGGTGTGCTACCTGCAGTTGACGTAGGCAAATCTGTTTCGCGCGTTGGAGGCAAAGCTCAACTGGCTGCGTACCGTGCGGTTGCGGGTGATCTTAAACTCGCTTACGCGCAGTTTGAGGAGCTTGAGACTTTTGCCCGCTTCGGCGCTCGCCTGGATGAAGACACGCGCAAAATCATTACGCATGGTCTGCGAATCCGAGCCTGCCTCAAGCAACCTGAGTTCACACCGGTTTCCGTGGCCGCACAAATTGCCGTGCTGATGGCATTGACCGCAGATCATTTTGACAACGTGCCGCTTGATCAGATGGTCGATGCCGAGCAAGCGGTCTATGCAGCTGCAGCGGATATTCCAGTCGAAGTGCGTTCGCGATTTGATACTGCTAAAAAATTAAGTGATGAAGATCGGGCAACGATTACCCGGATTGTGAGCAATTCACTCGCACACTTTCAACTAGAAAGTCATGAGTGATAGCGTTGCGAGCTTGCGCCACAAGATCGTCAGTGCTGGAAAGCTTGGTTCTGTCGTGCGCACAATGAAGACCATGGCTGCTTCAAATATTGGACAGTATGAGAATGCGGTGCGTGCGCTGGATGATTACTATCGAACCGTGCAACTGGGCTTGATCACGTATTTCCGACAGGATAAATTGTCTTTTACCGTGCATCCAGTAGCGCAGAGGGAAGCAGGGGCGACTGGCGTAATTGTATTTGGTTCTGACCAGGGACTGGTTGGTCAATTTAATGACGTGATAGTAGAGTTTGTCATGAATACACTGAGAAATTTACCTGACGTAAGAATGGTATGGGCGGTCGGTGAGCGTATTCAGTCGCGCCTTGCCGAAACTGACCTGTCACCAGTGGAGAATTTTATTCTGCCAAATTCAATTAACGCAATTACGCCGCTGGTAGGGCAGATTCTGATTGAAATGGAATCGCAACGTGAAAAAGGCAAGATCACTCAAGTTTATATTTTTCATAATCGCCCCCGGTCTGGCGCGATTTATGCACCCGTGAGTCAACAATTGCTGCCGTTGGACGAAGCGTGGCGACATAGCCTGGCTACCATTCGCTGGCCGACCCAAAATTTACCCGAAGTTATAAATAATGGGAAGCAAGTATTGCAGGCGCTCATTCGTGAGTATCTTTTTGTTTCACTTTTCAGGGCTTGCGCTGAATCGTTGGCAAGTGAAAACGCGAGTCGTTTGGCAGCAATGCAGCGTGCTGAAAAAAATATCGACGAATTGCAGGAGGAACTGAATCGGTTATTTCACCGCTTACGCCAAAGTGACATCGACGGAGAGTTATTCGATGTTGTATCGGGCTTCGAAGCACTAACAAAATCGCAGTGACAGCTCAAAGGATCAAGATGAACGCAGAATTAAAGTCATGATAGACTTTAATTACATAATTAATCTGACGAAGGGCTCCAGCAATGAGCAGCGATAAAAAACTGACGACTACCGCAGGTTGTCCGGTAGCGGATAATCAGAATGTCATGACGGCCGGCCCAAGAGGACCGCAATTACTGCAGGATGTCTGGTTCCTGGAAAAGCTTGCGCATTTCGACCGCGAAGTCATTCCGGAGCGCCGCATGCACGCCAAAGGTTCCGGCGCTTATGGCGTGTTCACGGTGACCCATGATATTACCCGTTACACCCGCGCCAGGCTCTTTTCACAGATTGGCAAAAAAACCGAAGTGTTTGCCCGCTTTACCACGGTGGCGGGTGAGCGCGGGGCGGCGGATGCGGAGCGGGATATTCGCGGTTTTGCGCTGAAATTTTATACCGAGGAAGGTAACTGGGATATGGTGGGTAACAATACGCCGGTATTTTTCCTGCGCGATCCGCTGAAATTTCCGGACCTGAATCATGCGGTCAAGCGCGATCCGCGCACCAATCTGCGCAGCGCCAAAAGCAACTGGGATTTCTGGACATCCCTGCCGGAAGCCTTGCATCAGATCACCATTGTCATGAGCGATCGTGGCATACCCGCATCTTACCGGCACATGCATGGCTTTGGTAGCCATACGTTCAGTTTTATTAATGCCCGCAATGAACGGTACTGGGTGAAATTCCATTTCAAAACTCAGCAGGAAATCAGGAATCTGACGGACGCCGAGGCTGAGGTGCTCATTGGAAAGGACAGGGAAAGCCATCAGCGCGATCTGTACGAAAATCTGGAGAAGGGTAATTTTCCAAAATGGACATTTGCGGTGCAGATCATGCCGGAGGCGGATGCCGCCAAGGTACCCTATAATCCGTTCGATCTCACCAAAATCTGGCCGCATAGTGATTACCCGTTGATCGAAGTGGGAGTACTGGAATTGAACCGTAATCCGGAAAACTTTTTTGCCGAGGTAGAACAATCGGCCTTCAATCCGGCCAACGTGGTGCCTGGTATTGGGTTTTCACCTGACAGAATGTTGCAGGGACGGCTGTTTGCGTATGGCGATGCACAGCGTTATCGTCTTGGGGTGAATCATCACCTTATCCCGGTCAACGCCCCGCGCTGCCCGGTGCACAGCTATCATCGCGATGGTCAGATGCGTGTTGATGGCAATTACGGCGGCACACTTGGCTATGAGCCCAATGATCAGCAGGAATGGCAGGAGCAGCCTGAATTCCGGGAGTTACCACTGGCACTGCAAGGCGCGGCTGATCACTGGGATCACCGTGAGGACAACGATTATTTCACTCAGCCGGGGAACCTGTTCAGGCTGATGAGCGGTGAAAAACGCCAACTTCTGTTTGAGAATACCGCCAGAAGTATCGGTAGTGCACCCCGGGAAATTCAGATTCGCCATATCCGGCACTGCCACCAGGCAGACCTTGCCTACGGAAAAGGTATTGCCGACGCGCTGGGAATTGCTGCGTCGGAATATCTATAGCAATCATTTTCAGCAATTTCCGGACACATGATAGGGTAAATGACAAAAACGGTTTTGCGTCACGGCAACGTATTTTTCTGGGGATATGGCCTGATCTTGTTGATGGTGGCAATGATCATGCCACCCGTTGCGCAGTCACAGCTTTATCACGCATTTGCTAACCAGCGCAGTTTTCTGGGAATTCCCAATTTTTGGGATGTCGCTTCCAATCTTCCTTTCCTGTTGATTGGTGCAGCAGGCATTATTTTTCTCCGGCATGACAAGCAGCGTGACCGAAAAACCGACTCAACCAGCGTTTATTCTGCCTATCAGTTGGTGTTTCTCAGCACACTGTTGGTCTTTCCTGGTTCTGTCTATTATCACTGGTCACCGGATAACATCAGCTTATTGTGGGACAGACTGCCGATTGCTATCGGCATGATGGCGCTGCTCGCAGCCGTGTCGCTCGAACGTATTCCCCTCAAACGGCCCAATCTGCTGCTGATCGCATTCGTATCATTCGGCGCGGCCAGTGTGGTGTACTGGTATTGGAGCGAACAGCAGGGTGCGGGTAACCTCAATTACTATATCGCCGTGCAATTTGGTGCATTGCTGCTGATTGCCCTGCTGGTGGGATTTTATCCGTCCCGCTACAGTCGCGCACACGACCTGTATGGTGTATTGGGCTGGTACGGCCTTGCCAAAGTTGCCGAAATATTTGATGAACCCATTTACCATATAAGTGGAATCGTAAGCGGTCATACGCTCAAACACCTGCTGGCAGCAATGGGCGTTTATTGGTTAATAAGAATGCTCAGATTACGTGCGGATAGTCGGAAGAGTGCATGACCATACTGTGGCTCATCACGAGCAGCTCCGTTATAAATTGGAACCGGGGCTCGTGGATAAAACGGCGGGTGACAAATAGAAGTTTTGCGCTGGGTAATGAATGCTTCTTAGCACAAGTATCCGCTGTTCTGGGAAAATGATCGACACCTGGTATCTCCATTTATTGTATTTATTGCAGCAGCTGGACAGAAAAACGGATGAAATAACCATCGTTGATAGCGTGCATGAAAATCACAAGGGTAACGAGAACTTT
This sequence comes from Nitrosomonas mobilis, assembly GCF_900103035.1. Taxonomy (GTDB): domain Bacteria; phylum Pseudomonadota; class Gammaproteobacteria; order Burkholderiales; family Nitrosomonadaceae; genus Nitrosomonas; species Nitrosomonas mobilis. The sequence goes on from NZ_FMWO01000048.1 coordinate 151,584, forward strand.
TGTCGGATTATCCTGCCTAACGTCACTGTGCGCTGAGCAGAACGGGAACGCGAGAAACGGCGTGCGCAAAAGTAGCTTTATGCTGGTGAAGCGCTAACCCGGAAGGAACTACTGCAAAGTCGCAAGCTTCAGAGTAAAATGATAATCCCTTAATCTTTAAAAAAAGGAAAATATCTATGAAAACAGTTTGGTTAGGTACATTCGCTGCTGTTCTATTGACGGCAGGTGTTGCTCAGGCAAGCGCTGAGCTGGCTCAAAAAAATAATTGTACTGCCTGTCATCAGGTTGAAATGAAAGTAGTTGGCCCAGCTCTCAAGGATGTTGCTGCGAAGTACGCCGGTGTAGACGGCGCTGCTGATCAACTGGCTGCCAAAATCAAAAATGGCAGCAGTGGTGTTTGGGGAAACATCCCAATGCCGCCGAATGTCAACGTCAGCGATGACGATGCTAAAGCGCTGGCTGAATGGATTCTGTCACTCAAGTAAACTGATCTTCAGGGTACATGGAAAGCCGATACCGTACCAAGTATCGGCTTTTTTAATTCAACTGTGTTTTCTTATAGTAATGAAATTTCAGAAATAATGACAACAGACAAAATCATTTTTGGCGCTGGCTGTTTCTGGGGGGTAGAAGCTGTTTTTCGTGAGATTCCTGGAGTGACGGCAACTACCTGCGGTTATGCGGGCGGAAAGACTGAAAATCCAAGTTATGGAGATGTCTGTGGCGGCGGTACCGGACATGCCGAGGTAGTGTTGGTCGAGTACGATTCTGCTGTTCTAGCGTTCCGGGATTTACTGAAGGTATTCTGGGAATGTCATGATCCTACTACACTCAATCGCCAAGGTCCTGATATCGGTACCCAGTACCGTTCGGCCATTTTTTGCCATACCCCAGAGCAGCAGACAGAGGCAAAAATCAGCCGCGATCAGCTGCAGCAAAGCGGCCGATGGCGTAATCAGATAGTTACTGAAATTCTGCCTGCTTCTCGGTTTTATCCAGCGGAGGCTTACCATCAGTGCTATTTCGAAAAACATGGGCATGGGCACTAAAAAGTTTGGATTTTTCTGATTTTGGGTTATCGCATCTAGCGGAAGAACCTTGTACTGAGCTGATTGGTGGCCTATTCCGGGCTGAAGTCTTCCTGAATCAACCGCTCTACTTCCATCTGTTCATCTGATAAAAAATTTCCGGGCAATGCGAATTTGATTCAAACCCGCCTGCTTTAATCCGTAAATCTGATGAATCAATATGATGGTTTCTTTTCAGATTCTATTTCAAAAAATGTGGCAATAATTGGTGCAAGTGGTGGTGTCGGTTTTGCTGTCACCCGTCGGTTACTCGTGACAGGATACCGGGTGAGCGCGGCCTACCGTACGCACAAAATCCCGGATGTGCACGCGTTAATGTGTCAACATGCCAAGCAGTTGAGTTTGTGACGGGCGAATCTCACAATCGCACAAATTTCCCATGCCTTGAAAGATCGAATAGGCAAGCTGCATCTGCTCATGAACTGCAGCGGTGTGTTATATGCGGAAGGCATGCAGCCGGATAACCAGCTGGGTGATGTAGTTCAATAGAATTGACCGGTCGTTGTCAAGTTGGCCGTCGCCTGAACGTATAGATTTATGCTGTCTTTGTGAGTTCTAAACTAGCCTCCTTTTGGTCGATTTTTTCGGGAACGCGTTGATCCGGGTTTAAATGAACGACGCGAACCGGCTGCCAGTTCCGAGTACCGTCGCTCCGGCGTTCTGGATACTTCTTCTTCGCTTCTTCATATGCATTGGCACGCTTCTGCAGCAACTCGGTATCCAGGTTGGCGCGGCGTTCTGCCGGTGTTACGAAGTGTGACGATGTTCAGGTTGTACCATTGTACAAACATACCGACCCACCACCTGGCGGCTGAATGATGGTGTCACCCCCAATGCTTGCAGGGAAGTCAACAACGCTGCGCCCTTAGTCGGGTTGCCGTTGTCCGAATGCAGCACTACCTGGCCCGGCGCGATATTTTCCCGTATACAATATCGCGCCTGACATTCAGGCGACAGGTGGTTTTATAAACATTTTCATTATGCTGACTTCAATTCTGCAAATCAATGATTGCGGTTGACGGCGAAGTCGGCTAGTTGAGTTAAACATTGTTTATAGGCAGAATCAGAGATTGTCTCTATTGCCGCAAGAGCCATCCCGGATTCTTTCTGCGCGCATTGCCTCGCATAATCCAATGCTCCCGTTTCCTGAATGATCTGTAATACCGGTTCAAATCCATCCGCTCCACCCGTCTCAATTGCACGCCGGATCGTATCAGTCTGATGAGCGTTTCCGGTGCGCACTGCGAAAATGAGTGGCAGAGTGGGTTTGCCCTCTGCCAGATCGTCGCCAAGATTCTTGCCAGTATCATGATTGTCGCCTGAATAATCGAGCAGATCGTCCACCAGCTGGAACGCTGTACCTAAGTGCATGCCATATGCAGCCAGAGCGCTTTCTTCTGCTATTGAAGCACCTCCCAGAATGGCACCCAGGCGTGCAGCTGCCTCAAACAGCTTGGCCGTTTTGAAACGAATGACCCGAAGATAATTTTCTTCTTCTACATCAGGGTCGCGACAGTTAAGTAGTTGCAATACCTCGCCTTCAGCAATAGTGTTGGTCGCATCTGCCAGTACCTCCATAACCCGCATGTTCTGAATTTCCACCATCATCTGAAATGCGCGTGAATACAAAAAATCACCAACCAGTACGCTGGCAGCATTACCAAATAACGCATTGGCGGTGGCGTGATTGCGTCGCATACTGGAATCATCGACTACATCATCGTGGAGCAGCGTGGCGGTATGGATAAATTCAACGACAGCCGCCAGTACATGATGGGAAGATCCTGAATAACCGAATACCCCTGCTGATAAAACTACCAGCGCTGGACGCAAGCGTTTTCCACCGCTGTTAATAATATATTCACTAACTTGCCGTATAAGTGCAACATGCGAATGGAGCTTCTGCCGAATCACGGTATCAACATCACCCATGTCCTCGGCAATAAAGCTTCTGATTGACTCGATTGACACAATTGCTCCCTGAAGAAATCGCTATGGTAGAAACGTCATGTCATTGGTGTCAAGTCAGAATCAGTTATAACTGAAAAATAACTGGAAACCGCTTACGTGTTGTAACTTCCATTGAGTCATGCTGTCAAAAGTTCCGTTATAATTAGCGGCTTTAAGCATTGCCTTATCGGGAAAAACTCCATGCAACTTTTTGCTTTTGGTATCAATCATCATACGGCACCTTTGGACATTCGTGAGCATGTTGCTTTCCCGCAGGAGTCTATGCAGCATGCACTTCATGATCTGGTTGGACATCGTCCGGTCAAAGAAGCGGCAATTGTCTCTACTTGCAATCGTACCGAGATTTACTGCAATACCGATGCACCGGAACAGGCCGTCAACTGGCTGGCAAATTTCCATCGCCTTCAACCAGGAGACCTTGAGCCTTATCTTTATAAGTTAACTCGCGATCAGGCCGTGAAACATGCATTTCGCGTGGCTAGTGGGCTTGATTCGATGGTGTTGGGTGAACCGCAAATACTGGGGCAAATGAAAAATGCGGTTAAATCAGCCGAAGCAGCGGGCACGCTGGGTTTGTTGCTGCATAAAACTTTCCAGCGAACATTCTTTGTGGCTAAGGAAGTTCGTACTTCTACGGAGATAGGAGCCTGTTCGGTATCAATGGCAGCGGCAGCAGCGCGTCTGGCAGAGAGGATTTTTGGCGACATCAGCGAGCAACGCGTACTGTTTATCGGCGCTGGTGAAATGATTGAATTATGTGCAGCACATTTCGTTGCCAAGCGTCCGGCTAGTGTGACGGTAGCTAACCGCACGATCGAACGCGCCGAGCTGTTATCTCACCGCTTTAATGCGCAACCGATCTCGCTGGGTGAATTGCCGGAACAACTCGCATTGCATGACATCGTAGTGACCTGTACCGCCAGTCCGTTGCCCATACTCGGCAAAGGTATGCTGGAGCGAGCCATTAAATTACGCAAGCATCGTCCGATTTTTATCATTGATCTGGCTGTGCCACGGGATGTGGAGCAGGAAGTTGCAGAATTAGATGATGTATTTTTGTATTATGTGGATGATCTTGCCGATATTGTCAAAGAAGGACTGGATAATCGCCAGAGTGCCGTTACCGAGGCTGAGAACATAATAGAATCCAATGTAAGCGATTTCATGCGCTGGGTATCCGCGCGCCAGACCGTACCGACTATTCGGGCGTTACGAGATCATGCGGAGCGGCATCGCCGCCATGAGTTGGATCGGGCGCACAAGTTGCTGGCAAAGGGAGAAAACCCCATCAAGGTGCTCGAATCTCTGAGTAGTGGGCTGACCAATAAGTTTTTACACCTTCCTTCAACTGCGCTAAATAATGCTTCGGATAGCGAGCGCGAGCAGCTCGTCGAGTTGGTCAATCGGTTATATCAACTGCATCATTCGGAATGAATAAAGGTATTATTGAGCAGCTTACTCGGTTGAGTACACGCTTGGAAGAGCTGGATCGGCTGCTGAGTAGCGAAAAGATCGCTAGCAATCTGGACAACTTGCGCAATCTTTCCCGTGAACGAGCGGAAATTACACCAGTTGTTGATCTTTATCGTTGCTATCATCAGACCGAAGGTGATATCGCTGCTGCCAAAGAAATAAGCTTGGATCCTCAAATGCGGGATTATGCCGAGACTGAAATAGAAGAGGGTAAGCAGAAACTTATTGATCTTGAAACGGCATTATTGAAACAATTGTTGCCCAAGGACCCGAATGATGAGCGTAATATTTTTCTCGAAATTCGTGCGGGCACGGGCGGGGATGAATCTGCGCTTTTTGCTGGAGATTTGTTCCGGATGTACACTCGTTTTGCGGAACGCCAGGGTTGGCAGGTTGAGATTGTTTCACAGAATCCCTCGGAAATGGGAGGGTACAAGGAGATCATCGCGCGGATCCTTGGCAGAGGTGCCTATTCCAGACTGAAATTCGAGTCGGGTGCACATCGAGTTCAGCGCGTTCCTGTTACCGAAACACAGGGTCGTGTTCATACTTCCACTTGTACGGTCGCTGTCATTCCTGAAGCTGATGAATTAGCGCAGGTTACGTTGAATCCGGCTGAGTTGAGGATTGATACATTCCGGGCATCTGGTGCTGGCGGTCAGCATATCAACAAAACTGACTCGGCAGTGCGCATTACTCATTTGCCTACTGGTATTGTGGTTGAATGTCAGGAAGGGCGCTCCCAACATAAAAATAAGGCGCAGGCACTGAGTATTCTGGCTGCTCGTATTCAGGACAAGCAGATGCAGGCGCAACAAGCCGAGCAGGCGGCTACCCGCAAATCTCTGGTTGGTACTGGAGAGCGTTCCGAGCGGATTCGCACTTATAATTTTCCACAGGGGCGGGTGACCGATCACCGTATCAATCTGACACTGTACAAGATGGATCAAATTATGGACGGCGATTTGGAGGAACTATGTGCTGCATTGGTTGCCGAACATCAAGCGGCACAACTAGCTGCGATTACAGACAATTAGCCGGCTAATCCAGCGATAAGGGTTATACAGCCTGATATGGCGACAATCGCAGGAGAACTGCGGCGATGGACCGATAAGCTTGAGCGGCTGGATATCAGCTGGTTGTTGCAACATGTTCTTGATGTCAACGCAGCATTTTTGGTCGCACATCCCGATTATTTACTGACTGCGGAGCAAACGCAGGCTTTTCATGAATTGATGACCAAGCGGGCAGCGGGTGTTCCGGTTGCCTATCTGACTGGCAAACAGGGATTTTATGATCTTATCTTTGAAGTTACGTCAGATGTATTGATTCCGCGTCCTGAAACCGAGCTGTTGATAGAAACAGTGCTGGCGATGATTCCGGTCAATCATCCCTGTAATATTCTTGATCTGGGAACGGGTAGCGGAGCGATTGCCATCACTATTGCCAGGCATCGTCCTCATGTTCATGTTTTTGCGCTCGATATTTCAATCAACGCGCTTTTACTTGCTCGCAGAAATGCCGGGCGGCTTTCGGTCAGTAATATTGATTTTGTAGCAAGTAATTGGTATGCGGCTCTCGGAGCAATAAGATTTGACGGGATCGTTGCTAATCCACCTTATATTGCCAGTGCTGACCCACACCTTCAACAGGGTGATTTGCGCTTTGAACCCATGCTGGCTCTGGTAGCCGAGCATGATGGATTAAGTTGCCTGCGTAAAATTATTTCACAGGCACCGCAATTTCTACATCAAGGTGGATGGTTGTTGTTCGAACATGGGTATGATCAGGCAGCAGCCTGTCGTCAATTACTGACAGCTGCCGGGTTTACAGAATTGATCCGTCAATCGGATTTTGCACAAATCGATCGGGTGAGCGGTGGATACTGCCAATCGATATTCAGGTGACGTATCTTGAATACATCCTGTTTGTATAGAACTATTGCAGGTGAAAATATTATGTGTAAGATAGCTTAGCTGGGTGCAGTATTCAAATACAGAGAAATACTAATATTGAATGAAACTTGAGGAGTAATTGATATGGATGTGATTGATTCGATTGAGCAACAAATAAGCGCTCATCCTGTAGTACTGTTTATGAAAGGAACCCCGGATCAGCCGCAATGCGGTTTTTCTGCCAATGCGGTGCAGATACTGAAAGCCTGCGGGGTAGAGGATATTTATGCAGTAGATGTGCTTGCTGATTCCGGAGTTCGCCAGGGAATCAAGGAATTCTCCAGTTGGCCTACTATTCCACAGCTGTATGTCAAGGGTGAGTTTGTAGGTGGGTCGGATATTATGTCTGAAATGTTTCAGAATGGAGAATTGCAAAAACTGCTGACTAATTGATGGCCATGGCGATCAGCCAATAACGTGCAAATTTACCAACAGCAATAAATAATAAGGCCGGAGGCCAGTAGATACGCAGCCATCCGGCAGCTACACATAATATATCGCCGATCAGTGGTGCCCACGAAAGCAATAAAATTGGGGCGCCATGACGGCGAGTCCATTCCAGGCCGTACACGTGGCGGCCTATTTTCCTGGATAAAGCTTCCTCATCAGGTAGCAGGCGGCCAATCAGGTAAGAGCTCAACCCACCCAGAGTATTACCCAGTGTCGCAATATTCAGTGCTGGCCAGAGTAGTTCCGGGTAGGCAAGCAGAACGCCAACCAGTACCGCCTCTGAACCACCCGGCAATAAGGTTGCTGCAAGAAAGCTGCTGATAAAGAGGGTGAGCAGGCTGGCATCTTCTGTCATGCGAATGATTTTCCTTTCATGTCTTCTGGCGAGCAATGCGACGTAGCAGGCGACCCAGCAGATCCGAGCCGGTAATGATGCGGCGCTCATTCGGATGCCAGACTAATATCAGGTCTTTATCGATGACGTCATCTCCCGGATGTTCTGGTTGTACTGTCAAGTGTGTGAGCGTCTGTCCGAGTGGTAGTTGTGGGTCACGCACAATCAGTGGGTGATGGCAAAAATGCATCGGATCAAACTTATTCTTTCCAAAAAGTGCCTCGCGCAGCAGGGCAGGAGCGTTGGCTACCAGGCGAGGCTCGTTTTCTGTATCGATGAGCACGATCCATTTTTTGCCACAGGCGGCAATCTGCTTGAGAAAAGGATCATTAATGCTTCTGTTGATCTGGGGAAAAACTGGCCAACCGGCTTGAAACGGCAGGCAAAAGACGCTGCAGGGATCAAGCCATTCTCCTTCCTGGCCAACAGACAGATCATCCAGCGCCAGAAAATTGATAGCGCCAGTGGCTTCTACATAACTGATCTCGGTTTCTTTGTCACGGCCATGTTGTTCTAATATTTGCCGCAGTTCCCATTCGCGCAGCCAGGGAATGCCTTCCAGGCCAATCCAGGCATCCAGTAGCTTGCTGGATGGCCATGCAACCGGCCATAGCAAAAGCTGATACAAACGTAATATCGGCGTAAGCCTGCCTGCCATCGCTAGTGCATGACGTGAAAAATAAGCCTGAGGAAAGATTTCACCAGCAAATGTAATGACAACAGTAGAGAACAGGAATGCGCTGACACCAACCAGTACTGAGTCCGCCAGCAAGGCCAATAATACATTCATGGCAACATTGCCCCAGAGGATGGTCGTCAAGGTGAAATTGGCGTTTTGCCGCAACCCTAGTACGCGCCTGGCACCCTTATCGCCATTTTCAGCAGCAATTTCCAGATGCAAGCGGCTCAGGCTGAAAATGGCCAGGTTAAGCCCGGAAAAAATGGCGGATTGTGTCAGACAAAACGCAATGGCCAACCATATGAATAAATCACTCACCGATCAAGTATTGTTTGAAAAGCTGGTTCTTGATAATCTCATGTTACTCATCCAGCGAGGTTTGTGGTGCAATTTCCGCAATTTGCGCTGTTGTCTGATACCTGTTCTCTTCTGCCAAATAATAGCAAAGGCGCCAGCTGTGATAGGTTACCCGTTCCAGCCAGCGTACGGCGTCTAGTGCATCAAGTGCATCCGATGGACCACGTCGCCCGATAGCCGTTTCATGGAGAATGTTCAGGCGATTGTCGCGACGCAGATCCGCCAGTGTTTGTGCTTGTGCGTTGATTTTATCCAGCCAACCAGCCGGTGCGTGACCGAGCAAACCTTGACGCACTAACTCGAGTGCTTGTTGGCATTGGATTAATCCTGGACGCAGCAGGGGCTGAAAGAGCATGCTGCGCTCACCGGACGATAAATTGAGACGCTTGAACAGGCGTACGAGATGATCGATCGCATGCAGCTGATGCACGCGGGTGGGTGACAGGGATTCGTCCTCATTCATCGGTGGAATCCTGCTGAAAAAATGCTGGATGACATTCAATGCATGCCGAATCTCGTTACGTTCGCGTTCATTAACGCTGGCAACACCACTACCAAGCAAATCCAGCACTATCCTGTTGATTGCCAATGTGGTTTCGATCAGCGTGCGACGTGTGGATTCCAGTGCTATTGCCGGAACCTGTAGTAAGGCGTCGCCAAGGTGGCGGGTCAGACTTGGTTCCAGCTCGGGCAGGAGGCGTTCAATCCAGCGCGCGAACGTACGATTGAAAGGCAGAACGAGAATAACGCCGAGCAGAATGAACAAGGTATGGAAAGTCGCCAGGCTGATCGCACCCGGTGCGAGTGCAATTGTTTGCTGCAGATAGGTGATGATGGCGAGCAGCAGGGGCAGGCACAACAGAGCGATGATACCGCTGGCTAGATTGAAAATAATATGCGCCAGCGCAGTACGTCTGGCTGAGACGTTGCTGCCGATGGCGGCGAGCGCAGTAGTGACCGTGGTACCGATTGCCGCGCCAATAACCAGAAGAGCCGCCTGGTCGAAATTGATGGCATGAGCATGCAGGGCGGTAAGGGTGGTGGCAACCGCCGCGCCGGAGGATTGCATGATGACAGTCATCAATGTGCCGATGGTTACGATTAGCAGATAACCCGTTATGCCACTGGCAGGTAATGCAGATAAATCAAACGTCTCGGCTAGAACTTGCATACTGTTATGCAGTGTGTCGATCCCGGCAAAAATCAGGCCGAAACCTGCCAGAGATAACCCCAGTGAACGTCCCATGCCTTTGGTCAGCAGTCGCAACAACGCACCAATACCGATCAGTGGCAAAGCATAAAAACCCAGACTGATTTTTAAACCAAGCACCGAAACGACCCAGCCAGTACCGGTTGCACCGAGGCTTGCACCGATGACAACACCGACCGCCTGCGGAAAAGTGAGCAGCCCCGCACTGACAAAGCCGACCAGCGTGACAGTGGTTGCGGTGGAAGACTGAACCAGCAACGTAACCAGTGTACCGGACGCGAACGCTTTATAAGGCGTGCCGGTAAAGCGTGTCAGGGCGCGGCTTAATGTTTCTCCTGCCATGGATTTGAACCCATCGGTAAGCAACACTACTCCCATCAGGAACAGACCAATTCCACCCAGCAGCGGGAAAAGTATTTCGGTCATATATTTTTCGTGTTCAGTTCCGTGACATTGATATGACCCAGGAATCCACCGGATTGGCGATTCCACAAGCGGGCATATAGTCCGTCATGCGAGAGCAGTTCCGCATGGCTGCCTTGTTCGATAATTCTGCCATTGTCCATGATGATCAGCCTGTCCATGGCTGCAATGGTGGAGAGACGGTGTGCGATGGCAATGACAGTTTTGTTCTGCATGAGCTCATGGAGGCTTTGCTGAATGCTGGCTTCTATGTCGGAATCCAGCGCGGAAGTGGCCTCATCCAGAATCAGAATAGGAGCATTCTTGAGCAGCACGCGAGCGATCGCGATTCGCTGGCGTTGACCACCAGACAGATTGACGCCCCGTTCTCCGACCATGGCATCGTAGCCGCGGCGTCCCGCACTATCGACCAATGACTGAATGAACTCATGTGCATGCGCATGTTGTGCGGCAGCGACCATTTCCGCTTCATTGGCGTCTGGCCTGCCAAACAGAATATTTTCACGAATTGAGCGGTGCAGCAGTGACGTATCCTGCGTCACTATCGCAATATTGGCACGCAGACTGTCTTGCGTGACCGCGCGAATGTCCTGTTGATCGACGCAGATTCTGCCTTGTTGAATATCGTAAAAACGCAGCAGCAGATTGATCAGGGTCGATTTCCCGGCACCTGAAGGGCCGACAATACCGACCTTTTCACCTGCCTTGATATGAAGCGACAAGCCATTAAAAATCTGGTGTTCCTCACCGGTAATGGACTGGTGGTAGGTGAAACCTACCTGGTTGAAGTCGATTGCGCCATTGGTGACATTTAGTGATGAAGCATTGGGTTGATCGACAACCGCATGTGGCTTGGCTAGCATGTTCATGCCGTCCTGCACGATGCCGATATTTTCAAATAAATCCCCGATTTCCCACATGATCCAGTGCGACATGCCGGTCAGACGGATGGCAAGACTCAGCGCAATGGCAATGGCACCGGTACTGATGCTTTCATCCATCCATAAATATATACCCAGTGTGCCAATCGAAAATATGGACAGCATATTATTGAGCCAGACACAGGTGGTCAGCCAGGTTACCAGTCGCATCTGTGGGTGCACCGTATCAAGAAATTGCTGCATAGTATTGCGTGCGTGGTCAGACTCACGTCGCGTATGCGAAAAAAGCTTGAGGGTCAGAATGTTGGCGTAACTATCCACGATGCGTCCGGTCATGCTGGAACGTGTGTCTGCCTGAAGCTTGGAGATACCACGCAGCTTGGGGATGAAATAATAAAGGATATAGCTGTAGACGATCAGCCAGATGATCAAAGGCAGGCACAGGCGTAAATCAGCATTAGCGATTAATAGCAGAGCAGTGGCCAGATAAACCGACACAAACAGCATGACATCAAGGGTTTTGATGACGGCTTCACGGACTGCCAGCGAGGTTTGCATGACCTTGGTGGCAACGCGACCGCTGAACTCGTTCTGAAAGAAATGATAACTCTGGTCAAGTAGATAGCGATGCGCCTGCCAGCGCACGATCATGGGAAAATTTCCCATCAATGTCTGATGCAGAAGTAACGAATGGAAAAATACCAGTATGGGCATTAATACCAGAATGAACAACGACAGCCCGAGTAAGGAGAGTCCTTCTTCCTGCAGGAAAAATTGGGGTTCCTTGACAGCTAACCAGTCAACAATGGTACCTAATACGCCAAACAACATTGCTTCGCCAACCGCAAGACAGAAGGTAAAAAAAGCTAGCAGCAGCAGAAATCGCTCGATTCCCTGAGTGTAGTGACGGCAAAACTGAAATAGCGTACCCGGGGGTTCAGTCGGCTGCTCAGGTGGGAAAGGATTGATCAGATTTTCGAAATAGCGAAGCATAAAATGGCTGATTTTGCTATCCGATGCTGCGAATGAAATGCTGCAGATATTCAGTTGCCACTGAGTCGGTCAAAAATACGAAATCCTGCTACATAGGTGCCGATGGCTGAGCCGAAAGATGCCAGAAGAAAAACCAGTAGAGTGCGCGTCACCCGGTTTTGCCACCAGCCGCTCAAACGGACGGTGTCATGTCGCAAACGCATAAAGTCACTGACTTTTGGTTTTCGCAGATAGATCTCTGCTGCTGCGGCAACCATGCCAGCTCCTACCATAGGGTTCAATGAAGTCAGGGGGGCCGCCAGAAAGGCTGTAACAATCGTCAGCGGATGTGCCAAGGCGATGAGCGCGCCCATTGCAGACAATCCCCCGTTAATCAGCACCCAGTCGATTACCATTGCCAGCCCGATTTCGGGGCCGCGCTGAAATCCAAGGAAAAAACCCGTCAGGATCAGCGCAACGATTACCCATGGCGCATACTGGATCCAACGACTGCGCTGTGGAACAACATCAAGTTCGTTAATGACTTCATTGGGCGATCGCGGATCAGGCGAGCGCAACAGGTTGCCGATCCCCTGCATGTGACCGGCACCGACGATTGCCAGTGTGTGCTGATGTTGACCTTGCGCTATCTCCTGTAACAATCGTGCAGACATGTACTGGTCGCGTTCGGCAATCAGTGGCTGGTATAGGTCCTGCTGATTTTCTGCAAGTTGAGAGAAAGTGCTCTCCAGTACATCTCCTTCCTTGAGTCGTTCTATTTCCTCAGTGCTGGGAGTTTCACGACTGATAATACTTGCCAGCAATCCTCCGAAAAGACCAAATCTTTGCCACCATGGAAAATTATGATAAATCCGTTTCAGTGTGACGCCAATTTCGCGATCAATCAGTATCACCGGCAAGCTGGCAGCCTGCGCATCCCGGATTGCAGTACGCATTTCAGCGCCAGGCTCGATACCCATGCTTTCTGCCATGCGTTGCTGAAAAGCGCCGAGCGCCAGGCTAGCTGCTACCATGTAGGCTTGTCCTTGCCGAATGACCTGAAATAGATCCATTTTGGCCAGTTGATCCGGCTCGATGATAGCCTTGTAACGACTCGGACATAATTCGACCGCTACCGCGTCAAATGCCTGTGTGGCGATCAGCTCTTTCACTTTATCCGCACTGGCCTGGGAGACATGTGCTGTCCCGAGAATGGTGATTTTCCGATGATTATTCAGCTCGATGGTTTCAAGTGGTTCGTTGGATTCTTTTGCTGACATGAATAGATGTTAATGTGAATAAGATGTGAGTATGAAGAATAGAGGAAAGAGCGACTATTACAATAGCCGTTGGATCAGCATTCAGTGATGCTGACGGCCAGTCCCCCAAGCGAGGTTTCTTTGTACTTATGCGACATTTCCAGGCCGGTCTGCTTCATGGCGGCGATACAGCCATCGAGCGGCATGAAATGCTGTCCGGATCCGCGCCGGGCTAGAGAGGCAGCAGTATGCGCCTTGATAGCACCGAATCCGTTACGTTCGATACAAGGTACTTGCACTAGCCCTCCGACCGGGTCACAGGTCATACCCAGATGATGCTCCAGCGCAATTTCCGCGGCATTCTCAATCTGTTCGGTGGTGCCACCTTGTACGGCACATAACCCGGCGGCTGCCATGGCTGCAGCAGAGCCAACTTCGCCCTGGCAGCCAACCTCCGCTCCCGAGATGGAGCTGCGATGTTTGATCAAGCCACCAATTGCGGCTGCCGTGAGTAAAAAGTCCCGAATTTGCTGGTGTGTTCCCTGTTCGTGCAGCAGCAGATAGTACAGAACCGCAGGAATGACACCCGCGGCGCCATTGGTAGGCGCGGTCACAACCATATGGCCAGCGGCATTTTCTTCGTTGACCGCCATGGCATAGGCACACAGCCAGTCGTTAAGTGTTGCTTTTTCGGGGTAAGTTTGCAATTGTGCAAATAGGTCGTGCGCACGCCGCCGGATGCTGAGTCCACCCGGTAACCGGCCTTGAGTGGCTAACCCGCGTTCAATGCAATCGCGCATTGCCTGCCAAATATTGTCCAGCCCCTCGTCCAGTGCTGTCGAAGTCATGGTGGTTAGTTCGTTGGCACGTTTCATTTCGGCAATTGACAGGCCACTTTGCCGCGACATCTCAAGCATACTGCGCGCCGAGTCAAATGGCCAGGGACAGGTCCGGTCCGGCTCGATCTTGAGGGGCGCGTCCAAATGATCAATCTCGGCAAGCGTACAGATAAAGCCGCCCCCGATGGAAAAATAAATTCTGGAGAGAATAGGTTTTTCGTGCGCATCGGACAGAGTAAAAATCATGCCGTTAGGGTGCTGGGGCAGGGGATCGTGTTTGTCGAAAACTATGTCGTCGGCTGGCCGAAAGACAACTCGTTTATCAATATCGAGTGAAAGCGCATCCTTTGTCCAGAGTGAAGTTGTCAACGCATGAACATCCTGTTTTGCCAGCGATGCAGGGTTGTATCCATGCAGCCCGAGCGTGACGGCGCGATCAGTCGCGTGCCCTTTGCCGGTAAAGGCCAGAGAGCCTTTTAATGTGCAATGAACGTGGTAGTGGCTGTCATGATGGTTTTGTGAGGCATATTGTTTGATTTCATCACGAAAAACATTTGCCGCAGCCATAGGCCCCATGGTGTGAGAGCTGGATGGGCCAATACCGATTTTGAATAAATCAAGCGTGCTGATGAACATAAAAGAAGAAGGGCCAAGCCCCCATATAAAATAACAGTTGGCTGAGAGAAATGCTTCGTTGGATATACTACGCTATAAATTTTATTGGTCAATACGGTCATTGGATATGGCAAATTGGTTCTGTATTGCCACTGGAGATCCGGGTTTTTAGAAGTACTGGTTAGCCAGCGATCTGGATCCCCACATCCGAAAAAATAACCGCAAATATCGCATCGATGATGATGACGGAAGTGATGGATATGACCACTGACAGAGTGGTTCCTTCACCCAGACTTTCAGTGTTTGGTTTGATGCGTAATCCGAAATGGCAGGCAATCAGGGCAATGGTCATGCCGCAGACTATGCCTTTGGCAAGCGCCAGCCATAAATTCGCAACTGGTACCGCTCCTGGCAGGCTGGTAATGGCGTAGTGGTAGCTCAATCCGATCTGTAAATCTGCCGCCATGATGCCACCAAGTAGCGCAATGGCGCTGGTCCATAGCACGATCAGCGGCATCGCGATCCCCAGGCCGATAATTTTGGGCAGAATCAGCCGCAGGCTGTACGGGATACCCATCACGGTCAGCGCATCCAGTTCTTCAGTCACGCGCATTACCCCCAATTGCGCCGTCATGGCGGAACCGGAACGGCCGGCGACCAGTATCGCCGCGAGCATTGGTCCCAGTTCGCGAATGATGCTCATCCCCAGGATATTGACGATATAGATGTCCGCGCCAAACATATGCAGCTGTTCGGAAGAAAGATAGCTCAGCACGATCCCGATCAGAAAGCCGACTACTGCGGTAATACCAAGTGCTTGTGCTCCGGCGCGATAAAGAGTTGCGGAAATTTCCCGGAAAGGAATTCTGGCGGGATGCGTCAGCAGGTACAGACAGTCCAGCGTCACTTGACCGGAGAGGCCGATGATCCCACGCACATGATCCAGCACCGTAAAAAATTTTTTGCCTAATGTAGAAACCGGCAGAAAAAGGTTGGAGCGGCGTTTATCCGGTATCGGCGGAATATTTTGTAAACGATCGAACATCCTGGCCTGTTCGTCACGCAGATAGAGCATGTCGGGGCGCTTTTCACCCCACGCCTGCCACAGCATGACTGCACCTGCATAATCGAGCTGCCGAATTTCCCGCAGATCCCAGCTTAAATCGGTTTGTTTGGCATATTGAACCAGCTCGGCGTTTGCTTTTACCAGTGGGCGGTCAAGTGCAGCCAGCGTAAAATCTCCGGTCAGTTTCAGGCTGGTACGGTCCGGAGAAAGTGCAATATGAAACTTATTTTGAGACATGAGCAATCTATTGTTGTTGCTGTTTTTCAACAGGCTTCCTATGTGACCAGAGCAACAGCAACACACCGATGACCACCATCGGCAATGACAGCCATTGTCCCATACTGAGTCCCAATGTCATCAGGCCGAGAAATCCCTCGTCCGGTTCACGGAAGAATTCGGCAAACGAACGAAACAGACCGTAACCGATCATGAACATGCCCGAGACGGCACCTACTGGTCTGGGTCTGGCAGAATAAAACCACAGTACGACAAAAAACATCAGTCCTTCCAGTGCAAACTCATACAGCTGGGAAGGATGTCGCGGGAGAGCGTCAACATACGGAAAAATCATTCCCCACGGCATGTCGGTCGGACGTCCCCATAACTCACTATTGATAAAATTGCCGATACGACCAGCACCTAACCCGAGTGGAACCAATGGCGCAATAAAATCCGTAACAGCAAACCAGGATAAATTGTATTTGCGTGCTAGCCAGGCCATGGCAAGAATCACACCGAGAAAGCCGCCATGGAACGACATGCCGCCCTGCCAGATAGCCATAATTTCCAATGGATGCTGGAAATAGTAGCCGGGTGCATAAAACAATACATGGCCGAGTCGTCCACCGAGCACGACGCCCAGCACGCCAAAGAAAAGCGCATCATCGAGCATTTCCCGTGTAAAACCTGCTTCCGGTTTCTGTCTGATGCGGTAGCGCCCCAGAATGATGAATAGCAGGAATCCTAGCAGATACATCAGTCCATACCAGTGTATCTTGAGAGGCCCGATGGCCAGCGCGACTGGATCGAATTGTGGGTGAACGAGCATGTGATTGATAGTCCGATTTATGGTAAAATGGCCATTATACGGCAATGCCAGCCAGGCATAAGGTGAGTAACCGTTACATTTCAGGGATAAAGATATGCCAGATAATCGACGCAGCCAGAACATAACCCATGGCGCCAAACGTGCACCCAATCGTGCCATGTTGCGCGCAGTTGGTTTCGGTGATGGGGATTTTGACAAACCGATCGTGGGTATCGCCAATGGCTACTCAACCATCACACCCTGCAATCTAGGGTTGAACGAGCTGGCCCAGTGCGCGGAACACGCAGTCAAGACGGCGGGTGGCATGCCGCAGATGTTTGGTACCATCACTGTATCCGATGGCATTTCGATGGGCACCGAAGGCATGAAATACTCGCTGGTCTCACGTGAAGTGATCGCCGATTCGATTGAAACCTGTGTGCAGGCAGAAAGTATGGATGGCATTCTCGCCATTGGTGGTTGTGACAAAAACATGCCCGGTGCGATGATTGCACTCGCCAGAATGAATGTCCCCGCTATTTTTGTCTATGGCGGGACCATCAAACCCGGACATTACCATGGCCAGGATTTGACGATTGTCAGTGCATTTGAGGCGGTGGGGCAGTTTACTGCGCACAAGATAGACGAGGCCGAGCTGCTGGCGGTGGAACGCCATGCCTGCCCCGGCGCAGGTTCCTGTGGCGGCATGTTTACTGCCAACACCATGTCATCCGCCATCGAGTCAATGGGCATGAGCCTGCCGTATTCTTCCACCATGGCGGCGGAAGATGAAGAAAAGCGGCTGAGTGCAATTCGCTCCGCCGAGGTGCTGGTCGAAGCCATCAAAAAACAGATTCTGCCGCGCGATCTCATCACGCGTAAATCGCTTGAAAATGCAGTATCGGTCGTCATGGCGGTTGGCGGATCAACCAACGCCGTCCTACATTTGCTGGCCATTGCACATGCTGCCGAGGTCGATTTTCATATCGATGATTTTGAACAGATTCGTGCGCGCGTACCGGTGATTTGCGATCTCAAGCCTTCCGGGCGTTACGTGACGACCGATCTGCATAGTGCGGGCGGTATTCCACAGGTGATGAAAATGCTGCTCGAACATGGTTTGCTGCATGGCGACTGCCTGACTATCAGCGGGCAGACTGTTGCTGAAGTATTGCGGGATATTCCCGCACAACCGCGTCCGGACCAGGATGTGATTCGCCAGTGGGGAAATCCAGTTTATGCACAGGGGCATCTGGCAATTCTCAAAGGTAATCTGTCACCAGAAGGAGCGGTGGCCAAGATTTCCGGTGTCAAGAATCCCGTCATCACCGGTCCGGCACGGGTATTTGATTCTGAGGAAGCCTGCATGGAAGCGATTCTGGCGCGCCAGATCCAGCCGGGTGATATTGTCGTCATTCGCTACGAAGGGCCGAAAGGCGGCCCCGGCATGCGCGAAATGCTTTCACCAACTTCAGCGCTGATCGGTGAAGGGCTGGGTGATTCGGTCGGGCTAATAACCGATGGCCGTTTTTCCGGCGGTACGTATGGCATGGTTGTCGGGCACGTTGCCCCTGAGGCATTTGTGGGTGGGGTGATTGCGCTGGTGGAGGAGGGAGATTCGATCACGATTGATGCGCATCACCGCCTGTTGCAGCTCAATATTGATGAGTCCGAACTGGCGCGACGCCGTACTGCCTGGCAGCCGCCTGCTCCGCGCTATACCCGTGGCGTACTCGCCAAATATGCCAAACTGGTCTCGACCGCGAGCTGCGGCGCAGTAACCGATTGATGGCTCGATAAAACTCTGCGTACCCAGCCATCTCACCAGGCAAGTGACCAAGCCTCTGCCTGCTGTAGCGGCTTGGTCACTTGCTTAGTGAACCGCGTTATCTGCAAGCTGCCGAGTGCACTCTGCAGCTATTTTAGGTGAAATTTCGCAGCAACCAGGTACTCATTGCAGCCTGCTGATCGCACTTGAAGCGTTTCTGACCCCACCGCAAATTGTGATGCTACGAGGGGAGCAGACGGTATTGCCAGTCTGGCAGACAGCGTTGCTGCCCCACACCTTGCGCGCAGTAACAGTTGCCCTGCCAGCGGGACTGGCCGACTTGCCGAATAACCTCAACAAACCATTGCCAGTCGGTGAGAAGGCTGGCGCCTGTGTATGTGAAGACAGGTGGTGCCTGCCGGAAATTCGGCAACCGGAAGATCTGCTTGCTGTAATTGCTTTACGTCGATGAATCAACCGTCATTCATGGTGCAGGGCTTCAACCGGCTTGAGTGAGGAGGCTTTTCTGGCCGGATAAATGCCAAAGAAAATGCCGATGATGGATGCAAAAGAAACTGCGAGAATGATCATGCCCAGGGTGATCACAATCTGAATGCCGGCAATCTCGCTTACCAGCCAGGCGCCACCCATGCCCAGTAAAATACCGATCAATGCTCCAAGAATGCAGATCATCATGGCTTCCAGCAGAAACTGTGTCAGGATCATACGGCGGTTGGCGCCGATTGCCATGCGTATGCCAATTTCCCGGGTGCGCTCCGTCACCGATACCAGCATGATGTTCATGATACCGATGCCGCCGACCAGTAATGAAATAGACGCAATCGCTCCCAACATCCACGACATGATTTTTGCTGCACTGCTGGCAACGGAAGCAAGCGCCGTCAGGTTGCTGACGGTAAAATCGTTCTCCACGCCGTCAAAAAGCCGGTGGCGTTGGCGTAACAAATCGGTGATATCCTGCTGCGCGGCTTCCATGCTGTCAGCCGAGGCAGCTTGCACCAGCATAAAGTTGACCACACCCGGAAACTGATTGCCGAGAATCTGTCGTTGTGCAGTCGTCAGGGGGACCAATACCCGGTCATCCTGATCACGGCCATCAAGCGCCTGGCCTTTGGCGGCAAGCAAACCCACTACCGTAAACGGTCGATCTGCGATGCGAATGGTTTCGCCCACTGGGTCTTCATCCCCAAAAAGGTTTTTTGCCGAAACGGCTCCCAGAACGGTCACGCGAGCGCCGGCGCGCAAATCACTTTCAGTGAAGATTTCACCAGCCTGTATTTGCCAGTTACTGATTGAGAAATAATCTGGCGTAACACCACTGAGAAAGGTGCTCCAGTTATTGGCGCCATAATTAAGCTGAGCGGTTCCGGAGACGACCGGCGCACTGGCGGTAACCGTCGATAGCTCTGCGATTGCCTGTGCGTCCTGCATAGTGAGCGTTTTGATGCTGCCGCTGCCAAAACGCAGTCCACCTGCGGATGTAGCTCCTGGTGTGACAATCAGCAAATTACTACCCATCGAAGCGATCGCATCGTTGATTTTGGTTTGTGCGCCCTGGCCAATCGACAGCATCAGTACCACGGCGGCAACACCAATGATCATGCCAAGCATGGTCAGCAAAGTGCGCAAGCGATTGGCTTGCAGCGCACGAACAGCTTCACTGGTAATGGTCAGCAGATTCATTGTCTGGCGGCCATCGCATGATTCTGCCGATGGCGAGTTGCAGCATCTTCGATGATGCGTCCATCTTTGAGACGAATCAGGCGACTGGCGCAGGCGGCAATATCATCTTCATGCGTTACGATCATAATGGTGATACCGCTTTCGCGGTTGAGCCGATCAAATAGCAGCATGATTTCATGACTGGTTTGGGTATCCAGGTTGCCGGTAGGTTCGTCCGCCAGAATGAGTTGTGGCTGATTAACCAGCGCACGGCTAATCGCAACCCGTTGTTGCTGACCACCAGATAGCTGGTTGGGATGATGCATGGCAAAACTGTCAAGCCCCGTCTGCTCCAGAAGCGACATAGCACGCTGACGGGCCGCTTTGCGGCTGATACCGGCATATAGCAGCGGTGCTGCCACATTATCGAGTGCAGTCATGCGCCTGAGCAGATTGAATCCTTGAAAAACGAATCCAATCTGACGATTGCGCACGCTTGCCAGTGCATCGTTGGACAGGGTGGCAACATCCTGCTGGCCCAGCCAGTAGTGTCCGCTCGATGGCGAATCAAGGCAGCCGAGTACATTCATCAAGGTGGATTTCCCGGAACCGGAATGCCCCATGATGGCGACAAATTCACCCGATGTGATGCTGAAATTGATGTCAATCAGCACCCTGAGCTCGACAGATTTTCCATTGGCGCCATCCAGATAATAGCTTTTGCAAAGATTCTCTACCCGGATGATGGCTGTCGGGTTAGCAGCGTCAATCTGGTCGGATAGGACTGCTGGTGTATTCATCAGAATAACCGGAATCGGAGATTACTTGCTGGCTTGCCATTCTTTTGCTTATCAGAGATTTCTTCAATAACCAGCAGATCGTTTTCTGCCAATTCTTCCGAGATAATTTCTGTCAGTCGGCCATCGGTAATGCCCGTGAGGATCTGAACCGGTGTTGGAAGGTTGTTGTTCAACCGGTAAACCAGGCGGTGACCGGGTTGAACGGTTATGCTCGCATTTGCTTTGTCCTGAGCAGGTTTGTAGCGCAGTGCCGCGTTAGGAATGCGAAGCACGTCCAGTTTCTCAGCGACAACGAAACGTACATTAGCAGTCATCCCAGGCAATAGACTGCCATCTTCATTGACCAAGGTTGCGACCACGTTATAAGTCACCACATTTTCCTGAATAGTGGGATTCAAGCGGACCTGCCTGACAACGGCGGAAAACTCACGCTCCGGAAAGGTATCTACACTGAAGGCAATGTGTTGGCCGATATGAATTTGTCCGATATCTGCTTCGGCGACACTGATGTTGATCTGCATCTGCCGCAGATCGCGCGCGATCTGGAACAGCGTGGGTGTCTGGAAATTGGCAGCTACGGTCTGCCCGACATTGACATCCCGCGCCACCACCACACCGGAAATCGGTGAACGGATAATGCTGTAGTTGAGATTGGCGCGATCCCGCGCTACTTGTGCCTGATTAACACCCACCTGCGCACGGGCAGCCTTGAACTGTTGCTCAGCTTCATCCAGAGCTTCGCTGGAAATAAATCCTTTTTTGACTAATTGACGACTACGCGACAGTTTACTGATGGCAAGAGCCAGACTGGTCTGCGCACTCTTCAGATTAGCAGTGGATTGCTGCAACTGGGCATCAAGCAGCGCCGGATCGAGTTTTGCCAGTATCTGGCCCGTTTTAACCTGATCGTTGAAATCAGCATAAATTCGGGTAACGGTACCGGAAATCTGGGTACCAACCTCAATCAGTTCCAGTGGGGTGAGCGTGCCATTGGCGGAAATCGTACGGATCAGCTTACCGCGATCAACCTGCCCGGTTTTATATTCAACGGGACCGGCGTCGTTACTGAGCGAAGAATAGCCATAAAAAGCGGCTATCAGCAGGATAATGATGAGTACAATTTTTTTTAGCATGTTTTGTCAGTTTTTTGCTGGAAAATGGTGCAACCCAGTTATCTATCTTTTTCATGTTCAGCAACCGCTTCTTTCAATTGCCGCAAACGCGCTTCTACGCTCGATAACTGATAAAAGTTTTCGTGTTTCTGCCGTAGTGCAATTTCCAGCTGCCCAATTGCCTGCTTGTATTTTCCTTCCAGAATCAGCGCTTCGGCCTGTGCCTGATGTTGTTGTAAACGGTTGCCCAGCACCTCATGGCTGCGCGCTTCAAGCTGGTGAAGCCTGATATCGTTGCGCAAAATTTGTAATTGTTTCCTGGTGAAATCAAGCGCTTTCTGTGGCTGGCCATGTTGCAACAGCGCGTCAGCATAGCCATAAATGAGCGCGCGGTAATGAGGATAAGCTGCCAGAGCAGTCTGGTAAAGCTTGAATGCATCTTCAACCTGCCCATTCTCAAATTTAACGTGTGCAGCGAGAGTATCGATCATTGCCGCAGCTTGTACATAATCTCCCGCTATTCTGATGGGTTTGCCCAGACTATGATTTTTGATTGGCTGAGCGGCAGGGTCGGACTGGATAGTCTGATAAAGCACATTCAGCTCTTTTTCAGCGCGCCCGTATTGCCTGGCGCGGAGCAGCGCCTGAATCAGTCCGTAGCGTTCTGCCGTCTCGTTAATGTAGCGCCTGTCCTGCAGACGCGCATCAAATTCTGATACTTTCTGAAAGGCGCTTCCCTGCAGAGCGCGCAACTTCGCGCGAACGAGGTGAAATTCGATGCTATCGGGTACCTGGCGATAACTAACTTCACGAACTCGATTTTGAATATCGGCAATCCGCTCAAATGTTACCGGATGCGTTCTAAGAAATGAGGGAGCACCGCTTTCATGATAACGGCTGGCATTTTGCATGCGTTCAAAAAATGAAGCCATGCCATGCGGATCAAATCCGGCTTTGACCAGCATGTCGAACCCTATCCGGTCGGCCTCTTTTTCATGCTTGCGCGTAAAATTCAGTTGCGCCTGAATCATCCCGGCTTGCGTCGCCGCCATCACGGCCGAACCAGCTTGAGGATTGGAGCGCGAAGCTAAAATGGCGATAGCCAGTGCGGCGATCGAAGCGATCATCCCGGGATACTGACTACCGGAAATCATTCTGGCCAGATGTTTCTGCGTGACATGTGCTATTTCATGCGCCATGACACCGGCTAGTTCGGATTCACTCTGTGCGGCAGTGATCAGACC
This sequence comes from Nitrosomonas mobilis, assembly GCF_900103035.1. Lineage (GTDB taxonomy): Bacteria > Pseudomonadota > Gammaproteobacteria > Burkholderiales > Nitrosomonadaceae > Nitrosomonas > Nitrosomonas mobilis. The sequence goes on from NZ_FMWO01000048.1 coordinate 174,850, forward strand.
ACTGTGAAATCCCATGAAGCCACCGGGCATGGCAAACGCATTGATTTCCGAATTGTTGAGCGCAAAGAATTCAAACGAATGTTCAAATACATAGCGGTCAGATACCGCCACCAGTCTGCTACCGATTCTGCTTAGATAGTCAGCTACCTCAGGATCATCAAGATAACTCGGGTCTGCTCGAATCTGACGCATGATCTGCAACCCGATCTGACGCTCCTGGCGTGGAGTAACGGTTGCTTGCGACACATCACCCAGATCAGGCAAGGTCTGTCCGAAAACCTGATATGGAAAAAGCATTGACAAAACAATAATGAGAGCTGTGTATTTCATGGTGGTTTGATCAATACTTTCGTGCCGGGTTCCGTTTGAGCATAACTGTCAATTTCTTCAGGAATTAAGGTGAAACCAGGTGGGGGTGCATAGTACTTGAAATTCTACCAGCAATGATTTTGCCGTTACTCTTTTCTGGTTTCGGGTGAATAAACGCTCTGCTAGCCATTGCCTGCGACAATTTGTCACATTCCCATTCGCTCGTATTGAATCAGTGTTTACGCGTGGGCACGGGGTGCCCACCCTACAGGGCTGATAGTGATGGCACCTTGTGCCCACGCGTAAACTCAGGATTTGCGGATAGCATCAAATGCCAGATAGGCGATGAAAGCGGCAGCGGCGATCAGTACGATTGCTACGACAATAGTCATTTTATAACTCCTCAAGTGACGCCATTTTTTCCTCAATGCGTCTGTGCATGCCATAACCAGCAAAACCAAGGATGGTCAAGGCAATGACAGCAGCAAAAACCAGAAGCCAATGAACGGTCTGGAAATTTGAGAGCAACCAGCCAGTGAGGCTGATCAATGCTGCGATCAGCATGCCCAGCCAAAGTTTCAAATAAGCAATCTGTTCCCTGGTGCGATCGAGTTTTGACATTATTGATTGGAACCGTGCTTATCCAGCGTTTATTACGGGGTGGCAGGTATGGCCCCGGCCAGCATAAACATTCCTGCAGGAAAGCACAAGCAGGACGCTGTTGCTCGTTACATTATTGGGAAAACGGTCATGATCGGGTCAGGGTAGTGGGCGGCAATTCCATCACCTCGGCCCAATTGGGGCTGTTCTCGCGAAGACGGGAGACAGCTCTGTAGGGTGGGCACCGTTTTTGTGCCCACGCGGTTTGTATCCGATCAAACGAAATGATCTTTGAAAAATGGGGTGATTTTTTTTGTGTGTTGAGGAGAATGCGCGTGTTTACTCGTGGGCACGGGGTGCCCACCCTACAGGGCTGAAACAAATCCAACGCCGTCATCCCCGAATGACCTTATCGGGGATCCAGAATGTCGATGGCCTAAAAACTGGATTCCCGATCAGAAGCGCCTCGGGAATGACGGGGATAGAGGTTACGGCAAAGCAAAACGTCGATGCTGGTGTGGGATACAACGAAAAAATCATGTGGGGTGCCCACGCGGTTTATATCCGATCAAACGAAATGACCTTTGAAAAATGGGGTAATTTTTTTGTGCGTTGAGGAGAATGCGTGTGTTTACTCGTGGGCACGGAGTGCCCACCCTACAGGGCTGAAACAAATCCAACGCCGTCATCCCCGAATGACCTTATCGGGAATCCAGAATGTCGATGGTCTAAAAACTGGATTCCCGATCAGAAGCGCCTCGGGAATGACGGGGATAGGGGTTACGGCAAAGCAAAACGTCGATGCTGGTGTGGGATACAACGAAAAAATCATGTGGGGTGCCCACGCGGTTTATATCCGATCAAACGAAATGACCTTTGAAAAATGGGGTGATTTTTTTGTGCGTTGAGGAGAAGGCGTGTGTTTACGCGTGGGCACGGGGTGCCCACCCTACAGGGCTTGCACTCTATTCGAATGGCTGACGTTCGTTGCTAATCAGGAAAAATCATGTGGGGTGCCCACGCGGTTTATATCCGATCAAACGGAATGATCTTTGAAAAATGGGGTAATTTTTTTGTGCGTTGAGGAGAATGCGCGTGTTTACTCGTGGGCACGGGGTGCCCACCCTACAGGGCTACAGGGCTGAAACAAATCCAACGCCGTCATCCCCGAATGACTTTATCGGGGATCCAGAATGTCGATGGTCTAAAAACTGGATTCCCGATCAGAAGCGCCTCGGGAATGACGGGGATAGGGGTTACGGCAAAGCAAAACGTCGATGCTGGTGTGGGATACAACGAAAAAATCATGTGGGGTGCCCACGCGGTTTATATCCGATCAAACGGAATGATCTTTGAAAAATGGGGTGATTTTTTTGTGCGTTGAGGAGAATGCGTGTGTTTACGCGTGGGCACGGGGTGCCCATCCTACAGGGCTACATGGCTTATGGTGTACAAACAAAAATACCCCCGAAGGGGTATTTTTGTTTGAGTTCTGCTTTTGTAAGTCTAGACCTGATTAGGCACGGCATTGAGCTGGCCGGAATCTAGCTGCTAACGAACCGGTTGTACAATTCCAGTCAACACTTCCGCCAGCGGGAACCGCATTCGCAGCAAGAGCTGCACCGCCACTAGTCGGGACCATGTTAATAGTGCCGCCACCTGCTGCTGCAGTGAAAGTGACGATAATAGTTCCATCGGCTGCGGTGCAGGCAACACTGGCAACACCAGGCGTTGCTGTTGGTGCCGTAAATCCGTTACAAAGGTTTGCTGCGGCAACTGCAGCATTTTCTGAAATTGTAGTTTTAGCGGCAGCTGCTAAATTTAACCCTTCAGTTACGCGGGCACGAACGGTGTAATCCTGATAAGCCGGTACTGCCACGGCCGCCAAAATCCCAATGATCGCGACGACGATCATCAGCTCGATTAATGTGAAACCTTTTTGATTAACTTGCATGGATTGTTTCTCCTTCCTTGGTGTAAAAAATGAGTTTGTCTGAATTGATTTGCAATATTACCTGTTGCATGGGTAATTACGTCAAGGTGTTTGCAAACTTTAGCATTTTCAGGAAAAAATAAGAGTAGATGGCGGTGCTGGTCACCGAGGTAGCCGTTGGGGATGAACAATTACGGATGGTCGAATGGTGCGCGCCGGTGACGGACGCTTGCATCGGTGAGCGGGCGCTCCTGATCATGCGGAGTACCTGCCTGAAAAGAAGGAATTGCCCGGTCAGGTTTTGGGCATTTCTGTTCAGTTGGGTTCCATTCATAATGCAAGTTGCTGTTCCATCCATTCCCGCAGGGTGACATAGTCCGTTTTGCCGCTCGCCAGGATGGGCAGGCGGTCGATGGCGAGGATAGTTTTGGGGATGCCCAGTTCTCCCAGGCCGTTTTCGCGGAAGTGAACAATGAGGTCGGTCTGGTTTGCATGCGGACAAGTGGTGACGAGGATGATTTTTTCACCTTTTTTCTCATCCGATGATTGCATGGCGGCATGCGTGTCATCCGGCCAGAGCTGGCAGATGGCTTCCTCGACGGCGGTCAGTGAAACCATTTCACCGCCAATTTTGGCAAAGCGTTTGACGCGCCCCTTGATAAACACATAACCTTCGTCGTCGATGGCAACGATGTCGCCAGTATCGTACCAGTTATCCGCTGGCGGCACGATTTTGCCGGGCGTATTCGCCAGATAGTAGCCTTGCATGATATTGGGGCCCTTTACCAGCAGTTTACCGCCCTGTTCCACGCCTGGCACCGGTTCCAGCTGGTGCAGGATGGCTGGCAGCAGCCTGCCCACCGATCCGGCGCGATTGTGCATCGGGGTATTGAGGCTAAGGATAGGGGAGGTTTCGGTTGCGCCGTAGCCTTCAAAAATACGCACGCCAAATTTTTCCGACCAGAGTTTGCGTGTGGCCTCACGCAGTTTTTCCGCCCCGGCAAAGACGTAGCGCACGCTGTAAAAATCATAGGCGTTGGCGTAGCGGGCATACCCGGTCAGGAAGGTATCGGTGCCGAACAGCAGGGTGGCGTTGGTGTCGTAGACCAGCTCGGGAATGATGCGGTAGTGCAGTGGCGAAGGGTAGAGAAAGGTGCGAATGCCGGTCAATACCGGCAGCAGGGTGCCGCCTGTCAGGCCAAACGCATGAAAGATCGGCAGGACGTTGAAGACGATATCGTCCGGGCCAAAATCGATGCGGGAAGTGACCTGATAACGGTTGGCCTGCAGGTTAGCGTGGCTGAGCACCACGCCTTTGGGCACGCCTTCCGAGCCGGAGGTGAATAAAATTACGGCTGCCTCGTCCGGATTCTGCCGTGAATCAGTCAAACGATAGGCAAGCCGGGGGAGGGATGCCGACAGCCAGCCAATCAGTTTGTCCCACCAGTGAATCCTGTGAGGGATGTCTTCCAGATAGCACAGCAGAATGCCTTGTTGCTGCAAATCGGTGATCAGGTTGCTCAGTTTGGCCTTCTCAATGAAGCCACGCGCGGTGATGACGGTTTGAATCCGCGCACTTTGGCAGGTGAGCAGCAGATTTTTGCTGCTGCTGGAAAAATTGAGCATGGCGGGGACGCGCCCGAATGCCTGCAAGGCGAAGAAACAGACCAGACTGTTGACCATGTTAGGCAGCAGGATACCGATATGCGGCTGGTTGCCGAAATTAGGGATCATTCGACGTAGCACCAGACCCAGGATAAAGCTGCGCATGATCAGTTGAAAATAGGAAAGCGGCTTGCGCTCGACGTCTTCGGCGATGATATGCTGCTTGCCGTGAGTGGCGCTGGCATCGAGCAGCGACTGAAACAGGGTCTCGCGCATGACGTGACTGTGAAACATGGTTTCGGTCATGAGATCGTAAAGTTTGAGGCTCGCCATCTGCCGCCGCTGCTTGCCTCGCAGGGTGTCCGGCAGATCGAGCCTGGTGGGCGGCATGATTTCAACGCTGATTTTGGGAAACCAGCGCAAGCGAACTTTGCCCTTTAACCTCGAAAAAGGGGTGTACTGTGGCCCTTTGAGACTGATTGGCAACAACATTGCACCGGATTTGTCCGCAATCATGGCGGGCCCGTCATAGATTTTCATCAGGGAGCCGGTAAGCGTCAGGCGACCTTCTGGAAAAATCACAACCTTATCGCCATTTTTGATGCGCTCGATCAGCAGGCGGGTCGACATCGGATTGGCGGGATCGATGGCGACCGTGTCGGCGAGAAACAGAAACGGTCTCACCCACCATCGTCGGGCAACGTTGGAATTAATAGCAAAGCACAGTCGTTCCGGCAGGCTGATACTGATCAGCGCGGCATCCAGAAATGACAGGTGGTTGGCGATGATGAGCACGCGGCTGCCCGCCTGACGATAATGCTCCGCACCGTTGACTTCCAACCGGTAGAGTGTATGAAACAGCCATTGCAGGAGGGATTTGACCAGGGCATAGGGCAGCAGGCTGGAAATATAGATGGCGACCACGCCATTGAGCAGCGCGATGGTCAGGAATACTTCTGGCACGGTGAAGTCGAGCGCCAGCATCAGGCTGATACCGAGTGTAGAGACCACCATGAACAGCGCGTTCATGATGTTGTTGCCGGCGATGGTGCGTGCGCGATGAGAATCCTCGGCCTCGCTCTGAACAATGGCATAAAGTGGGACGATGTACAGACCGCCGCTGATCGAAATCGCAAGCATGTCGAGCAGAATGCGCCAGTGTGCCATGGAGGAGAGGAAGGCCGCAGCGCCAGTCAGTTCCTGCGAAAGTGGTGGTGGCAGGGACTGGCTGGCAAAATACAGATCGACGGTAAATACCGTCATGCCGAGGATACCCAGTGGCACATAGGTGGCGGCAACTTCCCCCTTGAGGAAACGGTTGCACAACAGCGCACCCAGACCGACGCCTATCGAGAACACGGTAAGAAACAGGGTGACAACCTCTTCATTGCCACTAACGATCGTTTTGGCAAATGTCGGAAACTGTGACAGGAAGGTGGCGCCAAACAGCCAGAACCAGGAGATACCAAGAATGGCGCGAAAGATGGTGCGGTGTTCGCGAATCTGGTCAATGATCGCGCGCGTTTCCTGCAGCAACGCGTAACTGACGGTAATATCCGGTGAGGCAGGCCGCGTCGCCGGAATGAACAGGCTGACCAGCCAGCCGACCAGTGCGGCGCTGATGACCATGACAGATACTATGTTGTTGCCTTGTTCACTCAGAATCAGCAGCCCTCCGGCGATGGTTCCCAGCAGAATTGCGATGAATGTACCGGCACTGACGAGTGCATTGCCGCCGATCAGTTCATGCGCTTCCAGCTGATCGGGCAGGATACCGTATTTCAGCGGGCCAAAAAAAGCGGACTGTGCGCCCATCAGAAACAGGACACACAGCAGAAGCAGCATGCTGTTCAGGTAAAAGCCTGTCGCTGCTCCAATCATTAACACAATTTCAACAAATTTGATGTGTTTGATGAGCTGCGCCTTGTCCCATTTATCTGCGAATTGCCCCGCCGTGGCGGAAAAAAGAAAAAACGGCAGAATAAAAATACCGGCAGCCAGCGTCACCATGATCTGCGGACTCAGACCGCTGCTGCCCATGGCGGCATACGTGATCAGAATGACCAGCGCATTTTTGAATACGTTGTCATTGAATGCGCCCAGGAACTGAGTGACGAAAAAAGGCAGGAAACGCCTGCTGGCAAGTAATTTCCATTGACTAGGGTGCATGATGGTGTGCCTCGCTGATGGGTATCTCTAAAAATCGATATTTCGCCACAATACTGCGTTGCTCATAAAAAATGTTTTCTTGCATACCAATTATGTGCTGTGCCAACATTTTTTCTTCGTGCCTGGTCTTGTTTAGAACTATGAATTTTTAGAGCTACCCTGATGATTGATAGCGGAATTATAGGGGCGTGCTGGTGTTGATATCAGTCAACAATAACGTATTTTTGCAAAAATAATTTAAAAAACTTGCCATTTTTGCTGGATCAACTAGAATGCCTATACGCTATAGGTATGGTTATTTATGGCAATTAAACACAACATATTGTGTTTAAGGCAATTAATCTATCAGCATCCTTTTGACATACGCCATTCGGCGATCACTTGCATCCCACAGGAGAAAACAGCTATGCAACCTGCTACGGACAACCCTGTTACCGGTGCCGTTTACCGTGACAGCTTTTCAGAACATGATCCATCGATTGAAAAACAGAATTATTCGCAGTACAAGGTGATACGCCGTAATGGCGCCGTCGTGGCGTTTGAGCCCGGCAAGATTTCGGTCGCGATGACCAAAGCATTTATTGCGGTGGAAGGTGGGCAAAGTGCCGTGTCGTCCCGAGTGCGCGAGATTGTGTCACGCATGACAGAAGAAGTGGTTGACGCCTTGACGCGCCGCCGACCGGATGGCGGTACGTTTCATATCGAGGATATTCAGGACCAGGTTGAACTGGGGTTGATGCGCGCTGGGGAACATGATGTGGCGCGTGCTTATGTGTTGTATCGGGAAGCGCGTGCGCGTGAGCGGGCAGCCAGGAAGCAGACCAGCGAGGCGGTCGTACTGCATATGGTGGAAAACGGGCAGCGTGTGCCGCTTGATATGAAGCGGTTAACCGCACGGATTGCATCAGCTTGCCGGGATCTCGGCGCGGCAGTCGATCCTGCCGTGATTCTCAAAGCCATGCTGCGGGATTTGTACGATGGGGTGCAGGCGGACGAAATCCGGAAATCCGCGGTGTTGTCGGCGCGTGCGCTGATTGAGAAAGATCCTGCTTATAACTATGTGACTGCGAGGCTGCTGCTGGACAATGTTCGCTACGAGGTGCTCGGGGAAGAGGTCACACAGGAGGCGATGCAATCGCGCTATGCCGATTATTTTGAGAGCTTCATTCAGCAGGGAATTACGGCGGATTTGCTGGATGAGCGACTTGCCCAGTTTGACCTGCCGTTACTGGCAAAAGAGCTGGTGGCGGATCGTGATCTGCAGTTCGGTTATCTAGGCTTGCAAACTCTGTACGATCGCTATTTTCTGCACATCCAGGAGCGGCGCATTGAGCTGCCACAGGCATTTTTTATGCGGGTGGCGATGGGGCTGGCATTGAACGAGATTGATCGTGAAGCGCGCGCCATCGAGTTTTATCATTTGTTGTCAAAATTTGATTTCATGAGTTCGACGCCAACGTTGTTCAATTCCGGTGGCAAGCGTTCCCAGTTGTCATCCTGCTATCTGACGACGGTGCCAGACAGTCTCGATGGTATTTATGAGGCGATCAAGGAAAATGCGCTGCTTTCCAAGTTTGCCGGCGGTCTGGGCAATGACTGGACACCGGTGCGGGCAATGGGTGCGCGCATCAAGGGCACCAACGGCAAGTCGCAGGGAGTGGTACCTTTCCTCAAGGTGGTTTCCGATACGGCAGTCGCGGTCAACCAGGGCGGCAAGCGTAAGGGCGCGGTGTGCGCCTATCTGGAGTGCTGGCATCTCGATATCGAGGAATTTGTCGAGCTGCGCAAAAATACAGGCGATGATCGTCGGCGTACCCATGATATGAATACGGCCGTCTGGGTGCCGGATCTGTTCATGAAGCGTGTGATGGAAGACGGGAGCTGGACGCTATTTTCACCATCAGATACCCCTGATCTGCATGAAAAATATGGCAAATCTTTTGAAGCGACCTATCTTGATTATGAAGACAGGGTGACACGCAATGAACTTGGTTTGTACAAACGCATCCCTGCCCGGCAATTGTGGCGCAAGATGCTGACCATGTTGTTTGAAACCGGCCATCCGTGGATTACGTTCAAGGATCCGTGCAATGTGCGTTCGCCACAAAACCACGTAGGCGTGGTGCACAGCTCCAATCTCTGTACCGAAATCACGCTCAATACCAACGACAGGGAAATCGCGGTATGCAATCTTGGTTCCATCAATCTGGCGGCACATATTGTTGATGGCAAGCTGGATCATGACAAACTGAGGCAAACGGTCAATACCGCCATGCGGATGCTGGACAATGTGATTGATATCAATTTTTATGCCGTCGCCAAGGCGCGTAATGCCAACTTGCGCCATCGTCCGGTGGGACTTGGTATCATGGGATTTCAGGATTGCCTGCACAAGCTGGGGATCGCCTATGCTTCGCAGGAAGCAGTCGAATTCGCCGATCGCTCGATGGAGGCTGTTGCCTATCATGCTTACTGGGCATCTACCGAGCTTGCGGAGGAGCGCGGGGTCTACGCGACTTATACGGGCAGCCTGTGGGATCGCGGCGTCCTGCCACAGGACACACTGGCATTGCTGAGTGAGGAGCGTGGCGGACAGGTGGAAGTCGATACCACGGCCACACTCGACTGGGATGCGCTGCGCGCCAGAATCAGGCAATTTGGCATGCGCAATTCCAATTGTCTGGCGATTGCGCCAACGGCAACCATTTCCAATATTGTTGGGGTTTCCGCCAGTATTGAGCCGACTTACCAGAATCTGTACGTCAAGTCTAATCTTTCCGGCGAATTCACGATTGCGAACCAGTGGTTGGTCAACGACCTCAAACAGAGAAAGCTTTGGGATGAAGTGATGATTGCTGATCTCAAGCACTATGATGGCGCGGTCAGCAGGATAGACCGGATTCCCCAGGAACTGCGCGCACTTTATGCAACGGCATTTGAAATTGACCCTGCCTGGCTGGTGGAGGCGGCAGCGAGACGGCAGAAGTGGATCGATCAGGCGCAATCACTCAACCTGTATCTGGCCAATGCATCCGGCAAGAAAATCGATGCGCTCTATAAGCTTGCGTGGGTGCGCGGTCTAAAGACAACCTATTATTTACGCACGCTGGGAGCGACAGCAGCTGAGAAATCGACCGTGCATACAGGTGTGTTAAATGCGGTTGCGGCGCACCATGAGCCAGCCGAGACGGTTGTCCAGCAATGTGCGATCGATGATCCGGATTGTGAAGCGTGCCAGTAAACCTGGTTGAAAAAATCAAAATTGGAGAAATAGACTATGTTGACGTTTGAAGACGAAGAAAATTCTGCAGGCAATAATGGTGCAGCGGGTGTTTTATCGGGTAATAGCGCATTGACACTGGATGCGGTTTCGCATACCAATCCGCGCAGGAATCCGCACGAAGAAGCGGGCGCTGAGGATAAAGGCCAGGCTGATCTGCCCATCAATCATCGCCGTGTGTCGGTGGAGGACAAGCGTATCATCAACTGCCACGCGGATGTCAACCAACTGGTGCCATTCAAATACAAGTGGGCATGGGAGAAATATTTGTCGGCCTGCGCGAATCACTGGATGCCGCAGGAAATCAACATGAGCCGTGATATTGCGCTGTGGAAAGACAGTAATGGGTTAAGCGAGGACGAGCGGCGTGTGGTCAAGCGTAATCTCGGTTTTTTTGTAACGGCAGATTCGCTGGCGGCTAATAATATTGTGTTGGGCACTTATCGGCATATTACTAACCCGGAATGCCGTCAATATTTGTTGCGCCAGGCGTTTGAAGAAGCGATTCATACCCATGCCTACCAGTATATCGTCGAATCACTCGGGCTGGATGAAGGTGAAATTTTTAATGCCTATCATGAAGTTGATTCGATCCGCGAGAAGGACGAATTCCTGATTCCTTTTATTGATATCCTGACTGATCAGTCATTTCAGACTGGTACGCTGGAGACGGACCAACAGTTGCTCAAAAGCCTGATTGTATTTGCCTGCATCATGGAAGGGCTATTTTTCTATGTGGGCTTTGTGCAGATTCTTGCACTGGGCAGGCAGAACAAAATGACAGGCGCAGCTGAGCAGTACCAATATATCCTGCGCGATGAGTCCATGCACTGCAACTTTGGTATCGATGTCATCAACCAGATCAAGCTGGAAAATCCGCAGCTATGGACCCGGGAATTCCGTGAGGAAATCGCGGCACTCATGCAGCAGGCAGTGATGCTGGAATATCGCTACGCTGAAGACACCATGCCGCGTGGTGTGCTGGGACTGAATGCGGCCATGTTCAAGGAGTATTTGCGCTTCATCGCCAATCGCCGCTGTCACCAGATTGGCTTGGATCCCATTTTTTCTGAGGTGAGTAATCCTTTCCCCTGGATGTCGGAAATGATTGACCTGAAAAAAGAGAAAAACTTTTTTGAAACCCGTGTGACTGAGTACCAAACCGGAGGTGTGTTAAACTGGGACTGATGGAAGTTCGTGCATGGTTTAATTGCAGGGCTTGTCTCAATATAAATCAATAGTTTAGTGTGGGGTGGTCTGGTGTTGCATGCCAGATCATCAATGTGTGGCATCCACCTGACCATGTGGAATTTATAAGAGCATGAAAAACAATAACCAGAACATGATGCAATGGATGGTCCGGGCAGCAAGTGTTTTTGCTCTGATCATGATATCGGTTACAGCAGCAATGGCTGAGACTTTAGTGAGCAATCACAGGAATATCGTCGCTCGAGAAACCGTACGTGCTGAAGCATACAAACTTCAGGATGACTTGTGGGTGCGGATGCGCTCCCGGTTTTCCCTGGGCAATCCTCCTGGTCTGGAAACAGGCAGTTACGAAAAAAACTTCAGTAATCAGCGATTCATCAATCAGATAGTCGAGCGAAGCCAGCGTTATCTTTACTATATTCTGGGCGAAGTCGAGCGCCGTGGCATGCCGGCTGAGATTGCGCTCGTGCCAATTGTCGAAAGTGCGTTCGATCCGGATGCCTATTCACGCAGACATGCCGCCGGGTTGTGGCAATTTGTTCCTGCAACCGGAAAAGCGTTCGGGCTGGAGCAAAACTGGTGGCATGACGAGCGTCGCGATATCGTAGCGGCAACCGATGCCGCGCTGGATTATCTGCAAATGCTGTATCGCATGTTTGGCAATTGGCAACTGGCATTGGCCGCTTACAACTGGGGGCAGGGCGCGTTGTTAAAAGTGATCAATGAAGATCACGGTGGCGAGAAATCGGTCAGCTTCACTGCTATTCGCATGCCGGCAGAGACGCGCCAATATGTTGCGAAATTACTCGCCATCCGCAATATCATTGCACACCCCAGACGCTATGGAGTCAGGCTTACGCCCATCCCCAACCATCCCTATTTTGAGCAGATCGAATTGACGGAGCAGATTGATGTGCATCTGGTAGCGAGACTGGCGGGAATTTCCGAAAAAGAATTTAATGCTCTTAATCCAGCCTATAACCGGCCAGTTATCCGCATCAGTAACGCACCACGCCGGCTGTTGCTACCGGTCGCCAATGTGATGAACTTTGTCAAAAATATGGAAAACTATGACAAGGAACTCGTTTCATGGCGAATTCATGAAGTGAAAGATAAAGAAACTTTGCCGGAGCTGGCGCAGCGTTATCGTATCAACGTATCAAAATTGAAAGAAATCAATGGCCTGCATTCACATTCGGCATTGAAAAATGGACAGCTTTTATTGGTGCCACGTGATGGCCGCAGCACACGGGAAAGAACCTATCTGGCATACGGGCCGGACGGTATTCGCCATCATGCTGGGAACGGGCAGTTGATTCATGTGGTCAGGAAAGGCGATACGCTTCATGGCATTGCGAAGCGTTATGGGATTGATATCAAGATCATTCTGTCCTGGAATGGCGGTAGTACGCGTTTGTCAGTTGGTCAACGGCTGATACTCAAACTGAATTCTCCGGATAAATCTCCTCTCTACTCATCCTGATTTATATAGGGCACTCCTGAAAATTCATATTTTTTCACAATACTTTGATATACAAAAATTTTTTTTGTATATCAATTATATGATTCGTAAAATATTTTTTATTCAAGCTTGGCCTTGCTTAGAGTCCTGCATTTTTAGAGGGACCCTGCAGTGTATCAATTCTTTCTGAATGTCTTCAGCAATACAGCGATAAAGCGAACGAAAGATAGGCCGCATATTACTGACAAGCTTGTCAATATCCACCATCGATGGAAAGCGTGTACCGCGATGTTCGATTGGCCCCCCGATGAATTCAGGCTGGGCGCCCAGTCTGCCGAAATGGTTTACCAGCCGCTCTTCAGTCAGCATAAACAATATTTTAATGCCATTCAATCGCGCTAGTTCGACCGTGCCTATGTACAGTCCCAATGGAATGTAGGGAAAGCGTGGCAAGGATTCTTCACGATAATCTTCTTCCGAAAGATTGATCGGCTGCGCAGCTTCTCCCTTGCGTCGACGGAACGAGGCTACGACAGCCAGGCGGGAGACTTCGCCAATTTTGTCACGAGGTAATTTCATTGGATCGATAATGGTGCGATCCAGCGTATCGGCACAAGTACGCTCAAATGGCAGCAAACCCTGGTTTGTATCCAGGGTAGGGCGAATGATACGAGTGCAGCCGATAAACGCATGATTTTTAACATTACGGATCAGTAAGTGAATCGCGCTGTGATCGTATTGGTCTGTTTCCAGTTTATTAATTCGTGCAGGCTCGAATCCCAGATCTTCGCAATAAACAGCATGGCGTACGCGGTATGCTTCCGCCTTCAGGGATTCATTGAGTGCAGGCACAATTTCAAAATACTGTTTGAAGGATGTGCCCAGATTCTGTTCTTTTGAAAACATAATGATGTCTCGTCTGGATGGGTATGCCAGGCTGGATTAATCCAGCCCAGTAATCAATCAATTATTCAAGTCTTTTTAAGTAATTTTTTGTAAACAATTTGTTGGGTAGATCGCGTAACTGCATCCCGGAATAATTCAATACTGAAATTTCACCCTGCTTGAGCGCGTCTTCCATGACCATTTGTGTTGGCCGTAGTTTGCCAAGAACCATCTCGAAGTTTTCATAACGACTGGTTTTGAGCAGGCGGCCGGATAGCGAATAAAACTCGGCCTTGAGCGGCTGGTCATTCTCCTGATTGACCCACAGTAATACCCGCTGATACGTCACCGAACGATCGACGCCAGTCAGCTCAAGCACGTGGTAGTGTTCACCGTCTATTGTGTCGCTGCGTAACAACTTTGGATCGTAATCACCGGTGAAATTAGCGCGGGCAATGTCGCCATTGGCAACCTGGCCAGTCAGCCGCTGCGAGAGTGATAGTCGTATCGGTTGCGAGACGCTTGGCATGAAAACCCATAGATCGCGCCCTTTCATCAAAATGGCCTGCCCTCGTTCGGCAGCCGGTTCGGTGGTCAGTACAATACTGTTTTCATTACCTTTGGAGAGCACCCGGTATTGACGTAGCTCGTCAGCTCGGCCAGGTGAAGTAGTGCGAATAACGACTTCCACCTGAAAGCTATCGCGCGGAAAGCGAATTTCATCCGCTTTTTCCAGTATACTTTTTGCCATTGCATCCGGACCTGTAGGTTCGGTTGGCGTGGTGGACTGCGCCTGTGTGTGAAATAAGAGCAATAATGTCGCCATAATTGGCAGTAAACCTGTTCGTAATATCATATGTAATCTCCTGAGTTGAGTTCGTCTGATTTACTGATCCTTGAAACTGTCCGTACAGAATAAAACAGATGAATATTGTTCGCTTCGAAAAAGTCTGCAAAGAATATATGCTGGGTGCGGAGCATATCCAGGCACTCAAGGACATCGATTTACAAATCAAAGAGGGCGAGTTTCTGGCCATTGCCGGACCGTCTGGCAGTGGTAAATCCACGCTGTTGAATTTGATTGGTTGCATCGATATTCCTTCCTCCGGCAAGATCTATATCAACAATGTGGATACCAGCGGGCAAACGCCCGATCAGTTATCCGCGCTTAGAGCTAGAACTATCGGCTTTATCTTTCAGACATTTAATCTTTTCTCAGTATTATCGGCGGAAGAGAATGTGGAATACCCGCTGCTGCAGTTCAAGGAACTGAGTGTTGCCCAGCGCCGGGAGCGGGTTACGAAGTTTCTTGATATCGTTGGTCTGTCTAAATTTGGGCGACATCGCCCAAATCAGCTGAGCGGCGGCCAGCGACAACGTGTTGCGATTGCCCGTGCACTGGCCACACATCCGAGCGTCATCCTGGCGGATGAGCCGACTGCCAATCTCGATCACAAAACTGGGGATGGGATATTGCAGTTAATGAAAGCAATTAATGAAGATAACGGTACTACCTTCGTTTTTTCAACGCATGATGCCAAGGTAATGGCGATGGCTGGACGATTGGTGAGAATCGAAGATGGTCAACTCATCCATGAAAATGCCGTTATGCATGCTTGATGTTTGATCAACCTGCTTTCAAATAATACATGAGATTTTTATGTAGTATATTCAACTGTTTGATTCTGCTGCTATTATGGTTGCCCTGTTGGGAGGGGGTGTATGCCCAGACTGGTAGCTTGGCCAGGGTACCGAACAGCCCGATTCGTGTCGCACAAAACCCTACCCTGGAAAATTTATTTAATGACAGTGGCTCGCCAGTAGCAAATCAGCTTGCTCGCGCCTTTCAACCCACTGCTGCCTGGCGTGGGTTTTCCCAACTGGAATTTGCCAATGTCTTTGCCAGTCCTGCACACGCTTCCAAGTTGCGTTTACGTTCTGAGCTTGCCAATCTTGGGCAGTTAAATCCCAATGTAAAATGGAAGTTGAGTGCACGCCTTGACTATGATGCTATCCATGATATTTCCAATTTCTACCCGCGTGATGTGCGCCGCGATCAGCGTTTCGAATTCGTTTTGCGGGAGAACTATCTGGATGTATCAGCTGGTGACTTTGATGTGCGCATTGGTCGTCAACACATCATCTGGGGGGAAATGGTCGGTCTGTTTTTTGCCGATGTGGTTTCCGCCAAGGATATGCGTGAATTTGTATTACAGGATTTTGACCAGATGCGTATTCCGCAATGGGCAATCCGGACTGAATATTCGAAAGAGGATTTTCATGCGGATTTCGTATGGATTCCCTTCGCCAGTGTGGATAAAATCGGTCGTCCCGGTGCGGAATTCTATCCATTTGCACTGCCGGGCAATCTGCCGGTTAATTTTCTGCATGAAGATCGCTCGGGGTTGAATCCGAGTAATAGTAATTATGGCGTGCGTTTATCTCAATTGATCAGCGGGTGGGATTTGGCCGCATTTTATTACCATAGCCGAGATGCCACTCCAACCTTTCACCTTGTCAGCCAGCCGGGTGGACCGCTAACCTTTCAGGCGCGCCACGAAACCATCGACCAGATCGGCAGCACGCTTACCAAAGACCTGGGGCACGCGGTACTCAAAGGTGAATTGGTTTATACCGATGGTCGGCGCTTCAATGTTGCCCGCCTGACGGCGCCAAGCGGCCTGATAGCGCAGGATACGATTGATTATGCGCTCGGACTGGACTTCACCATGCCACGTGACATTCGTCTTAATTTGCAATTTTTTCAGCGGGTATTCCTGAATCATGATCGGGATATTTTTGCAGACAAACGGGAAAGTGGCGGCAGTATTTTTTTACAGAGTGATCTCTGGCGGGATATCGAAGCGCAGGTACTGTTCATTCACAGCTTCAATCGCAGTGAGTGGATGCTGCGTCCCCGTATTACCTGGAATCTTGCGCGAGACTGGAGGCTAGCAATGGGCGCCGATCTGTTCGATGGCCCAGCTACCGGCTTGTTTGGGCGTTTTGCTAATAATGACCGGGTATATACCGAACTGCGTTTCTCATTCTGAGCGACATCATAATGCTATAGCCATTGCTGTAGCCATGATAGATAAGCTGAATTTAATTTTCAGCTTTAAATTTCCCCTCCTTTGCCGTTAAAGAATCATTTCCTGAAAATTTGTGGAGGTGATAATGGATCTATCAATCTATTTTTTTGGTTTTCTGGCAGTGGCGGTGATTTTGCTGGTCATTGCTATTATGATTTACAACAATCTGGTCAATATCAAGCATACCGTCTCACAAGCTTGGTCAAACATCGATATTCTGCTCAAACAGCGCCATGATGAACTGCCCAAGCTGGTCGAAACCTGCAAGCAATACATGCAGTTTGAACAGGAAACCCTGAACAGGGTTATGCAGGCGCGGGCACGTATTGCCAGTGCACGTGAAGCAGGTGATATCTCTTCTCTGGGGGCAGCAGAAGGCATGCTCAGGATGGGACTGGGGAATCTGTATGCGGTCGCGGAAGCTTATCCGGAACTGAAAACCAGTGAAAAATTTCAGCATTTACAGGCGAGGATCTCCAGTCTCGAAAATGCAATTGCTGATCGCCGCGAGTTTTACAATGAGGCCGTCAAAAATAATAATGTTCTGATTGACCAGTTTCCGGAAATCATCATTGCCAGATGGCTGGGATTCGGCGCGCGTGATTTGCTGGAATTTTCTGTTGAAAACAAGGCTGACCCCGATCTCAGAAGACTCTTTGCCTGATCTTGTCACAATTTTTTGCCTGAGCCAAGATTGCCATGATCGAAGACCGCGAAACGCTTCTGTTGGCAACTATTGCAGCTATTACAATCTGCTTTTATTTTTTTGTGCGAGCTTGGAAATACTGGCGTCTGATTCAGGATACCCCAACATCCCGTCTGCGTTCCGCACATCAGGGTTTTGTCGAAATTGAAGGCAAAGGTAAGTTTTCGCAGGATCGTGCCATCTATGCGCCATTATCCAATCATCGTTGCCTCTGGTATCAGAGTGTGATCGAATGCAAATCGAGTTTCAAATCACGAAATGCCTGGCGGGTCGTTTACCAGAATACGAGCGAATCGCCGTTCCTGCTCGACGATGGTACGGGGACCTGCCTGGTTGATCCGTATGGAGCGGAAGTCGTCAGTAATGAAAAACTCGTCTGGTATGGGGACACTGAATGGCCGGTCCGCACCGGCATCATGGACAGTGCACTGTTTGCCATGTCGCTGAAAAGTGGATATCGCTATACTGAGCGCCTGATATTGCCGGGGCAGCGACTTTACGTGCTTGGGCAGCTGTCGACTCATTCACCGGCTACCCACCATTCATCGCGCGATATCATGCGTGATCTGCTCGACAGCTGGAAGCTGGACAACAAACAACTGTTGTTACGCTTTGATAGCAACCATGATGGTGAAATTGATCTGAACGAGTGGGAGGCAGCTCGCCAAGCAGCTCGATCAGAGGCGGAAGTGCTGCATCAGACACTACAGTTTGAGCCTGCAACCAATCATGTTTTTCGGCCAGAAGACAAGCGACAGCCATATATCATCTCTGTGCAGCCGCAAATGACCATTATTGGCAGCTTTCGCCATCATGCTGTTGCGACGCTGCTCTGTTGCCTTGGTTCGATTGGCTACCTTGTCTGGCAACTGCACGCATATTGGCAGTAGCTGTCAGCCAACTTACGCATATAGGGCACTTCTAAAAATTTATATTTCGTCACAATACTTCGTTACTCACAAAAGATGTTTCCTCGTATACCAATCATATTTTGCGTTAATATTTTTTACTCGCACTTGGTTTTGTTTGGAATCCTAAACTTTTAGAGGCGCCCTAATGATTTTATCGATACCTGTCTTGCCATTCATCCCAGAAGGAGCTGTGATGCTTTTGCAATGGCTACGCTTCAACAGTATCCATATGGCAAGACAATCATTTTCCTAAAGGCCTTTCATTGAAAGAATTACAGGAATGGGTAATGCCGTTGGTAGAAGAAGAAAAGTCTGGAAAATTTTCAGGCAACCCTTTTGCGTAGATTTTCAAGAAAATAGCATAGCAAAGTGCTGCCTGGAGCAAACCTTCGTTTCGCCTCGAGTTATCCCAGAGTATGGCGTTAGACGTCATGGACAATAGGAGTATGCTGAATGAAAGCCTGTATGACCTTTACCTGTGAGACTTGTAAGATTTGGCTCATGATAAAGGTGCTGGAGAATGACGTCTACCAAGTGGGTCAAATATGTTCCGATTTGCTCCACCGGACTTGCTACACTGCGTTTCGCAAGCCGTTTACCCAAGGCGTTATACGACTATCTCTGGTTGGTTTTCTGTTTAAACTTCAATTTGTTGTCCAGCCAATCCCGTGCTTCTTTCTGTGCGGCTTTCAGCTGAGCAGCACTCAAGGCGCGCATAGCCTTGTCGCGTGCTAGAATGGCTTGCTCGACCCCGGCAGCTGCCGCAATGTTGAACCAAATATAGCTTTTTTCCATATCCAGTTCCACACCTTGGCCAATCTGATAAAGTAACCCCAGTTCATACTGAGCAAGGGAATGGTTCTGTTCTGCAGCCAGAGTTAACCATTCTGCAGCTTCTGAAAAATCCTGCAGCGTGCCTCTGCCGGCCAGGTAAAGCAGCCCTAGCTGATATTGCGCATCTGCACTGCCTTTGATTGCCTTATCCAGAAACAGGCTGGTAGTGTAGTAGCGTGGATTATTGGCGTCTGGTATCGATGTTTCCTCATCATTGAGGGTTTTTATATCAATTTCTTCACCACGTGCAATAGCGGAAGAAAGCAGCGGATTTGAAGCGGGTGCTTCTGACATAGCAGCTGGTTGAGAATCCGATAATAATTTGATTGAACCGGGTTCATCATGGAGAAGGGCAAACCAGATGATCCAACCGATGAAAAGTGTGAATCCCCCGCCTGCCAGGGTAACAATATACGCACCCGTGTTGCGTCCCCAGAAGCGAGTTTTGCAATCACGGCAACGGAAAGGTATCTGAAAAAGATTGGCTGCAGTGCGCTCTCCTGGTCTGACTCGTGACTGATGCACGCGTTCACTACCACACTCCGGGCAATGGAAAGTCATGGATTGTTTTGTTTAAGCATTAAATGGTATCTGCATGAATAGTAGTGCAATATTATACGGTACATTCTGCAAAGTGGATATTCGCGGATAGGTATCGCTTAAAGGCGTATATCACTGCTTTGGAAACCTGATGGAGAACAGCTTTGAAGCAAAGACGATATAAGGGGATTATCGAGATATTGCTTGGCATCGTAGTCGGTGGGTTACTTTTACTGAATGTGCTGGCCTACCAACATGCCTATGCTTTTTTGCATTTCTCGACATCCGATGCGGTTCCGGGAAAATATGATACGACTTCCATTAGTGGAAAGTTAGCTTTATTGTTACAAGGACAGTCCATTTCAAGACCGCAGCCGTCGACGAATCCAACCAGCGTGCATCCGGACTGTCGTAATCAGATCATTACCATAAGTACTCAACTGGATTTGGGTGCATGGTATTGTGCCGGTAGTTCGAATAAGCTGATTATTCTGTTTCATGGCTATGCCATGGAAAAATCTGCATTGATCAACGAAGCCAAAGCGTTGCTTGCTATTGGTCATGCTGTCTTACTGGTGGATTTTCGAGGCTCTGGCACGTCTTCGGCTGCCTATACCACGATTGGTTATGTAGAAGCCGAAGATGTCGCTGCGAGTGTTCGTTATGTACGCGAGCACTATGCATATAAAAAAATTATTCTTTATGGCCAATCAATGGGCGCAGCTGCAATTTTCAGAGCTGTCGATCAACTGGGTATCGCACCGGATGCACTGATTGTAGAAAGTATTTTTGATAGTTTGTTCAATACGGTGATCAATCGTTTTGATAATCTCGGTGTGCCTTACTTTCCGAGCGCATTTTTACTGTTATTCTGGGGAGGAGTGCAGGCTGATTTTAATGCATTCACACATAACCCGGTTGATTATGCTCAGGCTATCGCCTGCCCAGTGTTATTTCTGCATGGGGAACAAGATAGCAAGGCACGATTGCCAATGACGATGCGGGTATACAACACTGTGCCAGTACAGCAAAAAAAAATCGTAGTCTTTCCGGAAGCACGTCACGAATCCCTATACAGGCATCACCCGACGCTATGGCAATCGACAGTCTTGAGTTTTCTGGCAAGGATTTGACTAGTCCTTGCCAGGCCGGTCAAATCTGGCTTTGTAACCAGTTCTGGATGCCCACTTTTTGTACCATATCCCTTTGTGTTTCCAGCCAATCAATATGATTTTCGGTATCTTCCAGGATGCGCTCGAATATTTCACGCGAGACAAAGTCTTGTGTAGATTCACACGCTGCGACAGCTTTGATCAATGTTTCACGTGAGGTATACTCCAGGTCGAGATCACAAGTGACGCATTCCTGCGCGGTTTCCCCAATCAACAGCTTTCCTAGTTCCTGCAGATTAGGCAATCCTTCCAATAACAGAATACGTTCGATCAGTTGATCAGCATGCTTCATTTCGTCAATAGATTCATGATATTCATGATCAGCAAGTTTGTTGAATCCCCAGTTTTTATACATACGGGCGTGTAGAAAATACTGATTGACAGCGGTGAGTTCATGTTTGAGCTGGGCATTTAGCCAGCGTATGATGTCAGTATTGCCTTTCATGAGATCTCCTTGTGCGGCTAGCCAAAAATGATTTTCAATAATAACATATTGCTTTACCCTTTGCAGGAAACTGCTGTTGCGTCGGTTTGTTGCTGTGCTTTATCTAGCACTATTTTGGCATGGCAGGCACAGGCACCACATTGCTCAGACACGCCCAAACCAATTCGTATGTCACGCATTCTTATGGCGCCATTCAAGGCGGCCTCATGAATATCGCGATCAGTTATTCCCTTGCACACACAAATATACATAATCAGAAGTTCTTAATGAATAAGTTTTGAGTTGAATCGGGATGGATCAGTTAATCAGTAAGTGCCATCCAATAACAATGAGAATGATTCGCAATTCTATACTTATTTGACAGATTTGCAAGTAATCGTTCAAATGAATGTGCTGGGTGAGTAATAATAGTTCCGTGGTTATTGTATAACTATATGATGTATAGAGTAGTTATAGGAATTTGTTTTCTTAAGGATGTGGTTCATGCATATTGACATAGTCGTTCCCGCTTTATTTTGGCCTGACCCTGGTGAGCCAGGGGTTTATCATCAACTGCGACTGCCGGCCCTTGAGAAAATACTGGAAAAAAGTCGATGTAGTGAGTATGCGACAACATCGATCGAAGCCTGGTTGTGTCAATTTTTTAAGATTGAGAAGCAGCAGGATTGGCCGGTTGCGCCCATCATGGTGGAAATGGACAGCAGGAATACCAGCAGGGCTTGCGATGATGGTTATTGGTTACGAGCTGATCCGGTGCATTTACGAATCGAGAATAACCATATTCTTCTGGTCGATGGTCAAATGTTGAATATTTCACCTAAAGAAGCCGGTGATTTAGCCGATAACATTAACGAGCTGCTTACAGAGGAAGGGCTGACCTTGTTGCCGCTTCATCCGCATCGCTGGTATGTGCATAGTGGTGAGGTGCCAGTCATGCAGACCAGGCTTTTGAGTGAAGTCGCGGGCAAAAATATCAATAACCAATTGCCAGTGGGTGACGGCAGTTTGGTGTGGGTAAGGCGAGTCAATGAGATTCAAATGTTGCTGCATGAACATCCCATCAATCAACGACGAGAAATGCATGGGGAACCAATCATCAATAGTTTATGGATATGGGGAGGTGGTGTCATGCCGCAGAACTTGATGGCAGCACCTTGCGAAATATGGAGCAATCATGATTTTACGCAAGGCCTGGCTAATGCTGCTGGTATGAAATGTCAATCTCCACCATCAAATGCCTATGACTGGTTATCCAGCGCGCAAGATAAGAAGCAATTAATTATGTTGGATAATTTATGGAACTCTGTTTGCTATCGAGATTTTACCGCGTGGCGCAATGAACTCACGAAACTTGAAAGTGCCTGGTTCTCGCCCTTGCTGGATTTACTGAAAAAAAGGCGAATTGCAAAGTTGACAATAACCGCATTGGGCGAGAGATCAGTCAAAGTATTCAGCTTGACTCCCAATAGTCTCTGGAAGCTGTGGACAGTTAACCAGTCAATAGCCAAGCACAGTTAGTATGAGATCATTTAGCCAGTTTGAAATTAAATTTTGATGAAGTTACAAAATGAGTACGCACATCGGTTCCAGGATAAATACGATCAAACCTTTTCTATCGGTAATTATTGCGATGGCCGTAGCGGGATCGCTGATTCTATTGGAGAATCTGAAGCTGACGGCAGAGCCGCAAATTGAAGCTATATTGTGGGCAACATTAATCTTGACTCTCTGTACGACAATATTGCAAATTGCCCGAGCAGAAAAAGATTTTTCTAGATACCTTGCTCAATTAGGTTCACAAAGAGAACGACTAGCCAACGAAATTAAATACCGGCTTTGGGCAGAGAAAACTTCTGCAGAAAATAAAACAAAATTGCAAATTATCGATGAAAATTTTCCGGTTATGCTCGCGTACTTCAATCGAGAGCTGCAATGCTGTTACCACAATCGAGCTTTTCGTCAGTGGTTCGGGCTGAAACCGGAGCAAACAGATGGCAAGTTTATACATGAGTGTCTAAATGAAAGTTTCTACCTGGGTGTAAAACAGTTCCTTGAAAAAATCCTTGCCGGAGAAACATTCCAGGCTCAGCATACCCAGCAGTTAGCCAACCAATCTGCTTGCCTTATTATCGGGCAGTTTGTGCCACATTTTGATGCCAATGGCAAGGTGACCGGATTCTATGCCCTCTACACACCGCGCCTTCTGAAAGAAGGGGAACAGATTGTTGCTTCTGGAGGTGTCTCGTCAGCAAATACTGCTGAAACAAACGAAGAAAAAAAAAGTATCCGGAATCCATCAAGCTATCAGATTTCGCATAAGCAGCAAAAATCATTGCTAGATTTGCCTGAGCGGATTCTCCAAGCCATAGAGCGGGAGGCTTTTCATCTGCATGCTCAAAAAATCATTCCAGTAGAGGCGCATCAGGACGATGAAATTTATTACGAAATCCTGATTCGTATGGCAGAGGAAGAATCCAACATGATTCCTCCTGGGGCGTTTCTGCCAATGGTTGAAAATTATAATCTACTACCCAGACTAGACCGCTGGGTGGTCAGCAAGTCGATCGAGTGGTTACAAAACCACGCAGGTAATACGAATAATATACTTTGCCTCAATGTAGCGAAAAGCACCTTGGAAGACAAGGTGTTTGTTGTGTTTATTCAAGAACGACTAAATGCTGCCAAGATTAAACCACGCAGGTTATGTTTTGAAATAGAGACAGCGGATGCCGCTGCTAACCTGCCTGCTTGTGCAATTTTTGCTAGAAATGTCAGGAGCCTTGGATGTCAGGTTTCCCTGTGCAGCTTTGACTACGACCGGGAATCATTGCATCTGTTAAGAAATATAAAAGCGGATTTCATCAAGATCAATGGTAGCCTGATTTGTAATATTCTCAGAAGCGAGGAAGATTTTAATAAGGTTGCAGATATTAACCGTTTTGCGCATGCGCAGAAAATAAGAACAATTGGTGAGTTGGTTGAGACGCCTGAGATACTGGAGAAATTGGCTGAAATCGGTGTGGACTACGCGCAAGGATTTGGTATTAATCGGCCCCATCCACTCAGCACGATAAACTAAAAATATTTAAGGCAAGTACTATTATATTGCCATAGCAAGGTTACTTTGCCAGTATTTCGTACGCCTGTTGATATTTCTGAATGGTTTTTTCCAATATGTCGGGTGGAATAGATGGTGCTGGAGGCTGCTTATTCCAGTTGATTTTTTCCAGCCAGTCACGAATAAATTGCTTGTCATAGCTTGGAGGATTACTTCCCGGCTGATATCCCTCCGTTGGCCAGAAACGTGAAGAATCTGGCGTTAGCGCCTCGTCGATCAGATAAAGCTGGTTAGTTTTGTCGAGTCCAAATTCAAATTTGGTATCTGCAATGATAATGCCACGTGAATAAGCATGCTCTGCCGCTTCTTCATAAAGTGAAATTGCGTACCGGCTAACCTTGTCGGCGAGTACTACGCCTAAAAGTTCTTTATATTCAGTTTGTAAAATATTTTCATCATGTAGCCCAGATGCGGCCTTGGTGGAAGGAGTAAAAATTGCTCCACCAGGAATTTTCTCTGCTTCCTTTAATCCACTGGGTAAAGCAATACCGCAAATTGCGCTGATACGTTTATAATCTTTCCATCCAGAACCCGAAAGATAGCCACGTACAATCGCTTCAACAGCGAGTGGCCTTAACTTCCTAACTACGAAAGCGCGATTTGTAACCTGATTTCTTTCTTTGGCGGATACTACCGACTCAGGCGCTATGCCAGTAAGATGGTTTGGCATGATGTGCGCGAGCTTATTGAACCAGAATTGAGAAATTCTTGTCAGAATTACCCCTTTCCCTGGTACCGGTGTTGGCAGTACAACATCGAATGCGGAAATACGATCAGTCTGTATTATCAATAAGTTGTCTTGATCAATATCATAAATATCGCGTACCTTGCCGCGATGAAGCAGTTTCAGGCTGGAGATATTCGTTTCAAAAAGCGCAGTGATCATGATGACTCTATATTCCCTTGTGTAAACTTGATTGTTGGGCACCTCTAAAATCCATATTTCGTCACCATACTATGTATATGTGTCAATATTTTTTATTCATATCTAGTCTTGCTTAGAGCTTTGGATCTTTAGAGGCGCCCCCGTTTTGATCGGGAAAGAAGCTTTCTGCTGGTGCAGGTTTGCCAATGTGATAACCCTGCGCAAAATCAATTTCAAGACTTTTTAGCATATCCTGTATCGACTGATTCTCTACAAATTCAGCCGTAATTTTTTTGCCAAAGCCTTTTGCTACACTACAAAGAGCGGCAACCAGTATTCGATCATCGGGATTATTATCGAGATTACGAATGAAAGAGCCGTCGATTTTAACGGCATCCACGGGTAATTCGCGTAAATAATAAAACGAGGAAAAGCCAACGCCAAAATCATCCAGAGTAAAACCGCAACCGAGCGTTTTGAGTTTACGCAGCAGATTACGGGTACCGGGCAGATTATCCAGCGCCGCTGTTTCGGTGATCTCAAACATCAACAAGGAAGGGTCGATCTGACGGGATGCGATGGCGTCGTTGATGATAGGTAATAACTCGGGATCATTAAAGGCGTGCGCGGATAAATTGATCGACAACCCAATTCGGCGCTCATTCTGGTGGCTGATCCGCGCAGCTAATGTGACTGCTTTGCGTAATACCATGTGATCGATTTTATGGATAAGGCCGGTTTGTTCCGCGGCAGAGATAAATTGAGCTGGCGAATGAATGATTCCATTCTCATCATGCATGCGCAGAAGTACTTCGTAGTGATTGATTTGACCATCATTTAACGACAAAATGGGCTGTAGATAAAGTACGTACTGATTGTGTAAAAAGGCATACTCAATCTTCTCACGCCAATGCACTAATGTATGGATGCGCTCGCGTGACTTATCGCTATCCGAGAAAAGATGCCAGGTGCCGCGCCCGGTCTCTTTGGCCTGGTACATGGCTAAGTCAGCCGCAGCAAGCAGATCATGAACATTGTCGCCATGATCGGGAAAAATAGCGATACCGATGCTGGCTGCGATACTATAAGTCCGGCCTTTGAATTTGAACTGTGCTTCGTTCAAACGGGCAAGAATCTTCTTGGCAACTTCAATGGCCGCATCCGGAGTGATTTCCGGCAGGATAACCGAAAACTCATCTCCACCCAATCGGCCGGAAATATCTGCCTGACGAATGGTTTGTGACAAGAGGTTGGCTACCATCCGCAGTAGCGCATCACCGGTCTGGTGACCGCTGGTATCATTAATATACTTGAAACGATCCAGATCAAAAAATAACAATGCGCCCGGATGCTGATAGCGTTTTGCCCATTCGAGGATCTGTTCAAGCTCTTCGCTGAAACGGCGTCTGTTATAGAGATTTGTCAAGGGATCATGATCCGCTAGCCATGCCAGGTGTCCCTCAACACGCTTATATTCAGTGATATCCAGTCCAACCGATAAAACCTGAGAGGAATCATCATTGGCATCCCAGTTAAGGCGTGAATGTAGCCAGGCAATATGGCGTTTCGAGTGATTCTTACACAGTACAATAGCTTCATGCCGTAACTGATCACGCTGCCCCTGCTGAATATCCAACAGATGGGTATCTATAAGCTGATTTTCATTGTCAGATGATAGCAGCGCCAGAAAGTGTTTGCCTTGTAACTCACTTTCGCTGTAATGGGTCAATCTTTCGCCAAAGGCATTCATCATTACGATTCTGCCTTCCACATCCTGAGTCAGAATGATGACTTGTGCCGTATCCAGCAGGTGCTCGACAAAATTCTTCTCCTTGCTGAGCGCATCACGTTGTCCGACCAGCATTTTTGTACGATAGGCAATTTTTTCCTCCAGTTGCTCTAGTCGGTGAGACAACGTTAGCGAAGCATCGTAGAGGAAATCGATTTCATCATTGAGGTAGTGTTTTCGCCGGGAGGTAGTAAGTGTGTTGCGAAAACCGCTGAAATTCCCGCCGGCCAGTCGCGGCAGGATTGATGCAATATGGGTTAGACGGGATAGCGGTCTGGATAGCAGACTAAACAACACAATCTCTGACAGTATCAAGCCTATTAGACCGATCACGACAATACGCCAGACCGATTCCTGAATCGCCTGAACAGTCTGGGAGATTTCAGTGACGATAATCAGTTGCGCCTGATCAGCGGTGCTAATACTCTTGAGTGGCAATGATTGTATCCGGTAATACCGTTTGTTGGATTCAATTTTTACGCCATCAGTGATTACTTGCAGATCAGGATATTGTTTTGCTGCCTGATGTATTAGTGCCAGGTTATTCTGATTACTGGTCAACGCGGTGATATGGCCATCCCATTCAGGAATATGCATGTCGCTGGCAGACTGCAGATCGAGCATTACATCCGGATGTTTGACAATTAGCCCAATATCGGCTCCAGCTGCACGCCGGAAGTTCAGGAATACGTCGATCAGAGATGAGCCGATGGCAATGACTCCCACGCGAGTACCGTTGATCAGCAAGGGTTCAATGGTATATTGTGTGCAATTATCCACACAAATCATCGCCCTTTCTGGCTGTTCCCGTTGATTGGCTTCGCGAACATTTTCAAGTATCAGGCTGTCTCGCCTCAGACTAGGGTCCAGATTACTCCAGCTTGCTAACAATAAATCATCGGCATCATAAAAGCGAATATCTTCAATATCGTTCTGAATCTGGAATACCGTCCAATAGCGATCAAAATTCTCGAATAACGTATCGGCATTTTTGGTCAGCAAACTATCTTCCATACCTTTGAGATAAGGGATGATTTTGATGAGTTGGTGCAGATTTTGTGAACTGCGTGCAATCAAGCTTTCAACTTCCCGGGCATGGCGTTGATACTGCGTTTTGCGCTGTTGTTCGATAGTGCCGATCAAGCTGTTGTAGTTGATCCAGCTGAAAGTGGTTACAACCAACAGCAAAATCAGACTACTTAGTAAGGAAACCTTCCAATTCAGCCCAACAAAAATTCCAGGTAATTCATGGTTATGATTGTGTGATGCGTGACTATGTTTGGGAATAGCAGGTTTCATTAGCTGAGAAATCAGAAACGGTAGGAAGCTTGAAATGAAAACAGGTTCCAATGCTGCTTGGCATGAGTAATATCGGGGTTGTCCAGGCTGGAAAGCCAGGCAGTGCCGTTGACACGATGATACTCGGTCGCCAGCATGATGGATGGCGTGACGTTCCAGCGTAACCCGATCGTCAAGTCCTTGGCAAAACGGGAATGCGCCGGTCCTTTAGCGTCGGCAGCATATTTCTTCCCGCTGCGGTCGGTTCTGTCAGTAAATAGCAGGTCATAGCGTAACATGGCTTCCCATTTAGGGGTGAAGCGATAAGTGCCCTGCAGATAAATACTTTCCCCAGTAAATTTTTTCTCGAAAGCAGGAACACCAAAATCTTGTAACTGGAATATACGGAGCGCATATTCGGAGGTGATACTCCAGCGTTCCGCATTGTATTGCGCTGACAGGATCAGGGGGGTGAATTTGAGCAAACCCGAGTCAAGTCGGTCATTGATACCGGGGTCATAACCTGCATTGACCCGTGCACCGCTTACCGCAAACCGGAAACGTCCATTCGGCAGTTCATATGCGACTCTGCCAATATAAGAGAGCCTTGTTTTCAGATCACCCGGGCGGTTTGCACCGAGAATTGATACCTCGGTATCACGATCATGCACTTGAGGGAAAACCGTACCGAACTGTGCAGTGAGATTGCCCCAGTCAGTGCGTGATTCGCCATAAAGTTGCGCACCATCGGATGCCAACGCCAGATTGCGCGTGCGGTCAAAATAGATCGATTGGGGTAGTATGATACTGGGACGGGTAAAAGGGACATCACGCGTATCATTATAGAACCCCAATGGGTTTTTGGTTCTGCCCAGACGAATTCCAAATTCGCCTGCTGGCTTGGTAATAATGCTGTAATCCAGGAAACCAAAATCGATACTGATACCATGTCGGCTGCCTTTACCTGCTCTGCGCCACAAGAGCTGTCCGGAGAGCTGCAGTTTTCCGATGGGTCGCAGTGATGCAGTCAGACCCAGCTCACGAAAGTCCAGACTGCCTTTACCGTCACTTTTTCCAAAAAAATTATTCTTGTCGGTTTTGACGTAACCTTGACTCAAAAAGCCATTGATACGCAAAGGATTAAGATTTTCATTTTGTGCAAGTTGATCAGCAAGACTGCTAGCAGGGAGAAACCATATTCCAGTCAGTATCATGCTATATTGAAATAAATGACGGCGAACTACCTGGCAGATGCGGCTAATCGACATGAATCACCTTGACATGTTCATCAATCCTGGCTTCGCTCAAATAACCAATTGCACCCGGAGTGCTGGCTACCAGCGCATACATCTCATCTTCTGATTGAACGGTAATGGGAGCCTGTCCGGTTCCAGTGAAGGTTAGTCGATCCCATGTGGCGCGTAATTGGTAGGGAAAGATATTAAGCTGCTGTTTGGAAAATACGTTATGGATAGGTGCGTTATCTGGCAAAACAAATACCCGGATAGGAGAGCCATCTTGCCAGATGCGAAGCCGCATGCCAAAAATGGAGCGTAACAGATTACAGGATAGGTGATCCACGCCAACACCTGGATGGGTAATCGGTCTAACAGTTTTAACAGCCTCTCCAGCTACTGCTACATTACAAAAAAAAATAAGACTAGCCAGTAGGATGCACTTGAGGCTGGAAGATAAATGATTTCCTGTCACGTCCCAGTCTGGTAAGCGTTAGTCATGCAAGCGGGCATATTCGTTAAGTTTGATTGTGTCTACTGATCGATGATGGTTGCATCGAAGTGATGAAAGATCGGCTGGCCAGAATTTGCCATGGTCGGTAACCAACTCCCAGATATTCCGATGGCATCGATACATTCTGTCCAGCATATCGAATATGGAAACGTGATAGGGGCAACGAATGCCATGATAGTCAACGGTTGGTCCAATTGGATTAAGCTGTAGGCCGTAGAATCCCAGTAGCTTGTTTAAAGCCGGATCCATGGACGAGAGCAGGTAATAAATTTTATGCTTGGCACATAAGCGGATGATGCCTACCACTAATGCAAGCATTGGGTGAGGGAAACGGCGGCGATCATGTTTTCCAGTGGATACCATGCTGTTAGACGGCGTGACTTCTTGATCTTTTTTTCTTCTAAAAAAATCGCTGAGAATAGCAAAACGAGATATTTCACAGGTTTGCCGGCGAGAAATTTTATCAAGTGTAAATCCTGGAAAAAAACGGGTATGCAGCTCGGTTGGAAATTTTCTTTCGTTATATTGTCTATCCGGCAAAATTAGCCGGGTTGTTCCCACAAAAATACCGGATGAGCGGTGCCGTAATAAAATGTGCACAGAGTGGCGGTCATATTCATCATGCTCGAGTCCATCCGGAAATCTTGAGCCGTTGAAGTCCGGAAAGGTATTGTGCACGCATAATATGCGGTAACGAAGATCAAAAACCTTTTTAAGCAGTTCCGGAGTACCAGCATTAACAATTTCAAAATATTCATTGAAAGCAGCTTCGATATCATTCATGGTGTTCTCTGAAAAGTAGCTAATTGAAAGGTATTCACAATTAAAATTGAATAAACCGAATTCTAATGCGTCAATCAGCCATCAAATCAAAGAACATAATCATGATTGCCAGTCATACTTTGACTGGTAATCATGATTTTTCTAATCGTAGATAGTTGCTCTTCGTAATTAAAGGCCAGATGAAAAATAAAGCTGTCGTCGCAATGAGACACTGGAAAGTTAGCAATCTATCATAAATTGATTGAAATGCCATGAGGAAAATCAATATAACTAGGTATTTTGTGTGGCGATATGTTGTTTATGCCAATATTCCAGCATCATTAGCAGCCAGACCATGGTGCCATGATAGCTTGCATGTTCGTGTAAATGCTGATTTAGTAGGGTGTCTATAAACCCGTCACGGATGATGTGGCGCGACTTCAGGTCGTGCAGACTGTCCGCCGCAATTTCCTTGAGCCCTTTGTCGTTTTGTAACCACACACCGAATGGCAGTCCAAAACCCTGTTTTTGTTTGGTAATGATTTCATCGGGCAGAAAGTCACGCAGCGCTTCCTTGAAGAAATAGCGTAGCTGGGTACCTTTCAGTTTTAGTTGCGGCGTTAGTCCTGCAGAAAAAGTAACCATTTCATGGTTAAGAAATGGAAAGGCAACTTCCATATTGGCCAGCTGGCAAGCTTGCACTACTTTTGGCAAGTCATTGTCTGCCAATGTAAATTTCCAGTCGTGCGCCAGCATACGGTTGATCAGACTGCTTGCTCGGGATTCGTTATAAGTCTGTTCAAGCAGGTCAGCAGGATACTCTGGTCGAATCTGCGTCAGAAATTCGTCAGAAAAAACTGAATTGACGCCATAGCGTACCAATAAGTTATAAGTTTCCATTCGATGTGGCATGGGAACCGTTGCCTGTGCGACATAGCTCCGTGCCTTTTTGGTAAGTGCGGGACCGGACTCGGATGGTAACGACAAAACCAGTGGGGTAATGACGCCATTGCGCAACCAGGCCGGAATTCTCTCATATAGCGAGAAAATGTACTGTTTGGCATAGCGTGTATTGCCGCCAAAGAGCTCATCGCCACCATCCCCTCCCAGCAATCTGTCCAGTCCGTCCTGTTTCGCCATACGTGCGCAGTAGTAAGCCGGGATAGCAGAAGCGTTGCCAAAAGGCTGATCAAAGATCGAGGCAATTCTGGGAATGGCTGCTACCACATCATCGGGCGTGACATAGTATTCGTGATGATCAGTTGAAAAATGACGGGCAGCAATGCGTGCGTAAGACATCTCGTCATAGCCTTCAGCCTCGAAGCCAATTGAATAGGTTTTTGCCGGCTTACCTGTCACCTCGGTCAAAATGCCTGCCAATGTGGAGCTATCCGTGCCCCCGCTCAGAAAGGCGCCAACCTGCTGGTTTTGTGCTGCTTCACTGACACTGGATTTCAGCAGCGCTAGAAATTCCTGCTTAAGCTCCGGGAGGGGGCGTTCGTTGGTTTCATTGAATCGTGTTTGCGCATAATGCTCACATTGAATCTGTCCACGGGCAAAAGTCAGTAATTCACCCGGGAGCAGTTTTTTTTGCGCCTGATAAATGCTATCGGGCGAAGGAATCATGTGAAAATAAAAATAATTGAAGATACCTTGAGGATTGATGTCAGCAATGGCTTGCGGATGCGCCAAGATGGAATCGGCACGGGTGGCAAATAGAAGCCCGTTTCTTATGGGTTGATAATAAAAGGTGCGTGTACCCATTGGATCGATGGCCAGATTCAGCTCACCCGCTTTTCGGTCAAGCACGCAGCATACAAATTCTCCGGCAAGGTTCGCCAGAATCGCTTTCCCACGCTGCCGCCATTGATTGGCGAGGACTGCCGCCACGTTATCCGCTGGAATATTTGCTTGGGGTGTGGTCTGTTTGAATCTGACGTCACCATAGATTGCAACCAGCACATCATCGACTTCATACAGATGGGCAAGATGAGGCGCTGCAGCTATGGCTAACGCACAGTCGCCCTTGATAACCGTTTGTATTGGACTGTTGTCGAAGCCAGCCAGTGGTTTCGTCATGCGTTCTATTATTTGCCGACGCTCGCTTGCGGCACAGTCTGTCTCCAACCAACCACAAATACCACTCATACTACCTCCTGAATTGATGTCGCTGAATTGATGTCAATATGATGCCTGCGCTGACAGCAGCACAAGTTGCCAGCATGACAGATGATAACGTGCGGAAATATGAAGGATGCGTGCTCTGCCACCTAAACCAGCACTTCAGTTGGAGCAGGATGGCCAAGGAAAGCCAGGGGACTTGCGGTCAGTCCATAAGCGCCGGACTGAAAAACAACGACAAGATCGCCAGGCTCTGCTCTGGTAAGCATCATCCGATCAGCCAGTAAATCAAGCGGGGTGCATAATGGACCGACCACCGATACTATTTCGGTATCCGTCATGCTCATTTTGTTTCCGATTGCAACAGGATAGTTTTTACGGATTACCTGGCCAAAATTTCCCGAGGCGGCCAGATGATGGTGCAAACCACCATCAGTCACCAGGAAAACTTGTCCTCTGGAAACTTTTTTATCCAGAATCTTACAGACGTAGATTCCCGCCTCACCAACGAGGTAACGACCCAGTTCCATTACAAACCGTACGCCAGGCAGTGCAGGTGCAACTTCTGCCAGCAGTTTCCCGAGATTACTGCCAATCACAGCCAGATCCAATGGCTGTTCACCCGGAAAATAAGGGATACCGAGACCGCCACCGATATTGATGGTGCGCACTCTAACCGGAGAGGCGGTAGTGAGCTGCACAGCAAGTTGTAGTGTTTTTTCGTGTGACTCTTGGATGGCTTCCGCTTTCAGGTTTTGCGAACCGCTGAAAATGTGCAACCCTTCAAAATCGATATTAGTTCTGGCAATACGAGCCAGTATTGTTGGAACCGTTTCGGCATCGATACCAAACTGCTTGGCGCCCCCTCCCATTTTCATGCCGGATGACTTGAGTTCAAAATCCGGGTTGACACGGATGGCCACTTTGGGGCGGAGAGACATCTGTTCAGCCAGTTCGATGATGGCTGTCAATTCCTGCTCAGATTCGATATTCAGGACAATACCGGCAGCGATGGCACAAGCCAGTTCCTGACGGCTTTTGCCAGGTCCCGCAAAACTGATATTTTCCGGCGTAATGCCGGTATCCAACGCAATTTTCATCTCACCCGCCGATGCCACGTCGATTCCATCCACCAATTGTGCCAGATGCTGTACGACGGCAGGCATGGGATTGGCTTTCATTGCGTAATGCAGGTGAACGCCTTGTGGAAGATGTTGCCGCAGCAGGCTGACACGCTCGCGGATTAGCCGCCGGTCATAAGCGTAGAACGGAGTTCGTCCAATCCGCTGCATCAACCGGGTGAGAGGTATGCCGCCAATGACGAGACAGTGATCTTCTACTGGATAAGGTTGCAGCAAAGCGTTGTGCAGTGGCTGGCTGGTTTTCATGGTTGCGT
Organism: Nitrosomonas mobilis; assembly: GCF_900103035.1. GTDB lineage: Bacteria > Pseudomonadota > Gammaproteobacteria > Burkholderiales > Nitrosomonadaceae > Nitrosomonas > Nitrosomonas mobilis. Next base: position 209,080 of record NZ_FMWO01000048.1, read on the forward strand.
TGCCTCAAAAGAATGTACGAATTCTGCAGCCAGGTTTTTTCGGTCAATTTTGCCATTGGGATTACGCGGCAAACTGGCTTGCCTGAGTTCGACCAGGGCCGGCTGCATGAAAGCAGGTAACTGTTGTTTGCAAGCAGAAAAAATCTTTTCTTTGACCGTATCTGCTCCAGCCACGGGTAATGCCACCACAACAATCGCCTGACCGAGCGTGGGGTGGGGAACACCGAAAGCTGCTGCCTCGACGACGGTTTCAGTGGCATAAACCACTTCTTCTATTTCGGTCGGACTGACCCGATAGCCGGAAGTCTTGATCATGTCATCACGACGACCGATGAAATACAGATATCCTTCCTCATCCATTCGTACGGTATCACCAGACCATACCGCCAGTTCGGGAATGGTCAATCCCGACTGACGTGGCGTAATCGGTCTGAAACACATAGCGGTTTTGTCGGAATCATTCCAGTAACCCAACGAAACCAGCGGACCGCGATGCACCAGTTCGCCTGGTTCGCCGGGTGCGCAGTGAGAGCCATCTTCACGCAGCACCATTACTTCAGCGTTGGGAATCGCCTTGCCCATGGAATCAGGACGTTTATCGACCTGATCGGGCGGCAGAAAAGTCGAGCGAAAGGCTTCAGTCAAACCGTACATCAGATAGATCTGTGTGGCAGGTAAGACACCGCGCAGCCGCGCCAATGTTGCTTGTGGCATCGCGCCACCGGAATTGGTGATGTAGCGTAACGAATCAGTTTTCTGCCAGTCCAGTTGCGCCAGTTGCACCCACAATGGTGGTACTGCCGCAAGCCCGGTAATTTTTTCCTGCCGGATGATGTTCAGAATATCCCTGGGTAGTAAGTAATTCATCAGCACGGCGGTCGCACCCACATAAAAAGCAGTATTCAGCTGGTTCAACCCGTAATCAAAACTTAGCGGAAGAACGGACAGGATGCGATCCTGCGGATGGTTGTTGAGGTATTGCGCAACGCTCTTGGCACCAGTAACGAGATTGCGGTGCGAGAGCACCACTCCCTTCGGCTTGCCGGTACTGCCGGAGGTATACAAAATGGCTGCCATATCGCTATCGATCACGTGCGGGTAACAATATTGATTGGATGCAGTCGTCAGGAATGACTGCCAATCGGTGACTTCCAGACCGGGAGGCACAGATAATGGTATGACATCGTCCACGAGGATAACCATGCGCAGATCGTGACAGGATGGCAGAGCAGATAGCAGAAGTTTGTAGCGCTCGACTGAAGTCACCAGTACCCTGACGTTACAGTCCTGCAGGATATAGGCGACTTGTTCAGTTTTGAGTAACGGATTGACTGGCACGAATACTCCGCCAGCAGCACAGGCCCCAAACATGGCGATAATGGCTTCAGTGCGTTTTTCGAGGTAAACAGCCAGACGTTCTCCGCGAGCAAGCGCATGGACATTTAAAGCATTCGCAAATGAGCAGGTGGCATTGGCGAGCGTGGCATAGTCGAGCTGCTGCTGACGATCGATCAATGCAACAGCATGGGCGGAACGGTCAGCTGATTTTAAGATCAGTTCATGATACAGAGTGGGCATGTCGGTTGGTCAGGGAGGTAATTTGTAAAATGTGCAAGTAGCTAGCTTGATACAGTTCGAGGGCGCTTCTAAAAATTCATATTTGGACGCTCACAAAAAATGTTTCCTTACATATCAATCATACGCTGCATTAACATTTTTTATTCACGCCTGGTCTTGCTTAGAACTCTGTATTTTAGAGGTTCTCTTAAGCGCTTCTTTCTAAAAACCACTTCATACTCCGCAACGCGTTACTATTCTTCGCTGCGTTTTAAAATTGTTATGTGCAGAAAAACTATATGCTGATTAATATACTTACCCGTATCTGACTCTGCTTAATGTGTAATATTTTTAACATTGCCTTTAAGACCGTGCCTGTTCATTAAATCGTAGAGAGTCGGTCGGGTCACACCCAATATTTCTGCTGCTTTGGCAACATTTCCATCTACTCTGGCGAGAGCTTTGACCAAGGTTTCACATTCTGCTTTTTCCCGTATTTCACGTAGAGTGGTCAATTCAATTGGTTTGTTGGCAGGCATCAGACCCAGATCTTCCACCGAGATCTGATTACCTTGCGCCATCACGACCGCACGTTTGACGCTGTTCTCAATTTCACGCACATTACCTGGCCACTGGTGACGGTCAATCGCGTTCAGTGCTTCCTGGCTAAAATTCAATCCTTGACGTTTATCCTTGACGCAAAATCGGTTTTTAAAAAAATGTGCAAGTAATACAGCATCTCCCACACGGTCACGTAATGGGGGTATTTGAATCGTGGTCTCGCTCAAGCGATAAAATAAATCTTCCCGGAAGGTTTTGGCGGCAATCATGTCTTTCAGGCTCTGATGAGTTGCGCATACGATTCGAACATCAACCGGGATTTCCTCACGTCCTCCAATTCGCTCAATTTTACGTTCCTGCAGAAAACGCAATAATGAGGATTGTAATGAGAATGGCAGGTCTCCGATTTCGTCGAGAAAGAAAGTGCCTCCCTGAGCCAGCTCAATTTTACCTGGTGTTTGTTTTACTGCACCGGTAAACGCTCCTCTTTCATAACCAAATAACTCGGATTCCAGCAAGTTTTCCGGAATGGCTGCGCAGTTAACTGCTACAAAATGATGTTTCTTTCGATTACTCAGTTCATGTAGTGCGCGCGCCAGCAGTTCCTTTCCAGTGCCACTTTCTCCCAGCAATGCGACGGAAATATCTGATGATGCAACACGTTGTACTTGCTGACAAAGCTTGACCATACCCGGATCATTGGAAATGAAACCAGGTATGGTTGTATTTGCGGAGGGCTCGAGCAGTTCGCGGTTCTCGCATTGTAGTTGATGCAGATAGAATGCCCGGTTGACAATCAGGTTGAGCACGTTTGCATCAAAAGGTTTCTGATGGAAGTCATACGCTCCCAAGCTAATGGCTTTTAATGCATTCTCGCGATTCTGATTGCCGGTTAATACGATAACCTTGGTATCGGGGGCCAGCTCCAGAATCTGTTGCAAGGTGGCAAGTCCTTCTGTTGCGCCATCTGTATCTGGTGGCAGACCGAGATCCATGGTAACAACTGCAGGCGTATGCCGCCGCATCTGGGCCAGCGCACTTTCCCGGTCAGTGGCAGTTACCACAGTGAAGTTATCAAAGCTCCAGCGTAGCTGTTTTTGTAGTCCTGGATCATCTTCCACTACCAGCAATTTTTTTTGTGTATTAGTTGTCATCACTTGAATCGTGTCAATCATTGAGAATGTAAATTATATCGACACGATTTCAAATATATTGAGATATTGTTATCTGATAAACATTTGTAGCCGGTTAACTGCAGTTTCTAATGCTTGTGATGGGGTTTATCTAACTCTGTATGGCCAGATGATGCGCGTAACCTGATCTGGTAACCGGCATGACAATCTGCGCAGATACGGGTGATATCACTCAATCGTTGCAGGATGGTCTCAGGATGTCGTGATGTTTCGGCTTCTGTTGCAATCTGGTCAAATCCCCGATGAACCTGCATACCCATCGCAACGAAAGGTTTTGGCAGAATTCCGTGTAAGTGTTGCTCGCCAGTATGGGGCATTTCTGTACCCAGGCTGCGTGCGTGTTTGGCAATTGCAGCCATGTCCTGTTTAGCGAGAGATTGCAGGATAACTTGCGTACCTTCAAGCAAGGCACGCATCTCGGATAAAATATGATGGCGCTGCATCATATTGAGTGGGATGATGTGACGCGTATCTGGATCGCTGGAGATAGCGCTGGTTGAGAATAGACCGATGCACACACTGATCAGTATCAGGAAAAATTTTTTCATATCAGACCTTATAATTAATTAGCGGGAATTAATAACAACCTGTATTTGCCTGCGCTGGGCAAAAACGGGCTGGCATGTCCGGTTACCCAGTCAGCATGACCATTTCCATAGTAGGGGGCGAGTGGGTGGCCGCTTTGTCCGCCTGGCATGTGAAAATATCCGGCGGCTTCATCACCCGGCGCTACTCCAAATCGTATTGAAGCTCCAAAATCGGGCGCCTGGACGCGTGGCATATGATGATCGCCAGGTAATGGATCAGCCGGCATGTCCAGCCATCTGGCCAGCCATTCGGGTAGCGCCTGGCTGAGTGGATGCCGGATTTCTGCGGTATTTTCTTTTCCCCAGGAGTAAGCTGCTATTCCTCCTGGTTGCGATCGAGCTATTCTGGCAATACGTTCAGCACCTGACGCAAGCAGATTTGGCCAATTTTGATAGCCTGGTGGTAGCAAGTGCAGTGGCTGATGTTCGAGTAGCTGCCAGACGGCATGTTCGATCTGATTCAGTCGTGGTAATGTGAAATCAGGCTGACTGGCTTTTATTTTTGCGGCAAATCCACTCAATGTGCTTCGCATGACTTCATGGCGAAAATTCCTCACCAACCGGTAGGATACCGACTGGGCGGAGGCATGTCCATCCCAATCACGTAATCCCTGCTGCATGGCCTGACTCCAGCCAGCCGTCTGATTCAACAGGACATCATCAAGTAACTGCTTCCAGCGTTCCAACAATATTGCGCGGTCATCCAGCTGTATCGCCAGCAAATCCGTAGGTGAGAGCTGATTGCGCATCAGTAACCCATCACGAATCTGCTGGCTGCGGGCACCTAATTCATAACCGCCATCCCCCAACCACTTGAGCATGTTACCGTCGATCATGCGTGAATTGCCATTCCAGATCCGCCTGCCAGGGGGATTATTGATGCGCGGGTAGTCTTCGGCTGCTGCCCAGCCTTGCCAACCGATGTCGCCTTTCCCCCAGTTCGCGGGTAGAGTGCTATCGAAATTACCATGACGCGCGGGTACGCGGCCAGCGATTGTCCATGCAATATCACCAGCGCTGTCTCCGAGAATGAAATTTTGCGCCGGAATGCCAATATCTGGAGCAATTTTGACAGCATCATGAACGGTTTTGGCTGATTCGAGCCGAATAAGATCAAGATTGACGGCACCAGTACGATGCGCAGTCCACGCGAGTGCAAGCGGGGTGCCATCGTGATCATTTTCCAGAATTGGCCCCCAATCAGTTTCAGCGATTGTGAGTGTTTCGACGGGAGCTCCCTTGACGTTTATCGTTTCACTATAAACTGTCAATGGTTTCCATTCGCCTCGATCATGATAAAGGGAAGGATCCTCCGGATGAAGGGTGATCCGCACCCAGTCGGCAAAATCACCGTAAGCATTGGTAAATCCCCAGGCAATGTGACGATTTGCACCTGCTACGATTGCGGGTGCGCCCGGCAGGCTGACACCGGTAATATCAATCATATGCTCCGGGTACTCAGGATCAGGGTAAATCAGGCGGGTGCGAAACCATAAATTTGGCACCCTTAGGGAAAGATGCATGTCATTGGCAATCAATGCTTTGCCATCTGCCATACTGCCCATGACGGCAAAGCCGTTGCTGCCCGCCGAATAGACCTCCTCAAATTCGATATCCTGCAACAGGTCTTTATCGAGTGTGCGCAGATCCAGCTCACTTTCAACTGGAAAGGGTGGCCATTCGAACGGCTTGCCATCGAGCGGGGCATCCCATTCACCGCCACTGGCAGTTAGAAAACGATAGGCAGTCGCCGGCAGGATAGAGCGCATCACGGAAAATTTTGGCTCACGATGGATGCTGGCTTCCTGTAAGGTCAGGTACATGGCCATGATTACGAGCAGACTGTCTTCGTTGAGCCAGCTTTGAGGAGCAGTCTGTGTCAGCAGATAAGAAAATGGCCGGATCGCGAGATCTGCCAGACCCTGATTGATCCCTGATGTATAGGCATTCAACAGCGCACGTTGATTACTTGGCAATGTTATAAACATCGCTTGTGCGCGGCTGCGGAAACGGTGCACGCGTGCGTGTCGGTCTGCCGGCAGGGCCAGGCTGCCAAACAGTTCTGCCAGTTCGCCGGCGGCTTTGCGACGCAATAAATCCATTTCAAAGAATCGTTCCTGGGCGTGAACATAACCCAGGGCCCGTGCCAGATCCAGCCGGTTATCGCCAGTCAGCGTAACGCTACCGGCGATATCCCGCTCTACTGTTACGGTGTGCAGCAGTCCAGTTACTGGTTGTTTTCCTTCATGGCGTGGCAAACTGCCCCTCAGAGATAACCACCCGGCAATGGCTATCGCGACAACCAAAAAAGACAATATGACGACTGATTTCCGCAGCATGTTTGTTTTTAAAACATTGACTCTCAGTCGATACTGTTTTCAGAAAACTGCTGGAGTGCCGATCGAGTCGTTTCAATGCGCCGACGATTGACGCCAAGATCACTTTTGCCCAGACGAGATGCGGAACGGACGTGAATCACGTTCATGCCGGGATCAAGCCAGAATTCGACATCATCGACAAATTTCAGGATAGGTGTGGTGAACTGGGCGTAGAGATAATCCGGAGTACTCTCGACGATCTGTGCGCCCGGTGTGGTTGCAACAATAGTTTTGATCTTCGCCAACATGACTTCTCCGCTACGATCAATTTTAATGGGAGCAATGGTGGCATAGTCTTTTTGGGGATGCTCTGGGTAGAGTGCGGTCTGGCTGGAAACACTGTTAGGTGTCGGTGCTGGCGGCTTTAATCTGCCATCGTGTACTCCAAGATCATCGGGCGGGTTTCCTCTGAACAGCCCTAGCTGGCCCGCTGCGACCATAATCACTGCCATTACAAAGATAATGATAAGCAGCCATTTAATGAATAGCATGGAACTATTTTCCGGATTTCTGGGGTGTTATGAACGAGTCCCAGACAAGGTAGCTATCTGTTCTTTCAGCTGTGCAATTTCTATTTCGGCATTATGCTGACCAGTCACGTCATATTGAACTCCCAGGAAATAAAGCAATCTTCCGTCAGTATCGAACAGCGGAGTGATGTTCAGGTGGTTATAAAACAATTCTCCGTTTTTACGGTAATTGCGCAGTACGATTTTAACTGGTTGTTTATTTTTAATCGCTTCTTTCAAGCGCAGGCGCTCGGGCTGGTCATGATCGGTACCCTGTAAAAAGCGGCAATTGCGTCCAAGCGTTTCTGCCTGGGAGTAACCGGTAATAATTTCGAAAGCCTTGTTGGCATATACCAGCGGCAGATCTTCCTGATCGGGATCGGCCAGAGTAATGCCATTGACACATGAATCCAGGATTTTTGACAATACCTGTGGAATGAGCCCTGGGTCTTTTTCAACGATAAAATCCATTATTTTTCTCCAATATTGTACCTGCAACCGTCGTGTGACAATTTCAAGTGGGTGTTCTAAAAACTAGGCCGCGGTTTTTCCTGACCCTAGTGCTCTGCCTCTATCAGCTTGCGGATATTACGCACGGTGCGCTCGCTGCCATCCTGAACCGCAAATCGTATTAATTTTTCAAAAGGACGCATGTGCAGCTCTAAGCGTAGCAGTTCAAAAGTAAATGATATGCGCGTTGCGTTCTGATCAGTTGCTTCCAGTACATAATCACAGCGAAAAGGGTTGGATACCCCTTCGAAGCAGATTCTGGATGTCGGGTTGAAAATGACCACCTTGAAAGTTGATTCCGATTGATTTCCCTGATCTACTCGAACCTGGCGGCATAAGGTGCCCTGTGTAATAGAACCCGTAGTGAGTTGTTCCAGTTCCCGGACTTCGGGCGACCATCGTGGGTAGTTCGTCAGTAACTGGTTGCCGATAAAATCAAACAGCTTTTCGTTTGAACATTGAATTTCTGTGCTGGCTGTACCGGCAACCACAGTATCGTTAAACAAATTAAACATGAAACAGTCTCCTGCTGGCGCGACACAATCATGAATCTATGGCTGATTTATATCAGATAGGTATCCACGCCGGTTAACAATAAGTCGTACTGTGCTTCGACCACTTCCTTGATCAGCAATGCGGGCATGCCTGTCACGACATTGTTTTCAATTGCCAGCCAGCCGACCGCATCTGTGGCCCCAAGGCTGACGACATAGCCAATATCTCGATGCAGATAAGGCTCCATGATTTTGATGATACCAGAGTGGCGCAGCAGGTTGCGCGCCGCGAGCTTTCCCTTGCGTACTGCGGATTGCGCGGTCATGGCGTTGGAGCCGAATGACTGATAATGCGTGCAATCACCTGCAGCGAAGATGTTGGTCAGGATATCCTGATCAGCTACGACCTGTCCGAAGCTGTTGGTTTTGAGTGTTTCCGCCTGCTTGCCCGAAAATACCAGTGATAGCATCGAAGGTAGAGTAAAGTCTTGGCCGGTCGTTTTATGCTTGAGCAATAATTGATTTCCCTGCTGGCCGACAAAACGAACCGATGGATGGAATTCGATGCTTTCTTCCTGCATGCGGGCTTGCACATACCGGGAGAAATCAGCTGGAAACTGGCGCAAAACGTGCTCACCGCTATCGATCAGTCGCAGCCTGCAAGCACTGCGCATACGGCGAAGGAAATCGGCAATCTCGAATAGAAACTGGATGCCAGTCGCACCGCCACCCACAATGGTAATGAAAGTCTCCACATCACTCGATGCAGACAGATATGAATCAAGCAAGTCTGATCCTGCTGTTCTGGAAAAATCATCCAGCCCCAGTACCTGTTCCCCAAAGTTGTTCTGATTGGCGTGTACACCGGTTGCAATCAGCAGATAATCGAATGGCAGGGTATGCTCATCGATCTGGATACATTTTCCTTGCTGCCATTGTTTCAGGTGACCAGCAGTGATATTCAGTGAATGTTGAACATGGCGGCAGCCAAATTGCTGCGTCAATATCGAAAAAGGTACTAGAAAGTCGGTCAGAGGATAACGGAAAGTCTCATGCAAATGCGTTATCTTGAGATGCTCCGTTTTCGGATCGATCAACGTGACTTCCGCTTCAGGCATATACCGATACAGCGTCGTCATTGCGGCAATGCCGGCATAGCCACCGCCCGCAATCACAATCTTCAGCCGCTTGCTACCTGGTATATATAATGGCAGAAAAGCCATTTGCTGCCCTCTTCAGTGGTTTCTGGAAAAGCAAGCGTAGCATAGCAAGCAGTATAACGCTGTAATTTTCCTGTTCAGATACCATATAATTTCCCAGGTAGCGCACACAATTTTTGCCATTTTCTTCCGAGCGGCTCAGTGCCTGGTCAGCAGGATCGACCGGAAACGGTAGATCGGGTATTGACGGAGTCAAAGATGCGACTCCAAAACTTGAGGTTACCGCATTCGGTTATTCTGCTTGAACCGCGGTGCTAGCGAATTGCTGAATGTTGCTCGAATACGTTCGGCGCGATATGCCAGGTTTCTTCAGCGGGAGTGTTTTTCAGGGGGAAATATAGCGTTTCTATTTTTCAGAACGACATAATAGGTAGGTTTCACGGAATTCCTCAAATAAGGCTTGTACAATGGTGATGACCACCGTGTCCCCCCAGCATGGTCATAGGTATCGTTAAGCCGCTTAAAACGATCAATATGATAGGCTGGTCATTTTATTGTTTTACAGTTTGATTTCACCGGTAAATACCGTTTCTGCTGGTCCCGTCATCCACACTGGCTGGCCTGCTCCTTGCCAGCGGATGCGAAGCGTGCCGCCTGATGTGGTCACCAAAACATCGTTATCCAGTTTCCGCAGCAGAATGCCGCAAACGGTTGCAGCGCAGGCACCGGTGCCACAGGCAAGTGTTTCACCCGCACCTCGTTCAAAAACTCGCAGTTTGATATGTGAGCGATCTACGATTTGCATAAAGCCAGCGTTGACGCCGTTTGGAAAATAAGGATGAGTTGCGATCAGCGGTCCTTCACCGGCAACGGGCGCATGCTCGATATCGGGTACGATTTGTACGGCATGGGGATTGCCCATGGATACAATACAAATCTCGGTCTGCTTACCATTGATAGTCAATGGATAAGTGAGGGAACGCTGGTTTGCATGAAAGGGAATATCCGCCGGTTCAAAGCGGGGAACACCCATGTTGACCGATATTTCACCATCTGCTCTCAGTGTAGGGGTAATGACTCCTTGAAGAGTTTCGACCTGGATAGTTTTTTTGTCAGTTAATCCCTGTTCATGCACAAAGCGCACAAAGCAGCGTGCGCCATTGCCACATTGTTCCACTTCTTCGCCATTCGCATTGAATATTCGATAACGAAAATCAGCATCACCCTTGGCTTTTTCTACCAGCAACAGCTGGTCAAAACCGATACCGAAGTGGCGGTCTGATAAACGGCGGATTTGCTCTGCATCCGGTACAAACGTCTGGTGAATGTTGTCGATGATAATAAAATCATTGCCCAGGCCCTGCATTTTCGTGAATTTTAGCTTCATAAATGTAATATTATTTTGATAAACTTCGGCGTTTACCTGATGGCTCGTACAGGCGAGTAAGTATAATTATTGAGCGACGAAGTGTTGTGGCGAATGGCAGACTTTTGGCGGTATCCCTAAATTAAAATTCCCGCTTGACCAGGAAGGAACGCGACTCTACTATTGTCATCCAATTAAACGTAAAAAGTTCTGTTCGTTTATTGTTGTCACCCATGCCAGCAAGACTATTTGCTGTGATTCTCATGTAGCACGATGCTTGACTATGTGCTGGCTTGCAAAGAATTGTCCAGATACTCAATTTCAAAATCAAAGGTTATCTAAATATGAAGCATGTTTGCGTGTTGCCGCGTATGGCTAGTATACGTGGATTTACTTTGCTGGAATTACTGGTAGTAATGGTCATTATTGGCCTGCTGGCTGCCTATGTCGGTCCCAAATATTTTTCACAGGTGGGTAAATCGGAAGTCAAAATGGCGCAGGCACAGATTGATTCTCTTGAAAAAGCCCTGCACCAATATCGGTTGGATGTCGGGCATTACCCCAGCACCGAACAGGGATTGAATGCGTTGCTCGCCAATCCTGGAAATGAGCCGAGGTGGCAGGGGCCCTATTTGAGCAAGCGTTTGCCGGCGGATCCGTGGAACAATCCTTATCAATATAAATATCCGGGCGAGCGAGGCGATTTTGATCTACTTTCATTCGGTAAGGACGGTCAGCCGGGTGGGACAGGTGAAGATGCAGATATCACCAATTGGTAACCGGTAAATTGCATCACCAATAATCATGCGGTATCAGGTCAAGGCGTTGATGGCCAAACAGGGAACCGTATCGCTGGAGCTGGAGGCGAGCAGTGAAGCTGAGGTTCGTGAGAAAATCAGTGCCCAGGGTGGAATGGTGCTCAGTGTGCGGCGAAATTTCTCAGAACTATTGCCGAGTTTCTCCAATACCCGTTTCCCCCTGCCCAATTTTTCACAGGAACTGCTCGCGTTACTGAACGCGGGGCTCAGTCTGGTAGAAAGTATCGAGACGCTGGCTGAAAAAGAAGAAGATAACGCGGTACGTGAACTGTTGCATAATCTGCTGACACGCCTATACGAAGGCATGACATTTTCACGTGTACTGGAATTTCACCCACAGGCATTTCCGGCGTTGTATGTTGCCACGGTACGGGCAAGCGAGCGCACGGGTGATCTTGCCGAAGCGTTGACACGTTACCTGGTTTATCAATCGCAAATGGACCTGGTGCGCAAAAAACTGGTGGGGGCGTCAATTTACCCCGTGCTGCTGTTGGTACTGGGTTTGTTGGTGGCAGTTTTCTTGCTGGTATTTGTCGTACCTAAATTCAGCGCAATCTACGAAGACATCGGCACGGATTTACCATGGATGTCGATGCTGCTGATTCAGTGGGGGCATCTTGTGCAGGAAAATGGCTGGGTGCTGGCGGTTATTGCCACGGGAGTGCTGACTGTGATTGCTTATACCTTCTCCCAGCCACAGATTCGGGCACAGATGCTACAGGCGTTATGGCGAATTCCTGCTGTTGGTGAAAGAATGCGGGTATATCAACTTGCACGCTTCTACAAGACGCTGGGCATGCTGCTTCGTGGCGGCATTCCGGTTACGCAGGCGCTGGAAATGGTCAGTAATCTGTTACAACCGCATTTTCGCCCCAGGGTAAAGATTGCCGCGACCCTGATTCGGGAAGGGAGAACCATTTCCGAGGCTATGCAAAGCGCCGAATTAACGACTGCGGTTGGCAGCCGCATGTTGCGTGTCGGAGAGCGCACCGGCATGATGGGCGACATGATGGAGCGCATCGGCAATTTTCATGATGAAGAGATTAACCGATGGGTCGAGTGGACAACCAAGCTGATCGAGCCGCTGCTGATGGCGGTGATTGGAATCGTTATCGGAGGCATCATTATTCTTATGTATCTTCCCATTTTTGAGCTGGCGGGCAGTATTAATTGAATCAGACAGACACCATTTTCTCAACCGCTCCGGCAATTGACCTGCAGCAGATTACGCTGGCACGCGAGCAATCCGCCGCTCGTGGAACTTCGTTGATCAAGGCGCTGGAAGAAGAATTTTCCGGTACACCAGAAGAACTGACGGCTGCACTTGGTAAGATGTTGTATATGCCGGTGCTGACCATGCAGGATTTGCACGCGGCAACAACGGCTTTTGACCTGTTACCTTTTGCCCAGTCGGTCAAGCAGGAATGTGTGTTGTTACAAAAGGATTCGACTTACTTACTGGCGGTCAGTGATCCGTTTCGTCCGGGTTTGCGCGCATGGGCAGAAGAATTCATCCCGGTGAACGCATTGTGGTATCTGGTACATCCGGCCGATCTGGCTGCATTTTTTGCCCAGCAGGAAGCCAGCATGCGCGCGATGGACAATGTACTGCCCGCTTCACAGGAAAACCTGCTGCATGCCGGTATCGAGGAGCTGTCGCTCAAGACTATTCATGAAGGGACCAGTCAGGTCGTACGGCTGGTGCAGTCCACCTTATATGATGCACACAAATCCCAAGCCAGTGACATTCATCTTGAAACTGCGCCAGGTGCACTGTCGATCAAATATCGCATCGATGGCGTTTTGTCAACGATTGGCGTGATGCAGGGCGCGGATCTTGCTGAACAGGTCATTTCGCGTATCAAGGTCATGTCCGATCTCGATATTGCCGAACGCCGCATTCCCCAGGATGGTCGTTTCAAGGTCAAAATTCAGGGGCGGGAGATTGATTTTCGCGTCTCTATCATGCCCAGTATTTTTGGTGAAGATGCTGTGCTGCGGATACTTGACCGGCAAGCATTGACCGATCATGTTGATGGTTTGACGCTCAATCAACTTGGTTTTGACAGTGCGGCCATTGCCAGCATTCGCCGCCTCAGTTCCGAGCCTTATGGCATGCTGCTGGTGACAGGACCGACCGGCAGCGGCAAGACGACTTCTCTCTATGCCGCTATTTCGGAAGTCAATCATGGTCATGACAAGATCATCACTATTGAGGATCCGATTGAATATCAATTGCCGGGTGTGCTGCAGATTCCCGTCAATGAAAAAAAGGGGCTGACGTTCGCGCGTGGCTTGCGTTCCATCCTGCGGCATGATCCCGATAAGATCATGGTCGGCGAAATCCGGGATGCCGAGACAGCCCAGATTGCCATTCAGGCGGCGCTCACCGGTCATCTGGTATTTACTACGGTGCATGCCAATAATGTGTTTGACGTCATTGGCCGCTTTGCACACATGGGCGTGGATCCTTACAGCTTTGTTTCGGCGCTGAATGGCATCGTTGCGCAACGCCTGGTGCGGGTGTTGTGTTCGCATTGTACGGTGGCGGAGCAGCCTGATGATGTAATGATCGAGGTTTCCGGCATATCGCTGGAAGAAGCGAAACAGTATAACTTCCAGGTATCGAAAGGCTGTGGACAGTGCCGAGGGAGCGGCTATCGGGGACGTAATGCTATTGCGGAAATTTTACTGCTGAACGACGAAATCCGGGAGCTGATCGTTGCCCAGGCGCCGATTCGCCGCATCAAAGAGGCAGCACGCAATAACGGTACGCACTTCTTGCGTGAGGCAGCCCTGAATATGGTCAAATCCGGGCAAACGAGCTTACAGGAGGCGAACCGTGTCACGATTGTGGCGTGATCAATTAGCGGTTTTTCTGGCGCCCGATCAGGTGATTGTCGCCGGGCAGTCACGTGGCTTCAAACCGTTTCCCTTGTTCCGGCAGCGCGTTATGTGCCCACAATTGGCTGATCCGACTACAAAGCCATTGCCATGGGAATTACCGTTGCATCAGCTGGAACAGCTTATGGAACTCCTCAATACGCAGATCAAGGCTGGTAGCGACTTACGGATAACGCTGGCAGATGATTTTGTGCGTTACGGAGTGATTGCGCCACAATCAGCTTTGGCGAGTCCTGACGAACTGATAACTTATGCCAGTTTTCAGATGCGCGAGACTTATGGGGATCGTGTCGAAGAATGGGCACTGAGCATAAGTAGTTGGGATCCGCTGGATGGGGGCCTATGCGCTGGAGTTTCACTGGGGTTACTGGCGGCACTTGAGCATTTTGCCGTACGCCACGAATTGAAACTTAAATATACCGAACCCTATCTAGCTGCAGCACTTGATTATTGGTCCAGGAAGCTGTCCAGCGAGCAGCTGTGGTTTGTGCTGATCGAAAACAATCGTTTCTGTCTGGCATCTATTCTGGCTGGACGTTGGCGGGGTATCCGCAATCAGCGGATTGTCGACAATCTTGAGCAGGAGCTGTTGTCCGCACTGGAACAGGAAGCAATCCTGTCTGGTCAGCCGGCTGATACTCGACCGCAACGGGTACAGGTATTTGCCCCTGCTACGATCGAATGGCAGCTACCGCAAGTACAGGGATGGTATTTTGAACGACTGATACAATCAGAACAGCCTGTTCCCGCCCAGTTCCCATTTACAGCATTGCCAGAAAGTCAAGTGAGCGCCTATGCGTAGCCTTAAATTAACTTTCCCTTATCGAAAGCGACCAATAGGCGTGGTCGACTATCTGCTGCTGTTGTTAGGAATACTCGCACTGATCGTGGTTTTCTTCCAACTTAAAATCACCATGGGCAAAATGGCTAAATGGGAAACGCGCGAAGCACAATTGCTCCAACAGCAAAAACAGCGTATCTCTCCCAGAGCTGCATCGACACGTGTCACTCAGGTCACCCAGCAGGAGGTGAAACAGGCGAGGGAAATTATCAGCTGGCTCAATCTACCGTGGGAACCGGTGTTTGATTCTCTGGAGCTGGCAGCCAGCAAAGATGTCTCATTACTGTCGCTACAACCTAACGCTGCCAATCGTGCCATTCGCATTTCAGGTGAGGCAAAGAACCTGCAAGGGCTGGTTGAGTATGTTGAAGCGCTGGAACGGGAACCAGTTTTTAAAAATGCTCATCTGGTCAATTACCGCATTAGGCAGGATCACCCACAGCGCCCGGTCAATTTCCTGATTGCACTTACCTGGTTGGACTCCATTTAGGCATGGCGAAATTCAATTTCAGTCATTCACTGATCAGACTGCGCTGGCGTCTTGCGTGTTTGAGTAATGTCGGTAAGTTGGGTTTGGGTATGCTGGTGCTGGCGCTGGTAGTCTTATTCGCAGCGGTCCTGCCGCAGGAGCAAACCAAAAATACATTGAAAAAGAAAGTAAAAACAGCGGAAAGTATACGAGCTGAGTTTCCGGAGCAGATCCAATTGAATGATGACCAGGCGCTGCAGGTGTTCTATGATTTTTTCCCACGCAGCGATTCTTCTCCATTCTGGATCAACGAACTGGACAAGATTGCCAAAAACCGGGGAGTTGAAGTCAGCCGGGGAGATTACCGTCTGGTGCTGGAAAAAGAGGCAAAGCTAGCGCGTTACGAAATCCAGCTGCCAGTGCGGGGCAGTTATCCCCAACTCCGGGCCTTCATTGCCGATGCACTGCAGGCAGTGCCTGCCCTGGCATTGGCGAGTGTTGTCATTAAACGTGAGAACATCCAGGCTGGCAGAATCGATGCCAGCCTGGGGATGTATCTATATTTGAATGATTATTAAGTTTTTCTCTGTTTACCCTGTGCCGCTGCACGGCCTCGTTTTCTGCCATCCGGAACATAAGCATGACTAACCCGCTAGTGCGTAAAATTGTCCTTTGGAGTGCGCTCGCTGCTACCTTGCTAGCAGTCATCGCGATAGACGAGGAACCGGAGGAATCGCGAGTAGATACCGCAGCAGAAGCGGTATTACCCACCCGCAATGTGGACAGGCGTACACGCGCTTCTGATAACCGGTCTAACCAGACACTTCCGGTTGATCAACTGGGGAAACGCACTTTCAAGGCAGAAGCGGATGATATTTTTGCTGTGAATTCCTGGCAGCCCCCACCCGTAAATGCAAGAAAAAAGGCAGGGGGGGATGAAGAGGATGAAGATGATCCCTTTTTTGTCGCCAGAAGAGCGAGTAAACCGCTTCCTGCACCCACACCTGTCGCGCCCCCATTAGCAATTAAATATCTGGGCCGGGTTAGCGATGGCCGTGTCACACGAGTATTTCTGGTACATCAGGAAAAGAATTATGCCACCAAAGTCGGAGAGCGGATCGACGGCCTATACCGTTTGGACAGTATCCGTGATGACGTCCTCGAATTGACTTATCTGCCATTGGGAATCAAACAAAAGCTTGTCATTAATGAAAAAACGTCTGGAAAAACCTGATGAATGCTAGTAAACCCCTGTTGGTGCTTTTATTGCTTATCTGGATGGCAGGTTGTGCGAGTTACACCACGAAGAACCCTGCTTTTTTACAGGGCAAGCAATTGATTACAGAGGGGCAGTTCGAAGCCGGTCTGGGTAAATTGCAACAAGCCGCTGATGAAGAACCGGAAAATATCGAGATTCGCGTGGCCTTGGTGCGGGAACTGGATTCAGTGGCCGGACAATTGCTGCTCCAGGCAGACAATGAACTGCTGACTGGTAATATCGACGCAGCCGAGCAGGCTTATCTGCGGGTTCTGGGAATTGCGCCGAATAATGAACGCGCCATTGCCGGACTGGAAGCGGCCGCAATCGACAGAAAGCATAACGGACTCGTCAAGCAGGCTAAAGAATATATGGCGAACGATCAGATCGAGGCGGCAGAAAAAATCATCCGCGGTGTTCTTGCCGAAAATCCGGCACAGGCTGACGCCAGGCAGCTGGTCAATGAACTGAGCGAACGTATCTCACGTGCTGAAATGTCGCAATTGTCACTGGTCTCGGCTTTCCGTCAGCCGATTACCATGGAATTTCGCGATGCACCGCTAAAAACCATTTTTGAACTAATTTCGCGTACCGCTGGTATCAATTTTATTTTTGACCGCACTGTACAGCAGGAAGCCAAAACCTCAATTTTTGTACGTGATAATCCGATCGAGGATGTATTAAAGCTGATTCTGCTGACGAATCAGCTGGCGTATAAGGTACTCAACGAAAATTCCCTGTTGATTTATCCGGATACGCCCGCTAAGCAAAAGGATTATCAGGAACTGGTCGTGCGCAGCTTTCACATCAATAATACCGACGTCAAGCAGATGGTCGCGATGGTGCGCGGACTGGTCAAGGCACGAGATATCTATGTTAATGAACGCCTTAACCTGTTTATCATGCGCGACACACTGGAAATGATCCGGCTGGTGGAGCGGCTGGTGACGATCAACGATTTTCCCGATCCGGAAGTGATGCTGGAAGTTGAGGTGCTAGAAATCAACCGTAATAACGCCTTGAAGCTTGGACCAGACATGCCAACACAAACCAGTTTTAGTTTTTTACCGGGAGTGGGTACGGCTGCCCCTGTCCTTGGTGCCGATGGGCTTCTTAAACTGACTCAAACCAGTATCGATGGGTTGCGTAATTTCTCTATTGCCAACCAAGTGTTGGTTGAATTCAGGAAAACTCTGACAGCTAATGACATATTGGCAAATCCGCGCATCCGCGTGAAGAGTCGGGAGAAAGCTAAAATTATGATCGGTGATAAAATTCCTATTTTCTCTTCAAACGCAACTTCAACCGGAGTTGTATCGCAAAATGTCACTTTTCTTGACGTTGGGCTTAAGTTGGAGGTTGAGCCCGTTATCTCACCGAACAGCGAGGTTTCCATAAAAATTTTACTGGAAGTAAGTACGCTCGGAGCAAGAGAAACATCTGGCACTACTACCGCTTTCAGGATCGGCACTCGATCAGCTGAAACATTGCTTTTCTCGCGCGATGGCGAAACCCAGGTACTGGCAGGGCTGATTCAGGATCAGGATAGGAGAGGGCTTAGCGGGATAGCTGGCCTGGTAGATATACCGGTGCTGGGCAGATTGTTTGCCAGTCAAAATCTGACTCGCGATAAAACAGAGATAGTTCTGCTGATCACGCCGCGTATTGTGCGTAATGTGATTCAACCCAGCAATTTCGAGAGCGAGTTTCATTCCGGTACTGCCAGTGCGGCTGGGAATATTCCGGTCAACATTCGCAAAACCGCACCGCAATCGTTGAGTTTGCTGCCCAGCGGAGGCGCAGGTGGGCTGGGAGGGAGCAATGTATTCGGACAGGCATTGCGCTCTGGATCACGAGATAATGAGGAAACAGTCAATCCTTTTGAAGCTGCTGCAGCGCAGGCGCGCTCGCCGGTGCCGACACTTAACCTGCAAGCACCAGCCAGTGTGGCAATGGGACGGGAATTTACCGCCACGGTACGCCTGATCACGCAAAACACCCAGTTAACCGGCGAAGTTGATCTGGGTTATGACCAGAGCGCGCTTGAGCTGATGGATGGCGCCGAAAACTCGGGGTCGCGCACGCTTAAATTCGGTCGCGAACAGCCGACGGGTATGACCAGTATTTTGCGTTTCAAAGTCATTGGGGCTAATACTGGCACAACCACTATTTCAGTTGATGGCGTGCGGGTACAGGATGAGAAGGGTGAAGCTGTCGAGATTCAGGCTCCTCCCGTAGCGAGTATAACGTTGCAGTAACATGGGAATGATAGTTTCTAAACGAGTTGATGTTGCCGAAATCTAATAGCCGTGGTTTCACATTAATTGAGTTGATGATCGTGGTGGCCATCATGGCTATTTTAGCGTCTGCAGCCATGCCTTTGCAGGAGATGATGGTCAAACGGGAAAAGGAACAGGCGCTGCGGACTGCATTACGACAGATCCGTACCGCGATTGATGCCTATAAGTTGGCGGCTGACGAAGGCAGGGTAGAGAAAAAGGCGGATGAAACGGGTTATCCCCGCAAGCTCGAAGATTTAGAGGCAGGAGTGCCGGATATCAAAACACCTGACAAGAAAAATATTTTTTTTATGCGTCGACTGCCACGTGATCCAATGTTTGCCGATTCCGAAGTACCGGCGGCAGAAACCTGGGGCAAGCGCAGCTATGAAAGCCCGCCGGATAACCCCGATGAAGGAGACGACATATTTGATGTTTACTCTTTGTCGGAACAAAAGGGTTTGAACGGTATTCCCTATAACCAATGGTAGCTATGCTCAAGCGTTTAGCATTTCCTGTTGCACGAGGTTTTACTCTGATTGAGCTACTGGTGGTGATGGCAATCATCGCTACCTTATTGAGCATTGTGGCGCCTCGTTATTTCACATCGGTAGATCGTGCTAAGGAGACGGTCCTCAAGCAGAATCTCAGCATTATGCGCGATGCGATTGATAAATACTTTGCGGATACTGGCAAATACCCACAGGATCTGCAGCAGTTGGTTGATGAGCGTTATATTCGCGCCATTCCAGTGGATCCCGTCACGGAGCAGCCGGTGTGGGCAGAAATACCGCCGCCTGATGAGGAAATGGAAGGAGTGTATGACGTCCGCACTACTTCAGACAAGCAGGCGCTTGATGGAACTTTTTACGAGAAGTGGTAGGGTGATAAGCAGCTACCGGGAACAAGGGTACGTCTATATATGGACATTGTTTGCCACCCTGCTGGCAGGCGTGATGCTGGCGGCTGCCGGAGAGGTCTGGCAGACCACTTCCCAGCGGGAGAAAGAATTGGAGCTACTTTTTATCGGTGATCAGTTTCGTCTGGCCATCACGTCCTATCATGATGCTGCGCAGGTAACGACCGCCACCAGCCGTTACCCGGAAACACTGGAGCAGCTTCTTGAAGATAAGCGGGGACCCAAGCCACTGCGGCATTTGCGGAAAATTTTTTTTGATCCGATGACCAACAGTTTTGAATGGGGATTGATCGAACAGGAAAATGGAGGAATTACAGGAGTGTATAGTCTGGCTACAACGCAACCAATAAAACGAGCAGGATTTCCGGAGGATTATACCAAATTTGAAAAAGCCAAAAGCTATCAGGACTGGCGGTTTGTACATGCCGGAGCAGTAGCGAAAGATGCCGGTCGCGCGCAAGAAAAGACCCAGGAAAGGCCTGCTAATCCTTTTGAGCAACTTGGCACTCAACCCGCCGATAATCCATTCTCTCAATCCCCACCAGCAGAGAATATCAATCCATTCCAATGATAGCTCCGTAAACCTGTTGGGATAATTTCGATATGCCGTAAAATAAGAACCAAGCGGATATAGGTCGGGTCTCAAACAGGTATTGAGCACTACTAAGGTTGAAATAAGGTTAACTAGATGAACATTAAAATAATGATGTTGTTGCTTGGTCTGATAGGATGCGCGCCGTTGCCCAAGGTTGACAGCCAGGCTGGATCCAGTTCAGCAATCGAACACAATCCAGGCGATTTGACCAATGCGATTGCGAGAAGCAGTCAGCATGCTGACTCGAGTCTGACTGAGGAAATATTGTTTGATTTTTTGCTGGCGGAAACGGCACTACAGCGGGATCGACTGGATATTTCTGCAGAAAGCTACGCAAGGTTGGCGCACATCACCCGGGATGCCAGAATTGCTGAGCGGGCAGCCGACATTGCCCTGCGTACCCGGCAACCAGCACTTGCGCAAGAGGCAATTGATTTGTGGGTAACGCTTGAGCCACAGTCGCAAGCGGCGCATCAGGCTGCGGTTATTTTATTTATTGATGTGGGTCAATTAAACAGAGCGCGTCCTCATCTCGAAAAGTTGCTGGCTTCGCAACCGGATGCAGTGGGTAAATCCTTTATGCAAATCAACAAGCTGCTGTCGCGTCATCCTGACAAACAAGAAGCGCTGACACTGGTTCGGCAGTTGGCGCGATCCTACGATAAACTGCCAGAAGCACATTTTGCCGTCTCTCAGGCCGCCTGGGCGGCAGATCAGCCGAAGCTGGCATCCGATGCCATGCAAAAGGCGCTCAAGTTGCGGCCAGAATGGGAAATGGCGGCAATTCATCAAGGCCGCATTCTGCAAAAACTCGATAACCCGGCTGCAATAAATTTTTATAAGCGTTACCTTGATCAGTATTCGAAAGCTAATGATCTGCGGATTGCTTATATCCGTGCGTTAATGGAAAACAAAAAATTCAGTCTGGCCCGTGAGCAATTTCACCGGCTGGAAAGCGAAAATGCTTCCAATCCGGATATAGCACTGGCTATCGGTTTGCTCTCCGCTGAACTGGATGACTACGGCAATGCAGAACGCTATTTCAAAAAAGCGCTTGAACTGGGATTTGAAGACACTAATTCCGTCAACTTCAATTTGGGACGTATTTATGAAACATCGCAGCGTAACCGCGAAGCAATGGATTCATATCGTAGAGTAACCGGTGGGGAGCGCTATATTCCGGCACAAATACGCTATGCTTTTCTGCTGGCTGGCCAGGATGGACTGACTCCTGCCAGACAGCACCTGCAAACGGTTCGTTATCTCGATGAAGAACAACGTATTCAGTTGATTCTATCCGAGGCACAGCTATTACGGGAGCAGGGCGCTAACCCTGAAGCATATGATTTACTCAGCACACAATTAGATGAAACTCCCCAACAACCCGAGATACTTTATGATCGAGCGCTGATTGCCGAGAAACTTGGCAAACTGGATATTCTGGAACAGGATTTACGTAAACTGATCGAATTAAAACCGGATAGTGCACATGCTTATAATGCCTTGGGTTACAGTTTGGCAGATCGTGGTTTGCGTTTGCCGGAAGCCCTCTCATTAATTCAGAAGGCCATCGAGTTATCTCCTGATGATCCCTATATCATGGATAGTCTGGGTTGGGCTTATTACCGTATGGGCAATCTGAAAAAAGGGTTGGATTATTTGAATACTGCTTTTGCCGCACGACCGGATCCGGAAATTGCCGCCCATTTTGGTGAGCTGCTATGGATGAATGGCCGGACTGAAGAAGCAAAGCAAATATGGCAATCAGCACTGGATAGTCATCCCGGAAATGAAGTATTACAGGACACCATGAAACGCTTCATACCCTGAATACCAATGAGGTCATGAAATCGTAATCGCCTGAATATCAATATGTAATTCAGGTGATTAATTGTCGATACAAGGCCGGTACAATTTCGACAAGTCGCTCCGGTTGACTGACAATGGCATGACCTCCACGACCAAACAGATAGGGAAAGTAATCCTTTGCATCATCATCAATGGTGATACCAAATAGGCGTAAACCAGTGCGCCGTGCTTCCAGAATGGCCTGTCGAGTGTCCTCGATCCCGTAACGACCTTCATAGTGATCCAGGTCATTGGGTTTACCATCACTTAATAATAGCAACAGGCGATGGCGTTCCGGACGGGAAGCCAGTATGTTACTAGCATGGCGTAGTGCTGCTCCCATGCGGGTGTAGTAACCGGGTCGTAATGCCGAGATTCGAGACAGTGTCTGCTGATTAAATGGGGAAGCAAACGTTTTGATAGTTGAAAACTTGACATACTGGCGTTTGCGCGATGTAAAGGTATATATCGAAAACCGATCACCACAAGTGGCGATACTGGAGGCTAACGCTATCAATGCCGCTTTTTCGATATCCAGAATTCGCTGATTATTGATCCAGCTATCCGTTGAGAGCGATACATCCACCAGAATCAGCACGGCCAAATCTCGTGCCTGTTCCCGTGCAGCCAGATACAAACGGTCAGAGCTGCTACCGTTCGAAATCCGATCGGATTGGTTACGCACAACCGCATCCAGATCGAGTTCTTCGCCGTCCAGTTGACGATGCAATATTGCTTTTTGTGGCCGGAACGCTTCAAATTGGCGGCGAATCCGGCGAATCTGCCTTCTGGTCTTGTCATCAGGCACCCAGTGTTCCCCATGCTCAGCAGCGACCTGGCACAATACCTGACAATGATTGGGATGATATTGCTTGCGGCGGTAATCCCATTCTGGATAGGTTGGTTGCGCAATAATAGCAGCAGGATCGACATCGCTTGGTGCCAGATCAAGATCAAATTTTAGTAGTGTTGCAGCAGGGCGCTGATGGGTTGTGACCACCAATTCTTCCATCGCTTCGGCAACATCACACGCAGTTGCTTCTTCATCGTCTTCCACCGGCCGATTAAGATCGATCATTTCTGACCAGGTAATAAGTTTTTCAAAACGATTGAGCAGTAGGGGATCATCGCGCTCGCTTTGCTCAAATTTATCGCGACGGGCTTGTTTGGCGCGTTTGTCTGATTCATTGTTTCTTGGTTGATTCAGGCGATCTTCTGCATCGGACTGGACGTTACCCGGCTTCTGGAGTGGGTTGGCTTCTATCTGCCCCCATAACGGGACCGGTAGAAAAGTATGATAGCCTCTTGCAGCGCGACAATCACTGAAATCAGCTGCTATTTGGCGCAGACGCGTGAGCCACGTCATTGCTCCGACATGATTGCAAGTTCCGCCGAGTAGCCCAACAATGACGTTCTCGACCATCTGTTCCTGAACTGGAAGCGTGCGACGTGGCCTTAAGTGCAATAATTGCGTACAAAGTATCTCGTAGTCTTGTTGCAAACCCGGGTAGCGCTCGATAATTTTCAAGCTGGTCCAGTAAGACCGGTGTAAAAATAGCAGATCTGCTTGTAAGGGATCCATCCCCGGTGGAAATGAATGGGTGCGTTTTCCCAATGCAAAAAAAGCGGCAAGCCAGAAATAAAGTTGCCGGTTGAGTGAGTGCTGTGGATAGAGGCTGATGCTGTCCGGGAGCAGTATGCGTTCGATAGTCAGCGCTGCGAGGGGAAGCTTTTCGTGATCACGAGCGAGTTTCTGCTTCCAATTGAGACGGTGGTGGGCAGTACGCGGCATTCCCGTAGTCAATGGTATCCCGGGGTCTCCTCCCAAACCACGAAAGAAAATACACAATGAGGAATGGATAGATGCCAGGGTAACTCTTGCGGCAGGATATACGGGATAACTTCCAGCGTCCTGATGCGCTATCAGGCGATGCCAGTAGCGACCAACCTGTTCTTCCAGTTCCAGCCAGTGCCACATAGTTTTAATCTATGTTTCTGGAGGAAAAGGGTATCCCTGAAGGAAGCAAGCAATTAGCATATTGTTCTCTAGCCCATCATTTTACGGAATTTGTGGATGACAAAAAATACCAGTGAAACAATTACGGGAATCGCAAGACCTGTCGCCAATTCAACATTGACTGCGATTCCGGCAGCCTTGAGCGCTTTGAGACCATAACCGGTAATACCGAGTAGATAATAGCTCAATACCACGACGGATAGTCCTTCCACGGTCTGTTGTAAACGTAATTGCAAGTGCGCTCGGTTGTCCATTGATTTGAGGAGATCTCGAATCTGGGATTCCATCGAGATATCCACTCGTGTGCGCAGCATGGAGGTGGCGCGTTCGACGCGTAGAGACAGTATTTCGAGTTTGGAGCGCACCAGATCAAATGTCCCCATGGCAGAAGTGACACGCTGTTTGCGGTATTTATACAGCATCTGCAGCCCCTCAATACGCTCTTCACGCAACTCAGTGATGCGTTGCTGCATGATCGCATGATAGGTTTGCGAGGCACTGAAACGATGACTGGATCGTGTCGACATTTTCTCTATTTCCGAAGCGAGTTTGGTTAATTCAACTAGTAATTTCTGTTCGTCCTCTATATCGTTGAGCGCATTATTGGTTGCAATCAAATTGGCGAGTTGATCTTCGTATTGTTCCAGATGGAGAATAAGGTTACGCGTCATGGGTAGTGGCAAAATGGCCAGCATTCGATAAGTTTCGATTTCCAGTAGACGTTGTACCAGTCTGCCAACCTGGCGACTGCGCAGATTGTCATCATGAATCAGGATGCGAGTGAAGCCATCCGAATGAATCTGGTTATCGCTCCAGACGCTTGCGCCACCAGCAGAAACTTTTGAGCCGATTACCGTGTTTGATGAAAACAATACTGCCAGTTCGCTCAGACTGCGACTCGGACGCCTGCGGTCATCCAGCGCGATGTGAGTGGCAACCAATACTTCTCCAGGTAAGCGTGCCAGCCAGTCCCGCGGAACATATGCAATGGCAGGTGTGGCGAAAGGAACATCAAACTGGCCTTTGTAGTAAAGAGTGTAGGTTGAATACTCAGTATGGCGCTCCCAGCGCATGCGTAAATCTCCCAGGTCAATGCTGATCTGATCAAAACTGTCGTTGGGAGCGCTGATGTTGAATTGTTCGCATAGCTCAATGATGAGCTCACGTTCGTGATTGATCCATTGCCGGTCGGATAGCAATACCAAGTGTGAAAGCTGTAACGGAATGTTGATCAGTTCGGGAATATCAGTGCTGAGTTCCATATGCAGCAACTGTCGTTCTGCATATTCCGCAATACCCAATAAATTTTCATTGACTGAATCGTTTGGCATGATTTTCTAAATTTTTTGATAATGATGCTTGGGTTAAATCCAGAATTCCAACAGTAGTTTTGTTCCCAATAAATAAAGTAGTCCTACAAAAATGCTTTTCAGTCTGTTTGTCGGCATAGTATGCGCGGCTCTGGCGCCAAGTGGTGCGGTTAATATTCCTGCCAGAGCAGCCATTGCAAACGCGGGCAAATAAATATAGCCTAATGTATATTCTGGTAGAAGCTGTGGTTGCAATAACCCGTTTGCAGCATAGCCAATGGCGCTCGCCAGCGCAATTGGAAAGCCGACAGCAGCGGCCGTTCCCATCGCTTGATGCAGCCTGATCTGGCAGGCAGTAAGAAAGGGCACGGTCAATAACCCTCCGCCGATCGCTACCAGACTCGATATTGCCCCAATCATACCACCTGCTGCGAGCATACCCGGACTGCCGGGAAGCGAAAAACCAGCTTTGGGATGCAGATTAAGCCACATTTGCGTCGCTGCACAATAAATAAATATGACAAAAATGATCCCGAGTGCCTGGCCGGAAAGTTGACCAGCGAGCGTCGCACCAGCCAGCGCACCGAGAAAAATACCCGGCGTGAGATGACGCACAATCCACCAGTTTACGGCACCACGTACGTGATGAGCGCGTAGACTCGATATGGATGTCAAGGTAATGATAGCTGTGGTTGTGCCCAGCGCCAGATGCATCACCAGATCTGCGGCAAATCCTTTACTGATAAATACAGTCATTAATATTGGCACCATCAGTAAACCGCCGCCTATTCCGAGCAACCCGGCAAGGAAACCGACAAGCGCGCCGGCCAGCAAAAAAATCCACCAGGCCTCCATGACTAATGCATTACCGGGCTTTGCTGTTTTATAAAAAAACCATTAGTTCTAGACAGCACTTACAATTTTTTTGAAATGAATTCCCATTCATTGGGATCAACCGGAGTAATGGACAATCGATTACCCTTTTGCAGAATACGCATACTGGTCAGCTCAGGATAGGTGCGCAGTTCCTGCAGGGGAAGCAAGCGTGTTTTTTTTAGAAAAGTGACTTCAACGTTGAACCAGCGCGGGTTTTCCAACGAGGATCTGGGGTCGAAATATTTGCTGTTGGGATCGAACTGTGTTGCATCAGGGTAAGCCAGCCTGGAAACCTGCACAATACCGGCTATTCCAGGTTGCGGGCAACTGGAATGGTAAAAAAATACCAGATCGCCGATTTGCATCTGATTACGCATGAAATTGCGTGCCTGGTAGTTACGCACGCCATCCCAAGCCACGGTTTGTCCCGGTAAAGTGGCCAGACTGTCAATACTCATTTCCGATGGTTCGGATTTCATTAGCCAGTATCGCATCACCAACATGAATTAACATACTTAAAAGCAGGGTCCCCGCGAATGCCGTCAGGCTGATATCTTGAACCTGATGGTTCAAGATGGTCGCCAACCGGTTGCATCAGGTGCATCTCGTTAATGCAAGATGCTCACAACAGCAGCCATCTGGTCAGCAACCCGGTACAAAAATTGGTTCAAAGAATACAGACCTTAACCAACACCGCAGGGATAATCGATTGATGGCCGATCGTTGTTAGAGGTGCTCTTTAAAGCTGATGATCACTCTCTAGCAACGCATCGTCCAGCTTAGATTCGATGAGTCCGATTCTACGCCTAAATTCCTTGATGTCAAAACCTTTGCCAGCATGCATATTCAGGAGCTCATGTGTAATATTCAGTGCGGCCGCAATCGTAATTCGTTCGGTGCCAACAATTTTGCCGCCACTTTTGATTTCCTGCATTTTTTTATTGAGGAAATCGACCGCCAATAGCAATCCCTCGCGTTCATCTTCAGCGCAATGAATCCGGAATTTCTGTCCCATTACATTTATATCTATTGTCGTTTCTGTACTCATTTTTTAACACTCAGGAAGATTGTCCAATAGTTTCTGCAGTCGTTCGGCAGTCAGATCAATGCGGTTTTGCAACTGGCGTCTGGCTGCCTGCTCAGCTGTTAATAAATCACGTAATCTGGCGTTTTCCTCGCGTATAGCCTGATGCAACTTCAGTAGCTGGTCAAGTTTGTCTTCAAGCACTTTTAATTCCGAATCGATTAACACCGTTCTTGATTCAGCCGATGTTGATTTTAGATTCAGTTTGAGTGCGAGCCAGTATCGTATCCACTCCTTGTGGCAGAGTATCAGGAAAATCCCGGCTATAGTGCAGTCCCCGGCTCTCATGGCGCAGCATCGCGCTTCGAACAATGAGATCAGCGGTACAAACCAGATTGCGCAGTTCCAGCAAATCAGTACTTACGCGAAAATTGGCATAGTATTCGTTGATTTCTTCGTGCAACAGATCAATACGATGCTGTGCACGCTGCAGGCGTTTGTTAGTGCGCACAATTCCAACGTAACTCCACATGAAGCGGCGTAGTTCGTCCCAGTTATGCGAGATCACGATTTCCTCATCAGCATCGGTAACGCGACTCTCGTCCCAATCCGGCAATACCGGGTTTGCGAACGGATGTTGTTCAATGATGTGTCTGGCAGCCGACATGCTGATGACCAGGCATTCCAGCAGGGAGTTGCTTGCCAGGCGATTGGCGCCATGCAGTCCGGTATAGGCGACCTCTCCGACAGCATAAAGGCGGCCAATATCGGTGCGGCCATGTCGATCCGTCATCACGCCACCACAAGTATAATGCGCTGCTGGCACCACCGGAATAGGTTCGCGAGTAATGTCGATACCCAGATTCAGGCAGAATTGGTAAATCGTTGGAAAGTGCTGTTTCAAGAAGTCGGCCGGCTTGTGAGAAATATCCAGAAAAACACAGTCCAGGCCGCGTTTTTTCATTTCAAAATCAATGGCGCGCGCGACAATATCGCGCGGTGCAAGCTCGGCACGCGTATCATGCTGTAGCATAAAGCGTTCCCCGTCCGGCAGTTTCAGCAAACCACCTTCTCCTCTGACCGCTTCGCTAATCAGGAAAGATTTGGCATGAGGGTGATACAGGCAGGTAGGGTGGAACTGAATAAACTCCATATTGGCTACGCGGCAACCGGCACGCCAACCTATGGCGATGCCATCTCCAGTCGCTACATCAGGATTGGTTGTATATAAGTACACCTTGCCTGTGCCGCCGGTTGCAAGAATCGTATTTTGTGCCCCGATCGTGCGGACTTTACTCGCTACCTTGTCCAGTATGTAAGCACCATGGCAGTGATTTCCTTCTGTAAGCCGGTGTTGAGATAATTTTTGATTTGTAATCAGATCAACCGCGATATGCTGTTCCAGCACATCAATATTGGGATGCTGTAAAACCTGTTCTCCGAGAGTCAGTTGAATTACTTTACCGGTTGCATCATCGGAGTGAATAATGCGACGTACGCTATGTCCACCTTCGCGCGTTAGATGGAAACCGGTTTCATGATGATCGTCACGTGTAAAATTCACACCATGTTCTATCAGCCAATTGACTGCTGCCGGCCCATTTTCGACGATATAACGTGTCATGGCCTCATCGCATAAACCAGCGCCAGCCATCAGAGTATCGCGAATATGCGCATCAGGCGAATCCTCAATTGACAGCACTGCTGCAATGCCCCCCTGCGCCCAGGCGCTGGCGCTGTCATTCAGTTTCTTTTTGGTTACTACGGCCACCCTGAGAGTCTTTGCCAGATTGAGAGCCAGTGTCAGGCCGGCCAATCCGCTGCCAATAATCAATACGTCATAATATTTTGCTTGCATTGAAACAGGTTCGCAGTGGGATTTGATTAAAATGACTTTCTGGGAAAATAGCAAATTATCACATTTTCAAACAAACTTCAGCGATAGCTGAGCGTGCTTACACCGACACAGGCGTAAAAAAACGCTAGAATACGATCAAGGGTTGAAATTAATATATTCGGCTGCGCAAGACTGGAAAATGCACTCCTGGTCAGGTAGAAGGCAGGATATTGTTTTTCTCAAATAATTGATTAATAAAAGGAGTGTTGGGATGTCAATGGCGGATCGTGATGGGGTTATCTGGTACGATGGTGAACTGGTTCCATGGCGCAATGCCACTACACACGTACTAACCCATACATTGCACTATGGAATGGGTGTTTTCGAAGGCCTGCGGGCTTATGAAGCTGCCAAGGGTCCCGCTATTTTTCGCCTGACAGAGCATACCCAACGCCTGTTTAATTCTGCCCATATTTTCAAGATGCGTATTCCTTTCGATCAGGCGACACTCAATGATGCCCAGCGGGCCGTCGTTCGTGAAAACAAGCTCACTTCTGGTTACATCCGTCCAATCGTCTTTTATGGTTCGGAAGCGATGGGGCTGTCCGCGAGGAATCTGTCCGTGCATGTCGCGGTAGCGGCCTGGCCATGGGGGGCCTACCTTGGTGCCGACGGTCTGGAAAATGGCATTCGAGTCAAAACCACATCATTTACCCGTCACCACGTGAACATCAACATGTGTCGCGCCAAATCGGTTGCTACCTATACTAATTCGATTCTGGCGCACCAGGAAGTTGCGCAGGATGGCTATCATGAAGCGCTGCTGCTGGATGTCGACGGCTATGTCGCGGAAGGTTCGGGAGAAAATATCTTTATCGTCAAACAGGGCAAGCTTTATACGCCGGACCTGACAGCCTGTCTGGAAGGCATTACCCGTGCATCGGTCATGCAGTTGGCGCAGGAAATAGGAATCGAGGTTATTGAAAAACGTTTGACCCGCGATGAGGTTTATTGTGCGGACGAAGCTTTTTTTACCGGCACGGCAGCTGAAATCACTCCCATCCGCGAACTCGATTGCCGTTCGATTGGCAGTGGTACGCGCGGACCGATCACCGAACGGTTGCAAACCCTTTTTTTTGATTGTGTCAACGGCAGGTCAAATGATCATGCTGACTGGCTGCACTATGTTTAACCGACTTAATTGAAATATTTCATGAATAACGCCACATCCAAAACTTACCCGCAAGCAGTTGACATCACGGCAGACGATTTGCCATTGCATTGTCCCAACCCACATATGGATCCAGCCAGCTGGCATCCACGCGTATTTCTGACATTGGATGCGAGCGGCCGTGCGATGTGCCCGTATTGCGGGACACGTTACACGCTCAAAGGTGGCATGCCTCATAGTCATCATTGAAGTTCTATCCTGGCCTCAATTTAATTAAGGGTTCGCCTTATGAATAGCATTCCGCATGAGATATTCAAAGCTTATGACATACGGGGTATCGTTGCAACTGCTTTGACTCCGGCAGCGGTAGAGTTGATTGGTCAGGCAATCGGCTCAGAAGCCCGCGCCCGCAAGCTTGGTACCATTGCGATTGGTCGTGATGGTCGTTTGTCTGGGCCAATTCTGACGCAAGCGTTGACTAATGGCATTCGCAAAAGCGGGGTCGACGTCATCGATGTCGGCATGGTCGCTACGCCAATGCTGTATTTTGCAGCGTATGAATTATGCGATTACTCTGGTGTGATGGTAACAGGCAGCCACAACCCCCCCGAATACAATGGACTCAAGATGGTTCTGGGCGGCGAGACACTTGCAGCAGAAGCCATTCAGGCATTGCGCCACCGGATCGAGAAACAGGATTTCACCCTTGGACAAGGTAGTTATCGCCAGCAGGAGATTGGCGAGCGCTACCTGCTGCGTATCACGAGCGACATCAAGCTGGCACGTCCGGTCAAGCTGGTCGTCGATTGTGGCAATGGCGTGGCAGGCGCATTTGCGCCTGAGCTCTATCGCAGGCTGGGTTGCGAAGTAACGGAGCTGTTTTGTGAAGTGGATGGTACTTTCCCTAATCATCATCCGGATCCTTCCGTGCCGGAAAATCTGCGGGATGTCATCCATGCGCTAGAGACGACTGATGCCGATATCGGCTTTGCCTTCGACGGAGATGGCGATCGCCTTGGCGTCGTTACCAAGGATGGCCGCATTATTTATGCTGACCGCCAGCTGATGCTCTTTGCCGCCGATGTGCTGTCGCGCAATCCCGGTGGGCAAATCATCTTTGATGTCAAATGTACACGCAATCTTGCGCCGTGGATTGAGGATCATGGGGGTGTCCCCGTGATGTGGAAAACGGGACATTCGTTTATCAAGGCCAAGCTGAAAGAAACCGGTGCTTTGCTGGCAGGGGAGATGAGCGGGCATATTTTTTTCAAGGAACGCTGGTATGGGTTCGATGACGGACTCTATGCCGGTGCGCGCTTGCTGGAACTGTTGAGCAAGGAAAAGGATCTTGGCGCGACCCTTAATGCTCTGCCGGATTCTCTCAATACTCCGGAACTGCAAATCAGACTGGCGGAAGGGGAAAATCATACTCTGATCGCCCAGCTGCAGCGCGAAGCAAGTTTTCCCAATGCTGATCGGGTGATCACTATTGATGGTTTGCGGGTGGAATATCCGGATGGTTTTGGATTGATTCGTGCTTCCAATACCACGCCAGTTGCGGTGCTGCGTTTTGAAGCAAAAGATGAGGCCGCACTCAAGCGTATTCAGCAAGACCTCCGCCAATGCATCCTGCAAGTCAAACCTGATGCGGTTTTACCTTTCTGACGGAATCAAAAATGAACGACTGGTCATGATCAGTCTGACCAGTCGTTCATTGCCACCATGAAAATTGCCCTGGCACAGATCAATCCCATCGTTGGCGATCTACAGGGAAACGCAGACAAAATTCTCAATACATGCCTGCAGGCACACGCAGCACAGGCCAGTTTGCTCATCACCCCGGAAATGTCGTTGACGGGTTACCCGGTTCAAGACTGGTTGTTTCGTCAGGACTTCATTTCAGCCTGTGGACAGATACTGCGGCAGCTTGCCGCAGAACTTCCACCCGTAACAGTGGTGATTGGCCACCCGCATGCCGAGAATGGCAGGCTGTTTAATGCCGCTTCGGTTATTCGAGATGGCAAACTCATTGCCCGCTACTACAAAAAATACCTGTCGGTGGGCAGGGTGTTCGACGAGCAGCGCTATTTCACGGCAGGTGAGGTTTCTTGTACTTTCGCGCATGCCGGGCTGATTTTTGGATTGACAATCGGTGAAGATGTTCACCAGTTACCTTACCTGCAAACGATACAACAGCAAGGAGCACAAGTGCTGCTCGCCATGCGCGCATCTCCTTATAGTGTTGGTCAGCATAATGAGCGGCTGAGTATGGCGAAAGCAGCTTCCAGTCAGATCGCTTTGCCTGCCATCTATATCAATCTGGCTGGTGGGCAGGATGAGCTGGTATTCGATGGCGCATCATTTGCTGTTGATAGTCGCGGTGAGCGTACTCATCAGTTTGCGGCGTTTAAAGACATGCTTGGCATCATCGAATTGAATAACGATCAACTGCATAAAGGCACAAAAATCGACCTGCCGGAGCAGTTGGCGAGTATTTACGCCGCGTTATGTCTGGGGGTGCGTGATTTTATCGGTAAAAATGGATTTCCAGGAGCGTTGATCGGTTTGTCAGGCGGCGTTGATTCCGCACTGGTATTGGCGATCGCGGTCGACGCGCTCGGGTGTGACCGTGTCAGAACCGTGATGCTGCCATCACCCTATACCGCCGATATCAGCCGACAGGATGCCCGCATAATGGCGCAGAACTTGGGTGTCGAACATATTGAAATCCCGATAGATACCATTTTTGCAGAGCACAGGCAAATTCTCTCAGTGCCTTTACAATTGCTGCCGGCCATTCCTGCTCCCACCACTGAAGAAAATCTGCAGGCTCGTATCCGCGCCATCCTGTTGATGGCGCTTTCCAACCAGAGTAGCCTGCTGCTGCTCAACACCAGTAACAAATCTGAGACGGCGGTTGGCTACAGTACGCTGTATGGTGATATGGCAGGTGGTTTTGCAGTATTGAAAGATGTCAGTAAAACTCTGGTTTATGCGCTTTGCCACTACCGCAACCGGATCGCCCCGATCATTCCGGAACGCATTTTGCAACGACCGCCATCTGCAGAGCTGCGTCCCAATCAGACAGACCAGGACAACCTGCCGCCGTATCCGGTGCTGGACGCGATGATCGAAGCCTACGTCGAACAGGGATGTTCCGTCGAAGAGATCGTCGCGATGGGTTATCCACAATCACTCGTGCAGCGAGTGATTCATTTGATTCACGGCAGCGAATATAAGCGTCAACAAGCTGCCCCCGGTATCCGGTTGACCCGGCGAGATTTTGGGAAATCGTGGCGTTTTCCGCTGACTTCCAGATTTCTGAAATAACTGCCGACAGAGTCAATTTTTTGCTATTTTGAGCTGTACTTACAGATGAATATTTCACAGATAAAATATTCGTTCGTCTGGCATCCCAGAACCAATTAAAGGAAATAACACGAAAATACAATGCGGTTCATGCAAGTAATGGTAATTCTGGCTTTTATCCTCCCTACCCAGACGTGGGTGGCTGTCAAAGTAATTGCTGACGTCGGCCAGCCTGCAGCAGATTTTCCACCTGAGTATATTTACTGGATTATTGCACCCAATCCGGTCATTGGCGCATCCGGCCATAATGAAGGGAGCGGGTCAGTCTACCAAAAGAGTGTTGTTGATCGTGGACCGTGAGTCTCCACGCCTTGGAGCTTTAAGCTTTTCGAGATGGTTGATATATGTCTCAAGGCTACGACCTGCGATGCTGCCCTTAATGCCTGATACGTGCTTGATGAAATTCTCTCGATCAACAGCATCAGTGGGATCTGGCGTGCCATCCTTCCAGTTTGAAAAGTCCATGATCACCAACGCTGATCTTATCTCGATGTTTTCCGGCCATGCAGGTGCTTCTTTGTCTATGAAGTAGTGCCAGTCTCTAAGTGCAGGATCAGCAAGAGCCATATAGAACTTGTGGCGCCAGTATTCCTCAAATTCATCTGCAATTGTCTTGTAGGTGGGATGTGTGATCTGAGAGGCTATCTTCTTGGCTCTAAGAATGTGCCTGGCTGCAGTTAACCAATTTAATCTGTCTGCCATTGGTGGCATCGAGCGGCCGTCGTCCGTCAGGGAGTTGAACGACCACTCCAAAGACTTTTGGAATTGCGTCACATATTCCCTGTCACGTTCTCGAGTTTTATCGTCGCGGATCTTCTTTAGGTTGGCGCGATAAGCAAGAAAAGCAAGAAAAATTGACACCGGCGTCAATGCGCTGATGCCAATCTTGATCCATTCGATGCAGTCTGCCGAGCAAGCGATCATGTTTGTCCGCGGTCTAACGTTTAAATTGAGAGGCACTTCACGGTTTGGAAAAAAGGGAGCGCTATCCTATATTATTCTCGCCGATTTCCTCGCTGTATGATGTGATACGGTATCCCGACAAATACAGTTCTGCTTAGTCTTGGCATTCATGAATTCACCTAAATTATTCAGGCGACAACTGACTTGGCAATTACCGGGTTCCGTCGTGGAGTTGTCAGTTTGAGTGATAATTAGCCAATTCTAGTGCTCTGTTGCGTTAAGGTTTTCCGTCTAACTATCCCATTTATTTCGTTGAAGAAAAATTTTCCTTAATTACTTAACGCGATAGAACCTTTTTTGTGAGCTGATGATATTGCTGTTCATATTGACTGACTTTGGATAAGTTACCTGCTTTTTTTGCTGCTTGAGCTGCGAGTAGAATCGCGTTGCGACGGTTCGGTGTGCGTTGCAGCGAGGTTTCCAGCTCTTTTAATGCAGCTGTTGGATGGTTTAATGTCAGCAGCAATTCGCCAAGTAATTCCCGTGCCGGGATGATGGCACCGGGAGTGACATTGTCTTTTTCGGTCGAATCTTCCAAATCAGCGGATGCATGCATCAGTTGTAGCGCCTCTTCAGTTCGATTCTCGGCAGCTGCGATCCAGGCAGCAACGGCCAGACGCTGAATTTCAATTTGACCGGCAGTGTAGTCTTGATGTGCCGAGCGGTCGAGTTCGCGCAGTGTCTCCAGGTGCTTCAGGTTTTTTTTTGCATCAGCGACGTTATCGGTTCTGGCTGCGCCAATTCCTTTGGCAAAATACGTGATCGCTTCACACCAACCGAATTGCTGCCACGGAAAATCCGCCGGATGAGCATTCAATTTTGCCGCTTCATGCCAATCGCCGCGCTCAACAGCAAAGCGTGCCGGGATGGCAGCGTGGGCATAGGCAATGGTGGTATTGTGCGGGTATGCGTTGTCGATAGCACGCACTTCTTGTACGATGGCACGGGCTTTTTCTATTTCATCCAGCTGCAAATAAGCATACAACAGATAGTCTTTAGCGTGGATGTCATCCCCGTAATTGTCAGATGCGTGTTCCTGTGAAGCCTGGTATGCCGCCAGATTGGATTGCACTACATCCGGCCATAGGCCCAGGCGGACAAAGATATGGGATGACATGTGCAAAGCATGCGGTACGGTGGGTGCGATATCTCTATATGCCCGTGCGGCATCAAGTCCGAGTTCCGCCAGTTCAGGGTAATCGCTGCTGTGGATGATGTAGTGAGCGACGCCGGGGTGTTGTGGCTCGTCTTTCAAGACACGTTGCAGCAACTGTAACGCCTGTTTTTGCCTGGTAAAGGTTTTATCGCCTGGCGAAACATTTGAAATCAATGCCAGTGCGTAAAATAGTGTGGCCTCATTATCGTCTGGAAATTGTTCGGTAATACGCTTCACGGCCTGTTCATACGCGAGTTTCCGCGCACTGTAATCGCGACCGTCATCTGTTGCTGGATACAATATGGCAATCGCATCCAGATAGGCCTTTTCCCGGGCAGTTTTGATTGTTAATGATCGCGCTTGCGCAAGGGCATTGCGTGCCCGCTGTACTTCCATTGGCGTCGGGGTGGTCGCCCATAATTGCTGATAAAGACTCATTGCGATACCCCAGTACCCCATGGTGCAGTCGGGATCAGTAGAGGTGACCCGTTGGAAAGCTTTTTCAGCTTCGTCGTACCAGAATGAATGCAGCATCGCCAGTGCTTGATTGAATTGAGCTTGTGCAACAGATGTGCAGGAGACGGGAAACTGCACTTTTCCGAGTTTCTTTTGATCGATGTTAACGGCAGGGTGATGATCGCCATCAGCGATTGCAGATCCGGCCCATAACAAAATGGTGATGGTAAAAATGCGTGTAAGTGTTGTCATTGGATGTCCCCAGAAATGGCGTGGCTTGATAATGGGAAATAGCGTTGAAAAGTATCCGCTCTAAGATCCGACGGAAAAAATTGCTTTAGTACTTCAAAGCTTAAACTGGCAAATGGATTGTGTCGCTCCGAGTCCCAGACACGGAGCGAGTAGCCGCTTCGTGCTTTAGCACTCGATGCGCCTCGCGAAACGGTAGCGAGGTGGCTGTTCTGCAATGCGTTGCGCTGTGTCGAGTCCATAGTGATCAATAAGTACGGGGTCTGGATCACGGTCATAAGGAATGACGACTTCGTCAACATAGCCCGCCATAGATGACTCTCCGCAGAATGGAATTGATAAAGTATAAAACAGGGCTCAATCGCTTATTTCGCTATTGTTCAGCACCGTATATTCGGTGCTGAATGTGTCTGTCGCGCGCTGATTTATAGTGCGTGATTAATGCTGTCATTGATCCAGGTAATTGAAATTAAGGCATCAACTAAAAATTTTTCTAATATTGTAGAGAACAGGTACCGACACAATCAGTAGGAGCATGGGCCAAAATTCAACAATGGTTTCATGCCATTGTGTTCCCACTGTGATTGGAATTTCTAATACAAATTCGACTTGATCCGTATTTTTACCAGAAAGATAAAGCCCGTATTCTCCGGTTTCGTCGATGCTTAATACCTGAGTGATGATGCCGGATTTGTGGATTTCCGGAGGAATTGTCAGTAGTGTTTTTGTCGGTTTATTATCTTCTGTTTTAGCAAGCGTCATGGTCAGCGGCCATTCGCGCGCAGATTTAGGATAAAGAAGATCAATCGTGACAGCCAGCGTCCCCGGACTGGGTATTTTTCCGCATAGAACAGGAACGGGCATCGCACTCATTGCGTCACTGGGAATTGCATAATCGGTGGAAATGAAATAACCCGAATAGCCAACCAACAGGTGTTCGGATTCGATTGTGCACGTGCCACCTCGAAAACCCTTCGGATAGGTGGCCGACGTATCCCCCTGCGAACCTACATGAAACTGCAAGCCAATTACGGCAATAATCGAGAGAGATCCGATCAGAATCAGAAAACGTTGTGCATTCTTAGGTAAATTTCCCCAAATAAAATTCATATTTTTCTCCTGTAAATATGAGGTTAGGCAGATTCAGTCGATTTTTTAAACCGTGACTGGTATCGCTTCCATTGACCTGTTACGAACAGGATGGCCCATAAAACGGATAAAAAGGGAGCCGCTAGAACTGGCAGACCGACTGGAACAAGAATCTGAGAAAGTCCAATTTGAAGCGCTGGTGTCAGCATGCTAGCCAATATCGCCAGGAACGCACTTTTTGCATCTGGCTTTAGGAAAACTTGCCCCACTGCGATGGCGGCCAGCCCAGCATTGAACCCATACAATCCGATTCCAATGGCATGGTGATCGGCGTCGAGTAAGGCCGCAACCAGGCTTCCGCATAAAGCTCCTCCTCCAAGCAGCAGCGAGCTGCGCAACGATATGACCGCGACTCCAATTAGGATCAAGATGCCCGTCGCGAAGCTATCAACAAGGAATATTTGGCTTACACCCTTTATTAGCAGAGTCGGCCACATACCTGGCGGCACTCCTTCACTCACAATGCTCTGCGATGAATCGGGGATTGATAGGCCGGGATCTGCTGTTCGCAGATCGTGTCCTGGATCAAGAGTTGGGTCGAATGTAGGTGCAGCCAGTATGAATATCCAACTAGTCAGAACGAATGGAGCCGCAGCTGGAGGAATCCCGAATGGAATCTTCCTTATCATTGCAAACACTACACTGGAGAGCATAGCCGCCAGAATGATGTATAGCCAAAGTTGAGGAGCATGAGCAAGAAACGTCCATAAACCCACTCCTGTAAGTGTTCCGTTGAAGCCGTACAACCCTGCGCTTATGTCGCTTTTTGCGCTTTTAAAGACAGAGGCCGCCGCAGTACTGCTAATGGCTCCCACAATCGCAGCCAGGCCGGTCATCACGTCATACGCACAAAATGCCACCAGAAAAATAAAACCCGAGACTGCATTGCCGCAAAAAATGACCTGCCCGACCCCCATGAGGATTACCCGAAGAGGCTGTGGTAATGCACTCTCAATTTTTATGAACCATGCCATGATCAGCCCTCCTCCCAATTAGGGCAGAAATTCGTATATAAAAGGTAGCAGCCATGGCGGGCAGTACGGCCCACTCTCGAGACAGAGAGAGTAATCATTCCATACCTCGAAGAATATCCTCGGCGGCAAGGCGTGCGATATGTGCTGCCTCGCTGCTTCCGGTGACCATGGCGGTCACGATTGCCCCATCGATGATCAAGCTTAATTTCTCGGTGATCATATCCGGATCCCTTGCCCCGCTTTCCGTAACTATTGCCCGGAGTCGGTCATTTATTTTTTCCCGGTGCGCAACAGCCACATCTTTTACCCAGCCACCCTCCTTCTCGTGCTCCGCGACCGCGTTGATAAAGACGCATCCGAAGTAGTCTTCTTTTTCGAACCATTTCTCTATCAGGTCGAACAGGAGCATGATGCGCTCTTTGGCGGAGCATTCTAGATCCGACAAATCCCGGTCGAACCATCGATACCACATGTCCGCCTCCGTATCTAATACTGTCTTCAGTAGATTTTTTTTCGAGCCGTAGTGCTTATAAAGGCTACCGCGAGCGACACCTGCTTCTTTAAGGATCCGGGAAATACCAGTTGCGTTTATCCCCACTCGACAGAACAGGTAGCGCGCGGCCAGCAGCAATTTTTCACTCGGTGATTTGCGGTGTTCGACTATCCTTGTCAATCTCTTTCTCCGTGATTAGTGATGATCAAAGTGAGTTAGGGTAGTCGAGGGCGGTTCTCTGCCAACTGTTTTTTGATTTTTCGTGCGATTTTTCCCGCTTCCAGACGGATTTCGCGTAACTGCCCACTCAGGGGATTGACGTGCCCGATAAAGTACAGGCGAGGTGCATCCGAAAATTCCTGTTCCCCTAGGACCACCGGCCGATCATCCGGGCTGGTAATACCGGGAATCTGGATCAATTTCGTAAGACCAGTCCGAAAACCTGTTCCAGCAACGATCACATCTACGTTTAGGGCTATTTCATTTTGCTGATCGCTAGGTTTCGCTTCGACGGAATTGAGTGCATGTACAGTCTGCCCTTCAATTTTTCTGATCGGGCCAACTACCCGAATACGCCCCGCTCGGATATCGTCCACAAAGGGATAATAGAGAATTGGTACAACCTGGGTTCTGGCGAACTGCTGCGACACCCGAGTGACAGGAAAGGGGAGGCCGTATTGCGTCAAATTACCTATGAACAGTCGCCGTAAAACATACAGAAGGCCATCAACCCATGCGGCTGGCAGATATCGCGTTGCAAGGCCAATCCCTACCAGTGGAATGCCAAAGATGCTTTTGGGAAGGATGTGGGGCGGCGTTCTGACAGAGAGGGTGACCGATTTCGCGTGCTCGGCGAGTCGGCTTGCAATTTCGGCGGCTGAATTACCACTACCGACAACCAATACATTCTTTCCCGCATAGGTCTTGGCATGCTTGAATTTTGAGGAATGGATGATTTCACCGGAAAAGGTTTCCGCTCCTACCCATTCCGGGGTAACGGGGGTATGTGCTCCTCCTGTCGCAACGACCACTGCTAGTGACTCAAATTTTTTACCATCATGGCTAGTGATAGACCAGGTATCGCGTAGGCGATCATATTCGACTTTCTCAATATTGATCCCGGTTTTAACCGTGAAGCCTCCTCGTTCAGGAAATGTTTCGAGAATACGCACAACCTCGTCACGTGAAGGCCAGCTACCGGCCGAGCGAGGAATCGGACTCCCGGGAAGCCGCGATAAGGCGCGCCCCGAATTCAGACGCAGACCGTCATAATGATTACGCCAGACATCTCCAACCGCAGCGGTTTTCTCCAGCACTAACGGATTGAGTCCAAGTCTTTTTAATTCATATGCTGCCGATAATCCCGCTGGACCAGCCCCAATTACCGCGACATCATGCACTCCGCTCATCTTTGTTCCCCTTCTTGCGAGTGTGAGAACTCACTGTTGCGTTCGTTCTCCTTGCAGATGATCTCAATATCAAGTGGTACCGGGCGGATTATCGTATCTGGAATGGGCGCAGTTTTTAGTAGTTTGGTTAGAATCTCTTTCACATCTTCTGGGGAAGAATCTGTTCGGATATCCACTGTTATCCCGATGTTCTCAAACCCGGGATTGCCGGTTTCAAGACCAAAGGCAGAACGAAAGTTTACCCGGCCTGAAACGCTCAACTGAAGGTGTTTTACGGTGATGCCAGCAGCCGACAATCCACCAATATAGGTGGCAGTAAGGCAATGGCCGATCGCAGAAAGCAGCATGTCCTGTGGCGTCAGGCCGGCTCCACCACCACCGTATTGCTCAGGTTCATCACCGATGATTTTCTGGCCATCCGTAACGCACGAGGTGGTGTGATAACCATTGTTCCAGATGACTGCCGCCTGATATTGAGGCCTGGCAATGAGCCCGTCCCCATCTGTCTGGATAAGGTCTCGCGTTACTTGCAACCTGTCCACATCAATTCCATTTATGCAGTTCTTTGTCATCTTCGACTCCATATAATCACAAGAAGGTACTGACATCTTTTTTCATTTCCGCACATCCAAGAGCGAGATAAAAATAGATCGATCAGTCTACTAATATAATAACTCAAGTTTAGACATTCAGCACCAGATAATTGGTTCTTTGAATAGAATCGAAGTCGCGATACGAGACACAAAAATATCCACAAGATGAGCAAAAATTACTTGATAGCAGGGAAAGCTCGCGCGGTGCCCGATGTCTTATGCTCAAACGGCTCGTCTTTGTCTGTCAGGCAGGATACTCATTTATTACTCACCGCTGTACCCATGCATTCTCGCGCTACTTTCGTCGAATTACCGTGCGGTTGCCTGACTTCTCCGGAGGGCTGGGTGACACACGCGCTCAGTACCATTACCAGAGGCCGTCACCGGACGACCTATTACAAACTCCTGGAATGTGGCAGCGTCCGGACGCTACGGCTGACAAGAGCCTTGTTCGAGGTAGTCAACAGCGCTTTGCTAATGGAGGCCCTCAATCTGGCCATCGACGACACGTTAATTCCACGCCAATCCGAGAAGGTGCCGGGCAGTATCGTTTGGCCGACCATGCCAGAAAGCACAACCGGCTACAGTTTCTGTTGACACAATGCTGGGTTACGTTAGGCGTCAGTGTATTGGGTAGTGCTGGCAGGAAATACGTGTTGCCAATTGTGTCCCGTTAATCACAGTCCCTTACCGGTAGCGGCAATCTGTGGCGGTCTATTTTCCAGGTTAACAAAGAACGCTCTTAATAGCATCTGGCAGCATTTCTGCCGCCTGAGCCAACAGAATGACCGCTTTAGAGGTACCTTAATATGTTTTAAAATCGACTAATACGTGTGGTCATAGATTTTGCCGGCAGCAATTCCTTGTGATAAGGTTGCATCCAAAAAATTTCCGGCAACTTTCTGTACGCATTCAAGCATTGGCATAAGGCCTTCTCGTTTTGCCCGCTACCTAATGGAAATTCAATATCATGAAACTGGCTTTATTTGATCTGGATAATACGCTTCTCGCAGGAGACAGCGATTTTCAATGGGCGCAATTTCTCATTGAACAAAAAGTGCTTGATCAGGAAGTATATGCAGCAAAAAATATTGAATTTTATGAACAATATAAAAATGGCACGCTTGATATTCACGAATTCCTGGACTTTCAGCTCAAACCACTTGCGCGTCATCCGCGCAAACAATTGAATGAGTGGCGCAGGCAGTTTGTGGCAGAAAAAATTCTGCCATTGATTACACCTGGTGCGCGTGAGTTGGTTAGCCGCCATCAGACTGAACGGAATTTATGCATCATCATTACCGCGACCAACAGTTTTGTGACGGCACCGATTGCGCAGGCGTTAGGTATCGAACATTTGATTGCGACTGAACCTGAACAGATCGACGGGCAGTTTACCGGCCGGGTGGCTGGAGTACCTTGTTTTCAGAAGGGCAAGATTACACGGCTGGAACAATGGCTGGACAAACAAAATCTTACCTGGCTGTCATTTCTGCAAAGCTGGTTTTATAGTGATTCACTCAATGATCTGCCGTTGCTCGGCAAAGTCACGCATCCGGTTGCAGTCGATCCTGACGACAC
>NZ_FMWO01000088.1 GCF_900103035.1 Nitrosomonas mobilis
CAATGGCGATGAATAAAATTCAGTTTCAGGCAGGCCTGTCACTGCATGAATTTCTGCATCAATATGGCACGGAAGCACAATGTGAAGCAGCATTGTTTGCTGCGAGGTGGCCACATGGCTGGAGATGCCTGCGCTGCGATGGGGAGCGATATTCCTGTACCCATAACGGCCGCAAGCTATGGGAATGCCTGGATTGTGGCTACCAATGTTCTTCAATTGTCGGCACCGTGTTTGAAAATACTAAATTACCGCTAAGAACCTGGTTTCTGGCCATTTACTTGATGACGCAAAGCAAGAATGCGGTCAGTGCATTGGAACTCAAACGTCAGCTGGGGGTAAGTTACAAAACGGCATGGTCGATCAAGCATAAGCTGTTACAGACCATGCTGCTGCGCGAAGAGCAACGCCGTCTGGATGGACGCGTGGAGGTTGACGATGCTTATCTGGGAGGTGAAAGGCCGGGAAAGCGCGGCCGGGGCGCGGCAAGTAAGACGCCATTTGTAGCGGCAATACAAACAAACAGCGAGGGGAAGCCACTTTATATACGCTTGACCCCCGTAGCGGGTTTTACATATGAAGCGCTCAAACAGTGGTCGGCTGAATGTCTGTCATCTACTGCACGAGTCGTATCTGATGGTTTGGGGTGTTTCGGGGCGGTTACGCATACAGCCGCGCAGCATGAGCGCCATATTGTGGGAAGTGGCAAATCTGCTGTGCAGCGTGCCGAGTTTCGCTGGGTCAATACGCTTCTTGGCAATCTCAAGACTGCCTTCAGCGGAACCTACCATGCATTCAATCACGCCAAGTATGCACAGCGCTATCTTGCAGAATTCTCCTATCGCTTCAATCGCCGTTTTGATTTGGCTGCCATGGTGCCGCGATTGCTGCGCGCCGCAACGACAGAACCTCTTCCGATCGGTATATTGAGAATTTCTGAGACAGGTAACTAATCAGGAAGATAAATGGCTTGATTATGAGCAAACGATGACCCAAGGGCTGAGTCTGCGCGACTCAGCGAGTTATTGGGGGATAACGAAGAACACAAGCTTTAAGTAGTGACAAAGCTGCCAAAAGAGGCACATCAAAAGAACAGATACCAGTGTCAGTGGTACGTGATCGTCATGATTAAACTGCTGGCTGTAAATTGCATGACGCAAGTACGGAACAAATCAGGACAGAGCTCACGCCTTCGCTGAATAAAAACGTCGTTCTATGCAC
The DNA here is from genome assembly GCF_900103035.1 of Nitrosomonas mobilis. Classification (GTDB taxonomy): domain Bacteria; phylum Pseudomonadota; class Gammaproteobacteria; order Burkholderiales; family Nitrosomonadaceae; genus Nitrosomonas; species Nitrosomonas mobilis. The sequence continues at coordinate 1,219 of NZ_FMWO01000088.1, forward strand.
GGATGGTCTGCCTGCTTGCATACGAACAGATCGCCAGACATGCAAAGATTGTTCATCACCCGGTCAATATTTCCGCTGCTCAGCGAGTCATCAACAGCATCTTTCATATTCAGGACGTCAATGGCGTCAACTTTTTGTTTTCTATCGTCTCTTGGAAAGACAAGACAATTTCAACGGATAATTGCGACATAGCTCTTATAAACCGTCCAGATTCTGTGAATAATCACAGTAACTTCACCAACTCGCAAACCACGTCCTATAGACTCAGGAGAAAGCATTATGCAGGAAACTAGTATCCCCATTAATCTTTGGTTCTGGTTATTAGCCGTATCCCCATTACTGGTTATGTCATTTCTTCTGGTTAAATTACGCTGGACGGCTCAGCAAGCAGGTGCCATTGGCATGCTTTTCGCGGGCACAGTTGCTTTTTTTGCCTTTAAAACTTCGGCTGAAGTTTTAGCCGTGGCTGGTGCCAAAGGCATTTGGGATTCGGTCTCTATTTTACTGGTAATTTGGCCAGCGCTTTTTCTCCATCACACCATGAATCAATCCGGTGGCTACGAGGCAATGCGTCAGGGCGTCGTTAAATTTAGTCGCAACGAGCTGTTTGTCATCATTGCACTTGGTTGGGTGTTTTCTTCTTTTTTACAAGGTATTAGCGGTTTTGGCACACCTATTGTGGTTGTAGCACCGCTGTTAGTCGCTATCGGGGTTAAGCCGATTTACGCCGTTGCTATTCCACTTATCGCCCACATGTGGGGAAAATTCTTTGGCACCATGGCGGTTGGCTGGCTGGCTACTTTACAAGTTGTCACACTAGATGCTCCCACGATAGCTTCCACTGCTTTGCAAACTGCCATATTGCTTATGATACAAGTTGTTTTGGGCGGTTTCTGGATTGTATGGATGTACGGGCGCTTGCCTGCGATTAAGCATGCCTGGCCGCTGGTTTTAATTATCGCTGCGATACACGGCTTTGGGCAAATTATTGTCGTGATATTTGATCCTGTGCTATCGGCCTTCATTCCCGCAACGGCGGCTATGCTTGCACTGTATCCGCTATCTCGTTGGCGCAGGTTTGCTGAACCAATCACCAACATACCTAACAGACCAGCTATGCAAGCCGACCTGGTAAAAGATTTCGTCGATCGCAAAACGCCTATGCAACTGTCAATGTCATTTGCACCCTACATCCTGTTAACCTTACTGACATTAAGTGGTTCGCTGATAGGCCCGCTAAAATCTGCGCTAGGGCAATTTAAGTTTGGTATGTCGTTTCCGGCTGTTGAGTCGGGCTATGGGATTATTAACTCAGCCGTAGATACTTATTCGGCAATAGCGCCTATGAGCAATCCAGGGTTCTTTATATTGGTTACAGCGTTAATCACTGTCTTGGTGTATCGGTCTCGAGGGTATTATAAAGCATGGGCGATAGAGTCTTCACAACCCTCTCCTGGGCTTACAAAAAGTCTCATTAGTAGTGCAATACCCGCGTCTGTGCCCATTATCGCTTTTCTGGTGATGGCTCGATTAATGGATCATTCAGGTCAGAATCAAGTGCTTGCATACGGCATAGCGGCTGTTGCACCGACATATGCATTTGCGTTTTTATCTAATGGTATAGGGGTTATTGGCGCATTTGCGACCTCTAGTAGCACCTCATCGAACGTCCTGCTATCTGATTTACAGCTGACCATAGCAAAGCTAAAAGGTTTACCAGAAGCCACTATATTAGCCGCACAAAGCGCCGGCGGGGCTATCGGCAACGCGATCGCCCCAGCAAACCTAGTCTTAGGTGCAAGTACCACGGGTATTAGTGGAAAAGAAGGCGATATTATGCGTAAAACCTTGTCGTGGACATTAGTTGCGTTTGTATTAACTGGTGTGGCAACCCTCGTGTTGCTGATGCTTAACCTTTAATTGGAGGGATTCATTATGTCTTTGCTAAAAAACCGTCTGACTTACCTGACGATATCTTTTACGCTGCTGGCATTGGCATTTCCGCTAATCAGCATTGGCACATCGCAAGGACCTGCATGGCTATGGCAGCTCGGTCTTAGCTCACTGATCGCAGGCGGTATGATTCCGCCTTTATATCGCCTTCTATCACACCGCTCTACAGAGTTCGACGAACCTGAAAGCTCATCCGATGCGCAAAAAACACATTAACAGTAAAGGAGAATAATTATGATCAACGCAAATGGACCACGTACGGGCCGCCCTCCAACATTGGCAAGTAATGCAATGGTTACATCCCCGCACTATCTGGCGTCTGCATCTGGCTTGCAGGCACTACGCGCTGGTGGCAGTGCGGTAGATGCCTCAATTGCGATAAATGCAACGCTGTGCGTTGTTTATCCGCACATGTCTGGAATAGGTGGCGATGCTTTTTGGTTAATTGCAGGTGCTGGAGTTCAGGGTGTAGAAGCACTGGACGCAAGTGGCCCATCGGCTCAAGCTGCTACTATTGACTATTATCAACAGCGCGGACATACCGATAGTATTCCGAGCCGAGGGGCATTAGCCGCATTAACAACACCAGGTGTTGTTGATGGCTGGCGCGTAGCTCATGAGCGTCATGGTTTATTGCCATGGGCTGATTTGTTTCAAGATGCGATAACCATGGCACGCGAAGGGATGCCGGTTACTCGTTCTTTAGCCGATTGGCTGGCCGCCGATGAGCACCTATTAAAAGAGTACTCAACCACTGCTGATATTTACTTACCCGGGGGCAAGGTTGTAAGAGAAGGTGCAAGGTTGGTACAGTCTGACCTAGCTAACACGCTAGAAATAATCGCTAAACATGGTGCAAGAGATGGTTTTTACGAAGGAGAAATTGCTAAAAACCTTTGCAAAGCGCTTCAAGAGGCTGGCTCTCCCTTACGTCAAAGTGATTTTTCTGAATATCAAGCAAAATGGGTGACGCCAATTTCAACCTTCTATCGAGGTCATCAGATTTATCAGATGCCGCCCAGTACGCAGGGGTTTGCCAACCTGCAAATCATGAATTTACTGGAAGGTTTTGATGTGGCATCCTGGGGTGAGGGCACGGCAGATTATTATCATCATATAGTTGAAGCAATAAAAATTGCGTTTGCTGATCGTGATGAGTGGCTAACTGACCCAAGCTTTGTTGATATCCCACTTGATCAATTATTATCAAAAGACTATGCCGACAAACGCCGCGCATTAATTTCTAGTAAACGAGCGATTGCAGCGCAAGATCTGAAGCCTGGTATTGCATACGAAAAATCTTTCCTGATTAGTTACTTCTCTCAGAAATCTTGTAAAATCGTAACTACTCGCCCCCCAAAAAATATTTAAAAAAACACTTGACAGGTTTTTGTACGAGAAAAATTCAATTTTGTACCTCACAGCCAAATCTCTGCGATAAGCAGCTTAGACCCATCGCCAGGCTGATGACAGTACGATTTTGCCGTTTTGTCCGGGTGAGTTCATTTTATCCTCACCTGCTGGCTTATCGATCGCCAAAAAAAGCCGTGTTATGATGGAGTTATCGATAATAACCCATTAACATCAACGTGGCGAGTCTGGATAAAACTTCGGTTAGAGATGAAGTCAGTCGTTTGAAAGCAGACTTTGATCGTCTTGGCTCGGAAGGAAAATTATCTTCTGAGAGTCAGGCAATCATGAATAGCCTGTTTATGATTGTCGAACTGATCCTGGCTATTTTTCTTGAGCGCAGCACCAAAAAAGATAGTGGCAATTCCAGCAAACCCTCTTCTCAAACGCTAAAAGATGAGTCTGCGGCCAC
>NZ_FMWO01000096.1 GCF_900103035.1 Nitrosomonas mobilis
TACGGAATTAGCTATCGTGAATTGGAAGAAATGATGTTGGAGCGTGGATTTGAAGTCGATCACACAACGCTTTATCGTTGGGTTCAACATTATGCACCCGAAATGGAAAAACGCATGCGGTGGTACTACAAGCCGACGATGGGCTACAGCTGGCGGGTAGATGAAACCTATGTGAAGGTTAAAGGGAAATGGACATATTTGTACCGAGCTATTGATAAGCACGGTGACACGATTGATTTCTATCTTTCACCTACCCGTAATAAGAAAGCCGCCAAACGGTTTCTAGGCAAAGCGCTCAAATCCATAAAACCATGGGCACATCCGCAGACAATTAATACAGATAAAGCGCCGACTTTCGGTCCTGCCATTGATGAGTTGAAGGAAGAAGGGAAATGCCCTGAGGATACGGTACACCGGCAGGTAAAGTACTTGAACAATATTGTCGAGGCTGATCATGGAAAACTCAAACAGCTGATAAATCCCGTACGCGGGTTCAAATCCATGAAGACCGCCTATGCAACGATCAAGGGGTTTGAACTCATGCACATGTTCAAGAAAGGACAGATGGATGCATGGAAATATGGGCAAGGTCTCATAGGAGAAATCCGTCTTATTGAAAGACAATTCGATATTTACACCGCATAATCAAAAATATCAGAGATTTACTCTAGCCAACGCTATTTTTTGCAACAGAGCCATTTGGATCACCTTAATGAAGAAAAGCTTAAAAGACCCTTTGCTGCACTAGAGGAGGAAAGGAAAATATTGGAGGACGAGGGAAAACGGCTAAAAGAGAAAGCGGAGTAATTGACTCTGTCGGAGGCTGGCGTTCCTGAAAAAGTCACGATAAATAAAAGTGACACCAATAAAAATAAAGCGGCGATTGATGAGATCAATGCTAGCAAACAGATACCCATGGTGAGAAGAAACACGTGAACCGTGAAAACGGGAAGCACATCACGCGTCGGTCGAACACCGATGACGCGGTGTTGCAGGACTTGCAGAAAAGGGCGTTCCGCTATTTTGCCCGACACATTGACGCGAAGACCGGCCTAGTGCTCGATTCCACTCAACCGGGTGCACCGGCGAGCATTGCGGCCGTCGGTTTCGCGCTCTCGTGCTACCCGGTCGCGGTCGAACGTGGATTCATCAGGCGCAGCGTGGCGATTGCACACACCTTGGCAGCGCTGCGTTTCTTCGAAGAAGCCGATCAGAGCGGTGCGGCCAATGGCGTCGGTTACAAGGGTTTTTTCTATCATTTCCTGGATGTGCAGTCCGGCACGCGCGCTTGGAAGAGCGAGCTGTCGACGATCGACACGACCCTGCTGCTGGCCGGCATGCTGCTGGCGGCGCAGTACTTTAATAGTGACAGTGCGTCCGAGCGCGAGGTACGCGAGCGGACGCAGCCAATCTATGCGCGCATAGATTGGCGCTGGGCGCAAAACGGCCAGGCAGCCGTCGCGCTCGGCTGGAAGCCGGAGTCGGGCTTCATCACTTATCGCTGGGTCGGCTACAACGAGGCGATGCTGCTGTATGTGCTGGCGCTGGCCGCGCCCGATTTCGCGATTGATTCTGCGGCCTATTCGGCATGGACGTCGGGGTTCCGCTGGCGCAAGCTTTACGGGCACGACGTGCTGTACGCCGGCCCCTTGTTCATCCATCAGTTCTCACATATCTGGATCGACCTGCGCGGCATACAGGATACGTTCATGAAAGCGAAGAAGACCGACTACTTCGAGAACAGCCGTGTGGCCACGCTGATTCAGCGCGAGTACGCTAACCGCAATCCGCGCCAGTTTCTCGAGTATGCGCACAACTGCTGGGGCTTCACCGCGAGCGATGGACCCGGCAACGGCACCCGTAAGTACCGGGGCCGCAAGCACCGCTTCTACGGCTACATGGCGCGCGGTGCGCCATTCGGTCCGGACGACGGCACACTTTCGCCCTGGGCGGCCATTGCCTCGTTGCCGTTCGCGCCTGATATCGTGCTCGAAGTGATCCGGCATATGGAGAACCGGATCGGTCACAGTCCAGCCGGGTTCGGTTTTTGCTCTTCTTTCAATCCTTCGTATCCGGGTGGCGACGACGAGTTCGGTTGGACCGCGCCTTGGCATTATGCGCTGAATCAAGGGCCGATCGTGCTGATGATCGAGAACTACCGTACAGGCTTGATCTGGCGGCTGATGCGCGAATGCGCGCCAGTCAAGGCCGGCTTGTTGCGCGCCGGCTTCGGTTCCGGGTGGCTGGATGCGACCCCCATCAATCACGACTAGGCGAGATCGACATGAATGCAGCGACAGCACCCTCCGACCCCGTTTCGCTGCAGGCGAGTCCTCCGGTGCCTGGGTCGCCGATCCCGGTGGTTCTGATCGGTCAGGCCGCACTAGTGACCGGCGCCAACTCGGACATCGGTCGCGCCGTCGCCATTGCATTGGGCGAAGCCGGCGCCGACGTCGTGGTGAATTACGTCATCGAACCTGAGGCCGTCGTCGAAAGTATTCGCAAGCATGGCAGCCGCGCGCTATCGATCCGTGCCGACTTGAGTCAAGAAAAGGCATATGTCGTCAAATCGTAGCTTTGCTCCCAATGGACCAATCGTTGGGAAATTTTGTATTACTCGAAAGCTTATTCATTCTACAAAAGAGAATATAACAAAATGTCGAATATTTTTACACTTGGATTTATATGCTTAGAAGAAACCTTATAGTGACCACGGTCTATAGTAATTAACTACTTGTAATATAAATAAATTAAATATTTAAATGTTATCAGGCATGGTTATTGCTTTAGAATAAATAGCCCTATTGAACGTCGCCGACGTTATGGAAATAATGTCTCTATTTCAAACCTACGTAGCTTTAAAACATTGAGAAAATATTATGAAAACATTGAAAATGAAAATTTTGGCGGCAGTTTTTTCCACCTTTACCACTGGTGTTGTTTCAGCAGCCCCGATTTTTTGGACAGACTGGACCGGCGGTGATACGGATGCGGGCGCTGGTTTTCAGGGACAGGGGACTATCACCACTACCACTTCAACCGTTCAAGTAACATACACCAATGCGAACGGGATCGGGTTTTATCAGTCCAGTGGTGGGACAGACTTCTGGCAAAACGGGCGGATTGGTCGCGACGACACTGTTTCGCCTTACACTAGCACCACTGTTGACAACAGCCCGACAGGAACAGACATCGTAGCGTTGAGCCGCGCCGGAACGCAGGCCCTGCATTTCTCAGAGGCGATCGCGAACCCGGTATTCTCCTTCGTAAGCCTAAACGGCAATGGCTATGCATTCGACCGAGATTTCGAGCTTCTTAGTGTTGGTGGTGTCGATGGTAACGCCTGTGGATATTGGGGGTGTGGTGGTGTCACCAAGGTCGTGGTAGATCTAGGTGGTGGAAATTTCGAATACCAACTCAATAGCTCGAATGTCGGAGGAACCGAGCCTCACGGCAGCCTTCGTTTCACCGGCGCGTTTGATACGGTTACATGGCGTAGCTCCAGCAATGAGTTCTGGAACGGTTTTACTGTTGGCGTTCAGGGTACGGCCATCGAGGTGTTCCCCACGAATCAGGCTCCAGAACCTGCCACCCTTGCCCTCCTGGGTATTGGTTTGTTTGGTCTGAGTACGTTACGCCGTCGCAGCAAGGTAATCTGATGGTATTGCCAAATTAGTTCTCAGGGTAAATTCCAACAAAGGTACATAAGATCGTTTGACGGATTACGTACCTTTGTTGGAATTTACCCTCCACTGCTCGATGATCTTGTTCCACGATATTGTTGAGGTATTTTGCGTATTCCAACTGGACACTCAGTCCACGGCAAACTGCTCAAGACTTAGATACTACTCTTGCGGCACGTATGCTTCAGATGTTTAAATCTAGCGGAGTTTCGTTGTGAGCTGGCGCTCTATCAAACACATGCAGTCAGACAAAGTCCCTTGGTAAGAAACAGATATTGGTCAATGCATTAATTATTTGTAACTACTCGCCCCCCAAAAAATATTTAAAAAAACACTTGACAGGTTTTTGTACGAGAAAAATTCAATTTTGTACCTCACAGCCAAATCTCTGCGATAAGCAGCTTAGACCCATCGCCAGGCTGAT
>NZ_FMWO01000089.1 GCF_900103035.1 Nitrosomonas mobilis
GCAAGGATTGTGGACAAATATAGTGAGAAAGAAAAATCTCACACAGAAGTAGAAACAAAAAAAGAAACCGAAAACCGGGGCAGCGCCGTTCCGCTGCATGAAGAAGGTTACCCTCTTAAACTCGATACATTATTGTCTTGACTGATGGGTCCACTTTAGTGCACTCCTCTAATTTTGTTATTTTTTCTTGATAATTTTTACTATTATTTTTTTCTTCCTCTAAAAGGCGTTTTGTGTCTTTATGCTCTTTTTCTTCATCGGCGTATCGTCTCTTAATTCTTATTATTTCACTCTCGGCTTTTTTAAGATGTTCGCCACAGCTCGAATTAGAATCAGTAAATCGTGATAATTCTTGCCTCAGCTTAGTATTTTCGCTTTTCAGGTCTTTATTAGAATCAGTAAATTGTGATAATCCTTTACTCAGCTCAAAATTCTTGTATCTCAAGTCTTCATTAGAATGCTTACATGAGGATGAATCGTTTTTTAATTCATCATTATTTTTTTCTAGGTCTCTGTTCTTAGTGTGAAGATTCTCTATTTTCTCACGATCTTTGGAGAAAGCACGCTCGAGAAGTTCTTCTTTTGAATAACCACTAAGTACCCATAATTGCATATCTGGAAGAGTCATTACAAACCAAGATACCAAGGCAATAGCAGAAGTAAATCCCGCAAATCCCGAAGATATCGCAATATGCTTTTTAAAAAATTTTCTTAATAGCGTTAATAAATCATCCTGTTCTTCATTCATCAGACAATTATCCGGAAATATTTAATCAAGTTGAATTATATCTTCGAATTATTATCGTGTACCGTGCCACCCACATACTGAAAGTAAAGCACGCGGCACAGAAAACACCATTATTCTTCTGCATGCTTGGTATTCGCCTGGCTATCCATAAAACTGACACCAAAAAAATGATAAAAACAAAGAATACCTGGGGAACGCTGCTATTCTCCTGCTTGACCGTTCTGAGTATCTTTTTTTATTTTTCTGCTTACGCGGCCCCGCAATCTTTTGGGGAGGCAAAAGTTCAGGCACGTCAGCATGTTTATGCGAATCGGAATCAATCAGAACCCGGAACGCTGTATTGCGGCTGCAAGTGGAGATGGACAGGTAAAACAGGGGGGAGGGTTGATCTTGATTCGTGCGGATACGAGCCGCGTAAAAATGCTAATCGTGCCGCGCGTATTGAGTGGGAACACATTGTTCCAGCTTGGGTAATAGGATATCAACGCCAATGCTGGCAAAAGGGGGGTAGGAAAAATTGTACCCAGACCGATCCGGTTTTTCGGGTAATGGAAGCCGATCTTTTTAATTTGACTCCAGTGATAGGGGAAGTCAACGGGGATCGAAGTAACTACCTGTATGGCATGGTATACAGAACCATGCCCAATCAGTATGGCCAGTGTACCACTCGCACAGATTTCAAGGAGCGCACGACAGAACCTAGAGACAGTGCAAAAGGTTTCCTGATTAGTTACTTCTCTCAGAAATCTTGTAAAATCTACAAATTGCGAAGAAACGTAGCAAAATCAGAGGAGGATGGCAATGGCGATGAATAAAATTCAGTTTCAGGCAGGCCTGTCACTGCATGAATTTCTGCATCAATATGGCACGGAAGCACAATGTGAAGCAGCATTGTTTGCTGCGAGGTGGCCACATGGCTGGAGATGCCTGCGCTGCGATGGGGAGCGATATTCCTGTACCCATAACGGCCGCAAGCTATGGGAATGCCTGGATTGTGGCTACCAATGTTCTTCAATTGTCGGCACCGTGTTTGAAAATACTAAATTACCGCTAAGAACCTGGTTTCTGGCCATTTACTTGATGACGCAAAGCAAGAATGCGGTCAGTGCATTGGAACTCAAACGTCAGCTGGGGGTAAGTTACAAAACGGCATGGTCGATCAAGCATAAGCTGTTACAGACCATGCTGCTGCGCGAAGAGCAACGCCGTCTGGATGGACGCGTGGAGGTTGACGATGCTTATCTGGGAGGTGAAAGGCCGGGAAAGCGCGGGCGGGGCGCGGCAAGTAAGACGCCATTTGTAGCGGCAATACAAACAAACAGCGAGGGGAAGCCACTTTATATACGCTTGACTCCCGTAGCGGGTTTTACATATGAAGCGCTCAAACAGTGGTCGGCTGAATGTCTGTCATCTACTGCACGAGTCGTATCTGATGGTTTGGGGTGTTTCGGGGCGGTTACGCATACAGCCGCGCAGCATGAGCGCCATATTGTGGGAAGTGGCAAATCTGCTGTGCAGCGTGCCGAGTTTCGCTGGGTCAATACGCTTCTTGGCAATCTCAAGACTGCCTTCAGCGGAACCTACCATGCATTCAATCACGCCAAGTATGCACAGCGCTATCTTGCAGAATTCTCCTATCGCTTCAATCGCCGTTTTGATTT
>NZ_FMWO01000090.1 GCF_900103035.1 Nitrosomonas mobilis
GGACCGCTTCAAGTGCCACCTTGGCCTTGAACTCGCCACTAAAATTCTTGCGCTTCGTTTCGCTCATAACCTGCTCCTCAATTGCAGCAGGTTACCACCTTAATTTATTGTCTGAAAATCGGGGGCCACTATAGTGTTAATTCAAATGAAACGATCTGATATTTTAGATACTTCAAAGGTAAGCAGTTACATAACTGAAGAAAAAGCTAATCATAAGTTCATTGAAGTTGGCCATATACGACGCGCGAAGATGCATGTATCTTGTCTTATAGAGGATATAGATAACAAGAATGTATTAACTCCTGCCTTGCGTACGCTACTAGAAGCAAGTCTTATTTTGCAAACAACAAGCGCTAAGGTTCTTGCGGCGCACTTACACCGCCCCCCCCCGCCACCATCCGGGCTGAGTTTCAACAGATTCTTTCCGTCCTCGGAAATCGCATTAGAGATTCAGAATCGCGCACAACAGAATATGAAGGTTTTCTGTTTAAAAAGGATAGCAACGGGTAAAAAGAAATGGCGGATGCAACCGCTGACAGTGAGTTTATGCAATTTTTTGCGATAGTTGGATTAGACAAGGGATTTTTACGAACATACCGTCGTAGCCATTAGGGTAAAAACAGATATGACCAAATGAAGTTAAATATCGATGAATTGACGTTTTTGAAGAGAAGCTAACTAAGAATGAAATGAAATTAGAAGAGGAGGGATTGTTATGTGTGGCATAGTCGGTGCGATAGCAAAAGATAATGTAGTGCCGGTTTTATTAGAAGGACTGCTCAGACTGGAATATCGAGGCTATGACTCTGCTGGCCTAGTTGTTTCGAATGGAAAATTGCATAGAGTACGAACAACAGAGCGAGTGGCAGGATTAGCAAAACTTGTCAGTACTGAAAAAACAGAGGGGCTGACCGGTATTGCGCACACACGGTGGGCAACTCATGGAGTGCCTTGTGAGCGTAATGCTCATCCTCATTTCTCTGGAAATGATAAAAAAATAGCTGTTGTACATAATGGCATTATTGAGAACCATGAGGTTATACGGCGACGTTTGCAAGAAGGAGGTGCGAATTCCGGTTCAACCTGGAGGATTTGAATTTCTATCTGATACGGACACAGAGGTGATTGGCCACCTTATTTCACTGCATCTCGGAATAACGCGCGATTTACGCGAAGCTGTCTGTTTGGCTGCTGCAGAATTGCAAGGCGCCTATGCTATTGTAGTGATTGAAGAGGAACGTCCAGATCGCATTATAGCTGCACGTAATGGAGCGCCTTTGCTACTAGGTCTGAGTAAAAATGGCAATTATACTGCTTCGGATGCTTCAGCGTTGTTGCAGGTAACTCGACAAATGGTTTATCTAGAAGAAGGCGATGTGGCGGAATTAACTAGTGACAATTATCATGTCATAAATATTACTAAAAATAAACTAGGTACAAAAGTAAGGCGTGTAGAACTCGAAACTGATTTGACCCGTGAAGCGGTAGAGCTAGGACCTTATGCGCATTTTATGCAAAAGGAAATTTTTGAGCAACCTGTTGCGATAGCAAACACATTGGAAATGGTTTTTAGTGCGCATTCTTTGTCACCCCGGTTGTTTGGTAGTGAAGCTGAGTCAGTTTTTCAGAAGACTTCCGGCATTCTGATACTTGCTTGTGGTACCAGCTATCACGCAGGTCTTGTAGCTATGCACTGGCTGGAAGCCATTTCTGGATTGCCCTGTAGTGTTGAAATAGCAAGTGAGTACCGCTATCGAGAGCCGATAGCAAATCCTGATACGCTTGTTGTGGGAATTTCGCAGTCAGGTGAAACTGCTGATACACTGGCTGCACTAAAATATGCAAAATCACGGGGACATCGGTATAGCTTAGCTATTTGCAATGTTCCGGAAAGTGCTTTAATACGGCAAACCGATTTACGCTTTCTTTCTCGTGCAGGGCCTGAGATAGGAGTGGCTTCAACCAAGGCATTTACCACTCAATTGGCTGCGTTGATGTTATTAGCGGCAGTTTTTGCAAAGCTACGTAAAACAATCTCGAAAAAACAAGAACAAAAATTGATTGATGGATTACGACATTTACCCGTAGCAATTCAGTTGGCACTCCTGATCGAACCGCAAATAATAGAATGGGCAAAGAATTTTTCACATAAACGACATGCCTTATTTCTTGGGCGGGGTGTACATTATCCTATTGCTATGGAAGGTGCGCTCAAGCTCAAAGAAATTTCCTATATTCATGCTGAAGCCTATGCTGCGGGGGAGCTGAAACACGGGCCACTTGCATTAGTTGATAAAGAAATGCCAGTAGTAGCGATTGCACCCAATGATTCACTACAGGAGAAACTTAAGTCGAATTTGCAAGAAGTTCGCGCAAGAGGTGGAGAATTGTATGTTATTGCTGATGCTGATTCTAGCATCCAGGAAAGTAAAGGAGTGCATATTATTCGGCTTGCAGAACACGCCGGAATGTTTAGCCCTATACTCCACACAATTCCACTACAGTTACTTGCTTATCATGTTGCTTTGCAGAAAGGTGCTGATGTTGACAAACCAAGAAATCTGGCTAAAGCAGTAACAGTGGAATAACCAAAAGATATACTCATAAATGCTTTATAGCCCTGCATAAGGGCTCAGAAGCATTATGAGCCCCATCCCTAAGGAATTATCCAAGTCTTAATGGTTGAAACCTGTATACGGTCATCCCAAGTTGGACAAAATAGCATGTGTAAATAGCACGAACTTTAACTTTGCCACGACAGAAGTTTTATACTGACAAACTCATCTCGAGAGCTGTACCATCTTTAATTTCAAACACCCCATTAGACTCTATAGATTTGACGACGTGCAGCTGGTCTACTACAGCCCCTTGAAATAAAAATATGGATAATTTTCTTTATAGCCCCAGTTCTTATAGGGGATTAGTTCTCTTTTTCAATATCCTCCAAATACTTGTTATAGAGAGCATTACCTGAACTGCCAGCTATGGGCATCATGTAATTCGGAATACTAAAAGCAACTATATTATGTGAAAACTTACTTGCCATTTGACGCTGCCAGTTGATTCTGAACAATTCAGCAGGAACCGCGTGAAATTCTTTTTTATTGATTGGATAACCATCAACTTGACGAAAAATTTCAACAATAACACCCATCTCCCTTTGATTATCAATTGCAGACTTCTTGAAAGCTGCAAGATAATAAGGAAGATTGGAGAATGTCAGTTTATTTGTCCCTATCCCGTCCTGAAATAAAGCCAAATTAATCTTTGTTCGCTTAAATAATTGATCCCAAAATTTTTTAAATTCGGTAATTTGAATTTGGCCGTTACAAAATCCTGATATTGCAATTTGATAACCGGGTGTTAATTTCTCTAATGCATCACTTAATCTTTCTAAATAAGAAAACAGAAGCTCTCTTTTATCATCCAATTTCCAGTTTATATCATCCACTTCTTCTGTAATGTACCAACCTTTGAAGGATTTATAGTTTATAGCAATTGATTTTATTTGCTCAGCAGCAAGTTTTGATCGAATTAGCAATTCTTCTAAATAAATCTTTACACGATCTGAATTATTATTAATTTGATTCCAGTACTCGTAGTCGTAAACTAAACCGATATTAACCTTGATTTCAAACTGCTCGGCCAGTCTCAAAATAGTCTCTAAGGGGGGGGACTCGACAGTCTGAAATGTACTACTGTAGAAGAAAGAGCGTGTATCTGCGACTGTCCATTGTAAATATAAATCAGATATATTTAGTTTTTTAAGATATGAAAAAAAAGTTACCCATTCATTTTCACTCCATTGCCCGTGCGAATTTTCAAGAAGCTGAATAAACGTCCCTCGAATTGGATAAATTGGCTCTAGTTCTTTTGAAGAAATAGGCCAACTGCAAGTAAACATTAATATGGACAAGAAACATATCTTTGCCCAGTAAAGACTTCTCACACTGGAATTCCTTAAAAAGACTCCGATAGGATTATAGCCTGCTAAAGAGATGCACCTGATTTTTTCCTCTGTGAGGAAGAGGGGGTATGTTTGTAGCATGTCGGGTGTCCTAGATTTTGTGTAAATGGTGGTTAATATTGGCTATGTCTGCATTAATAGTTGAAACTGATTTTCTCGTCCGAGAGCGGCCTGGAGACCAATGATTGGCGAGTTGTGCCCACCCCAACGTTCCAGCCATCTACGCCAGCCCAGGTAATTTTCCAGGTATTTGGTTGCGACCCCATGAAATCTTTTCATCCACTGTTTAAGTCTGCTGTCGTAGGCATTAACATTCTGGATATGGTAAACACCAGCAATGACTCGAATTCCAGCAGAGAGATTGACGGGGTGATGGGTAATTCCGAGGCTATGAGCCACAGACCGGTAGACGGCAGCGCCATCACTACAGAAAATGGCATCTTTTGCCAGGATAGCCCGCAAAGGCGGCTCAATTGTCTTTTTATCAAGCGCATTCAACATGAAATCTGCTGTTGCACCAGAGCGGTCGCGTACTACCAGCACCGGCACCTGATCTTTGCCTGTTCCACGTACATGGATTTGCTTACCGCGTTTACGCGGTGGACGATTCAGGTGACGTTGACCTTTGCAGGAAGAGGGAAAAAAGGTCTCATCCGCCTCAATGATTCCTTGCAAGTGGTTGGCTTTAGTAGCCGCCGGCAAAGTCAGGAACCGATGGCGCCA
>NZ_FMWO01000091.1 GCF_900103035.1 Nitrosomonas mobilis
GCTGTCCTTTTGCGGGCACTCTCCAGCAAAGGCCTGATAACCTCGAATTGCTCCGACTTGATATCACTTGGATAATCTCTTCTCATCTCCCAAGCTTCTCATAACTCGGAGACTTTGAACAGGTTCTAAAGGACACACATCTCCAAAATCAGGATGGTACGATCAAAACAATAATGAATGGATTGTCGTGCTCAAAGGCGAGGCAAGACTATCATTTAAAAATGGTGGTGACATGCTTTTAGTAGCAGGGAGCCACCTAAATATACCAGCTCATACTGAGCATAAAGTGGCGTGGACATCACCTAATACCGAAACAGTATGGCTGGCGGTTCATTACAAGTAGACAAGTAGAAAAATCACATAACAAGAACTGGTAATACGCCCTTGGAAGGGCGTACGCTAAAACCGCTGCGTGATTTCACCGCCGTTATCGCAGGCGTTAACGTGCATGAGTCGAAGTTGTAATTTCCTATAGGCAGTCAAACGGTTCTGTCGCACATATAAAAAATTACTCAGCAAAAAACATCGTGTCAGCTCCCTCCATCATCATCTGATCTTTGTGAATCATATGCATTAATTCGATGCCAGATAGGATGTTTTAGCTGATTGAAAAAATTTGAATCCTGACATCAGGATAGGGTATAGCTCAAGCTGACACGCCAAATCACAAATATTCCTGGAAAAAAGCCGATGACGGGCTGATTACTGAGCCGGGTGACATGATTATTTATGTGGCTTGGTATCCGGCCATCTATGGCAAGCAGCCGTTGTATTTTAAGCATGCCGTGTTCTCTGCACGGGCTGCTGTTCCTGCGCCGGCGTATAGCGACAAGACAGTATGAAAAGGATGCTCAACCTCCTCGCAGGGTTTGTTTTATTTGTGAGCGCAGGTATATTTCTATCGGCTGTGGTTTGTCGTGCTGCTGGTATCTATTACAACCATACGCCGAGTTTCCCAGTGGGTTTTTACAAGATCATCGATGCGCCGGTAGGGAAGGGCGCATATGTTTCTTTCTGCCCACCACAAGCCAAAGTCTTTGATATGGCCATGGCGAAATATACCATCGATACAGGTAACTGTCCTGGCGGTTATGGCATGTTACTGAAACGTGTTCTTGCGCAGCGTGGAGACACGGTTTCTATTGATGCGGCTGGACAAATGCTGCCGCAGGCATCACCAAATGCACATGCGGGTGGTAATCGAGCTGGCGGTTATGAGTATGCAATACTGTCACTGCACCGGTTCGCCCGCGCAACACTTTATCGTTTTGCGCAAACGTATCGACCGTTTGCCATGCCAAATTGCACATCAACTCATATACCTCGCGTTGATGTTGCCAAGCCAGCGAACGAAACTGTGCGGGTAGCGTAAAAATGATCATGAAGTATTTGCCAGCCACCAATTTCTGCAGCTGTTGATCGATCCAGCGTTGCGATTCAAACGCCTGGCAATGCGGGCAATGGCGATTGCCGCAAGAGTGTGGCAGCCAAACTTTGTGCTTACACGCATCACATCCAATCAACATCTTGGGCGCGACATCATTTCGGCAGCGCACAAACGCACTCAAAGCCGCTAATTGACTGGGCAACAACCCACCTTGTTGGCGCAAAGCAGGGCCATATTGTGCAACAATGTCGGCCAGGCGAATCATACGACCTTACCCCAGCTGACAGGGAAGGTATCCATCAACGCATTAATTTGCAGAGCACGATTGAATTCGGTTTTTTGGGTGAGATGGGTATAACGGATGGTGGACAGAATCGAGGTATGTCCCAGAATTTTTTGTACTTCCAGCAGGTCAACACCTGCTTCGATTAGATGCGTGGCATAGCTGTGGCGCAGGCTGTGTGGGCTAATACTTTTTTTAAACCAATATCCGCCACCACCCGGCGCAAGGCCAGTTGCACGCCGCCTTCATCCATATGGTTCGTTGCCTTGTGCACACACTTAAGACCATTGTGCCGACTGGGAAACAACCAATTAGGATGACGATGCACCGCCCAAAAACGACGCAATAAATTCAACGTATTTACCGGCAACGGCACCAGTCGATCACGATTGCCCTTGGCATTACGAATATGCACCTGCATCCGATCCGCATCAATATCCTCCACCCGTAGCCGCAACCCTTCGCCCAGTCGCAGCCCATACTGTACAAGGTGAAGAAAAACACCCGGTAACTCAATACCCGCGTCGATGCCACAATCCGCCGCATCTGCACCACCGTTACGATATCCGGCAAACGTGAAGTCTTAGGCGGCTTCACCAAACCCATCCCCGGCCAAGGTTTGCCCAATACATGCTGATAATAAAACTGCAAACCGTACATATCATGCTTGAGCGTACTCCACGACCACTTAGCCAACAGCCAGGATAAATACTCCGTCAGCTGTTCCCGGCTCAGATCATCCATTTCAAACCCAAAATACCCCGCCGCCCGCCGCACCCCGTGACTATAAAGCGCCACCGTTTTAGGACTCAATCCACGCAAAGCCATGCGCTTTAACAGTGTGTCATACTGCTGAGCAAAAGGTTGGGGAATTCATGTTCCATCTCATTCTCCTCATGATAAAGTCACAAATGAATCCCTGTAGGGATGAGGAGATTATGATGAATGCACCCAAAAATGGGGAAAAATTTCTCCGCGATAGCGGTTCGTTCAACCCCTCGAACCCCTCGCTCAAGCGGAGCGCCAACGGCATGCCACCAGCGCCCGGCCTGTGGCCCACGGGGCATTTTCACAGCCCGGGCGCCGGCGTCCTGCCGTCGTCGCCCGCTTAGCTCGAACGTTAGTTAATGCCTACGACAGCAGACTTAAACAGTGGATGAAAAGATTTCACGGGGTCGCAACTAAATACCTGGAAAATTACCTGGGCTGGCGTAGATGGCTGGAACGTTGGGGCGGGCACAACTCGCCAATCATTGGACTCCAGGCCGCTCTCGGACGAGAAAATCAGTTTCAACTATTAATGCAGACATAGCCTTTTTTATCATACCACTCACGGAACTGATTAAGCTGCTCATCAATATATTCTTCCGGTGTCATGCTGAAATACGACCTCAATTTTTGGAGCGGCCGGTGTTTGTTTTTGTCAGCAGTCATGGTCTTTCCACTCGTCCTTTGGTGATGGAACGGCTAACGTGAAGGCTGGCATGCCGCTTGTTATACCTTTTCATCATTTTGTTGGCTGGCGATAAATTCCTTCATAATGGGATGTATGTCAATCAATTCGTCATCGCCGCACATAGATTCCACAAGAAAAAAGGGGACGCTATCCTATATTATTCTCGCGGATTTCCTCGCTGTATGATGTGATGCGGTATCCCGACAAATACAGTTCTGCTTAGTCCTAGCATTCATGAATTGAAACTGGTGAATTCAATAAGAAAGGGTAGCGTCCTCTTTTTATCGGGTGAGTTCTGCGTATTTTTTAGTGCTGCAGCTTATTCAAGAAATTGCAGTCACAAAATAGATTCCTGTCTGTGACAGACAGGGCGTATTATTTTATTAGCATTATTTGAATAGACGGCTCTGATAGCAATCAGAGCGATTCAGACAGGGGAAAAGACCATGGCCACAGAAAAACGAGGTTCCCGTTCCAGTAAAGCAGCCGGTAGTAAATTATCCAGCCCCTTCACGGTACTTTCCCGCTCTGCGGCCAACTCAACCGTAGAGTTTCCGTCAATATTGAGCAAGGAAGGTAACTCGCCAGAAATCGGTACGGTGGTCTATATCCATGGTATTGACAACAAGCCGATAGCATCAGTCCTGAAGTGCCAATGGGATACGGCTTTGTTTGGCGCACCAATGGGGGATCGCACTCGCATGGCGTACTGGGTGAATCGTAATCGTTATCCCGAACCTGAGAAAAGTAGTTGTGCCGACAAAGACACGCTCTCGGGGAGTGTGGACAGAATGAGTGCACAAGCTCTGCAGGAAATCGGGCTGGAACTGGAAACCAAACTGAGCTCTGCTGAGCGCAAGATCATGACAGCCTTGGAAGAGCGGTTGCGCAAAGGGGAAAAACAACCCGGCGGAATTGATGTGAAGGTGTTGCCGCTGCCTGAAAATATGCGGTTGTGGATTTCTCGTCGCTTAACCAGATTGTTCCTCAAGGATGTGCAGGATTTCTTTTTTGATGAGCACAAGCGTGGCCTGATGGAACAATCGTTGCGTGATCGTCTGGACGTCGGCGGTGGCCCCTTTATTGTGATTGGCCACAGCCAGGGTTCAATGATTGCCTACCACATATTGCGTCAGTTGAAGAAGTCTGACTGTGATGTGCGCCTGTTCATCACTATCGGTTCGCCGCTAGGCATTCAGGAAGTGCAGGATGTGCTGGGTAAAATCGGCCCCGGCAAGTCGCTTGCGGTGCCGGAATGTGTTGATCGCTGGCTGAATGTTGCCGAGCGTCTTGATCCGGTCGCACTCGATTCACATCTGGAAAACGATTATCAGCCCAACAGTCGTGACGTGAAAATTGAAGATCACGCCGGGCTGATGATTAACCCCGACTGGGAATCCAATCCGCATTCGGGCACAGGCTATCTTTCGCTTGATATCGTTCGCCAGACCGTGCGCGAGACCGCCGGACCCACCTTCAGTAACCCAGTGGGCCGCAATATCCTGATGAAAGATCTGGTTGACGACATCGAAGATAGCCATCGCGAGCAAAGACACCCGACACTGATTCAACTGGTTTCGGAAGACAACGATGGCACGCCGCTGGACGAGGTACGCAGCCGCCTTGAAACTCTGATCAATGAAGTGCTGGAATTCAATGGTGCCAAACGTGAAGATGGCCGTATCCAGCTCATGCAGCGCTTTATTTCGGCTGATTTGACTCGCAGTGAAATCGAGCAATTGCGTTCACACTGCGGCACACTGAAAATTGACCGCGTCTGGCGCAATGCTGTCAAATGTGCACTGCTTCACCAGTCGGTACATACCATTCAGGTACGTCCGGCTAATCTCGGTTATAGTGCTTGTGGCCGGAATATCGCCTGGGCGGTGCTCGATACCGGAATCGCTGCCAACCACCCGCATTTCAAGGCACACAGCAACGTCATTGCACAGTGGGATTGCACAGGTTGTGGCAGTCCCAGGCAACTGAAACCAGGAGATAACGGTTTTGGCACGCTGGATGGTAATGGCCATGGTACTCACGTCGCGGCAATCATCGCCGGCGGATTGACGCTGCCGCGTGACGCAAAGGACTCGACCCCCATAGATCTGCAGGGCATGGCACCCGAGGCAAAACTGTATGGTTTTAAGGTACTCAAGGACAGCGGCAGCGGGGAAGATGCTTTTATCATCAAAGCACTCGATACCATTGCAGAATTGAATGAACGCGCCGGTAAATTAATGATTCACGGCGTGAATCTCAGTTTGGGTGGTAGTTTTGATCCCAGTGTATTTGGATGTGGTCATACTCCGCTGTGCCAGGAACTACGGCGGCTCTGGCGTCAAGGAGTGCTGGTATGCCTTGCGGCTGGCAACGAAGGCTATGCGCTGCTCGATTCAGCCAATGGGGTGATATCGGCCAACATGGATCTTTCTATCGGTGATCCGGCTAACCTTGAGGAAGCCATCGCCGTCGGCTCGGTGCATAAAACCAATCCACATACCTACGGTATTTCCTATTTTTCTTCACGTGGCCCGACAGCGGACGGGCGCATGAAACCAGATCTGGTTGCACCGGGCGAAAATATTCTTTCAGCAAGGCATCAGTGGCCGAAGGGCAAACTCACCGCGCGCAATGCTTACGTAGAAATGAGCGGTACCAGCATGGCCACTCCGCATGTCTCGGGGTTACTGGCAGCTTTTCTTTCCGCTCGGCTAGAATTTATCGGCTATCCTGACCGTGTCAAGGCGCTGCTGCTGCAGCACTGCACTGATCTGGCACGTGATCCTTACATTCAGGGTAAAGGCATACCCAATCTGGTGAAAATGATCATGAATACCTGATTGTGAATGAATCGTATTGCAGAACTTATCTGGATTGTTTTAGGGTTGTCTAAAAAATATTTGGATATTATCTGCATGATTGAAAAAAGGAAAATGTAGTGACTTAGTAATTCCGGGTGTGACGCGGTGCCGATATCGACAGTTTATATTGCTGCCGGGCTCAATTAAGTGTAGTCACGGAGCACGCAGATACAACATTGCAAAGCGATGTTACCCGCATTGGGTAAATGTTCCGGTTTTGAAGGATTACTCCAGTATCTCTATATGCTGGCGGGTTGTTCCCCGTTCGCCCAGACGGATTATTTTATTAATGAAAGAAGCGGTAAAACCAGGGTGAGAAATCACGCTGGAAAACAGGGCAATGGCTTCATCCTTGTCCGCAATTTCCTGTTGACGTTGTTCCAGGGTTAAGGGCGACAGAGTCTCAGCAAATGACCAGGCAGCGTCACGCGCTTTTGCCATACTGAAATTGATCAGGGTTGTTTCCGCACTGCCCAGATAACGGTTCAACAATCGCAGCATCGGCCATATCTCGGCCAGTTCGTTTTGCACGTCGCCCACCAGACTGGCCAGGATCTGATTGATTTTGTCAAAATCGCTTTTCAGGTCGGGTAATTCTCTGGGTGGCACCGTTTCTGCAACGGCAATACCGAGATCAAGGTTGATGTGGGCATTCATGCCCAGTAATAAATGTTGCAGGACGATGGGCCACCAATGCCCGGTTTCATCAAAGGCACGCACCCAGGATTGAGTTGGCGTTTGCCCCGTCTGGTACTGATAGCAGGCTTGAAGATAACGATTGGCAAAAATTACATCCAGACGTTCTATGCGTGGCCCGTCATCGAACAAGCCTTCCTCTATTCCTTTTTTAGCCTGGATGATGACCTTGCGATAGAGCGCTGCAAAATAACCTGTGCGGGAATTATTCTGCTTTGACCATTCAATAATGGCGGTTAATTGATGAGCAACCTCATCAATCGTTCTTGCAGGCGTTGCGATTGAGGCGGGAAAGCGTGTAGCAGACATATTCTTTCCTTTTAATTTTCATCAGATATTGATTTTATAAAAAAGAGGACGCTGCCTATACTATTCTTTCTCGCCGATTTTCTCGCTGTGTGATGGAATGCGGTATTCCGGCAAATACAGTTCTGCTTAGTCTTGGCATCCATCAATTGTCATCGAATCCAGCAAAAAAGAGTAGCGCCCCCTTTTTTTCTTTAAGTTCGTTCTCCCACTATTTATCTGGTTCCAAGGTTACTAGAATATTGGGCGGATATTCTAGTATCAATATTAATTAGCGCATCGCTATTACGATTTGTTTTTAACACGTTGGATATAATGATACTAGGCTGCCTACTGGTATCAATAACTTTAGTAAGGTGGCAATTACAATCAATAACACAACATTGTGACGAAAATTAGATTTTTAGAGGTGCCCCTACTCGCTAGCCCGGCTAATCTTGCAAAAGTTGCCGGCATTGTTTTTGGAGCGACGGAATTAAATCTTGTTCAAACCAGCGATTTTTACTAAGCCATATATTGTTTCTAGGGCTGGGATGCGGAAGCGGAACTTTGCTTGGCCAATAAGTTCGCCATGATTTTACAAGTGACGTTAAAGAAGAACTGCTGTTACCAAAATGGTATGTCTGTGCATATTTACCAAGTACTAAAATTATTTTTATATTAGGAAGTTGCGCTAAGAGTTGATTGCGCCAGGCTGGCGCACATTCTGGGCGTGGAGGCAAATCTCCATTATTTCCTTTGCCAGGATAGCAAAAGCCCATTGGTAGGATTGCAATTTGATTAGAATCATAGAATGTATTTTTAGAAATACCCATCCAGTCACGCAAACGATCACCACTGGCATCGTCGAACGGCACACCAGATTCATGAACTTTTTTACCCGGTGCTTGCCCTGCAATTAAAATTTTAGCATTCGGGTTAATTTGTAAAACAGGACGAGCACCATGGGCCAAATCCTTTTCGCAAATTGTACACTTTCTGATATTACTCAATAAAGATTCAATTTTAAGCATGGCAACAGTACTTGTGTTAAGCGCTAATGCTGTTACAGCAAACCCGCCATTCTGAACCCAGTTTCTTGATATTACGCATTATGTAATTCAACATCTACTGCCCAATCACTTTCACCTTTGTGCGTAGTATAAAGCGGTGCAGGCGTTTGTTTTCACGCAGATTACAAAAAACGCCGGATCCACAGTTGTAAATAAAGTGGCGTGCGAACATTTTTTTACCAGTTTAGAATCGATTTTCGTCTGGGGCAAGTGGCGAAGCGTTTCTTATGCGCAGCATCCAGCACACGTAGTTTGTGAGCGCACCTGGTTGATAGGTTATTCGGCTCTATCACGAATAACTGACTCTATATATTCCTTTAAAGCGACCGCATTATTCAGCTGTTCTTCTTTTGAGCTGTAGAGAAACGTAACGGTACCTGCATGTAGTTCCTCTAAAATTGTTTCAACCTGATCAGGGTTATTTTTCAATTCAGCAGCATATCGGCTTTTAAACTCGTCCCACTTCTTCGGGTCATGTCCATACCAACGTCGCAACTCTGTAGAAGGAGCAATCTCCTTTATCCAGATATCCACTTTCGCTTTTTCTTTTGATAGTCCACGGGCCCATAATCGGTCAACTAGAACACGCCGTCCATCCGACTCTTCAGGTTCTTCGTACACTCTTTTAACACGGATATCGATTCGTTTACTGCTCATTTACCAGCCCTTTAACGAAAGAGGGAATGACTTAAGAAGCTCACTTTATATAATTTTTGGTTGCAGACAAATAGTCATTTGCCATATCAGGAGTGAGGAACTCAATCATTATGTTATTCTCTATCCAGAACTCAATCACATTGAATCCACCCCGCGACAACTCCAAAGCTTTCCAGCCCTGTGTTGCCGCAACCTTGTAAATCGCTTCTCTCGTACGATTGATGGAGATAGCGGCATGTGTCGCGCTGAATTTGGATTGCGAAGGGTTGTGCCGGAAATTTGCTTGATTTTCACCAGCATCAGGGTACATTTCCGTACCGGCAGGATGTAACTCTATGGCTGAACCGTACTCATCTCCAAGCCAAACGATGTATGAGCCCGGATTGGGACCAAACCGAGTAATCGTTCCGCCGAAAAGTTCAGCCAACACTTCTGAAACATTTTTCGTGTCTTGAACGGGAATCGAATAGTGGTGAATCATATGAGTTGCTCTCTTCAAGGTCTAACGCTAAATTTAGGGACACCCCTATATTATTCTTTCTCGCCAGTTTCCTCGCTGCGCGATGTTGATACGGTATCCCGGCAAATACAGTTCTGCTTAGTCTTGGCATTCATGGATTGTAACTGAACTCAACAAGAAAGGGTAGCGTCCCCTTTTTTTCCTTTTTTCGGTCAGGTTGACGACCAAACCGTTTCCCGGTACTTTTGGTTCTTATGAAAAAGAGGGTTTATGTTTCTGCTATACCTCTTTCCCTGAACTCGATAATCCGATTCTGCCGAAAAACAATAAGGAAGGTTGCCATGCTTGCTCGTCTAATACTGTTTTTGTTCTGTCTCCCGCTGTTGTCCTGCTCTCCCGGTATGCTCGATACAACCCAGACACAGAATAAAACCGATACATCCGATCTCGCCGCGACACTCGATAGTGTAGTGCGGGCCGGCGTCAAGGAATATCTCGGCAAGGGCTATAAAGGCTACGAGTACTACGCCGATCCACGCAGTATCACCTCTCCCTTGTTCGATGTCAGCGACACTGCCGGCGTGGAGACCCAGGAAGCGCCCTCATACGAAGGCAATTTCATCTATGGGCAGAGTCGCAAGACTTACTTCGACGCGTTGTCCGGCTCAATCGCGCTGTCCGGTACCTATGGCGGTTTTTCCGGTGAGGTGACCAGCAGTTTCGATCAACAGACGCTGAACAACAGCAACAATGTGTATGCTACTTCCAACGTGACGCAGGCCTATTATCGGTTATCGCTAAACGATACGGCGCAGCTGCTGCCTGCTGTGCAACAGGACATCGCGGCCATGGAGCCGCAAACCCTGTTCGATAAATATGGAACCCACTTCCTCAAGTCGATCTATGTCGGCGCGCGTGTCTCCTTCAGCAGCTATGCCGATACCACCCAGGTCAGCAAGAGTTTCGACGCCAATGCCACGGTCAAGGCAGCCTATGCAGAAGTCGTGAAGGGTGAGGCGTCCGCTGGCGGTGTCTCCCGCAAGGATGTCGAGGAGGTGATTCGCAACAAGCATGTGCGGGTGATGGGCGGTGACCCGGCCAAGGGCCATGCCATCGTGGGAGGTCAGGGTGAGCCATCCGCCAACTACAATGCCTGGTCGAAGAGTGTTCCCGACAACATGTCCATCGCCGATTTCGCCAGCGGCGGGCTGGTGCCGATCTACGAACTGGCGGCCACGCCGGAACGGCGCGAGGCGCTGCTCGCTGCGTGGAACACCTACATGGATGCGCATACGGATGATCTCCTGCTGAAGGACCCGCCCAAACCGGTCGTGGTGAAAAAGAATTCAAAGCTGATGCTGCTCAGCAGTGACGACCGCTATATCGCCAAATCCGATCCCGCCACACGCTACTATTATGCGCAACTGGGCCAGAACGGCATCACCCTGCAATTGGGTGGCAACGGCAAACCGCTGCTCGGCGGCAGCGTCGTCACTATCAAGACGACAGAGAAGTTCAAGAAAAGCTGGAAGGACTACAATCTGCTTGGCGCCTTCGGTGATGCCACGGAGCTGTATTACTGGAACGACTATGGCTCGAAGAGCAACTGGATCTTCGAGAAGATCAACCTAGACGAAGAGGGCCAGCCGTTTCATTTTGGCGAGCAGGTCTATATCCGCAACGAGGCCTACAGCGATCAGTATCTGGCGCCGTACAAGAACAACTATCTGACCACGACCAAAGACAGCAAGCACAAGTGGCGAATACAACCGGTGGAGTGAATGCGAGTTGGCTGCCAGGCCCGTGGCCGAAGATCCATGACTCGGGAAGCATGAAGAACGCCAGGTAATTTTCTGTGCGACAGTGAATCAAGGGATTCGGCTGGGGGTGGTCGGCATGGATGATCGATGATCGTTCCGGGTTTGAAGTTTCCGGCCAGAGGCGGAGTCTTATACTCCGGCAAGCTCTTTTTCCCCAGGCGTAATTTCGGGCGTCGTTTTGACCGTCGCTCGAGCCGTCATCAAAGTATGCAGGTTACCTCTGGCATGAGCTCATCTCCGTTGCCCGGCGGCAATCGTCTTATCTTCCTTGACCATTCCATTCTATTTACCGGCACTGCTGCCCGTTTTTTTGTACGGCGAGATCATCACGGGCATCCTGTCGGATGTCGAGCTGGGTTCGCTATTTCTGAGTCTGACGCTGGCTGCGTTGCTCCTGGCTTTGCCGGCCAGCACGGTCCGCGTGTCGATCAATAAGATTTTACTCGGTTTCGTGATCGGCGGCGGCTTCCTAAGGTTGTCAGGTAGCCAGCCTGTGCAGAGGTGAGGACTTGCTGCTGTAAAAATTTCTGGATGAAGCGAATTTTGTGCGGTGGCATCGCGAGTAATGCCTGGTTCGCTTTGTCCTGTGGATCGAGATGCGTCTGATGCGTCTGATGCGTCTGGTCTTGATGCCCGACTTAGCGCTCAGTCTGAATGGCTTGCAGTGCCACGCGCGCGGCCGCGAGATCCCAGGCGCCAGTTCCTACACTCTTAAAAACCCGGGGACGGGATTCGTCGATCTGGCTTTGAAGGGCATGGGCCAACGAGCGCACGCAAGACCAGTCAACGTCGGCCTGAATGAGATCGCCAGCCTCATGACGCGCACTGGCAGGATCATCAGCAAAGATGGCGCTACCATCAAGTGTGGTCTTGCCAAGTTCGGCCATCTCTGGCGTGAAAGCACCCACGCCGACTACCAGGCGATCGCGTAAGGCAGTTTCGTTATAGACAGCATGTGTGCTTGTCGTGACAGTAATGACGACACTTACATTATCGGAAATCGAATGTTCTGCGGGAACAAGCTTGCTATGGAGAGGCTGATACTGGTCACAGAAAGCTGCCGAAGCAGTCTCACTGCGTCCACGTACCCAGATTTTCGACTGTGGATACAATGCATTGAGTGCCAGAACATGGTGGCGCGCTTGTACACCCGTTCCAATCAGCAGGATTTCACGAGGCGCTTTCTTCAGGAAGGTACGGATTGCAAGCATCGTAACAGCGGCCGTTCTCCGTCCAGTCACCTCCGGGCCGTCAAGCAGGCAGATGGGCCTGCCGGTTTCCGTGTCGCACACAGTTACCGTGCCGTGGATGGTGGGCAGTTGCCGCTCCTTGTTTGCGGGTTGTACAGTCACGAGCTTGTGAATCCCGATATCATGCGCGGTGGCCGGCATGCTCAGCATTACGCCACCAATCCCAAGGGGCACAACCATGCGTTCCGGGCTCTGGATCTGGCCAGCATCGTACTCAAGGGCGGCAATGGCAATGGCATCCACCAGTTTGCTGAAATCCAGGGATTTGGCTGTGCGCTCCCTGGATAATACGATAAGTTCTTCTGTAGCGGGAAATGTAGAGACAATGCTGGGAGGATTCATGATTTTTTCCTGAGATTGGATTTTTTTTGTGGTGAAGCAGTTAATTGCCCGCCGGATCAACTCGCGATCAGAGAAACACTACAACAGTAAGTTATCCCCGATAATCAGGTTGGCGATCGGCTGCAGCGCCTCGTTAGCCTTTTTTTCCAGGCTCAACTGCTGCCTCTACTTTTTTCTCAGAAAGAGTTGTCATAACGTTGAGCGTCGACGCATTTTCTGAGGCAACTGCATTTTCTACTCTGTCCACGAAGTTTAAAAACGCCTCTTTTTCATCCTGGTTCCTGTAAGGACCTTCACCCGTGACAAAGTTGAAATACTCTTTTGCCAAGAGCTGCTCAGTAGAACGATAATTTTTCCACTGTTCTCGAAAGTGAAACACGCTTTCGAGAGAAATAAGAATTACAACAATTAAACTAACTATCGTAGTTAGATAACGAATAGCATGGTCATCAAGCGGGAGATTTACCAATACCGGAACAATAGCGCCTCCCACAACAGTGATGGCGCGCATCCATTGGTAATTTCGTTTTGCGATAACTACTTTTTTATCATACCACTCACGGAACTGATTAAGCCGCTCATCAATATATTCTTCCGGCGTCATGCTGGAATACGATCTCAATTTTTGGTGCGACCAGTGTTTGTCTTTGTCAGCAGTCATGGTCTTTCCACTCGTCCTTTGGTGATGAAACGGCTAATGTTTGGTTAAGGAGCGCGCTTTAGCGCGTCCCGCCCGAATGATGGATTAGGCGAAAACCACAGGGGGACCGTGTCTGAGCTATCCTGGGAGACTCGACCCCGTGACCCGGCTCCGCTGCAATAATATTTTGGCTTGTTTTTACCGTATCAGTCAGCGTGTTTTTTCACCCACGCGACATAGCGGTTTATCCAGTTCTGTAAAAATTCCTTACTGTCTGCACTGATGTTACCGACTTCGTCAAACAACCCATCCTTCACTTGGATGAATGCTTCAGGTTGGCCAAGCGTCGGCACGTCCAAGTACGCGAGAACATTACGCAAATGCTGTTGAGCCATAGACGTGCCGATGGCGCCGATCGAAGCACCCAGCACGCCAGCTGGTTTGCCTGCCCAAACGCTCTGGCCATAGGGGCGCGAGGCGTGGTCGATCGCGTTCTTGAGCACCCCAGGGATCGAACGGTTGTATTCAGCCGTGAAGAACAGAAGACCCTGAGCTGCCGTGATTTCTGCCTTCAGTCGCTTGACGGATTCGGCCGGATTCGCGTCGTCGTCCTGATTG
The DNA here is from genome assembly GCF_900103035.1 of Nitrosomonas mobilis. Taxonomy (GTDB): domain Bacteria; phylum Pseudomonadota; class Gammaproteobacteria; order Burkholderiales; family Nitrosomonadaceae; genus Nitrosomonas; species Nitrosomonas mobilis. Next base: position 13,832 of record NZ_FMWO01000091.1, read on the forward strand.
TAGAGCGGCAAATCGCTGATTTGTACTTGCTTGAACGAAAACTCCGGTGGCGCCAGCTTTACCATGGCGTTAGCTAGCTTCCGGTTGAAAGAATCTTTGCGAAGGCTGCCGACGACAACGGCGATTTGGTATTGGCTCATGGCGATCTCCTTTTTGTTGAGATATTTAATGGCGGCGTCGCATACGCCTAACGTTTAAATGGAGGGACACTCCGCAGGGGCGAAGCCGCGAACAAAGCGAGTGGTGCACTCTCGAATGTAGCGTTCTCTGGCATGTAAAAAAGCGGTAAAAAAGAGGACGCTACCCTATATTATTCTTTCTCGCCAGTTTCCTCGCTGCGTGATGTGATGCGGTATCTCGGATAATACAGTTCTGCTTAGTCTTGGCATTCATAGATTGTAGCTAAACTCAATAAGGGTAGCGTCCACTTTTTACGCAAGCAAAAGGCATGACAGCGTGGTTTGGTCCGACTGTAAGACTTTGTTAGTTCAGTTTTCGCTAGCGGATTGTGCCGCTCAAAGTACTCTTGCTAATAGTTGCGCTAGGAGCGTATTTTTTTGTGAGTGCTAAAAGCCTACCTACATCATATTCATCACATTTAGGGCCTAGCGTAAATCTTACATACTGAAACCCATTACCAAAATCGATATCGATAAATTCTACTGAAGGATGGCGCCCCTCTTTAATACATTCAACATGATGTATTGAGTATTTTTCAACAAAATGTCCGTTATTGAATCCACCTGCTGGAAATTTTAAGGGAGGAAATGCACATAGAATAAACCTATATTCGCTTTGAAATTGCCATTCCTTTTGCTTGTAGCAAGCGAAAGTGTTCATCTCCTGGATATTTAGGTTTTCTCTTCGCTGCACATCACGACTTAACGAAAAGTTATTCTTAAATAACCCTATGATGTTGTCTATGTACGTGACTTTCTTTCCAAACCAGCTTTCATATAGAAATATTGGTTGTAGCCAATACTCAGCCGTAAATATTTCGTCCCAGCGCACAGGAAATCTAATTCTATCTTGAACTGTGATACCTAGAGTTGGAGGAGGGTCAAAGGGGTATTGAGGAAAGAAGTTCTTTGGCAGTGAAATCCTTACGCCTTTCAGTAAGTCGGCATACATTTTCCATTGAGGGATACTTTCCTCCCCTAAGTCAGTCCAGCAGCTCACAAAAAGAAATTTTGAGAAATCATGGTCTCCGTAGGCTTTGCTTTCATTAAGATCATCAACCATATCTAAACGACTAAATCTTATTCTCCCGCTTTTGAGGATAAGTTCTAGTGTATCTAGCGATGTGTAGTGGTGAATCCATTCATTGTTCATCATGCTTTATCCCGGCTGAGTAAAGACTAACATTGGAGGTAAGCGACGTGCCGTATGCACGTTCACTTGACCGACCGGTTAGGCGTTGCCACGGGTATGGGTCAGTGCTCTATTTCTGGAAGAGCGCACATATGGCTTGGCGACGATAGAGCAGCCAAAGACCGATCACGACGAGAAAGGCGATCGGGACATGCCACTCTGGGCTTGAAGCATAGTGGGCCCAAACGAAGATAAGGGCAATGCCTGAGAGATTGTCGAGAAAAAGGGGACGCTGTCCTATATTACGCTGGTTTCCTCGCTGTGTGATGTGATGCGGTATCTCGGCAAGTACAGTTCTGCTTAGGCTTGGCATTCATAGATTGTAATTGAATCCAATAAGACAACGTGGCTGCCTCTTTTTTTCCAGCGATGATGTTTAAGAAGACGCCTAGCGCTCCACATTGCATGTCGGCTGGATGTGATTGTTAGGGCTAATTTCTTTCAACTACGAGTGTACTTAGCTTCCTTCCAATACTGCTGAGCTGTTTGCAGTACTACCTCTGGTGCGACATTCACCGATACTGGAATGTTGACATCGAGTCCCATGCTTATGCGTTGTAAGAGTTTATTATTCGAACGCTTACGGAAAGAGCCTTGGCGCAGACTAATGCGTAGATGGGGTGACAGTCCATCATCAGTGTAAAAAAGATCCATGTAAGTAACATCATTCCAGGGAATTAAGTCTACGCCATATTGCGCTTTCATTTTGCTACAGCATATTCCTGAGCGATTGATGACTATTTGCTGCGGCCAGTTTCTGGAATTTATTTCCGAAAACCAGAATCCCAACAATAAAAAGATAACGAATGCCGCAGTAAAACTAATTCTTGTCTCTAGCGGCTCAGACCGTAAATAAAATAGCTGTACGAGAATAAAAAAGCCGCCGAAAATCAGAGCTGCTTGTTTAGCGTTTATTCCGCGATGATCGGGCAGAAACACTATTTCATCTTGCATTATGAAATCCTAGGCATCAAGCAAACAGGAAAATGTAACTTAAAAGCAAAAGAAACGACTTGGATTTGCCTTAACGTAGAGCTAACCGGCAGCGCGTTATCGCCGTCCGGCAACTGGAAGGCGCGAGGTTGAGCGCCGAGTTAGACGCTTTATGCAGAATTTCAATTTGTAGTGCATCAAATTTTGGCGTGCCGACACCTGCATCGAGCGGGTACTGTATTGTGGTGCCTGTTTTTTTATAACCGCGCCGGAGATAGAAAGAAATAAGCTCTGTTCTTGCTGCAACCACAACCATTACGAAATTGTTAGAGTTAAAATTCTTTACTGCATATTCTTCTGCTTGGGTAAGCACTTCTTTACCCTTACCTAAGCCCTGAAGTGATGGGCTTACAGCTAGCATACCAATGTAACCATTGGCACCATCTTTCTCAATGTGTACACAGGTGACAATAATTGAGCCTAGAACACCTACCAGAATTGTAGAGTCTTCTTGCTTTATTAAATTTTCAACTTTTTCAGAGTTTATTCTTTTGCCTGAAATCAAGTCAGATTCATGAGTCCAGCCACCCATTCCAGGGGCGGGCCGATAGGCTTCATTGACGAGTTGTGCAATCTCGGCAGAGTCATCTACCCGCGCAACGCGAAAGTGTAGTGCGGTCATCCACGGTTTCCGATTAAAGGGTCCAACGTAATATATACGACATTTCCTGTCTGATAAAATTGGTAAAAAGTCTTATAGTCATATAATAATTATCTATATTATTTTCGCCAGCTTCCTCGCTGTGTGATTTGATGCGGTCCACCGGAAAATACAGTTCTGCTTGGTCTTGGCATTCATAGATTGTAACTAAACCCAATAAGAAAGGGTAGCGTCCCTTTTTCCTGCTGCAACTCCAATTCCGGCAGCCATGCCGCCGCCGACAAGACTTCCAAGGGCTGCTAAGCCAGAAGTCATATCTGCGGCTGACAGTCCTTCAACTGCTCCCAAAGTTGAGACAGCCGCTAACGATCCTGCTGTTCCAGCGGCACCACCACCAGCGGTACTTGCAGCTACCTTCAAACTTTCATCGCTCATTTTGATCTCCATGTGGTTTCCCCCTGAAAAAATCCAGAAGCGGTCGGAGGTAAGAGCCGCTAACGTAAAGTTGAGGGGCGCGCCGCTTTTGGCGCGTCCCTCTCGAACGCGATGTTGGGCCTTGCGCACCGACATATTTGGATGTTTTTCCAAGCGTCAGGGGATGTTTTTCTTAGAACCTGTTCAAAGTCTCCGAGTTATGAGAAGCTTGGGAGATGAGAAGAGATTATCCAAGTGATATCAAGTCGGAGCAATTCGAGGTTATCAGGCCTTTGCTGGAGAGTGCCCGCAAAAGGACAGC
>NZ_FMWO01000092.1 GCF_900103035.1 Nitrosomonas mobilis
AGCAATGGTTGAATTACAGTGCAGCGTTGATTGAAGGTTTGACCGTGCGAGCTAGCGGCAGGCAATGCGGAATAGACAAAAACACCAGTTTTCGTTGGCGCCATCGGTTCCTGACTTTGCCGGCGGCTACTAAAGCCAACCACTTGCAAGGAATCATTGAGGCGGATGAGACCTTTTTTCCCTCTTCCTGCAAAGGTCAACGTCACCTGAATCGTCCACCGCGTAAACGCGGTAAGCAAATCCATGTACGTGGAACAGGCAAAGATCAGGTGCCGGTGCTGGTAGTACGCGACCGCTCTGGTGCAACAGCAGATTTCATGTTGAATGCGCTTGATAAGAAGACAATTGAGCCTCCTTTGCGGGCTATCCTGGCAAAAGATGCCATTTTCTGTAGTGATGGCGCTGCCGTCTACCGGTCTGTGGCTCATAGCCTCGGAATTACCCATCACCCCGTCAATCTCTCTGCTGGAATTCGAGTCATTGCTGGTGTTTACCATATCCAGAATGTTAATGCCTACGACAGCAGACTTAAACAGTGGATGAAAAGATTTCATGGGGTCGCAACCAAATACCTGGAAAGGTACCTAGGCTGGCGTAGATGGCTGGAACGTTGGGGTGGGCACAACTCGCCAATCATTGGTCTCCAGGCCGCTCTCGGACGAGAAAATCAGTTTCAACTATTAATGCAGACATAGCCTTTTATTTTATCGAAAGAGCTTCAGGCGGCCGCTCGGTTATGCAGTAAGTACTGTCGGAGTAGGTGAATTTTTCCGTCTGGCTTGAGCCTCGACGATACGGCTGTAGTTCTCCAGTAGGGAGACGTTGCGGTGGCTTGGATAAAACTCACGGATGTTAGCGAGGGTCTTCGAGGTCAGTGCGGTGAGCGCAGGAGCGGTCTCGCCGCGTGAAGCAATGGCACAACGAAAACAGATCAAGATCGAGACCAACGTCAGTTGCTGGGCCAAGGTCAGTTCTTCGAACACTACTGCATCGATGGCGACAACCACCTGTTCAGCCGCCTGATTTATCGATGGCGCTGGTGAGGGTGCGGCGATTATCTCCTTAATCAGCAGCATCGCGCAACGAGATACTACGTCAGCGGGTGCGTATATTTCCAGTCTGGCGCGGGCGCTTGCCAGGTCTCCTTCACCAATTTCGATTAACGCTGCACTCAATGGATAATCGCCCAGGCGTTCCTTACTCTTGATGATCTCTAACGTCTCAAGTGGGTCGATGTGCCCGCTCACGAGACCAAAAGAAAAAGACAAAGACAAGAACATCACGAGAGTAGTGTCACTGACATTATTGTCGAGAACGAAATTGATCATCTGAGCTGTGCTTAGATTGCTCTCGGGGATGAGCATCAACTGGCCGATGACATCCATAAAGATCAAATCTGCGTCCTCTGGCAGGTCGTTACGCGCATGCGCCCAACGCATTTTCTTCACCGCCGCATTGAGATTGCCACGGTGTGCGGTAAGCAAAGCATCCAGTTGTGCCGTTTCGTCATCGTAATTTTTGATCTTGGCAAGTGTGGTTCGTGCTTCCTCGGCGCAGCCACCGATTAGCAACCTGCGCGCGATTAATTTTAAGTCTTCGTCGGTTTGCTCCCATGAATTGAACGGTAACAGCATGCGTACAATGTTGAGGTAGACCAGGCCGGAGCAAAGCATCTCGAACGCCTGTAGCGCTGTTACTTGCGCCAAAGTTTGTAGCATGTTGACAGCGATCTGCGACAACTCGATATTAAATACCTGCATGAGTTCTTGTATGAGCGCGCGAAGCTCCGAAATCGATAGTACGTTGACGAGCGCGTCTTTGAAACCACCTAGGCCAAGTAAAGACGTTCCGGCTTGTATGCCGACGAATTGCACCAACACGGCAAACGCAAAAGTGTCGATACACAGGTAGATGGCGAAAAAAATACGCGGGTCACCAGGCGTGCGACGCATTGAGGCCTTCAGGTCGTGCGGGAAGATCAGCATTGCGAAATGACGCGCGAACAGACTGACAGCGAGCAAGCAGAATAAGGTGAGTGCGATCGGCTCGGCGGTGCGTTCGTTGACCGAGAACCACAGAACGGTGAATGGCAGCAACGCGAATAAAGCTGCGCTTACCAAGTAAAAAACGTAGAAAAGTGTCGTAGGCCGGTATCTACGCGGAATCAATTGCCCGACCGAGTTGCGTCGCAAGAGCGGTCGGCCAGCAAGCGATATGATAGCTTGGCGCGGCCACAACAGTGCTTCCGCAAGGATCAGTAGCATAGCGGAGAAGCGTCGGCGCAGACGGGTGAGCGTTGGATCCGCTCGCAGATGGGCATTGGCAAAATTTGCTAGCATGGTATTCCATGCGCTTGCCCGCTCTGACTCGGAAAATGCATCGCGGCTGTAGCGTGCGACCAGGGCACCGCTCACAAGTAGATAGACTGTTAACAGTATTGTACGGGGCCAGTAGTAAGCAAACGTGGCTAAGAGCAATAGCACAATCAGCACGATGATCACTCGTATCATAACAATCAAAATGGAAACCCGCGCTCTCATTTATAAGTCACATACCTCTGGCAAAGCCGGGGTTGCGGTGGGGTAGGCTATTTCAGGTGGGTCAGTTCGCATGCCAATAATGGTTCTGTCGCATTAAGCGTTTTTTATCCAATTCTCTCATTGATTTCATAGAAGAGAAATTGCCAAGAATTGCTTAATGCGACAGAGCCAAGAATACTAAGATCCATTATAAATGTCTGCCGTGATCCATGCTTTCGTGCAAAATTCGCATAATAAAAATTATTTGACCGATAATACGAAAAAAAATGACATGTCGCCCTGATTTACGGCCTTTGATAACTTTTGGAACGCCATAACGAGATTTTCCAGTATCTGGATCATTGGCTATGTTTACTATTGTTTTATAGAGCCCTTCTGTGTACTTAGTGGACTGTTCTTCACCCCATTTTGTGAAAGTATAAGCTGCAATAGCTCCTAAGTCGTCTCGCGCAGGATCGGTGATAATAAGTTCGTAATTATTGGGTGATGACATCTGTGTTTACAACTATCTCACTGTTTTTTGCTTTTGATATTCCATCCTGTATTACTTGATCGAATAATGCACGGGTAAATGGTTGTGTCTGACCTTCTTGTATCGCTCTCTCCCCAGCCTCTAAAGCAGCAAGCAAGCGGTTTTGTTCACTTTCCCTTTGTTTGCGTACAGTATCGCGTATAGCCTCGGACAAGCTACTATAATAGCCATTCTCAACTTTGTTACGAAGGTAGGCTTCATCTATTTCAGCAAAAGATACTTTCATCATGGTAATTTCTCCAAGTTATATACCCTGATCTTACCCCATAACGGGTAATTTGAGCACTATTTTTTGAGAAAAATTAGTAAAATTTCAGGTTCTGTCGCATTAAGAAAACTGACCTAATAGTCTTGTAGACTATTATGATTGAGATAAATGGTTAGATTACATGCTTGATGTGAAAGGAATGCGGTTTCCGCTTGAGATAATTCTGGTTTGTGTCCGCTGGTACGCAGCGTACCCGTTAAGTTGCCGGCATCTGGAAGAGATGATGGAAGAGCGTGCTGTTACGGTTGACCATTCTACAGTGAGCCGTTGGGTGGTCCGGTTTCTACCATTGCTGGAAAAGATTTTCAGAAAGTATAAGCGCCCGGTTGGTGGGAGCTGGCGGATGGACGAGACTTATATCAAGGTCAAAGGCGTTTGGAAATACCTCTATCGCGCTGTGGACAGGGATGGTAAAACGATCGACTTTCTATTAACGGCCAAGCGCGATAAGGGCGCGGCTAAACGCTTTTTTGACAAAGCCATGCAAGCCAGTGACATTCCTGAAAAGATCACGATGGATAAAAATGGCGCGAATAAAGCAGCGATTGATGAGATCAATGCCAACAGGGAGATATCCATGATGGTTCGTCAGGTAAAATATCTCAATAATATTGTGGAACAAGACCATCGAGCAGTGAAACGAATAACAAAACCAATGCTCGGATTCAAATCTTTTCAATCAGCTAAAAACATCTTGACTGGCATCGAACTCATGCACATGATTCGCAAAGGTCAGATGATGATGGAGGGAGCGGACAAGATGTCTTTTGCTGAGCAATTTTATGCGTTAGCAGAATAAATCCGTCTAGTGACAGAAGCCGGTACATCTGCTCTCTTGAAATATGCATTTTTATAGTTAATGCGACAGAACCCGAATCGAAATGTTCGCAGTCTTTTAAAACAGAATCTCAGACTGAACGCGGTTTTTCAACAGCTTATTAAAGGTGGCGTGTTCCATGCGTGATATCTTCGTCTGTTATTCAAGGAAAGATCTTGCGATTGCTGATAGATTGATCCAGCACTTGCATGAGGCAGGCTGGACTGTTTTTATCGACAGGCAAATCCATGTTGGACACCGTTGGCATCATGACATCGAAAAGGAGTTGCATGCTGCTAAAGCTGTTGTGGTGCTATGGTCCGTCAGTTCGCGTGAGAGCGATTTCGTACTTGAAGAAGCTGAATATGGAAAACGTAACAATCTTCTGTTTCCTATTTATATTGAGCAAGTAGAGCCACCGTACGGTTTCAGTCGCATTCAGACCGCAGATCTGACAGGTTGGAGAAACGGCACTGATAATTCAGGTCTAACAAAGCTCATTGAAGCATTGCGGCAACACCTGAATAAAACCGCATCACCCTTACCAATTGGAGAAAACCCTTACAAAGGGTTGGCGGTATTCAAAGAAGAAGATGCAGAACGCTTCTTTGGACGCGATGAAGAAATCGAGAAGTTTCTTCGCCAATTTCTGAGCCTGACGACACCACTGAATGACCAGACGCCAGTACGCATATTACCTGTTCTCGGTCCTTCAGGTAGCGGCAAATCCTCATTAGTGCAGGCTGGTCTGCTGCCACGTATTCGTAAAGTAATTGGTGATGCAGAAAATGGCACACTCACTACTCTAGTATTTTCACCGCGCAGCCGCCCACTTCGTCAATTAACAATAGAACTGGCACGTTTAAGTCTGGAAGGAAAGAACAGAGCAACATGTATCAATGACTACGAGATTCTACTGAAGCAAACGTCAAATGGACGATTTTGTGGGTTGCTAAACATAGTCGATGCAATAATCTCCGGTGCGCCGGCAGAAGCTAATCAACATTTTTTATTAGTTGTTGATCAATTTGAAGAACTTTATACGCTAACAGATCGTTATTCTGATCAGGAATCAATCGATACCGAGTCGGATATCTTTGTAGCCAATCTATTGGAGGCTGCGAGCGACCGGGAAGGCCGAATAGCAGTAATTATCACATTGCGTAGTGACTTCTTTGAACAACTCACACACCGGCACAAAACACTGGCTAGTATTTGTGCCGAACAAAAATCACTGGTCGGTCCGCCGACCGAGAAAGGACTGCGACAGGCTATTTCCGTACCTGCTGCACGCGCTGGTTCACCTTTAAGTGATATTGTCATTGATCAATTAGTAGCACAAACACTTGATCGTGATGGTGCGTTGCCACTGCTGCAAGTAACATTGAGCGCCATCTGGGAGGGCATGAAACAGGGCACGCAACCTGAAGAAACACTGCACAAACTTGGTGGGGTTGGTGGCGCTTTACATGAACAGGCTGAAAATTTGTTCATGGCGCTGAATGAAACAGAACAAAATCTGGCTCGGCATGCACTACTGGCGATGGTGCAGATTGGGGAAAACACACCGGATACACGCAAGCGAATTCAGATCGATGAACTGATTGCTGACAGTGACGACCCGGTTCATCTTGAAAAAGTATTGCTCCATTTGGCGGGAACCACCATTAATCCGGCCAGCCATATAACCGAGTTACGCCTGATCACCCTATCAGGTGATGAAGACGGCGTGCGCCACGCCGAAATCGTGCATGAAGCCCTGTTGCAACGTTGGAACCGTTTACGTGAATGGATTGAATCCAATCGTGACAATCTGCGAATTCGAGAACGAATTCGGGAGCGTATGCGGTTGTGGCAAGAAAATAATAATCGCAATGACCGTCTATTGCCACGAGGCAGTGAATTGGAAGATGGTCGCAAATTGCTGCACGTGGCCAAAGATATTCCAGTTGCAGATATTAAACCATATATACAGCGCTCACTTGCACACCAGCAACGTAACACACAAGTTCGAGCAGGAATCTTTGTGAGTGTAATTGTTGTACTTGCTGCTTTTCTAGGTTGGGCACTCATGTCTGAGCAAGAAGCACAACAGAATTTACTGACGGCTAATTTCAACTCAGCCAAATTTTATGAAGAAAGGGCGTTGGATGCACTTGCCAAAGCACAGGAAAGTGGCAATAGTGAAAGTTATCGTTCAGCTTGGTTATATGCATCAGAAGCAGCTTTACTCGATATACCGGTTGATAAACAAGCGCTTTCTAGTGAAACTTTAGGTTCATTGTTGCTGGGAAATTTAACACGTGATGCATTTAACGAATACTGGACATCACCTGTATTATATTTTTATCCTAGCTTGCGCAGGATTGCCTATAGCCCGGATGGGCGTTGGCTGGCTGCGGGACAAAGTTCAAAGCTGTATGTGAGCAAAATATCACAACTTTTACTATGGGAGGTTGCCAGTGGCCGCTTGGTTCATCGAATCGATGCTCACAATGAAAATATTAATGGTTTGGCATTCTCTCCGGACAGCCACAAACTAGCCTCAGCTTCCAGTGATGGGAGTGTTCGCCTCTGGGGTACAAAACAAGGAGACTTATTACATACACTCGAAGGTGGCACGAATCAATTTTTTGATATCAAATTCTATCCAGATAATAAACATCTAGCAGTTGCTTCATCACAAGGAATATCAATTTGGAAACCTGATGCAGAAGTGGCTGATATAACAACACTTAAGTTGCTAGAGGCAGGTATGTCTGAAAAAATTGAGATAGATTCGTCACAAAAGTGGCTGGCGGCAATAACTGATAACAAGGCACATCTCTATGCAAGAGAAACTGGCGATGTGACTCACATGCCTCGCGGTGAAAGGGGTGGAGTTAAAATGTTTGACATTGGTTTTGGTCCGCAGGAACATATGCTTGCAACTGCAGAAGGCCCCAATGTACATATTTGGGACATTGAAACCCGTAAACATTTGCGAACCTTTTCTCATGATCAAGGCATCTATGGTCTGGCATTTAGTCCTGATAAAGGAATTATGGCTACCGGTGGATATAAAGGCGATATAAATTTATGGAATCCTCATAACGGTCAACGACTGGCCACATTGAGCGAACATATTCGAGGTATTAATGATATTGCGTTCAGTCCTGATGGTAGTATCCTTGCCTCGGTTTCTAACAATAATGGTTTACGCTTGTGGGATGTAAGATCCAATGCACAAATTCAGCCAGATGAAGGTCACAGCGATATTATATCCAGCATTGCGGTTAGTCCTAATGGCAGTTTGATTGCTACAGGATCGTACGATAAATCAGTGCGTCTTTGGAGTACAGCTAAAGGTAAGTTGGTTTCTATTTTTAATAAGCATAAAAGCGCAATTACTCAAATTGACTTTAGCCCGGATAGTAATAGTTTGGCTACTGGTTCTTATGATGGAACGGTAATACTATGGAATATTGCAAATAATCAGCTGTCGCATGTATTTACGACCCCTGACAACCAGGTTATTTCAAGTATTTCATTTAGCTTGGATGGTAAAACACTTGCTGCCAGTAGCGGGGAAATGGTTTATATATGGGCTACTAAGAGCGGCAAACTAATGTATAAACTTAAAAGTAATCACGGCGAAATTCAGATTGAATACAACGCAGAAAATAATAAGCTTAATGCTGCTAGCATTGAAAACGAAACCGTACATTTCTGGAATGTGACATCAAAAAATCGTATCCAAACGTTCAAAGGTCATAAAGTTCCAAAAGACTCGGGAACATATTTGGCATTTGATCCAACTGATCAGTTTTTTGCTATAGGAGTTGGCAGCCTGAGTAGAGATTTCGTGTTATATGTCTGGAATATAGCAAGCGGAAATCTATTACACACATTACCGTTGGATACTATTGATCTTCACGGTTCTTTAAATATCGTATTCAGTCCAGATGGGCAATGGATTGTACTATCAAATGGATATAGATTATATTTTGTTGAGACTGCTAGTGGCAAGCTTAATCGTATTGTTGATACAAATTGTCCTATAACTGCACTAACATTTACAACGGATGGCCTGAGTCTCGCATTAGGATGTTCCGACAAGACAGTACGCTTAATTAATGCTGCATCCGGTGCACCTATACTCGCATTTAAAGAACCGCTAACTAGTTTTGTTAGAAAGATTAGCTACAGTTCAGATGGAAAATGGCTAGCATTGGGAGATCAGGGAAAAACTGTAGGTATCTGGAATATCAGCACTGGTCGTCTTGTTCGAAAACTTCCTGTTCATGGTTATTATGAGGACTTAGCGTTTCATCCCACACAGCCTTGGCTAGCGGTCGGTTCAGTAACACAAACCATCGGCGTCTGGAATGTTACTAGCGGTGAACTTAAACAACGCTTTATTGGTAATGGTTTCGCTTCTCGGGATAACTGTATTGTCAGTTCAGATAGTCAGCTTGTAGCAATTCCTACACCGGACAATAAGTCGGTACGGTTGTGGGACATACAAGAGGGTGTGTTACGTCACACCTTGGATCAGGGTGAAATTATTAGCTCTGCTTTTAGTCCAGATACTCAAACAATCGCAATTGCTTCTGACGACATGACAGTGCGATTATGGAATGTTAAAAACGGATATCCTGGTTTAACGATCGCGAATGAGAAAGTTGTTTCTCAGATGGGTTTCAGTCCAGATGGTCGCACGCTGTTAACAATGGATGGAGAAAAAACGGCCCTTTGGGATGTCGGCACCGGTCATCTGAAACATATACTTAAGCAAGATAACATGCGAGGTATAAGTCAGTTTAGTTTCAGGCCTGACAGTAAACAAGTTGCTGTGTCGACGGGCGTTAGCCCTGCAACCATGAATTTATGGGACACTGCTTCCGGTAATAAAATAGATTCATTTGAGGCAGGTTTCATTACTGCGTTATCTTTTTTTCCTGATTCACCATTATTGGCAATTTTTGACAATGGACCATTACGGATATTGAATACCCAAACAAAAGAATGGATAAAACCGGAAAAGGCACTGAGTGCAATGGCTTTAAACATATCAAATAAATTGTCAGGTCGCTTTGCTCTGCCAAATTTTAATAAAGGGATCTTGCTTTTTGATGAAAAAGGTAACGCCACATCAAGTGGTAGTGTAGGTGCACTTAGCACGGGCAATCAAATGTTGGCGAGCAGTGATGATAATAACGATTCTTTACAAATCAGTGACCTAAATACTGACCAGGTCATTCAGGAAATCAAGACTCAAAACGCCACTCTTAAGTGTCTGGTGTTTACACCTGATGGAGAACAGCTGATTGCTCAATATCTTGGATATTCATTACATTTGTGGGATATCGAAACAGGGCAGTTACTTAATGACACAATTGAAGCGGGTGGCCACTCCCATACTGCAAGGCCCGAAGATATTGTTTTTAGTCCAGATGGCCGATTATTAGCCTCACGAGGCTTGGAAAATAAATCGATTCAGTTGTGGAGTATCCAAGAGGGGGTGATAAAACACCAGCTTATTGGCCACAAAGACAACGTAACCAGTCTGGCCTTTAGCCCTAATAACCAACTGCTGGCATCGGGCGGATATGAGTCCATAAAAATATGGAATGTAAAAAATGGAAGGCTTGTTGGCACTTTATTGACCGAGAGTAAAGACCCAGTCCGCAGATTGACATTTAATTCCGAAGGCACCATATTGGCCTCGAGTAACGAATTTCAAGAAAGTGAAGTACGTCTGTGGGATGTACATACACTTTCTCTTCGGCTTGTGATAAAGGACAACAGTTCCCCAGTGTTCAGTCCCAATAATGATTTACTTGCTACTAATACCGAAAAAAAGGGAGTTAATCTATGGGACACTGGAAATGGCAAGCTCAAGTATAATTTTCCTGATGTTCATATAATGAAAGATAAGACTGAAGGGGTTTTCAGTTCAGATGGTAGAATTATCGCAACAAAATATGGCAATTCTATTCTAGCATTATGGGATGTAAAAACCGGTCACAAACTGCATGAACTACAAGGATCGAACCCTTTTAGTTTTGCTCCAGATGGACGAACATTTACAGCTGGAATTTTTGAAAATGGACAACTCGACTCTGGCGTGTTTGTTTGGCCACTTGATATGCGTCTTCTGGATTTGTTCACGGCTAAGGACAAACAACAGCGCGCCATTCTACACCATATGAAGCAAGGAGTAGAATTATTATGGCAACGTAAGGTGGATGGTTCTAATATCATCGAAAGCCCCCGACAGCCAAGGCTATATACGCATAATGACTATTTCTTCGAACATGAAGATCGCATCCGTCCATTGCTAGACCCGCCCAGCTTAGGTCAGAGCAAGTTTGATCAGGTTTATGAATGGGCTGCTGAGCAGGCAAGATTAAAATAATAAGCCCTGTTATTTGGTTCTGTCGCATTATCAGAAAAAACATGCGGCTTGATCGATTTATTCGGCATTTCCGAGAAAATAATCGCACTTGAAGAACAACAATAATCTGCAAAAAAGACCTGGTAAAAAAGCAAAAAAAGTCCTATTAACCCTCATCAAATATATATATTGAAAAGCTATCTCTGTTGCAAAAAATAAAAAAACAGCTATATTACATTTTTCATCTAACTCTTTTTCAACATCTTTTAAATTTATTTTTTATCGAAAATAAATTTTTTCAATAGCGCCTGAACCAGTACTTTTAAATCTCAGCAAAGGGGATTCTACTCGACCATAAAAAATGAAATTTAAAGACTTGTTAAACGTTACTTTATTGAACAATAGACGGGCCATTTATTTAATAGGTATGGTAGTTTTACTCCTCACCATTCTTATGCTTTCATCCTGCTTTCCAAAAAAAACTTCCTTGCCCCTTTCGCTTGAGGAACAATTAGAACAGCTCGAAAGAATACAATCTCAATATGAGGATGATATCTTAGACATCCCTGGAGTGCTAGGCATCGGCATCGGCCGATCTGAGAACGGCCTCCACTTCAGCGTCTTTATTGATAAATCTGAACCGGCTCCCGCACTACCGAAGATAATCGGCGGCATTCCTGTCTGGGTGCTGCTCAGAGACCCAATCCAGCTTTTAGACGGATTCCCGCCCTGCGGAGCTGCGGGAACTGCTGAATGTCACGCTGACCGACAGCCCTTGCCTGTGGAGATGGGGAATTCTGGAGGGTGGAATAGTTCTTCAGCACCAATAGCTTGCAGTCTTGGGTTCAAGGCTTGCGATCTCGGCACTCAGAAAATAGTGTTTGTAACTAATTCACACTGCAACCAGTCTATAACAACCTGCGAGATGGCGCCAATGGGTAGTACTTGGGTACACCCTGGTCTAGGGGACGTAAACTCAGGTTCATGTATAACCGATGGCTTATGCGATGTGATCGGTAAAGTTTCAGGGCATGCACCGCTATCATGTAATTCGAACAGCAACTTGGCAGACGCGACTAAAATAGAGAGTTCTTCAGAGCAAACCTTTTTTATATTTCGCGACATTGGCTTTTCCGGCGGGGAAGGTTCTCCAATGATTGGAGACCCTGTGCGTAAAAGTGGCCGCACAACTGGTGACACTCGCGGAACGATTGTGCATATGAATGTGTCCAGGAAGTATGCTACTGGTTGCTGCGACGACATCACGATGAAGGGTTTAATTGAGTGGGTAACTACTGACGGAACAGTAATGAGGGGTGGTGACTCAGGCTCTGCGCTTCTAAGCGATAGGCCGGCCCAGGGGGGTGGGAATGTGCCTTTTTATAACATTGTGGGTCTGAACTTTGCAGTCGCCGAATCTACTGACAATAACGATGGCAACACACTACATAACTATGCAAATCATATAAAACACGTGTTGGCAGCCCTCAATCTCTCCTTGGATGTCTCGAGCTGTTTACAGGATTGTTTATTTACGTCAATGGCTAATACTTTGTCCGATCCAGAAATAGCTGTTTCTCTGGGCCATAAGTTTCGCGAACAGGTTCTGGAGAAGTCTTCTCGGGGTCAGCAATATAAAAACATCTATTACCAAATCACGGATGAAGCTGTACGCATTGCTGCCACCAACCCAAAACTTCTTTTACGCACAGCCAAAGTTTTTCAAAGCCAGAGACCATTGTTCAATGCCATGTTGGAAGGCTTGTCTGTGGAAATTAATCACGCCGATCTTGAAGTAATAGATGATCTGCTCAAGAGATATCAGAAGTATGGTAGTCCCCATTTGCAAATAGCCTTAGATGTTCTTCGAAAAGACCTTTATGATGATAAAGTATTAGCTGAATTTAATGTAAAAATTGAATACTATTAGCCGATAATGGGGGCAAGGGTTCTGTCGCATTAACGAAAGAAAGCTGATATCTGGTTAATTTTATCAAGTGTACAATTGGTCTTGACGCGATTATCTTGCCAACGCATAAAATTGCTCAGCAAAAGACATCTTGTCCGCTCCCTCCATAATCATCTGACCTTTGCGAATCATGTGCGCTAGTTCGATGCCAGCTAAGATGTTTTTAGCTGATTGAAACGATTTGAATCCAAGCATTGGTTTTGTTATTCGTTTCACTGCTCGATGGTCTTGTTCCACGATATTGTTGAGGTATTTGACCTGCCTAACGACAATGGAAGTATCATTATTCTTGATGATCTCATCAATCGCCGCTTTATTGGTGCCACTCTTATCCATCGTGACTTTTTCAGGAATGTCATTGTCTTGCACGGCTTTGTCAAAAAAGCGTTTAGCCTCCGCCTGGCTCTGTTGCAAAAAATATCTTTGGCCAGGGATAAGTATCTGATATATTGGATTACGCTGTGTAAGTATAGAATTGTCTTTCAATAAGACGAATTTCTCCTACAAGACCTTGTCCGCGTGCCCATGCATTCATTTGTCCTTTCTTAAACATGCGCATGATTTCAAACCCCTTGATCGTTGCATAGGCAGTCTCTAAGGATTTAAATCCACGTACAGGATTTATCAAGCGTTTGAGTTTGCCGTGATCGGCTTCGACAATATTGTTCAGATATTCCACCTGCCGGTTTACCGTATATTTTAGGCATTTTTCTTCCATTTTCAGTTCCTCAATGACGGAACCAAAAGCTAGCGCTTTGTCTGTATTGATCGTCATTGGATGTGCTCATGGTTTTATGGACTTGAGCGCTTTGCTGAGGAACCGCTTAGCCACCTTAGCACTGCGTGTAGACGACAAATAAAACTTAATTGTGTGACCGCACTTGTCGACAATCCTGAATAAATACGTCCATTTTCCTTTAACTTTTACATAAGTCTCATCTACTCGCCAGAGTTATTGTCAAAATCAGGGTTCCTTGCATTGATCTAGCCGAACCAATCTAGGCCAACGATCATGTATCCAGGCATATTCTGGCGATGTGCTGACTGTTACCACATAAACGGTTCTGTCGCATTAAGAAAACTGACCTCATAGTCTTGTAGACTATTATGATTGAGATAAATGGATAGATTACATGCTTGATGTGAAAGGAATGCGGTTTCCGCTTGAGATAATTCTGGTTTGTGTGCGCTGGTACGCAGCGTACCCGTTAAGTTGCCGGCACCTGGAATAAATGATGGAGGAGCGTGGTGTATCTGTGGATCATTCAACAGTGAGCCGTTGGGCGATCCGATTTTTACCATTACTGGAAAAGATTTTCAGAAAGTACAAGCGCCCGGTTGGTGGAAGCTGGCGAATGGACGAGACTTATATCAAGGTCAAAGGCGTTTGGAAATACTTCTACCGCGCTGTGGACAGGGATGGTAAAACGATCGACTTTCTATTAACGGCCAAACGCGATAAGGCCGCTGCCAAACGCTTCTTTGACAAAGCCATGCAAGCCAATGGCGTTCCTGAAAAGGTCACGATGGATAAGAGTGGCGCCAATAAAGCAGCGATTGATGAGATCAATGCTAGCAGGGACATACCCATGGTGGTTCGTCAGGTCAAATATCTCAATAATATTGTGGAACAAGACCATCGGGCAGTGAAACGAATAACAAAGCCAATGCTCGGGTTCAAATCTTTTCAGTCAGCTAAAAGTATCTTGGCTGGCATAGAATTAATGCATATGATTCGCAAAGGACAGATGATGATGGAAGAAACTGACGAGATGTCTTTTGCTGAACAATTTTATGCTCTAGCAAGATAATTACGTCAAGACCAACTGTACACTCGATAAAATCAAGAAAATATCAGCTTTCTTTCGTTAATGCGACAGAACCGGACACTACCGCCCTACCCTTTTTATCCCTCAAAACACCCATAAAACTGTTCCGTTTTGTTGTCTCATAAATCAATGTCCCTTAAACTCATTGAGTGCGCTAATAAATAAGACAATTATCAAATAAGACTTGCATTACCCATTTAAAACATATACAGTAATGTATATGAAACAAGATTCTATGGTGCGCACACAGGTCTATCTATCCAAGGAACAAGAGCAAGCTCTCAAGTCCCTTGCCCTCACCTCTGGAACTCGCCAAAGCGAGCTTATTCGTGAGGCGGTTGATTTATTGCTTTCAGAAAAAAACGCATTGCAAGGCCAGTGGAAGCAAGCCTTGCATGACATGAAAGGCATGTGGTCGGATGATGAAGACGCTGAGCAGCGTATGCAAACCATTCGCCAGGAGTTTGATCGTTAGGAATGGCACATTACCTTATAGATACCTGCATCTTAATTGATTTCTTCCGTGGCAATGAAAAGGCTGCGCAGTTTTTGGAAGGATTGGAGACCCCTCCTTTCCTGTCAGCCCTCACCGTTGCTGAACTATATGCAGGTGTTCGAGAAGGCAAGGAACGCACCTTGCTTGATAATCTGGTGCAGCATTTTCCTGTGATCCCTTTAAATGATGAAGCAGCTATTAAAGGCGGCCTATATCGGCGGCAGTATGGAAAAAGTCATGGTGTTGGAATTGTTGACGCGCTACTTGCTTCTTCTGCTGAATGCAAAAACCTTGTCCTTGCCACATGTAATGTGAAACATTTTCCCATGATGGAGAGTGTGTATTGTCCTTATTAAGAAAAGAAGAAACAGGCGCACTCTACGGTTATGCGCGAGTCAGTACAGGCGATCAGGACTTGGCCTTGCAACTTGATGCCTTAAAAAATGAAGGTTGTAATAATAAGAATATCTTTACCGATAAAATTTCTGGCGCAACATCTCAGCGCGTTGGCCTTGATGCCTGCCTATTCCAATTAAAAAAAGGAGATACCCTTCTCGTCTGGAGACTGGACCGGCTTGGTCGTTCTATGCCTCATTTGGTAAGCCTCGTTGAAGAATTGCGACAGCGTGGTATTGGGTTTCGTTCTATCTGTGACGGTGCTATTGATACCACCACAGCAAGTGGTGAGCTGGTATTCAATATTTTCTCATCCCTTGCCCAGTTTGAGCGGCGGCTTATTCAGGAGCGCACACGCGCAGGGCTTGAAGCTGCCAGAGCCAGAGGAAGAACAGGTGGCCGCAAGCCATTAGACCCTAATAATCCTCGTGTAAAAATGGCCAAAACTTTGCATGAAGATAAAGGACTGGATGTGAAAGAAATCTGCAAACAGATGCAGATTTCACGCAGTACGTTCTATATCTATAGATTGGTACATGTAAAGGATGCTGCGAAGATTATAGTGGACCCCTCCGTCAAGACAATAATGCATCGAGTTTAAGAGGGTAACCTTCTTCAGGCTCTGTCGCATTAAGCAATTCTTGGCAATTTTCCTTCAATGCAATCAATGAGGGATTTTGACAAAAAACGCATAATGCGACAGAGCCCTTAATTCTCTAGGACGCCTTGCTACTCACCGCTCAGGCACCTTGCTTATTTCGACTTCGATGGCTTGTCAACTGGAGTAATGGAAGGCACTAATAACAAAATCCAATCGTTGCATAAAATGGCTTATGGCTTCAGAGATATCGAATTTTTTAAACTGAAAATTATAACGCCACATGAAACTAAATATGTGTTGGTCGGTTGAACACAGAAGCACGCACTTTCCGGATGAACCAAAAAATTAATATTTTATAGCTCATGGTTATCATGATAACCAGTTATAGTTATACCTCATTTTTATATGCTCTCCACATAACATTGTCTGACCCTTTGTGCAATACCACACTGCTGACCATGGCGCCAACCAGCCGTCATAGCCTGATGGACCCCATGCCCTCCGCTGTTGCAGTGAAGTCAACTCCTGACGTTTAATGCAGCCGTCTTCTGAAAATGACGCTTTCCGACGCGCTCGGAAATCTCACGTTGTGTAAAGCGGCTTCGTGCCTGCTTCAGAAGTTCAAGTGATTGGGCGTGACTCATTTTGTCCTCACTGAGTATATTTACGGACGTTATGACCTATGTTATTCCCTATTTCCAGGAATATTTGTGATCGGTGTGTCAGCTTGAGCTATACCCTAACCTGATTACAGCTGCGGAGGGCATTGGGACCATCAGTTACTGATATATCAGTAACTGCCGAGAAATACTCGATAGTTCGCCGTTCTAATCCATAATCGCTACGCAAGGGTATTAATACTGCATCAAGGATAGATTTTTCTTGTTGAATAGAAGTCAATGACGTACAATAAAGCGATGAAAGTGAGGCCCATTACCGTTGTCGAGCTTCCCTCATTCCTGAATCTGTCCAGGCTGGTCTGGACTGACGGCGAACGGGCAGAATTAATTGATTATGTCGCACGGAATCCGGAAAGTGGAGATCTCATACCCGGAACGGGTGGTGTTCGAAAACTGCGATGGAGCAGAGCGGGTATTGGTAAACGTGGTGGTGCACGTGTGGTTTATTTTTATTGCCATGCTGACGCCCCGATTTATATGTTGCTGGCCTATGCCAAGGCCGTAAGCACAGACTTGACCCTGGATCAGAAGCAACAGGTGAGAAAGTTGACCGTACTGCTGAAAGAACGGCATAGTGTAAAAGGAGATTGAAATGGGAACGAATTTTGGCGACGATTTGATTGAGAGTATGAACCAGGCAGTAGATTACGCAAAAGGACAATCAAAAGCGACGCAGGTGCATGTAGTAGAAGTACCTGATGTACGTAGCCTGCGTGAACGGCTCAAAATGTCGCAACAAACCTTTGCTTCAACATATCGTATTCCTCTGGCAACGCTCAAGGGTTGGGAACAAGGACGGCGTCAGCCTGACGCAACCGTAGCTGCGTATCTGAGTGTCATTGAAAAATTACCAGTAGAGACGCAGGTTGCACTCGAAAGCTAGAAGGCATCCATCCTGTAGATCAGGAGATTAAGCTTGAACAAAAAAAAGCAAAGGAAAAAGTGACTCAGAAATGCATGCTTACTGGTGCAATAATATTGGATTACATTGAGAATAAAGGCGAGTTTTCAGAGCAGATTCTTAATATCCTGGGTCCACGTCTCGAATCAGAAAGCTAGAAAGAACTACTTGGGATTAAAGCGCAGCCGGAAACAAGCGATGCCAGTACGATAGAATCATAAAGAATCTGAATACCCCCGGTCAGGCAGTTTCAAGCACTCGTATTTCGATACGAAGGCCGGCGGCGGTCGCCATGTTCACCAGTGCATCAAGGCCGAATAGATCGATTTTGCCGCGCTTCAGGTCAGAGACACGTGGCTGAGTCACGCCCAAGAGTTTGGCTGCCTGCATCTGGCTCATTTCAGTCCGCGTAAGGTGGTTTTTCAGGGCCGTCATCAGGACGGAACGCAGCTTCATGTTTTCCGCTTCTTCCGGGGTGGCCTCGATGGTATCCCAGACGCTGGCAAATTGTTCGTTGCTCATTGGTCTAGTTCCTTCAATAAATCTCGATAACGCTTGGTGGCCAAGTCCAGATCAGTCTTGCTTGTCTTCTCGGTCTTTTTCTGGAAGCAGTGAAGCACATAGACAGCATCAGCAAACCTGGCAACGTAGATAACCCGAAACGCCCCGGCTGCATACTCTGACTCGGATCTCCTTTACCCCTCGACCCACGGTACCTATAGGCTTTCAGTCGTCCGGGTCCTGGCCGCACTGCACCTGGTCAAGTTGATGGCCAGCCTCACGCCTGTATTATACAAAATATTGTATAATATGGTAAGTGATTTTCGTGAGCCCTTACAATTAAGGTTTAACGCTATTTGCCGTTAACCGTTTTTTTAGCCTCCACACCGCTGAGCCCGCTCTTATTGGGTTTGTTGCGACATAAAAGTCATGGCTGTTAAATGATACAAGGAGTGATCGATCATGGCGATGAATCGAATTCAATTTCAATCTGGACTGTCGATGCTGGAATTTCTCAAGGGCTTTGGTACGGAGGTGCAGTGCGAGCTAGCGCTGGAGGTTGCCCGTTGGTCGGATGGGTTTCACTGTCCACGCTGTAACGGTACTGCTTACTATGCCATACGTGATGGTATACGCAAGGTTTTTCAATGCAGAGCCTGCCGACATCAGGCCTCATTGATTGCCGGGACAGTTTTTCAGGGCACTAAACTACCGTTGACCGTCTGGTTTTTGGCAATTTATCTGGTTAGTCAGGCCAAGACCGGTTTGTCATCCCTGGCGCTCAAGCGCCAGCTGGGAGTGAGCTATCCTACGGCATGGTTGATACATCACAAACTGATGCAGGCGATGGCTAATCGTGAGGAGCGCTATGTCCTGGATGGCAGAATCCAGGTCGATGATGCTTATCTTGGTGGAGAGCGTGCGGGAGGAAAAGCGGGCAGAGGTTCAGAGAATAAGGTACCCATTGTTGCCGCTGTGTCTCTGACTGAGGATGATCACCCTTTGCGCGTGAGGCTTACCCCAGTCTCGGGATTTACGCTAAAGGCAATTTCAGCCTGGGCAAAGGATTGTCTGGCACCCGGCAGCACGGTGTTCTCGGATGCCTTGGCCTGCTTTGGTGCCGTCACCAAAATTGGCTGTAGCCACCATTTTACAGTTATCGCCGGACGCAAACCAAAGGAGACTCCCGAGTTCCGGTGGATCAACACTATCCTCGGCAATCTCAAGACCAGCTTGTCGGGTTGTTACCATGCTTTCAACTTCCGCAAGTATGCCGCTCGCTATCTTGCCGCCTTCAGTTACCGATTCAACCGGCGTTTTGATCTTTGCTCACTGCACGAACGATTGCTGATCGCCGCTGCTTCGACCGCTCCGCAGCCCTTGCACTCTATTCGAATGGCTGACGTTCGTTGCTAATCAGAAAGCAATTTATCTGACGATCGGCGTTAATATGGAAGGCCATAAAGAAATCCTGAGTCTATTGGTTGCTGAGGCCGAGGGTGCCAAATTCTGGCTCAACGTTGTCACTGAACTCAAGAACCGTGGCGTGTAGGGTAACTTTGTCACCTGCGTTGATGGTTTAAAGAGCTTCTCTGAAGTGATTGAAACGGTCTATCCATAATGCAATTCTATATCGTGCACATGGTGCGTAACAGTCTCAACTACGCCGGATTGAATAAACGCAAGGAAGTAGTTGCTGATTTACGCTTGATCTACAGCGCCGCCACGATTGATGAGGCTGAGCAAGCGCTAGCAGACTTTGAAGATAAATGGAACAAGGCTTATCCACCAATTTCCCTATCTTGGCGCAATAATTGGCAGCGCATCATTCCATTCTTTGACTACCCGCCTGAGATACGGCGCATCATTTATACAACCAATACGATTGAATCAGTCAATATGAGTCTACGCAAAGTCAGCAAAATCCGGGGATCGTTTCCTAACGATGACGCCGTGATCAAATTGTTCTATTTGGCGCTCAGCAATATAGTCAAAAGATGGTCTAGGCCAATAAGAGATTGGAAACCTGCACTAAACAGGTTTACTATTCAGTTTAACGAAAGAATGCCCAGGCAATATTAACCACCATTTACACAAAATCTAGGACACCCTCAGACTTAATGAAAATTGGCTTGTAAATTGACAGTAGCCGATAGGGTTTGGTAATTTCTAAACGGCTCGTTGGATCTGCGCTTCTCGTAATTAAATATGACACTCGTATTGATGCTGTCCAATAAATGGTAGCTTAAGTTAAGACCGACATTACCAACATCATCTTTGCGTTGATTAGAATCAGCATTACCGATGCCAGATTTTCCCAGGAATTGTTGATGTTGGTACCCTATGGGCAATGTCAAGTAAATTTTCGGGCTAAATTGCCAAGAAATATCAAGCCATACACCCTGATTTAGCAAAAAGTCAGATGCTAGGTCAACAAATTGTTCAATTTCGCGCCTTGTAGACAGCTTTAACCGCGTTTTGTCGGTGAGTCGCCAATTTAAATTAAACACCCCGATTACGTCGGAAAAATCCCGAGCACTAAAATGTTGGTAGTTTTGATGCGTGTAGCCGATTAATCCACCAATATCCGTTTTACTGCTGATAAGCCAATTCCAAGTAACAGCATAGTTCATTCGGGTATAAGTATTATCAAAGGTACTCCCGGCCGTTAATACCCGATTTGGAAATTTGCCGTCGGTTGCGATTGTCTGTAATCCCAAAGAACTACCGGTGGGGCTTAAATACTGCAAATTGATTTTGGCATTATTTTCAATGTTGGTATTAAATCGCCGACTGTTATCGTCAAACTTGCTTTCCGTTCTAAACAGATCAAACTTGATTCTCCCATTGGGATGGAACAGATAACCAGCACTGACAAAAAAATTCTGTTGATTCCGTAAATTGTTTACTAGCCTATTTAAAAAGTTGAAATTAGCTAATTCTTGAATATTGGCATAACTGATTTCGCCACTTAGTTTACTCCCGGTTTTCCAGTTCCAATTAGCCTCAGTATTCCAGCCAAGATAATTTAGGCTATTAAAATTTTGAAACCAGTTCTCGTTTACGTTTGCCTTGATGATGAAATGCTGCCTACTAATTCTCCAGTCCATATTAAATCCAGCTGCAATTTGTTTGAGAAACTCACTTTTGTGATTTTTGTCACTAAAATTATCCGAACCAATATTATTAGGCGCTCTCAAGAAATTACTGTCATATAGCAACATGGAAGCAACATAAGGCTTAAAGGAATCATCTGACGTAGCGTAGCTATTTTCTGGCATTTCCCCTATCAGGAAAATAAAGCACAACAATAAGCACCGATTCTTTGATGTAATTTTTTTATACCCATATTGAAAACAATCAAAATTTAGCAACACTGTTATCAGAGCCGCCCTGGGCGACTCAAGAGACGCTGAAAATACTGTTTACTTGTTAAAGTCATGACAAGTCTTTATCTCTGGTTTTTCGTTCAATAATTTACCAATGCGACGCCAAGGCATTGGCTACCGCCAGCTTGTAAAATTTCTTTTAGTAAACGCAAGTCATTCAGCCGGGTATGGTGTTGTCGCGCCACTAACAGAGCACCTCCACAATTGGAGGCGACAGTGTGCGCGTCCATCCCTTGTTCTGCTGAAGGGGTATCAATCAAGATAACATCAAATTGTATTTGCAATTGTTGCAGGCAGTTTTTTATACCTCGGCTAATCAATTCTCCTGGATTTGGCGGTAGCGTGCCTGCTGGCAAGATCGATAAGTCACGAAAGATCGGAATTTGTGTGATGGTCGTAAGATCAGCCCGCCCGGCTAGAACATCCGACAAGCCATAAACACCTTTCAGCTTAAATAATTGATGCTGCCGTGGCTGTCGCAAGTCAGCATCAATTAACAACGTACGTTTGCCCAGCTGAGAAAAAACAATCGCCAAATTGGCCGCTAAATGGCTGCGCCCCTCGCTACGATCAGGACTAACCAACGCCAAAGTTTTATGATCATCGATAAACCAACGTAGCATTAACTGTTCCCGTAGGACTCGGAGCGATTCAACTTCAGAACTAAAGGGTCGGTATGCTGCAACCAGTTTTTGGCTGAAACAATCTTCGTCCGCAGCTAGAAAAGGAAAGTCAAATTGAGAAGACAAGGCTTTTTGTATATCGTCATCATTGATTAGCCCCAGCGCCTTTGCTGCATCACCAAAACGGATACCTTTCTGTTTTTGTAAAAAAATAATGCGATCTTCATCGCTGGCCTTGATTTTTCCTGAATCTAATAATATAGATCCGATAGAAATAGGATTTTTTGTCATGGTTTATTTCCTGGGGTCTGTTTACATTTTTCGGTAATTATTTAATAAATACAGACATGCTTGTAATATTGAGGCTTCTATGTCATCAATAAAACGAGTTTGTGATACCCCGCTTGATGCTTAGTGACGAGTAAAGTGGACCCATCAGTCAAGACAACAATGTATCCAGTTTAAGAGAGTAACCTGTCACATGTAGCGGAACGGCGCTGCCCTTATTTTCTATTTTTTGCTTCCATTTCTGATGGAGTTTCTTCTGTATTTCTGCATTTCTGTATTTATCCACAATCCTTGCGCCGCCCCCGCTCACTGTCAGGTAAACCTCATCCGGCGAGGTAATAGCCTAGCAATTGGTGTACCCTTTCCGCATTGTAAAACATAAAGGATTCTGTCAGACCAACTGCTAAATCAGAATTGTGGTGTAACCCTTCAGATACACGTGTTTATGTTTAACGCTACGTCAGAGTCGTTCCACAAAGGTGTTATCTAATACCCTGCCGCGCCCGTCTGTGTTAATGGCAATTCCGCGCGCCTTAAGCACGCCAGTAAAAGCATCGCTGGTGAACTAGCTATCTTGATCGGTATTAAATATGGCCTGGTATTCCATGTGCCTGCTATTATCACTCGCGTGATCGTCATTGAATACTTGTCAGATTCGAAAATCGAACCGATCTTCCTGCCACCCTATGCAAGCAATCCGGACCTGATTGAGCGCTATTGACGGTTTTTCTAAAAAATTCTGTATGACAAATACTACGGAATCTTTCCCACGTTCAAGTGAGCTTGCGATGATTTCTTTGCTGCTTCCGAGCAGCTGCAAGGATACGCTACGTTCATTGTTGACTTATAGTTTTCAGATTATCAATTGCGTTCGAGTGCCGGAATTTGAGGTGTAGTGGGTATAGTAGGATTTGGCACTTTTTAGTGGCGTAGCGCGTCAGGCCAGTAGAGAGGGGCGCAATCCGGCAACTGGTGGAACCATGACAATTTCCGTTAAAAAAAGTCGTTAAATCCATACCAGGCAAGGCATTGTCGGATGCTGTGGCGGCTGGAATGAATAAATAATTCGTACTGGCAAGTGCTAATGGAAGAAGCCATGGAATCATCAAGCGACAGACAAATCAGTTCCGTCGCATTAAGCAAATTATTAGGAATTTTTCTTAAATATAATTAATTATAGATTTGGATAAAAGATGCATAGCGCGACAGAATCGCCAGATGTACCATCTTTTACCGACAGATCGGTTTATTCAACAATAACGCCACGGTTAACTAGGACATAGTCATAATTTATTTGCAGCGCATTATTTATAAGTATAGACTTTCATTGTCACTTGACAATCAACTGTTTATCCGAGGGGTTATTATGTCGCATAAAATTATTATGGTATCAATCATAGTTATCATGTCTTTTCCTGCTTACGCATTGAATGTCGCACAGCAAGCTGAAATGGTTGTCGCACACAATATATATCGGGCAGAGGTTGGCGCACCGCCTATTAAGTATTCTGGTAGCTTAGCCACTACTGCACAAGCTTGGGCAGATAATTTAAAAACAAATAAAAGCTGTAACCTTGAACATAGCAAGGGGAGTGGACTTGGAGAAAACATATTCTGGGCGGGTGCAGTAACCTGGTCAGATGGAAAAATAGGGAAACAAGATGTTACCCCAACAAAGGTCACTGATTCGTGGGGCAGTGAAAAAGCGGATTACATCTACAGTTCCAATAGTTGCAGAGACGGTAAAATATGTGGGCATTACACGCAAGTGGTTTGGAGCGAAACAACTGAAATCGGCTGTGGAACTGCAGTGTGTGATGATAGCACTCAAGTTTGGGTTTGCAATTATGCACCTGCAGGAAATATGGCTGGTGAAAAACCTTATTGATAATCGGGCGCTGTCGCCTTAAAAATTCTTTGAAATCTTTCTTCAATGGAATCAATTAATAATTTTGATGAGGAACGATTAATGCAACAGAACCTTTTTTATTGGTGATAGAGGGGGTTCCGGGCAGGCACTACATAAACTACATAAATTCCCTGGCCGTCAGCTGTTCCTGATGCCGGTCCCGCGCCAGCAATAAATAAAAAGTCGGCACGACGATCAATGTAAACAGCGCACCGCCAATACCGAGACCGCTAAAGATTACCAGGCCGATGTCAAAACGGCTGGCCGCACCGGGGCCAGAGGCGATGAGCAGAGGAACCATGCCAACCATGGTGGATATCGTTGTCATCAATATAGGCCGCAAACGAATTGCAGCAGCCTGCTCCACGGCATCTCGTTTGGACAAGCCTTCCCGAATCTGCAGTTGGTTGGCAAATTCAACAATTAGTATGCCATTTTTAGCGGTTAGTCCGATCAAAGTGATTAGCCCAACTTGTGTATAAATATTGAGCGAGGCGAATCCCAGCATCAGGAAAGCCAGTGCGCTGGCAATAGACATAGGAACTGAAGTTAAAATAATGAGCGGATCACGCCAGCTCTCGAATTGCGCTGCGAGCACCAGGTAAATAATCAGCAGTGACATAAAAAAAGTAATAATCAGATCACTGCCTTGCTGTGCATACTGGCGCGAGTTGCCTGTGTAGTCAAAACTGTAGCCGCGCGGAAAGAACTCATTGGCAAGCTGCTCTATATAACCCATGGCATCACCGAGGGCGACGCCCTGTGCCGGGGAGCCTGATACGGTTATGCTGTTGAGTTGTTGAAACTGAGTCCGCTTGCTGGGTTCGACTGATTTTTCGATATGCACTAGAGAAGAAAGAGGAACCTGGCCACCGGAAGCTGTGCGGAGGTAATAATTGTAAAACTTGCTGGTGTCAAGCCGCGCCGGATCGTCCACTTGTGGAATCACCTTGTAGCTGCGTCCTTGCAGATTAAAACGATTGATATAACCATCACCCAACAGGGCGGCCAAATTACGGCCGATTTCTTCCATTGAGATGCCAAGGTCAGCAGCCCTGTTACGATCGATAACGAGCGTAGCTTTAGGTCTGGTAAATTCCACTTCTTTTTGCAGGAAGGAGAATTGCCCACTTTCCATCGCTGCGTTAACCAGTAGATCAGCGACTTCATCAATTTGCGTATAATCAGCATCGGATTTAATCACAAACTGCAGCGATAAGCCGCCACCGGATCCAGGTAGACTTGGGCGTGGAATTACGGCTGTCTTGAATCCAGCAATGCCATTGACCTTGTCTTGCAGTTTCGGCTGGATATCCATTTGTGAGCGTTCCCGCTGTGATGTTGGCGGCATTTTAAAGCCACCAAATACAACATTGTCATCGCCACCAAAACCGAGCAGGAGAAAACTCTCATTGTATTCTGGAAAAGTTTCGAAGGCGCTGACTAGTTCACGTGTATAAGTTTCATTATATTTCAACGTCGCGGTTTGAGGGCCTGTGGCCATAAAAAACAGAATACTTTGGTCCTCGGTTGGTGCGAGCTCTTTTTGTGCCAGTGCAAACATAAAATATATGCTGCCCAGCACGACCAGAGCGAATACTGGTAGAACTAATGGAAATTCCAGGACTGTGTGCAGCAGTCGCTGATAATATCCGGAAAGTCCGTTGAAAAAATGCTCAATGCTTTGTTCAAACCGACCGGCCTTGCCTTTTTCCTTCAATATATTTGAACAAAGCATGGGTGCCAGCGTGAGTGCTACGATGGTTGAGATGACTACTGCGCCGACCAGCGAAAAAGCAAATTCGGTAAACAAGGTGCCCACCAGGCCACCCATAAACCCGATCGGCAGATAGACCGCAACCAATGCCACGGTAGTCGCAATAATCGGCAACACCAGTTCTCGTGCGGCGTCAATCGCAGCCTGGAAGCGAGATTTGCCTAACTCGATATGCCGATGCACGTTTTCTACCATGACAATGGCGTCATCAACAACCAGACCAATAGCCAGCACCATGGCCAGCATGGTCAGGAGATTGATCGAAAAGCCCATCATGAGCATCAAGAACAGGCTGCCAATCAACGACAGCGGTACAGTTACAGCAGGCACTAGCGCTGCGCGAATTGTCCCCAGGGTCAGGTAAATAACCACTAATACGATTATGATCGCAATTACCAGCGTAAAAAGAACTTCATCGATAGAATCCTGAATAAACTGGCTGGCATCATACGGTACCAGTACTTCAAGCGCTTCAGGCAATTCCGGCGCGATATCTGCCATAGCCTTGCGTACATCCTGAGCGACAACCAATGGGTTAGCACCTGGTGCTTGCTCAATCGCCATGAAAATAGCGGCCTTGCCTTTGTACCAGCTGACCGAATCATAGTCTTCGCTACCCATTTCGCTCTGCGTGATATCCTTCAGACGAACCAATGCGCCATTACGATTGCTCACAACCAATTGCTGAAAATCCTTTTCATGCGCGACATCTGTTGTGGCGCTCAGATCCACCATGACATACTCGCCCTTGGTTTGCCCTGCACCCGAGAGGTAATTATTGGTACGCAGTACTTCGGATACATCATCAGCGGTGACACCCAGTGCAGCCATGCGCAGAGGATCCAACCAGATGCGCATAGCATAGGTTTTATTCCCCAGTAATTGTGCTTTGCCTACGCCAGAAACGGCCTGCAGCTTGGGTTGCACGACACGTAATAAAAAGTCGTTAATCTGTGCCGGTGCCATTGTGTCGCTATAAAAAGCCAGATACATCAATGCAGTCCGATCTCCAGTCCGGGAAATAATCACCGGATCCTCGGATTCCGCTGGCAGTACATTGCGTTGGCTGGCGACCTTGGCCTGAATTTCAGCCACTGCCGCATTGGGATCGTAATTTAAGCGCATGCGTGCTTCGATCGTGGAACTGCCCTGACGGCTGACCGAAGATAGATAATCGATCCCCTCAGCTTCCGCGATGGCCTGCTGAAGAGGTGTCGTGATAAAGCCCTTCACCAGTTCACTGCTGGCGCCCGGGTAGGCAGTAGTGACTGTGACGACAGTATCTTCGGTTTTGGGATATTGCCGCACATCCAGCAGTAGTATTGATCGGAAACCGATGACTAGAATCATTAGACTGATGACGCTTGCCAGCACCGGTCGCCGGACGAAAATATCGGTAAATGTCACGGCGTGGTCTCCCGTTCGCCTGGTGCTGGCAGATCGTCGATTTCGATTAACGCGTCATTACGTAACTTGACCTGACCAGCGCTGACTACACGCTCATCAGCCTGCAGACCTTTGACAATCTGCACGCGGCCATTGCGCGTTTCTCCAGCCTCTATTTGCCGGCGTTGTACTATAAGACCATGTTCCCCTGGCGCGACCACGAATACGGATTCTCCGTATGGATTATAGGTAATGGCTGTGTCAGGCAGTGTCAGTACTTCCTTGTCCTGGCTAGACAGAATCTGTACTTCAGCAAACATGCCAGGCCGCAGAATTTTCTCGGAGTTGGTTAGTGTTGCTCGTACTTTTACCGAGCGGGTTCCAATATCGATGCCAGGATTAATTGCGCTAATCCTGCCATGAAAAATATTATCCGGATAAGCTTGTACCGTGATGGTCAGATCCTGATCGACAGTCAGGTCGGCCAGATGCTGTTCAGGCAGCATGAAATCGACATGAATGGGATCGAGCACATGCAAGGGAACAATCGCCGATCCTTCCGCCAGATATTGGCCAACATCCACCAGTCGGATGCCGAGGTTGCCGCTAAACGGCGCGCGGATTTGCTTTTTAGCGATTACGGACAACTTCGCCGTGACAGCTGATTGAGCCAGGGTAAGCTGTGCCTGATCAAGATCATAAGCAGCTTGAGAAATAAATTTTTTGCTCAGCAACTGCTTGCTGCGCTCAAGCTTAATTCGTGCCAAAAACGCGTCAGCCCGCAAACCGCTGAGCTCCGCTTCATCAGTTGAGGTATCGAGCTTGATAAGCAACTGGCCTTTCTTGACCGATTGCCCCGACTCAAAATGAATAGCGGTAACGGTACCGGCGAGTTCATTGCTAACATCAACACCGGCTACAGCAATCAGGCTTCCGACGCTGGTCAGGTAGGGTTGCCATTGTTCCTGTTTGACTTCCGTCACTGCCACAACCACAGGAGAAGGTGTTTTTTTCTTGCTCTCGGCGCGCTGATCCTGATAAAACTTCCAACCAAACAGACCGCCGAAAATCATCAAGCAAAACATGAAGACAAAAAATATACGCCTAACCATATTATTTAATTAGATTGTTTGACAGAAGCCACTGCCACTGTTGAATGAGCTGAAATGCCCCAGATACTTTTATACTGAAGGGACACGTTCTTGTCCAGCGGCTTACAAAGTTCTTTAAATGGGTATTACTGGCTTATGCCAGATGGCGTTAATAGTTATAAGCCAGCCATATCATCGAACTTACTCCCACACTATGGTAGTAACTGCTGCGGTTCGTTGATCGTGATCATTGCATGGAAACACACTGGAAATGTTGCATTACAGACGAGTTTAAGAAGAAAGATTGCTATCGATTGCACAGGCAATACTTTCGTATAAAGTCCAGACTGTATAGCTGTAATCTTTAGCTGCTCAAAATCATTGATTAAAAGCTTGTCATAGCGTGAGCATCCATGTATGTCCTTAAATCTTGCAGGATGAATTAATAATACTACCTGTCAGTATGGTAGCGCGGGCTGGCGGCATGCACGGCTTCGACCAGCGCAGCAGCATGCTCGGGAGGAGTGAACTGGGAGATGCCATGACCGAGGTTGAAGACATGACCGTGCCCGTAACCATAGCTTGCCAGCACTTTTTCGACTTCAACCGCGATAGTTTCAGGCGGCGAAAACAATACGGCTGGATCAAGATTGCCTTGTAACGCCACTTTGTCTTGCGCCCGGCGTCGGGCTTCACCAATGTCGATGGTCCAGTCGAGACCCACTGCGTCACAGCCGCTGGCAACGATGGATTCCAGCCATAATCCGCCACCTTTGGTAAAAACGATGTTGGGTATGCGTTCGCCGTGGTGTTCACGTTTAAGGCCAGACAAAATCTGCTGCATGTAGTGCAGGGAGAATTCCTGATAGGCAGCATGCGAGAGTGCGCCTCCCCAGCTATCGAAAATCATGACTGCCTGTGCACCGGCTTCGATCTGGGCATTTAAATAAGTAGTAACCGCTTGTGCGGTGATGTCGAGAATATGGTGCAGCAGATCGGGGCGTGCATACAGCATGGTTTTGATTTGGCGGAAATCGCTGCTGCCTTCGCCTTCGATCATGTAGCAGGCGAGGGTAAACGGGCTGCCAGAAAAACCGATCAGCGGCACTTGATTGTTGAGTGCCTTGCGGATCTGGGTGACCGCATCCATAACATAGCGTAAATGGGTACCCGGGTCGGGCGCCGTCAAATCGCGTATTTCCCATTCCTCGCGTAACGGACGTTCAAATTTTGGCCCTTCACCGGCAGCAAAATAGAGTCCCAGTCCCATCGCATCCGGGATCGTAAGTATGTCGGAGAACAAGATAGCCGCATCCAACGGAAAACGCGCCAAAGGTTGCAAGGTTACTTCCGTCGCAAAATCCGGGTTTTTACATAACGAGAGAAAGTCACCGGCACGGGCGCGCGTCTGGTTGTATTCCGGCAGATAACGCCCTGCCTGGCGCATCATCCATACAGGGGTATAGTCGGTTGGTTGGCGCAGCAGCGCGCGGATAAAGGTATCGTTATCGAGTTTTGACATAGTATGGGTATGGGCCAATGAATTTTAAAAAATGGAGAATCAGCCTAGTTTGGCGATCTGTTCGTTTACTTTTTCCAGTGTTGCACTGAATGCCGTAAGCCGTTCCTTTTCCTGTGCGACTATCTTTGCTGGCGCGCGTTCGATAAAATCAGGATTGGCAAGTTTGACTTCAGCTTTGCTGATTTCGCCTTCCAGGCGCAATCTTTCCTTTTGCAGGCGCTCTTGTTCCGCTGCCATATCCACCTCTATTTTGAGCATCAGGCGGCATTGCGCAACGATGACGACAGGTGCGTCGGTATCCGGCAGGCCTGTCGGTAAAATTTCGACAGTAGATAGTTTTGCCAGCGCACACAGATAAGGAGAAAAATCGGCCAGTTGCTCGGGATATTCCCCGGTAATCAGTAGTGGCACGCGTTCTGCTGGTGACAGCTTCATTTCGCTACGCAGGGTGCGACAGGCATTGATGATTTCCTTGAGGCGAGCCACATGAATGTTCGCCTGTTCATCGAGACGGCTCAGATCAGCTGTAGGGTAGGGCTGCAGCATGATGCTAGCGTCTTTTTTTCCGGCAAGCGGTGCAACCGCCTGCCACAGTTCTTCGGTAATGAACGGAATGATCGGGTGAGCCAGGCGCAGTATGGCTTCCAGCACGCGCACCAGTGTGCGGCGGGTGGCACGCTGCCGCGACAGGTCATCGCTATTGAGCTGTACCTTGGCAAGCTCAACATACCAGTCACAGTATTCGTCCCACACCAGTTCGTATATTTCGCGTGCGGCCAGATCGAAGCGGTATTCGGCAAAGTGCTTTGTAACTGCCTGCTCTGCTAGTTGCAGACGACCGGTGATCCATTTGTCCGTTGCCGAAAAATTGACTGACAGCGACTCATCGAGTCCGGTGTCCTTTTCCTCGCAGTTCATCAGGACAAAGCGGGTTGCGTTCCACAACTTGTTGCAGAAATTGCGATAACCTTCGCAGCGCTGTAGATCGAATTTGATATCGCGCCCATGCGAAGCAAGACTGGCAAACGTGAACCGGAGCGCATCGGTACCAAATGAGGGAATACCATTCGGAAACTGCCGACGCGTGGTTTTCTCGATTGCCTGCGCCTGGTTGGGATTCATCAGGCCAGCGGTACGTTTTTCGATCAACTCCGGCAACGTAATGCCATCGATCAGGTCGAGCGGGTCGAGCACGTTACCTTTTGACTTGCTCATTTTCTGCCCTTCAGCATCACGGATCAGCCCCGTGATGTAAACCTCGCGGAAGGGTACTTTTCCCGTGAAATATAGCGACATCATCACCATGCGCGCCACCCAGAAAAAAATGATATCAAAGCCGGTTACCAGCACCGAGCCTGGCAGAAAAGTTTTAAGCTCAGGCGTATCTTCCGGCCAGCCAAGCGTGGAAAAAGGCCACAACGCCGAGGAAAACCAGGTATCCAGCACATCCTCATCCTGACGCAGATTCTGTTTGCCGGCTAAACGCCGTGCTTCTTCCTGACTGTGTGCAACCGTCACGTTGCCATCGTCATCGTACCAGGCAGGAATGCGATGTCCCCACCATAGCTGGCGGGAAATACACCAGTCCTGGATGCTTTCCAGCCATTGACGGTAGACGTGGGCCCAGTTGTCCGGTACAAAGCGTACGTCACCTCGTTCGACTGCTGCCAATCCCTGTTGTGCCAGTCCAGCCATCGCCACATACCACTGATCGGTCAGCATGGGCTCGATTACCGCCTGGGTACGATCTCCACGTGGCACCATCATTTTGTGTGGTCGCGTTTCAATCATTAACCCTTGTGCCTCAAGTTCCGCCAGAATTTTCTTTCTGGCGTCGAAGCGATCCATGTTCTGATATTCAGCTGGTGCGCAGTCATTGATCCTGCCATCCAGAGTGAATATATTGAGCGGCACCAGATTGTGCCGCAGCCCTACCTGATAGTCGTTGAAATCATGCGCTGGGGTAATCTTCACGCAACCGCTACCAAAGGCTGGATCGACATAATCGTCGGCAATAATGGGAATGGTGCGTTCACTCAGTGGTAGGCGCAGGTGGCGACCGATCAGATTCCGATACCGCTCATCATCGGGGTGAACGGCGACTGCCATATCGCCAAGCATGGTTTCCGGACGTGTAGTTGCAACGATCAGCCCTTCCAGTTTGTTGTTTGCACTGGTTTCAGCCGGTTCAAACGGGTAGAGAATATGCCACAGCGAACCGTTTTCTTCGGTTGAGATTACTTCTAGGTCGGATACCGCCGTCTGCAAAACCGGATCCCAGTTGACGAGACGCTTGCCGCGATAAATTAGCCCATCTCGGTACAGACGCACGAATACTTCGGTGACCGCACGCGACAGTGTTTCATCCATCGTGAAGCGTTCACGTGACCAGTCGCACGATGTTCCCATGCGCCGCATCTGACGGGTGATGGTCGAACCGGAAGTTTCCTTCCATTGCCAGACTTTTTCCAGAAAAGCTTCTCGTCCGATCTGGCGGCGGTCGATGCCAGCCTGATCCAGTTGACGTTCAACCACAATCTGGGTGGCGATACCGGCATGATCGGTACCTGGCTGCCACAGGGTGTTGTCGCCCAGCATACGATGATAGCGGATCAACGCATCCATCAAGGTATGTTGGAAGGCGTGCCCCATATGCAGTGTACCGGTGACATTGGGTGGGGGAAGCATAATGCAATAAGCGTCAGCTTTATCCCGGTTATCGGGAGAAAAATAGCCCGCTGACTCCCAGGTGGCATACCAGCGTTTTTCGATGTCGGCTGGATCAAAACTCTTGGTTAATTGCATGATGCTCGAACAGGTCAATAAATTGGAGAAATAAGGCTCGCCATTATAACCCGCTCATCTCTAGCCAGAAGCGTATTCCCCGCTAAAAGTTTTTAGGCAGGCGTTTGGCCAGTGCTTGCAGCAGGGTTATCCTGGCGAGGGGGTCCAATTTTATTTGCGCCTCGCGGATGGCATGATCAAAAGCGAAGCATAACAATTCGGAGATTCCGGTTTCCACAGGCCAATTACTTGTCGTAAGTTCAACTTTTTCAATCAGCAGTGGGATCTCGTCACTTTCGGCTGGTGACAGGAATGGCGATTGTTGCTTGGATACCACTTCTTCTTGTGTGGCATGGTTGCCATCACTTGATGGTTGCAGTTTCTGAACAAGCGAGCGGTTTTCGTGCTGATAACGTAGTAGCACCTCATCCAGTTTGACTAGAAGACCATCCTCGTCAGGATCTGCAATTTGTTCAGCGTCGCTATCGGTCATATACCTGACAACTATAAGCGGTGATGGTGAATTTCATATTTCTGTGCCTGATAATAGCGATAGCGTTTTCGCGCCAGTTGCTTGTCCAGATCAGTCTCATTGACCACTTCAATGATGCGTTTTACGAACGCCCCCCCAGGAGGAACTCCAGTACCGAGATTGAGCAGGACATCATAGTAGATAGCGAGAGTTTGCGCGAGTTCGGTGCACAACACCACCGGCGTTACTTCGGCCAGTTTGTTACTTGCCAAGCAATGTGGCACAAAGCTGGTTGGCGAAAATGTCCACAGCAGTTTGTCGAGCTGGTTGGCGACCGCGGTATCGGTCACATCAACCAGCGTTTTCAATTTTTGTTGCGAAGCTTTTTCACAAAGATGGCAGGCAATCAGCAGTTTATTTGTTGCCCCAGTATAAAAATCTACCCGTGTCACCATGCAAACCGGAATCAGTTCTGTTTGGCGCGTGCTGCCAGGAACTCAGTCAGCAGCGGAACCGGGCGTCCGGTCGAGCCTTTTTCTTTACCCGATTTCCAGGCTGTACCGGCGATATCGAGGTGTGCCCAGTGGCATTTTTCGGTGAAGCGTGACAGAA
This sequence comes from Nitrosomonas mobilis, assembly GCF_900103035.1. Taxonomy (GTDB): domain Bacteria; phylum Pseudomonadota; class Gammaproteobacteria; order Burkholderiales; family Nitrosomonadaceae; genus Nitrosomonas; species Nitrosomonas mobilis. The sequence continues at coordinate 33,763 of NZ_FMWO01000092.1, forward strand.
AACAGGCCGCTGTGACGGCGCCGCCCCATCTGCCGCCCATATTGGCGATATCGGCAAAATTGCTGTCGAGCAGTTCCTGATACTCATCCCAAAGCGGCAATTGCCAGGCACGGTCATAGGTTTGCTCGCCTGCCTGCAGCAGAGTCTGAATAAGTGACTCATCATTACCAAATAAACCCGTGGCATTGTGACCGAGCGCAATGACACACGCACCAGTCAGAGTGGCGATATCGATGATGGCTTCAGGTTTGTACTGCTGTTGCGCGTAAGTCAGAGCGTCGCACAGAACGAGGCGGCCTTCAGCGTCAGTATTCAGAATCTCAACAGTCATGCCTGACATGGTCTTGACGACGTCTCCTGGACGCGATGCCTGGCCATCGGGCATGTTTTCTGCTGCTGGAATGATGCCGACTACGTTGATTGGCAGCTTCATTTCGGCCACAGCAGTAAGTGTACCCAATACGCTGGCGGCGCCACTCATGTCGTATTTCATCTCATCCATGTCCGGCGCGGGTTTGATCGAAATACCGCCAGTGTCAAACGTAATCCCTTTGCCAACCAGTACCACTGGCTTTTCCATTTTTTCTCGGCCACGGTATTCGAGTACGATCAGTTTGCCCGGTTGCCGGCTGCCACGTGAGACTGCCAGCAATGCGCCCATGCCCAGCTTTTCCATGTCTTTTTCTTCAAGCACAGTGCATTTCAGCTCATAGGTTTTTGCCATACTTATTGCCTGCTCAGCCAGATAACTGGGGGTGCAGATATTAGGAGCAAGATTACCCAGATCTTTGGCCACGTTCATACCACAGGCGGTGGCTATACCCTGTTGTAACGCACTTTCTACTACTGGCAAGTCGGCCTTGTTCTCGAGCGGAATGACAACTTTTTCCAGCACGGGCGCTTTTGATTCCGCTGTACTTTTGAGACGATCAAAGCGATAGATGCTTGTCTGTGCGAGCAGCACGACCTGCAGTACACGCCATTCAATTGTCCGTTTTTTTACGATTAAATCGGCGAGACAAAAACAGACATCTTTCGCGCCAGTCTGATGCAGTGCCTTAAATGCTGCACTGATCGCTGCAGAAAAAGTTTTCTCGCTGAATGTTTTTTCCTTACCTAACCCCACCAGCAACACCCGTTTACTGTTGATATTCGGCACATGATGGAGCAGCAAGGTGGAATTCTCCTTGCCATTCATATCACCCTGCGCGAGCAGCTTGCTCAAATAACCATTTGAAACTTCATCCAGTCGCCTGGCAGCTTCGGTCAGCTTGCGAGGCTCAAATACACCCACCACGAGACTGTCTCCCTGATATTTGTCCAGATTAACGGGTTTGGTAATAAATTCCATAGATACTCCTGTCGTTTATTGTTCGATGATGGGAAAATTTGAGTAAGTAAGGCATGGGGCGAGAATAATATAAATTTTGTGAAAGATCAGCAATTCTGTATCTCAAACAAAATTTGATTCTAATCAAATAACCCTGTTTTATCCGATTATTTTAATAATCATGATGAGTTGTTTCCGATAAAATAGATTCTATTCGAAAACTTTGAAAAGAAATTACAAAAATAAAGCTAGATTGGCGGATTGTATTTGCTATTCCAATAACCATAGGTACTGAATGAAAGATACTTTGCTCTCTCAGTTACGGTTCTGCACTAATCTGCCCAGCTTGCCCTCGATCGCTCTAAAGATCATCGACCTTGCGGGCAGGCTTGATACCAACCTTAACCAAATTAATCATTATATCTCTCTGGACCCCGCGCTGGCTGCCAGAATCGTTAAAACCGCTAATTCACCGCTGTACAAGTCTCGCCACCCGATCAGTAATATCAGCCAGGCAGTCAATATTCTTGGCATGCATGGCGTGATGACGATTGCATTGTCGTTTTCACTGACAGACTCATTGATGAAGCAATCCAGAAATATGATGAATCCTGCTAGCAGCGGGTTATTCTGGCGCCGATCGATTACTTCCGCACTGGCTTGCCGCGCATTGGGCAAGCGGTTGGGTATGAGTAGGTTGCTGGATGACCTGTTTCTGGCGGCATTATTACAGGACATCGGTATTCTTGCTTTCTGCGCACTGTTGCCGGAGGACTATTCCAGCATCATAGACACTGCCACCAGTCATGAAGAAATTTATAACATGGAGCGCAATCAATTTGAGCTTGGTCACGACGAGCTGGGTGGGGCGCTACTTGCGCATTGGAAGTTGCCAATCTATATTATTGACGCATGTAAGCGCAGTCATCATATGGCTGGTTCGAATCAGCCCGGTATCAACGAATGTGTTGCCGCGTCAGGCAGTATTACCGATTATTTTCTGATGCCCGGAGATGAAACCAGAATTGCGGCGGCAATCGATGTAACCTACAGCAGCCTGGGGCTGGATAAATTTGCCTTGATGGAAGTGCTGGAAGACATGAGAAATGAGCTGCAGCATGTCGAGGAATTGTTTGCCATCTCCATTCTCAATAGCAACCAGCTGAACGGTCTCGTTGATGAAGCACGCGAGCTTCTGACAACACGCACACTCATCAAAATACGTGAGCTGGAAAATAAAGTGCAGCATGACGGCTTGACCGGCGCGCATAACCGTTCCTATTTCGATGACGCTCTGCGCAGTGAATTTCTGTTCTCCTGCCAGCAGGAAACACCGCTGGCGCTGGCCATGATCGACATTGATCATTTCAAGGTTGTTAATGACACCTATGGCCATATCGCCGGTGACGGTATTCTGGTGGCGATTGTCAGAACTATTTCTGAGCAGATCAGACAAACGGATGTGCTGTGCCGCTATGGTGGCGAAGAATTCGCGCTGATTCTCCCCGGCACGTCGATTAATGATGCCCGCCATCTACTGACAAGAATTCAGGAAAACATTCAGGCGATTGCCTATAAACTGGATAGTGGCCATATCATTAAAGTAACTGCTTCGATTGGCCTGGCGGTCAATATGGATCGTGAAAAATCCTTTATGGATGAGCGCGCAATGCTGGATGCAGCTGATTGTGCGCTATATGCGGCCAAACATAGCGGGCGCGACCGAATTATGGAATGGAATCCCTCCTTGGTTTCGCATACGCAACGATGATCAAAACACCCGTCATACTCTCAAATCAAACCTCTCCCAGACTAAAAATATCGTTTTTAACAGCGTATTGTTGAGATTGCCTATCCATTTCTCTCCCGTCCCCACCGTTAGATCAGCCAGGTCGTGTTTGGATTGAATCACATCGTCGACCCCATTTCTCAAATGAGGTTCGGGTAATGAGGCGATGAGTCTGCACATTATATGTTGCTGGTCAATACGATAAGCGCGATCCGCAGCTTGCGCTTCAATCTCACGCTAACCCGTATTTGTGGATTGAGTATTTTGTTGCTCCATAACGCCGCGTCTAATTTTTTGTACATACTAAGGATGAATGCCTTTCCCGCTATCAATGACCCGGGCAGTTGAAGGCGGTATAATCCATTTTATCGATAAAAACAGGATGTTTCTAAGAATGAACTATGACTTCAAAACCTGAGCTTTTCCAACGCCCCCCCCTGCTTACTGGCGAGGATATTTCTGCCAAGCGTGAAGAAATCCGCTGCTACTTTCATACCACACTTGATCGTTATGAGCAGTTGTTTGAAACCTTGCATAATGATGACGCTTATTACATCAAACCAATCACGTTGCGTCATCCGCTGATATTTTATCTGGGTCATACCGCCACTTTCTTTACCAACAAATTCATACTGGCTGGCTTGTTTACCGAGCGGATTGATCCACATCTGGAGTCGATCTTTGCCGTCGGTGTCGATGAAATGAGCTGGGATGATCTGGATACGACCCACTATGAGTGGCCAACGGTGGAAAGCGTTATGGCTTATCGTCGCACGATGCGCAGCAGGGTGGATGCACTTATCAGCACCTTGCCGTTGTCGTTGCCCATTACTTGGGATAGCCCATGGTGGGCGATTTTAATGGGTGTGGAGCACGAACGCATTCATCTGGAGACTTCTTCGGTGCTGATCCGTCAGCACAGGCTTGAGCATGTCAAGCCCCATCCGTCATGGCAACCGTGCCGTGTCAGTGGAAAAGCCCCGGAAAACCAGATGGTGGCGGTGGCAGCGGGCAGTGTGACAATCGGCAAGGATAGGACAACGGATTCCTTTTATGGGTGGGATAACGAATATGGGTATCATGAAGCTGAAGTTGACGCTTTTCAGGCAAGCCGCTATCTGGTCAGCAATCAGGAGTTTTTAATTTTTGTAGAGGCCGGTGGATACCAGGCAGATGAATTCTGGGAAGAAGAAGGGCTCGCCTGGCGACGGCATACAGGGGTGACGCATCCTACGTTCTGGGTACGCAAGGCGAATCAATGGCTGCTGCGTCTCATGACTGAAGAAGTCTCGATGCCATGGAACTGGCCAGTGGAGACCAATTATCATGAAGCCAAAGCATTCTGTAATTGGAAAGCAAAAACGACTGGGCAGCCAGTACGCCTGCCGACTGAAGACGAATGGTATCGTCTGTATGAAGCTGCCGGTTTGACCGAGATAGCGCATGATGCGCCTGCCAAGGGGAACCTCCACCTGGATTTTTATGCATCGAGCTGTCCGGTGGATGAATTCCGGCAAGGCGGTTTTTACGATATTGTCGGTAATGTTTGGCAATGGACAGAAACGCCAATGTATCCGTTCTCAGGGTTCGATGTGCATCCGTTATATGACGATTTCACTACGCCAACTTTTGATGACCAGCATAATCTCATCAAGGGAGGTTCCTGGGTCGCCTGTGGAAATGAGTCACTCAAGGCAGCACGTTACGCTTTTCGGCGGCATTTTTTCCAGCACGCTGGATTTCGCTATGTGATTTCAACGTCGTCGGCGATTCCACTCGGTTCACGTTACGAGACGGACAAACTCCTGTCGGAATATGCCGAATTCCACTATGGTGATACTTATTTCGATGTACCGAATTTTCCAAAAGCACTGGCGGAACTGGCCATTGCCGCAATGGGAAACCGACCGATGCGCACGGCGCTCGATCTGGGGTGTGCTTCCGGTCGAACTACTTTTGAACTCGCCAGGCATTTCAATCATGTCACCGGTGTCGATTTTTCCGCTCGTTTCATCAATCAAGGGGTACAACTTGCCCAACAGGGCGTACTGCGTTATACGTTAGCCGATGAAGGGGATCTGGTGTTTTATCGGGAGCGCACGTTAGCGGGGCTTGAACTGGAAGCGGTTAGAAACAAAGTTACATTTTTTCAGGGGGATGCGTGTAATCTTAAGCCGATACTGACCGGTTTCGATCTGATTCTGGCAGCTAACCTGATCGATCGTTTATATGATCCCGCCAGGTTTCTGCAGTGTGTTCACGAACGGCTGAATGCAGGCGGACTGCTACTGATTGCTTCACCTTATACGTGGCTGGAAGAGCATACCAAGCGATCTGCATGGATCGGTGGTTTCAAGCGTGATGGTGAAAGTTTCAGCACATTGGATGGACTCAAGGTCATACTTGGTCAACATTTCCGATTGATCAAAGGTCCTGAATCCGTTCCATTCGTGATTCGCGAAACCTCCCGCAAATTTCAGCACAGCCTGTCTGAAGCCACGATCTGGGAGAAAATTTGACAGATCTGGACTTGTTTGACCGCGAGATTGATCGGTCTGGCACTTTCAGTACCAAGTATGATGCTCGTCAGGCGGTATTCGGTCATGCCGATGTAATGCCGCTGTGGGTAGCCGATATGGATTTTGCTGCGCCGGTTGCAGTTACCGATGCCTTGCGTGCACGTGCGGCACACCCCATTTATGGCTATACTCAGGCACCGGATAGTGCCTATGCCGCGTTGATCAACTGGCTGAAACAGCGCCATGGCTGGGAAGTGGCGCGTGAATGGATCGTGTTTTGTCCGGGTGTCGTACCCTCTCTCGTCACGAGCATTCTAACGCTGACCGAAGCGGATGCGCATGTGATTGTGCAGCCGCCGGTGTACTTCCCATTTTTTTCAGCCGTTACAAAAACGGGCAGGCGTTTGCTGGAAAATCCACTGCGAAAAAATAATCTTTCCTATCATATTGATTTTGAGGCGTTATCAGCGCAAGCAAAATCGGCACAGATGCTGTTGTTCTGTTCTCCGCACAACCCGGTTGGCCGGGTCTGGCAGAAACCGGAGCTGCTTGATTTGCTGGCGGTCTGTGAGCAGCGTGGGCTGATCATCGTTTGTGACGAAATTCATGCAGACCTAGTATATCCTGAGCATGATCATCAGATTCTGGGGGCGCTGGCGGATAATCCGCAACAAATCATCACGGCGGTGGCTCCGAGCAAGACTTTCAATATTCCCGGTTTAAACCTGTCGGCATTGATTGTTCCCAACCCTGAGTATCGTGATGCCATTACTTCTTATTTAAACAAGCTGCATATCAGTGTCACCAATCCATTCAGTCTGGTCGCATTTGAGGCAGCTTACCAGCATGGTAGTTCGTGGCTGGATTCTCTGATGGTTTATTTGGCGCATTCCCGAGATATGGTGCAGTGTTTTCTGTCGGAATATCTGCCGGAAATCAGGCTGATTCCGCCACAGGGAACCTATCTGCTGTGGCTGGATTGTTGTGCGCTGGGGATGAATGATGATGCACTGCACCATTTTTTTGTTTTTGAGGTAGGTATTGGCCTGAGCCCAGGTATTCTGTTTGGTGCGCAAGGCAGCGGTTACATGCGCATGAATCTAGCTGCTCCTCGTCACAAAATTAGACAGGCACTGGATAATATGTTTGGAGCGGTGCGTCGACACCAACAAGGCCGGATTTGAGCTCTCAGCTTAGAGCAGTTCGCGGATAACTTCCTCTATCTGTTTCTTTTTAATGCGGCCAAGATGGGCATTGACGATGCTGCCGTTCCGATCTATGGTCACTGTGAAAGGCAAAGCTCCTTGCGGGTTGCCCATGGCTTCCGCAAGAGTGAAAGCATCGAATTCCCCGACTATTACCGGATAATTGATTCCGAATTCCTCGCTGAAAGCAGCTACTTTTTTGGCGTCATCAACGGCGATACCTACTACCACGACCCCTTGATTACGGTAACTGGCGTAAGTATCAATCAGCTCCGGAATTTCGTCACGGCAGGGCGCACACCAGGTTGCCCAGAAATTGGCGACGATAATTTTTCCCCGCCATTGTTCACCTGGCTGAGCGACACCCGTTACATCAGTCAATGTGGCATTGAAGAACGCTTCAGCACCCGCCTGTTTCTGGTCACTGGTCATAAGCAGGCTGTTGTCGATCTGCCGGGATTTGTAGGCAAAACCAGCTGCCAGTGACAGAATGGCAACAACGACATAAAATGAAAATTTGCTCGATTGAGTCATGTTTGATCCATAAAAATTAGTAAGACAGAAGATAGGGCGTCTCTAAAAAAGATCAGATCAGCACCGCATCAAGAACGGTTAGAAAATCATCCTTGTTCAGGTAGCCGATAACCCGGACCCTCGGAATTTCCTGCCCCTGCCGGTCAAAAAACAGTAACCCTGGCGGGCCAAAAAGATTGAAGCGCTTGAGCAGTTCCGCATCATCCTGGCTGCCTGCGGTCACATCAATTTTTACCAGTGCAACATCTTGTAGGCGCGCCTGGACACTGGGATCACTGAAGGTAAACCGCTCCATTTCCTTGCAAGAGACACACCAGTCGGCATAGAAGTCGATCATGACGTGACGTCCGCGGGATTGTTGGATAAATTCGTCCAGCTCCGCAACAGTTCTGATTTTTTGGAATGGCAACGCTTTGTTTTCTCTGCCTCCTATGAATTGATTGCCAGTGGTTCCGGCAGAAAAATTGAAATTGGAGAGCGGCTGCAGCACATCGCGGCTGCCGGAGAGTACACCAATCAGGATGGCCACCCCGGTTAACAGCGAAATGACACCCACTCCCTTGAATAGCTTTTTGAATCCACTTGTCTGTGCGGGAAGCGGATCGAGCGCATGTAGGTAGATTGCGGAAATGATCAGCAGTGCTGCCCACAGCAACATATGCGTTACTTCGGAAATTACCGGGGAAATTAGCCAGATCGCAACCGCGAGCAATAATACACCAAAGAACTGTTTGATGGACTCCATCCAGGCGCCGGAATGCGGTAAAAATGCTCCGGCAGAAACCCCTAGCAGCAGCAGCGGCACACCCATGCCGAGCGCCATGACGAACAAGGCGGATCCACCTAGTACCAGATCCTGCGTCTGACTGATATAGAGCAGCGCACCAGCCAGTGGCGCGGCGACACAAGGGCCGACAATCAGAGCGGATAACGCACCCATACCAAATACGCCGGTTAAATGTCCTCCCTTTAGCTGCCCCGTTTCAACTGTTAATTTATTCTGCAGTGACGACGGTAGCTGCAGCTCATAAAAACCGAACATGGAAAAAGACAGCAGTACAAATATGAGAGCAAATGAACCCAATACCCATGCATTTTGCAGGGCTGCCGAGAGCATCGAGCCGGATAGCCCGGCTAATGCACCAATGATGGCGTAGGTGATCGACATACCTAGCACATAAGCGAGCGATAGTATAAAACCACGTGCTTTAGAGAGGTGCTGTCCTTTGCTGGCGATAATGCTTGATAAAATCGGAAACATCGGAAATACACACGGCGTGAAAGCCAGCAATAAGCCGATGACGAAAAACCCGCTTAGAATCAACCAGTAATTACCGCTGGCAAACATTTGTTCAATTTTGTAGGTTTCTGTTTCAAAAATTGGAGCAGCAGCAGATGACGAGGATGGTGTTTGAAATAATTGGGCGGCCGCGTCATTTGTGGTTGACGCAACTGCATTTGGGCTTACTTCGGCAGTGGCATCAACCGCAGCCAAGGCAGCGGGCAAGATAAGCTTGTTGACCTTGTTGATTGGGGCGTAACAAACCCCAACCGGTTCGTTGCAGCCCTGATAAGTAGCTGCAAGCGTCAATTCATTGGTTGCGGCTCCATCGCGTCGCAACGAAATAATCGCTTGTAGAGGCTGATAATAAACTTCGGTCTGTCCAAACGTAAGATCGTCCTTAATTTTCCCCGCTGGTAGGCTGACCTTGTCGATGCGAATGCCTTCACTATTGGATTCAAAAGCTATTTTTTCCCGATAAAGATAATAGTCCTTCGCTGGTGTCAGGCGGGCAATTAACGTATTGGCATCACGTACTTCCAGTGACAGCTTGAAAGCTTCATCAGGTGGAAGCAATTCCTGCTGCGATTCTCCAAAACTTGCCCCCAATTTTTCCAGAACAGACAATAAGCTGGAGGATTTTTTTTCTTCTGCAAACGCATATGTGCTGGTAAAGCACAGGAAAACAATAAAAATGGTTTTCAACCAATGCATATCAATGATCACCCCGTTATCCGTTGCTTGTTTCGTCAATAACCCATTGTGAATAGGCAGGCGACGCCTTATCAAATGAGACTGCCAGAATTTCGGGGAGTTCGTAAGGGTGCAGAGCCTTAATAGTTTTCTCCACTGCGTTGTAGTGACGCGTAGTAGTTTTAATCATGACAGGAACTTCTTCTGCTTCTCTGAGTTGACTTTGCCAACGATACAGTGAACGGCAGACAGGAAAGATATTTACACATGCAGCCAGCCGATCGCCAATCAGACTTTCTGCCAGTACTTTTGCGCTCGCCTCGTCTGGATAGTTTGTCAGGACCATGAGCGATTGCGATGCCACTATTTTTTCAGACATCTGTGCGTACCCCTCGATGTTAAAAGATTGTATGTTATTCTATTGTAAACCTAATCAATGCAATTTAGAAACCCAGGCAGGTCACATGGCTAATTATGATGCTAATTTGTCTGTAAAGTTTTGCGACTTCCAAACTGCTTCTAAAAAATACGCGTCATGAGAAAACTTTTTCTGTTTCTGCAATTACTCACCATCACATTTCCAATTGGAGTTTTTTTTACTTATATTATTATGGACGAAGGTGATCAGTTTACCTTTGAGCACTATCTGGTGACTGCATTAAGCGCCTTTCCATTCTTCATGTCGCTCTTGATCAGATTCTTTTTATCGGACTTTGAAGATAAATAAGTTTTCTGAAGATAACGCCACGCAGCAATTGCTATTCATTCCATCACCATGACAATTAATAAACAATCATGCCTCTTTCAGGCTGTCCTGATTTTTCTGTTGTTATTTATAATGACGATGACTGTACATGCCGAGAAACGTTACGCCAGTGACCAGGTTGAAGTGTTGCTGCGCACGGGACCGAGTCATCAGCATGCCATCGTGCGTATGCTTAAAAGTGGAGATGCGGTGGAGGTGTTGGAGCGCGACAAGGCCAAAGGATATAGCAGGGTAAGAGCCAAAGGTGGTTCGGAAGGCTGGGTGTTAAGTCGCCATTTGATGGCGGAACCGTCTGCACGAGAGTTGCTGGAGGATCTGAGTTTACAGATATCCGGTGCAGAGAGCAAAGTGGATGGCCCGGGGGCACAGGCCAGTCTGATCAGGCTGGAATTCGAGACGTTAACTAAACAGATTGTTGCTGTAGAAAAAGATAATCAGGTCCTCCTGGAGGACCTGATTAATATCAGGCAAACTGCTGCCGACGCTATTGCCCTGGAAAGCCAGCATCAGGAAATGTTACAGCAAAACACGGTAATGGAAGCGAAACTCGTGGAGCTTGAAAAGGAAAACGCCACACTCAGTAGTCATATCCAGCGAGACTGGTTCTATGCTGGTGCAATCGTGCTGTTTACCGGCCTGCTGCTCGGGCTGCTCATTCCCCGTGTTCAGTGGCGGAAACGATCACGCTTCAGTGACTTTTGAAACTATATACTTACTTATTCGAGCAGAATAAACGCACTTGGGTGGCGCACCCGAATGGAAAAATGATCCTTGCTGCGTGATATCCAGCCATGTACCTCGATACGTTTGTTCAGAAATTGCTGTAGTGGCGGGAACAGCGCCAGGTCGCTGTTGGCAATACGGATATCGATATTGTCACTGACAATCAATCGACTGAAGCGTCTACTGCGATCTACTTTGCTGATTTTGGCGTGATAGCGCTGCCACCCGGCTGGTTTTTCAGTCAGTTTGGCAAGTGAACGAGGTGCATAATGTGTCATTGCCCAGATACCAAGGCGCTGTTTCTCGGCTTGTCGTTGTGCCCTGATCATTGTATCGGCATAGCGAATATTGGGTGGGATGATAACGACAGTAGCCAAGCCTTTTTCCACCAGGGAGAGATTGATATGTTCACCACTGGCCAGATGAAGGTGGGCGAGCTTACGTTGATAATGGTCCTGTTCCTGTTGATCATATTCCAGATACACATGACGCCCCTGCAGTTTGTCACGCAGCCAGTTTTTTGCCTGAGTACCGCCTGGTTCGCCGGTGCGATTGCGGCTATCAATTTCAGGCGCATTGATTCCCAGTAATCTGACACGCAAGCCGCCTTCAAGGGTAACCGTGTCGCCATCGATTACCTTGATCACCTGGTAGGCAATGCGTGATGGCCGGGAATCCAGCTTCAGTGGGCGAGCATCAGGAGTTGGCTTATCCGAGTAAGTAACATTGCCTTCGGCATCCTGCGCACGGTAAATAGTGCTTGCCAGACCCAGGGAGGTTGACAGCAGAATGATGGCGAAACAGACCAACCATCGATTTATCCACATCATCGTCGGTGAGACCGGGTGTTTCTGGCATGATCTGCTAAAATGCATGAATATTACGTTTCCGTTAACTTAATTTTGGTGATAAAAGAAATCCGTTATGGAGATTGACCAGGCGATCAACGCTGCGTTCGAGCCATTATCTCGTCTCGTTTCCGCAGTGGTGCTTTTTAGTGTATCCGTAATGGGTATGGAAATTCAGCTCGTATTACTATGGCTGGTAGCGGCCGCGCTCTTTTTTACATTGTATCTGGGTTTCGCTAATGTACGTTATTTTGCACTCGCGATACGTTTACTGCGTGACACGAATGACAGCAAAAATACGGATGGGGAAATCAGCCGTTTTGAGGCGTTGATGACTTCGCTCTCCGGTACAGTAGGACTGGGCAACATCGCCGGCGTGGCAGTTGCCATTTCTGTTGGTGGGCCGGGTGCGGCATTCTGGATGGCGGTCATGGGTGTGTTTGGGATGTCAACCAAACTGGTTGAGGTTTCACTTGGTGTGAAATACCGCCAGCATGGTTCGAAACGCCACCCTGAGAAAATCTCGGGGGGACCGATGTACTACCTGCGCAGTGCTTTTGACCGCTACGGTCACCCACGTCTGGGTAGTTTTATGGCTGCTACATTTGCCGTTTGCTGCATTGGCGGCACGCTGGGTGCAGGTGGCCTCTTTCAGGTTAATCAGGCATACCATCAGGCGCTGGTCATTACGGGGGGGGCTGATAGCGGCTTTCTGGTCAGCCATGGCTGGTTGTTTGGACTGGTAACCGCACTACTGGTTGGTTTGGTTATACTGGGTGGTATTCAGTGGATTGCTGCAGTTGCTGGACGAATTGTTCCATTGATGGCTATTATCTATATTCTGATGGGCTGCATAGTGATTGGTATGCACATCGAGGCATTGCCTGCGGCAATTCAGACCATTATCGGAATGGCGCTATATCCACAGGCGGGGATGGGTGCATTGCTGGGTGCATTGCTGGTTGGTGTGCAGCGAGCTGCTTTTTCCAATGAAGCTGGGCTCGGCTCCTCGGCCATTGCCCACTCTTCGGTCAGAACCAGTGAACCGGTCAGCCAGGGAATAGTCGGCATGCTGGGACCTTTTATTGATACGGTTATCATTTGCTCAATCACCTCGCTCGTGATCGTCATTTCCGGCGCTTATTCCGAAAGTAACGGTATGGAAGGGGTTGCGCTTACCTCGCGGGCATTTGCCATCGGGTTGCCATGGTTTCCCTATGCACTGGCTGCGACAGTATTTCTGTTTGCGTACTCGACCATGATTTCCTGGTCTTATTACGGCCTGAAATGTGTCACTTATCTGTTTGGCGAACGGGACAGTATCGAAATAATCTATAAATTGCTGTTCTGCTTTGCAATTGTGGTTGGAGCCTCTGCAGAGCTATCCAATGTTATGATGTTTATGGACTCAATGGTGCTGGCAATGTCCGTGCCCAACATCATTGGTCTTTTTATGCTGGCCCCGGAAATTAGGCAAGATCTCAAGGAATACCTGTTGCGCCACAAGAATGGAACTTTACATCCATGAATCATCACTCATTCTGTTCGTACCGATTATCCTAACGAATGTCGACTGTTGCTGAAAGTACACTGGTCAAGTTTGACAATGTCAGTTTTTCCTATGGAAACACGCCTATTCTGAAAGGTGCCAACCTTGCAATTCCTCGTGGGCAAGTGGTTGCCATCATGGGAGGGAGCGGATCGGGTAAAACCACGTTGCTACGTCTGATTGGTGGTGAAATCCGACCAACTGCCGGTACCGTTCATGTTGCCGGTGAAGTCGTACACGAACTTAGCCGCAACGCACTGTTCACAATGCGTCGCAAAATGGGAATGCTATTTCAGTTCGGCGCGCTGTTTACCGATTTATCGGTATTTGATAACGTCGCTTTCCAGATGCGCGAACATAGCAATTTGCCTGAAGACATGATCCGCGATCTGGTGCTGATGAAACTGCATGCCGTCGGGTTGCGGGGCGCACATCATCTGATGCCGGTAGAACTCTCAGGTGGGATGGCCCGCCGGGTGGCGCTGGCACGCTCGATTGCGCTCGATCCAATGCTGATGATGTTTGATGAACCATTCACCGGGCTCGACCCAATTTCGTTGAGCGTTATCGGCAGTCTGATTCGGCGACTAACCGACGCGCTTGGTATGACTTCAATTCTGGTGACGCATGATGTGCAGGAATCTCTGCAGATTGTTGATCATGTCTATTTTCTGGCCGATGGTAAAATTGTCGCACACGGCACGCCTGATGAGGTACGGCAGTCTGATGCGCCATTCGTCCATCAGTTCATCCACGGCGAGGTTGATGGTCCGGTGCCTTTTCATTATCAGGCAAGGGCCTATGCTGATGACCTTGGAATTCAGTCAGGTGGGAATTAAATTGTGGACGTTATCTTGATCAAACAGACTGCTGCGGTTATCCAGCGAATAGGCCATCGAACGATTAACAGCATCTGGCGGCTGGGCTGCGCTAGTCACTTTATTTTACTGGTTTTGCTCAAATCCTGGACTAGTTTTGCCCGCCCCCGTCTGATCACGCGTGAAATATATTATGCCGGCGTAATGTCACTGGTCATCATTCTGGTGTCGGGGCTGTTCGTTGGTCTGGTGCTAGGGTTACAGGGCTATGAGACTTTGCAGAAATTTGGCTCGGAATCTGCAGTGGGTACGCTGGTTGCCTTGTCATTGGTACGAGAACTGGGGCCGGTGGTTGCCGGATTGTTGTTTGCCAGTCGCGCGGGTTCGGCAATGACTGCGGAAATTGGCTTGATGAAAGCAACCGAACAATTGTCAGCAATGGGCATGATGGCAGTTGATCCAGTTGCACGAGTGGTCGCACCCAAATTCTGGGCGGGAGTCTTTTCCATGCCGTTATTGGCTGCCATGTTTTCAGTTATGGGCGTGTTTGGCGGCTATCTGGTGACGGTCGTGGTGATTGGTGTGGATGAAGGATCATTCTGGTCACAGATGCAAAATGCAGTAGATTTTCGCTACGACATCGTCAATGGTGTGATCAAAAGCTGCTGCTTTGGTGTGGTGATCACTGCTATTGCGGTATTTGAGGGATTTGATGCCCCACCAACTGCAGAAGGTGTATCAATGGCGACCACCAGGACCGTCGTGACTTCTTCACTAGCGATCCTGGGGCTCGATTTTGTGTTGACAGCGTTCATGTTCAGAGGAGTAGCTTAATGCAGCGAACGGTGATGGATTTCTGGGTGGGCGTGTTCGTGATGGCGGGTATTGGCGCATTATTGATATTGGGTCTGAAGGTTGGTAATCTGACGAGTTATCAGGGCGGGGACAGTTACGCTCTGCTCGGAAATTTTGAAAATATCGGTGGTCTGAAGATACGTGCGCCAGTCAAAAGCGCCGGAGTCGTGGTAGGTCGCGTGGCGAATATCGAGTTTAGTCTGGAAACCTATGATGCGGTTGTCACCTTGAGCATGGATAGTCGCTACCGTTTTCCAAAGGACACCTTTGCCAGTATCCTGACGTCGGGTTTGCTGGGGGAGCAGTACGTCGGCCTGTTGCCCGGTGGAGATGAGGCCATGCTCGAGGATGGTGAGCGCTTTATTAAAACCAATTCGGCGATGGTGCTGGAAGAAATGATTGGACGTTTCTTGTTCAACAAGGCAGCTGGCGACTAGAGTCATTTTTAACAATCAACGAGTTATTTAACCATGAAACAACTCATAAAAATTCTACTGTTATCATTGATAATTCATACCTTGCCCGTATTTGGCGAGGATAATTCGCCCGACGGTATTATCCGGCGCACGGTGGATGAAGTAACAGAAATTCTTCGCAAGGATGACGGCATCAAGGCGGGTGATCAGGACAGAATTCTGGCATTGGTCCAGGACAAAATTCTGCCGCATTTCAGCTTTCCTCGTATGACACAACTGGCCATGGGAAGGAACTGGTCGAAAGCATCCAATGAACAGAAAAAAGTGTTGGTGAATGAGTTCCGTACATTGCTGGTACGCACCTACTCGAACTCGTTAACCAATTACCGTGATGCAGTTATTGAGATTGAACAGACCATAATTGACCCCGCCGCCACTCGCTCGACGGTCAAAGCCAAGGTTATTCAGGGAAGTGGGCGGCAGCCGGTACCAATCGATTATTCCATGGAAAGAACTGCTTCAGGGTGGAAAGTTTACGATGTGACCGTGGCGGGGGTCAGTCTGGTAACCAATTATCGAGGTTCGTTCAACAGTCAAATCCGCGATGGTGGCATAGATGGTTTGATCGCTACGCTTTCAGAAAAAAACACCTCCCTTCTTGGGCAGTAATGTTTAGAACACCTTCATGAATATTAAAATTAATAATAATCAGTTAAGCGTTTCCGGGTCCGTGACATTTGCCAACGTGGCCGAGATAACCCGCGCCGGACTGACGGTTATGAGTCAGCCGGAACCTGTTGTTGACCTGGCAAAAATTACAGAGCTTGATTCTGCCGCGGTCAGCATGTTGCTGGCGTGGCTGCGTGCCGCTCAACAACATGGTCAGCAACTTCGGGTGATCAATTTACCGCAAAATATGGCAAGTCTCATCAAGCTATATGATTTGACCGAATTACTACCGTTTGAATCCTGCTGATTTTGCTAAATAACGATTATTTACCCACATTATCTTTATCGTCGGGTAATCTCGTCTGATGACACCTGCTATTGAAGTCCAGCAACTGTCCAAACGCTATGGAGCGCTGACTGCACTGGATGATATCGACCTGAAAATCGAGCAGGGTGAATTTTTTGCGTTACTTGGCTCAAATGGCGCGGGTAAAACCACGTTAATCAGTATACTCGCCGGCCTGATCAAGCCAACCAGCGGCACCGCCAGGGTAATGGGGTATGATGTCCAGTCGCAATATCAGCAAACGCGCCAGAGACTGGGTGTTGTTCCGCAGGAACTGGTCTATGATCCTTTTTTTAACGTGCGTGAAATGCTGGTCATGCAGTCTGGCTATTTTGGCATCAAGCATAACGATGTGTGGATCGATGAAATTCTGTTTCGGCTTGATCTCGCCAATAAGGCCCATGTCAATCTGCGAGCGTTGTCCGGCGGGATGAAACGGCGGGTACTGATTGCTCAGGCTTTGGTACATAAACCTCCCGTGATTATTCTCGACGAACCTACGGCGGGAGTGGATGTCGATTTACGCCAAAGTTTATGGCAATTTGTGCAACAGCTTAATCAGGATGGTCATACAGTCGTGCTAACCACACACTATCTGGAAGAGGCGGAAGCATTATGTCGCCGAGTTGCAATGCTCAAACAGGGTAGGGTTGTCGTGCTCGACAGTATCGAGAACCTGGTGCGCACCATCCGCGACTATACGCTGCTGTTGCGTTTGTCTACCAATATCCTGCCGGATGGATTGCAGTCATGGACAGTTAAGCACGATCCGGTTGGTGAGTTATACCGCATCAGTATCAAGGAATATACCGAGATTGAAACCATTCTGTCGCTGCTGCGTGAGGCAGGTATACAAATCATTGATCTGCAATTGCGGCAGCCTGATCTTGAGGATGTATTTGTCAAAACCATGGAAATGGATCAGGCTGTCGCCTTATGACGGGTTTTTATACCCTGCTGTACAAGGAATTGCTACGCTTCTGGAAAGTTGCTTTTCAGACAGTGCTGGCGCCAGTACTCTCCAGTCTGTTATATCTGATGATATTCTCCCATGTGCTGGCTGAACGCGCACAAGTGTATGCTGACGTGAGCTATGCAGCTTTTCTGATACCGGGTCTGGTCATGATGGCTATCCTGCAGAATGCATTCGCCAATTCTTCTTCCAGCCTGATTCAGTCTAAAATTACCGGCAATCTGGTGTTTATCCTGCTGACGCCATTATCGTATCTGGAGATATTTCTTGCCTACGTTGTGGCATCCATGCTGCGCGGATTGGTAGTCGGGCTCGGGGTGTATCTGGTGGCCGCCTGGTTTTATCCGGTTTCTCCTCAATTGTCTGGCTGGGTTATTGTGTTTGCGCTGCTTGGCAGCGCCATACTGGGAGTGATGGGACTGATCGCCGGTATTGTTTCAGACAAATTTGATCAGCTGGCAGGGTTTCAAAATTTTATTATTTTGCCGTTGACCTTTCTTTCTGGTGTTTTCTATTCGATTCATTCGCTGCCGTCCACGTGGCAGTTTTTATCCCATCTTAATCCGTTCTTCTATATGGTGGATGGATTTCGTTACGGCTTTTTTGGTTTTTCTGATTTCTCACCCTATATCAGTCTGTTGATTATTCTGGCATGCCTCGTCGTTATTTCCGGGTGGGCATTGTGGATGTTACGAAGCGGCTATAAAATTCGACACTGAACACGTGTTACTATTTTTAATCTATTAAACTCAAAGGAAACAATATGGTTACCGCAGAATCTATTGAACACTCTATCAGAGCTTCCCTGCCATGCGAGTGGGTCAGCGTGGAAGGAGATGACGGTCATCACTTCAATGCCGTTATTGTCAGTGACCAATTTGAAGGCAAGAGCATGATACAGCAGCATCAACTGGTGTACCGCGCACTCGGTGGACGGATGCGTGAGGAAATTCACGCGCTGTCAATGAAAACTTATACCATTACCCAGTGGGAGGCGGTCAATAAATCGCACACATAAAAATACTAGTCATACTAACTAACGTACAAATTGACTGGTGCCGACAGTTTCCACAATAAGCTGTCGATAATGTTCAGACTTGCGAGTCTGCAGCGCTTCCAGCGGATTGAAATTATCGGTCAGAATGAGTCCACGACTGTTATCGATAGTGAGCAGCCGGCTCTCCAGCCAGGCTTGCTGTGTTCTGGAGAGCTGCTCATCCTCAATACGCAAGGGATGCTGCGACGCGATGAAGATAAAATCGTTGAAATCTACTCCCAGTTCGGAGATGAATATCAGTTGATGCATAAAAACTTGCGCAAGCGTCTTGCCAACCGAGGCTAAAGCGATATTCTCCCCCGTATCCAGAAACGAGACAAAATTCAGCGCCAATATTCCTCGCTTACTCAACAGATCATCGATCTGTTGCAGCGTTTCCTCGGTCAACAAGTGCACTGGCTCGGCGCCTCCGGTAAATACATCCAGAATGATCAGGTCGTAGCTACCCTGCAATTTACGGATCTCATAGCGTGCGTCACCAATTATGTGGTTGCCGGTAGGCTTGAAATCAAAGTAATTCTGTGCGGCCTCGGCAACTGCTGGGTCGATCTCGATGGTATCAGTCGTGATGCCGAACTGTAATAGATCGGTTGCCATGTGCCCCGCACCTTGTCCGATGAGCAGGGCGCGTTCAATACCCGGCGCCAGCCGCGGAATCAGTTCAACGATTTTCTGATAAGTCATCAGATTCTCACCATGACTGATACTGGCTGCACCAATTGTGGATGCATCCGCCATCAACAGCCGCATGTTTGCGACAGAGTTATCCAATACTCGCACCCAGCCATAGAGGCTTTCGCGTTCAAAACGCACTTGATAAGGTTGTGCGGCATGGCCGACCGCGTTTGCTGGCAAGTTAGCTGCATTACTTGGGGAAAGTCCACCGGGAGACAGCATAACGCCAGGCAGCGCCAATAAAATCACAGGGATCAGCGAGTACCGCAGGGAAATATGCTTGCGCTCGAAGAAAGCGACCAGCGTCGCCAGCACAAATAGTCCCAGGCCAACGCCCACAAAAATCTCACGTGAACCAATGCGCGGGAACAGGTAGAAACCGAGTAACAAGGTGCCGACCACACTGCCGACCGTGCTGACCGCATAGATTGAACCGGTACTCGCGCCGACCCCGCTAAGACTGTCAGTCGCCAGTTTGACGGCGAACGGGCCGACCATGCCAAGCATGATAAGGCTGGGCGTAAACAGGATCAGCGTACTGGTAAATGTTCCCATTTGTAGTCCCAGCGAATCCGTTGCCAGCAGCACCGGCGCCGTCATCCACGGGATAAGCAGTGTTAGCAAACCCGCCAGTGCAATGATCAGCGCGAGCCCGGTTCGTTTTGCGTGGTCCGCCCAATGCCCACCCGCATAATAGCCAATGGCAAGCGCAATCATTGTCACCGAAATCAGTGATGCCCACACATAGAGACTCGCGCCATAAAACGGAGCAATCAGGCGCGTACCCAGTAGCTCGATTACCATCACCGAAGCGCCGGTCAGGAAAACGGTGCAATAAAGCCACCAATATGGCAGTTTCTGTCCAGCAGGAGAGTTCATGGGATTTTCCAAATAATTGAAAATGGGTAATCGACAGATTGTATAACGATTGATTGCTGTTGGTATGCGACAAATTGTCGCATCTCAGCGGCTAACGAAAATCCATGTATCCCGATACATGGAAGTTTAGTCAACCTTAAATGAACAAACGCGAAAGTGATGCTATAGGCACCGTCTTGCATCTACCTGGACAGATGGTCTGTGGTATCGGTTACCGGTATGCGCAGCATATTGATGCAGCGCCCGAATCCAACTTTCAGCGTGGGTGCGATGGGCAACAGACTGGCGGAGTACAGGATAGTTGTAGAAGAGAATATATTGTTTTTTCAATATATTACCCTACGTAAAGAATACTGATATTTACTCAATAATCGGCAGCCGGCATCTGCCAGAATCAGCACCAACAAGCCAATTTTATCTGATTCTGTGGGTCAGCCTGGTCAGGCATCCTGCGATATGATGACGAAAATACTATTTGACGATTGGTTTTCTAGTGGCCTGCCATTGGTGGCGGGTGTCTCGCGCCTGGGTGAAAAACTGTTCCAGTGCCGTATGGTTGGATTGACACAACAGGTCTTGCAAATTTGTCAGCAGGTGTTGATAGACCGTAATTTTATCAATCAGCGCGTCACGGTTATCCAGGCAGATGTCACGCCACATTTCAGGTGAGCTGCCCGCGATACGGGTCATATCGATGAGGCTGGTACCTGCCAGTTGCAGGTTTGCCATGGCTTGATCTCCACTAACCATGCTGATATGGTTCATGAGCGCGAATGCGAGCAGGTGTGGCAAATGGCTAATCGCGGCAAGTACCTGGTCATGTTGTGCAGGGGTCATGCTGGAGACAACTGCACCGCACTGTTGCCAGAGAAATGCAACCTGATCAATGGCTGCTGCGTGGTTTTCTGGCAGCGGAGTCAATATAACAGGTTTGTTTTTAAAAAGAGCAGGGTCTGCCGCCCCAGCACCACTGAATTCAGTGCCGGCAATTGGGTGGGCAGGGATAAAAAAGGGCAAATGATTGCCTAGATGCTCACGGGCAGTATTGATGACATTTTGTTTGGTACTACCCACATCGGATACGATGGTATGTTTTTCCAGATGAGGGGCAATTTGTTGCAAAATACGAGCATTCTGTCCAACCGGGGTCGCCAGCAATACGAAATCCGCTCCCGATAAAGCTTTAGGAAAATCATTGGTGTAGTCATCTATAATGCCCAGCTCGATTGCGCACTGCAGATTCTGTCGACTGCGCCCGATTCCGGTGATGTGCGAAACTTGTCCCGCCTGACGCAGCGCAAGTGCAAATGAACCGCCAATCAGTCCAACACCAATTACTACAAGTTTGTCAAGACATTTGATCATTAAGGGTTCTCTAGAAATTCACATTTCGCCGCAATACTATGTTACTGATAAAAAATATTTCTTTACATATCAATTATATGCTGCGCCAACATTTTTTATTCGCGCCTGGCCTTGCTTAGAACTCTGAATTTTTAGAGGTACTCTTAAGAAAACTGGTCAGGCGATTTCCTTCAGAGATTGTTCCAGTGAAACTAAAAATTTGTAATTTTCCGCTTCAAGGCCAATCGTGACGCGCAAATGATGATTCATGCCGTAATTGCTCAAAGGCCGCACGATCACTCCCTGGTGCAGCAGGTCTTTGTAAACTTTCAAGGCATTGACGGATTCTCCATTGATGTAGATGCTGACAAAATTA
Organism: Nitrosomonas mobilis; assembly: GCF_900103035.1. Classification (GTDB taxonomy): domain Bacteria; phylum Pseudomonadota; class Gammaproteobacteria; order Burkholderiales; family Nitrosomonadaceae; genus Nitrosomonas; species Nitrosomonas mobilis. Next base: position 55,409 of record NZ_FMWO01000092.1, read on the forward strand.
GCATAGGACGGAATAAACTCAACTCCCAGTTGCCGTAACCCATTTGTCATCTGCAGCATTCCGCTTCGATTAGTGGTGTACGCTTGCTTGACAAACTCGACATCCTGGAGCGCCGCCAATGCGCCAGCCTGGCCGATACTGTTAACATTGAATGGTTGACGGATACGATTCATCAGATTGGCGATATCTGGATGCGCCAGCGCAAAACCGACGCGCACACTTGCCAGACCATACGCCTTGGAAAAAGTGCGGGTAATCACCAGATTGGGGAAATCCTTCAGCCAGGCAATACTGTGCGCCTTGTTGGCCTCCGGTAGATACTCGTCATAGGCCTCGTCAAGAATCACCAAGATGTCCGGAGAGATACGTTCCATAAAACGCAGCAGATCCCGTCCTTCACATAGGGTGCCAGTCGGATTATTGGGATTGGCGATAAAGACGACACGCGTATCCGCTGTGGTCGCATCGAGCATAGCCGCCAAGTCATGGCCAAAATTGCGTGCGGTCACAGAAATTCCGGTGGCACCAACTGCTTGCACCAGTAACGGGTAAATAGCAAATGCGTATTGTGAATAGATTGCTGAAGCCCCGGGACGTAAAAAGATACGCGCAGCCAGCTCCAGTACGTCATTGGATCCATTGCCCAGCACAATCTGTTCAGTGGGCACGCCCAAATATTCGGAGAGTGCCCCCTTCAATTCAAAACCACTGCCATCCGGATAGCGGGAAGCTTCGCTGAGTGCACGGATCATGGCCTCTTTGGCCATTGGACTGGTGCCTAGGGGGTTCTCATTAGACGCAAGCTTGATGACTTCATCTTTATTAAGACTAAGTTCACGTACCAGTTCGGATATCGGTTTTCCGGGACGGTAGGGTTGAATTGCCCGAATATATTCTGGTGCGAGTTCACATAACTTCATGGTATTTGGTACTTCCTCGTTAGGAAATAAAGAATGATCAAGCTAAGGGATAAGAACCGAGCAGCTTAAAGAAAGTTGCATTATGGCGGAGTGACTGCAACGCCAAGGCAACATTTTCGTCCTGTTGATGCCCCTCAATATCGACAAAAAAAACGTAATCCCATAAATTAGCACGTGAAGGGCGTGATTCCAAGCGGGTCATGCTGACCTGATGACGTGCGAGCGGCGCCAGCAATTCATGTACCGCGCCAGGGCGATTACTGGTCGCCATGACGAGAGATGTCTTGTCCCGGCCGGAAGGAGCAACAGCTTGCGAACCGATGATGAGAAACCGTGTAGTGTTATTTGAGTTATCTTGTATATTACAGGCACATAGCATTAAACCGAATACTTCTGCCGCCTTCTTGCTGGCGATAGCTGCAGCGTGCTCGTCATTGGCTGCAAGTCGTGCGGCGTCGGCATTACTGGCGGCATTGATACATTCGATTCCCTGCAGGTGATGCAGGTTCTCTATCAACCAGGAGTGGCACTGGGCAAATGACTGTGGATGTGAATAAATTTTGCGAATTTTACTCAGATCCACCTGTTTTGCCATCAAGCACTGGTGAATGGCCAGTTCCAGTTCGCCACAAATCAGGAGTGGTGTCTGGAGCAGTAAATCCATGGTTCTGCCAACCGCGCCTTCGGTCGAATTTTCAACTGGAATTACGCCAAAATTGGCGGTACCAGATTCCACTTGACGAAACACTTCATCGATCGAACGGCTGGGTAACGCGTTGACGGCCTTGCCGAAGCGTTTGTTGACCGCTTCCTCGGAAAAGGTTCCTTCTGGCCCCAGGTAGGCGACCGTGAATGGATCTTCCAGTGCACGGCAAGCAGAAATGATTTCAGTGAACAGCTGCTGGATTTGTATCTGGCTGAGTGGGCCATGATTATGTTGCTGTAGGCGGGTAAAAATCTGCGATTCCCGTTCAGGGCGATAGACGGCACCGGATTTCTGTCGCCCCACTTCCTGCGCAAGCTGTGCACGCGTATTGATTAACTCAAGCAATTCATCATCAATAGCATCAATTTTATTACGCAAATGTTTCAGGTCTTCGATCATGCTTGTCTCTGGCAGCGTTCAGTTCTCCCTGGGCATCAAAGCAAAGGATTACTGTCGTTCGTTACTGGATAATTTGGGAATATAACGTACCATCAATACACCGGTAATGTTTTCGATTGCATTAATGATTTCCCGTGGGATGGGTTTATCAGTATCCACCAGGGTATAAGCGATTTCGCCACGCGATTTATTCACCATGTTATGAATATTCAAGCCAATACTGGCCATACAAGTTGATATCTGCCCAAGTAGATTTGGTACATTGGCATTGGCAATAGCTGTTCGATAGGGTACTTCCCGTTCCATCGTAACATCAGGAAAATTAACGCTGTACAGAATATTGCCATTGATCAGATAATCCTTGATCTGGTCAGTAATCATAATGGCGCAATTTTCTTCGGCTTCCTTGGTGGAAGCGCCAAGATGGGGCAGGGCAATGACTGCAGGGTGATGCTGCAGTTTCTGGCTTGGAAAATCACAGATATAGTTCTTGATCGACCCTTTTTCGATACCAACAAGTATCGCATCTTCATCCACGATTTCATCGCGTGAAAAATTCAGCAATATCGTATTTTTTTGCATTTTGGCCACGAGGTCCGTATTGACAAGATGATGCGTCGAGTCGTTTAGCGGAACATGCAGCGAAACGACATGGCTGCGATGTACCAGTGTTTCTATCTCATTTACTTTCCTGACTTCAGCAGATAGGCTCCAGGCAGCGTCAACCGTGATTTTGGGATCAAAACCCGACACCTTCATTCCCAGCCTGATGGCGGCATCGGCAACCAACCGTCCAATTTTTCCGAGTCCGATGATGCCAAGCATTTGTCCCGGCAGTTCCAGTCCTGAGAAACGTTTTTTTTCAGCTTCAACCTGTTGGTGCAAGGCAGTATCATCCCCTTGCAGTTTCTCGACAAAACGAATGGCCGGAATGATGTTGCGCGAAGCGAGCAGCATGCCAGCCAGCACCAGCTCCTTGACAGCATTGGCATTGGCGCCAGGGGTGTTGAATACCGGAACACCACGCGCATTCATTTGGTTGACCGGAATATTATTGGTTCCTGCACCGGCACGGCCGATGGCAACTACACTCTTGGGAATAGGCATGTCATGCATATTATGCGAACGCAGCAGGATGACGTCAGGATCAGCAATGTTGCTGCCAATCTGAAAACGGTCTGCCGACAGACGATTGAGTCCGATAGCGGCAATGGCGTTAAGTGTCAGAATGTTAAATTTTCTATCTAATGATTCAGGCATGATTTTTCTCAAATTCCTGCATGAAGGTAACCAATGTTTGCACGCCTTCCACTGGCATGGCATTGTAGATCGATGCTCGCATGCCACCTACGGAACGATGACCTTTAAGCTGAATTAATCCACGTGCTTCGGCTTGTTGTAAAAAAATGCTATCAAGTGCTGCATCAACCAAGGTAAAAGGAATGTTCATTCGTGAACGGTCTGGCGTCACAACCGGGCAGCGATAAAACTGGCTGGCATCGATCAGATCATAAATAAGCTTTGCTTTAGTGAGATTGCGTTGCTCAATTGCGGACAGGCCACCGAGCTGTTTCAGCCACCGCATCACCAGACCCATAATGTAAATAGCATAAGTTGGCGGTGTGTTGTACATCGAATCATTCTTTGCATGTGTTTTGTAGCGATACATGGTCGGCGTACCGGAAAGTGGGTCAATTCGCAGTAAGTCCTCACGCACAATGACAATCACCAATCCTGCGGGGCCAACATTTTTTTGAGCGCCAGCATAAATCAACCCAAATTTGTTGATATCAAACGGACGAGACAGAAAATCGGATGACATGTCTGCAACCAGGGGAATGTCCGAGCTTCCGCCAGCGATCATCGATAAATCGGGTGTCCACTGGAACTCGACGCCACCAATGGTTTCATTCGGAGTGTAGTGCACGTATGCGGTGTCCTGGCTAATTTGCCATTGATCAATGGCTGGTACCGAGTTGAAAGCACTTTTCTCCGCGCTGGCGGCGATATGCACCTGGCAGTAACTTGATGCTTCAGCAATGGCTTTTTCCGACCATTGACCCGTATGAACATAATCAGCATGTTTCTTATTGCCGAGCAGATTCATGGGCACCATCGCAAATTGGCCAGATGCGCCACCCTGTAGAAATAGTACCTTGTAATGATCGGGAATATTGGCCAGATCGCGCAAATCCTGTTCGGTCTGCTGGGCAATAGTCATGAATTCCTTGCCACGATGGCTCATTTCCATGACAGACATTCCGCTGCCGTGCCAGTCTAGCATTTCCTCGCGAGCCTGCTGGAGAACGACCTCCGGCAATACGGCAGGACCTGCACTAAAATTGAATATTTTTCGCATAAGTTATGATTTATTTAGTCTTTTAGGGCACCACTAAAAATTCAGGATTCTGAGCAAGACCAGATGCGAATAAAAAATATTGACGCGGTATCCAATTGGTATGTAAGGAAACATTTTTTATAAGCAACAGGGTATTGTGGCGAAATATGAATTTCTAGAGACGCACTTTATTCGGTTTCGACAATTCTTTCCAGTCCGGCCAGTTTTTCATTGTGCCCCAGATTGATTAACGTCACACCTTGGGTAGAGCGACCCATTTCCCTGATTTCACTGACACGCGTCCGAATCATGACGCCGCCGGTCGTGATCAGCATGATTTCATCTTCCGGCCGCACAAGCTGTGCGGCTACAACTTTGCCATTGCGTGCGTTGGTGCTGATTGCAATCATTCCCTGCGTAGCGCGCCCATGGCGGGTATATTCTCCGATGGGGGTGCGTTTGCCAAAACCGTTTTCGGTTGCAGTCAGCACTGTTAGGGATTCATTTTCAGCCACCAGCAGCGAAATTACCTTTTGACCAGCGCCGAGCTTCATTCCCCTGACGCCGCGTGCCTGACGGCCTATGGGCCGGACATCATTTTCATCAAATCGCACCGCTTTACCGGCATCAGAGAATAGCATGACATCATGTTTACCATCCGTGAGGGCAATGCCAATCAGGTAATCACCTTCATCCAGTCCAATGGCAATAATCCCGCTGCTACGTGGACGTGAGAACTCGGTTAACGGCGTTTTTTTAACGGTTCCGAGTGCGGTTGCCATGAAAATAAAGTGCGTGTCATCAAAGGATTTGACAGACAAAACAGCATTAATCTTTTCGTTCTGCACCAATGGCAGCAGATTATTGATTGGCTTGCCGCGCGCGGATCGACCACCTTGTGGCACATTATATACTTTGATCCAATAAATACGGCCGAGGCTGGAAAAACATAAAATATAATCGTGAGTATTGGCAATGAACAGGTTATCGATGAAATCATCCTCACGAGTCGTGATAGCGAGCTTGCCGCGCCCACCACGTTTTTGTGCCTGATAATCATCCAGCAACTGGGATTTGATATAACCCGCATGGGATAGCGTTACCACCATATCGGCCGGAGTGATTAAATCTTCGGTTTGTAAATCTTCCGCATCAATCACGACTTCACTGCGACGAGCATCACCAAATTGCTGTTTAATCGCGATTAGTTCTTCCGTAATAATGACGGTGATTCTAGCTGGGTTGGCCAGTATATCCAGAAAATCCATAATCTTATTCATCACTTCGCGGTACTCGGAGACAATCTTTTCCTGTTCGAGGCCGGTCAGGCGTTGCAGGCGTAAATCAAGAATGGCTTGTGCCTGAACGTCTGATAATAGATAGCCATGCGCGGTTAAACCCAGATGAGCGGTCAGCGAATCGGGTCGCAGACTTTCGGCATCGATCATTGCGCGTCGCAGCATTTCTTCGACCAGTTGCGAATGCCATGGTCGAGACATCAGGCCTTGTTTCGCGTCAGCAGGCGTAGGCGCAGCTTTGATTAACGCAATGATTTCGTCCACGTTGGATAACGCTACCGCAAGTCCTTCCAACAAGTGGCCACGTTCTCGCGCTCTTTTGAGCTCAAATGCTGTGCGCCGTGTGACTACTTCGCGGCGATGGCGCAGGAAGCATTCCAGCATCTGCTTCAGATTGAGCAGACGTGGCTGGCCATCGACGAGTGCGACCATGTTCATTCCGAATGTATCCTGCATTTGTGTTTCTTTGTACAGATTGTTCAGGATGACATCTGGATTCTCGGCACGCTTCAATTCGATTACCACTCGCATGCCGGATTTGTCAGATTCATCACGCAGCTCGGAAATCCCCTCAATTTTCTTGTCACGCACCAGCTCGCCAATACGTATCAGTAAATTGGCCTTATTCACCTGATAAGGTAGCTCGTCAATAATAATGCTTTGACGACTGCCTTTCTCCATATCCTCAAAATGGGTACGGGCGCGTATTACGACTCTGCCGCGACCGGTACGGTAGCCATCACGAATGCCAGCAACGCCATAGAGAATCCCTGCGGTCGGAAAATCCGGTGCAACGATGCAGGTCATTAACTCGCCAATATCCGCTTCCGGCTTGGTTTGTAACAAAAGGCAGGCATCAATGACTTCATTGAGGTTGTGCGGCGGGATGTTGGTTGCCATTCCTACGGCGATGCCAGACGAACCATTGATCAGTAAATTGGGTATTTTGGCAGGAAGAATCAGTGGCTCGCGTTCAGATTCATCATAGTTTGTCCCGAAATCAACGGTTTCCTTGTCAAGATCCGCCAGTAGCTCGTGCGCAATGCGTGACATGCGTATTTCGGTATAACGCATCGCTGCCGCATTATCGCCATCGATCGAGCCGAAATTACCTTGGCCATCGATCAGCATGTAACGTAACGAGAAATTTTGTGCCATACGCACGATAGTGTCATAGACAGCGGTATCGCCATGAGGATGGTACTTACCGATGACATCCCCTACGATACGTGCCGATTTCTTGTAAGGCCGATTCCAGTCGTTGGATAATTCATGCATGGCAAAAAGTACGCGCCGGTGCACCGGTTTGAGCCCATCGCGCACATCAGGTAACGCTCTGCCGACAATAACGCTCATCGCATAGTCGAGATAGGAACGCTTCATCTCATCTTCAAGACTGATGGGCAGGGTTTCCTTTGCGAATTGATCCATAATGTTTTGGGGTAAGTATCAGTTAAATAAGAATCAGGATTTATCTAAATAATCGATGGCAAATGATGGTTAATTTCCAGCAGAAAAGCAGAAATAGTGTGCGGTATACGTCTATTTGTTTGTGTGACTGGAAAATGTTTGCGGGCGGGCTATTTTCAGGTTTTTACAGCACTGTATCTTACCACAAACCCCCTTACCATTTAGGCAGACTAAGGTTGGGCCTGATTTCGTGAAAATAACTGCATTAAGCTGGGCAATACCAGGAAAACGCACAGCAGAATGAACGTGATACCGATGCTCAGCAATAAACCCATGCTGGCCGTACCAGGGTGTGAGGAAAGGATCAAGCTGCCGAAACCGACCATGGTGGTCAAGGCACTGAAAAAAATGGCTCGTGCTGTACTGGTATGCAGCAGATGAGCATCAGTCTGATGTTGATGGCGACCACGCGTGACCATATGGATACTGCTGTCGATGCCGATGCCAAGTAATAGCGGCAGGGCAATAATGTTGGCAAAGTTGAAGGGGATATGCAGGATGACGGTGGCGGCAACCGTAAACAGTGCAGCCAGCAATAAGGGAATTAAAACCAGTAAGATTGATAGCATATTACGCAGCAACCACCACAGTGCAAACAGAATCCCGATAAGCGCCAGTGTAAAAGCCTGAATAAAAGCATCGACTACTGCTTCGCCCGCTTCGAGAATAATAATGGGTGCACTGCTGACTTGCGGCGCATAGCGCTGTACGGCGCGTACAAATTTTCGTAATGCTTCATTATCATCGATGTTGCTGGCAGGGTAAGCCACGACCAGATATTTACCTTCTGGACTCAGCCAGCGTGAACGTAACGATTCGGGAAGGGAATCAACATCCACTTCGCTGGCGGTCAGCGCAGTCTGCAGGCGCGCCAATGTTTCGGGCAACAGCGCGAACAGATCCTGCTCGATATTGGCCAGCAGTTGTTGGCTGTCAATGGGGCGGGTGCTGTCCAAAGCGGATAGCAAAGCTAGCAGAGAATTTGTCAGCTTTTGTGCTGCAGTGGCAATAATAGCGTGATCTGTATCCTGCGTTAATAGTTGTAATGATTGCAGTAGTGGGGTGAGTGCGCTGCGCTGCTGTGCAGTCGTATAATGTTTGTTCGCTGGCTGAACCGGAGTAAAGAAATCCGGGCCAAGTGCCAATGAAATCTCATCAAGTAGCACAAGTTTTTCAGTTTGTTCTGTCGGAATAAAATCGGCGAGACTGACAACTTTCTCTACCTCCGGTAATGGCGCCAGTTTTTGAGTCAATTTTTTTGCTTCGAGCTGATTATCGACCGGAATTGCGCCAAACCAAGGAGATTGCTCTGGATCTGCCAGTAATTCCCGAAAGGTTTGCACTGCTTCGCCATTCGGATTATTCATATTAAGCAGGTTGTGATCAAATTTTACTTCTGGTAGTGCCATGATCGACACGCCTCCGGCCAGGACTGTAACGAGTAATACTGTTCTTGGATAGCGAAGCCAGTAAATTGGTAAGCGTGATGAGCAGTCTTCAGGTTGAAAAGATTGTGGCTGGATAGGTACATAGCGTTGCAGTGCCGGGATGACGGTAAGTGTGACTACCAGACTGATGAGCATGCCAGTACCCGAAATTATCCCTAACTCGGCAATACCTTGATAAGTAGTTGGAATGAAGGCATAAAAACCAATGGCGGTAGTGATGGCGCAAATTATTAGTGATCTGCCGGTATCACGACCAGCGGTCAGAAGCATGTCTAATTGCGACAAGCCAATTTTACCTAATTCGGCATAGCGTAATAGTAGATGGATAGCATAATCCACGCCCAGACCAATATAAAGCACGGCAAAGGCAATAGAGATCAGATTGAGATGACCTACAGCTAGCGTGGCGAAGGCTGCGGTGAAAATTAGCCCGAGCATAAGGCTGATCAGGACAGTGATGACTGAACCGGCAGAACGCAGCGCGATCAGCAGGATGATGGCAACACCGATGATAGCGATGATGCCGGCGTCCTGCGCACCCAGCATGGCACTGGTGAGTTCCTCATGCGCCAGTGCGACATCACCGGTTATTCTCAGTCGGGCGCCATATTGATTTTCCAGATCAAGGAATTTGGCAGCCTGATGAATGGTAGTCATGGCCTGCTCTGCTGGAAATATCTGGCTGAAATCTAGTTTTGGCCGCAAGATAATGAATTCGCGATGAGGAGAATTGCCGGTTTCATCCTGCAGTAAGGTCTGCCAAGATAGTGCCTGTCGGCGTCCACTCAAATTGGAATCAATGGTTGATGCTACCGCATACATCAGGGCATCTATTTCGAGTTTTCTGCCACTGAGCAGCTCTGTTACAGCCTCCTGCAGCAGATTAAAAAAAGTAAACAGCGACGGGTCACGGATAATTCCAGCTATTAATGGCTGTGCATTGGAAAGCTGGTCCCCCAGCAACCGGATCTCATTCTGCGATTTATAAAGTAGCCCATTAGCCTGAAAAAAAGACTCACCATTCAAATACAGTACCGTCCCAAAGGTTTCCTGATTCTCGGATAGATAGGCGCTCAATTGCGTAGCAGCAAGGTAAGTCTGTTCTGGTGTGGGCGCATTCAGAACCAGCACCAGTATTTCCTCGTATTGGGGAAAAGCTTTTTCAAAACGGGCAAGGTTGATACGAAAAGGCAGCTCTTCAGAGAGCATGTTTGCCGTATTGGTATTCACACCAAGATTCCGCATGGTATAACTGGCTGCCAGAACTGCGCATAATAATAATGCCAACATGATCCAGACAGTATGGCGATACGCGAAAGCAATCCAGTCAGAAAGGAAGCGATTGCTTTGAGAAAGTAATGCGTATTGATCGGGTGGCATTGCCATGTTTGTTAAGAGGACTGGGGAACAGCAATAAACTTTCTGGATAATCCGAACTGCTGACGAAGGAAATTATTGCTGATGGCCAAGTTTGATCTGGTTGGTTTTGTTTTGCAAAGTGTTAATCAGGGATTGAATCCCTTCCTGTTGAATGATGGCGTTATATTCTGCCCGCTTCAGGGCGAGATCACTGACGCCATCGATTACAATGTTGATGATCCGCCAATGTTCATTTTGCTGATGGAGGACGTAGTCAAAGCTGATTACACCTTTGTCAGCCTTGATAAACTGGCTGCGAACCAACATACGCCCACGCGGCAGAAGTCGATTTTCGATGATCTCAAAACGTTCGCCGTCGTATTGGTCAAACCGGTCGGCGTAGGTTGCTGTGCTGTTTTGTGAAAATGCGCTGATCATATCCTGCTGTTTCGTCTTGTCCAGCGTTACCCAGTGCGCGCCTAATATAGTGCGTACTATGGTTTCCAGATCATGTGTTTGCTGAAGAACAGGCGCGAGGAATGTTTCACGATCATGGTAGCTCATTTCCTTACCCTGTTGCATGGCTTTGATCAGTGCATTCTGCAATATGCCAATAATTTGCTGTGGCTCGTCAGAATGCGTTTGCTCCTCGGTTCGTGCCTGTGCTGTTGAGGTGGTAGCCAGCAGCAGGGCAATTACTCCCAGTATATAAATGATATTTTTAATCATATTTGGTAACTCCGTATCGTCTGCTTTTCCATTGTGCTCGTTCCCCACGCCAATAACGAAACGCCGAAGTCCAGGTCATCAGCAAATAGAGCGTGCCAATCAGCGGCAGAGTGATTGCCCACAGGGGAGAGCGTTGATAGAACCTGAGTGTGGGCGTAAAAACGATCCACATAGCCATCCAGGAGAGTATCCAGGCAAGTAGGCAGGCGCTATCAGTGCAAATAATTGCCAATGCTGGCGCCAACCAGAACATGCTGGTCATAATCAAGGTACATACCAGCAATAAAACCAGGGAATAATTGAGCTGTGTAAATGCTGTTCGTGCAACCATATTCCAGATTTGGAAAAGATTGTCGTAGCCCCGGTGACTGTATGCACCATGGCTTAGGCCGATCCAAGTTTTATAGCCGGCATGCTTAATTCTGGCAGCCAGGGTGCAGTCATCAATCAACGTGCCATGAATGCTTTCAAATGCGTTAACAGATCTCAGCGCTTCAGTTTCAACCAGAATGCAGCCGCCTGCCGCCGCTGCCACGCGCGAGGCCGGGTTGTTGGCAAGACTGAATGGATAGAGCAGTTTAAAAAAGAAAATAAATGCCGGAATCAACAAACGTTCCACAAAACGTTCGACCGGCAAAGTGGCCATTAACGATACTAGTGCCAGATCATTTTTCCGCGCATGAAGCAGGAGTGCCGCCAAGGCGCCGGGTGCAAGGGTAATGTCTGCATCCAGCAAAAGGGTATAGCGGGTTTGTGTTGCTTGTAAGCCTTGTTGTAACGCCCACAATTTTCCGCTCCAGTTTACTGGTGGCACGGTGCCAGATATAACAGTTGTACCGTGCTGCCTAGCAATTAGTGCGGTGTTATCTTCCGACTGGTCATCGATAACGATGATGCGTAAATTGACATTCTGAGCTTGCAGTGCATTTAAGGTTTGCGTGATTGTTTCCGCTTCATTGCGCGCAGGAATCAGAACCGTAACGGTTCCAAAGGGTGGTTGAGCGGTAGAGTTTGGCAGTGGTACAAGCGATTCTCTTGTGCTCCAGGCGCGCCATGGCGCGAGTACAATCCCCCACCATAAAAGTAGACCGATAAAAGCGAAGTAAATCACTGATAATAAGATTGCGTATAGCTTGCATGACCACACACAATCTTTTTATTTTTGAGTAAAAAATTTTTTTAGCGGCTAGCGTCTGACGAGTTGTCGGTAGAAGTTGCTGAAGATTTATGCTCGACAGTGACGGGCAAGGGGAAATTCACCTGTTTGTTTCCATTCGCACGGGATGGAGCAGCTGTTTGTAATGGGTCTGGTGCCATCGGACCATCGGTCAGCGGGCCCCTCATGCTGACACGCAATGCCTTAATAGGGTGCGAAAATGTATCGTTGATGGCAGTTGGTTCAAATCCGCAATGTGCCATACAATTGGCACATTTTGGATTGTTGCCGACGCCATACTGGTCCCAATCAGTTTCCTCTATCAACTCACGGAAGCTTTTCGCGTAACCTTCGTCAACCAGCAAATAGCAGGGGCGTTGCCAGCCAAATAAATTTCGAGTGGGGTTACCCCAAGCAGTGCACTGGTAGTTTTGATTGCCGGCCAAAAAATCGAGATACAGGCTGGAATGGTTGAATTTCCAAGGAGTTTTACGTTTTTTTCCTAATCTGAATATATCGCGAAAGAGCCGTTTGCTCACTGAGCGCTGCAGAAAAACATCCTGACGCGGTGCATGCTCGTAACTGAAGCCAGGCGAGACATTAATTCCTTCTATTCCCAGCCCGGACGCAGTATCGAAAAATTCGGCGACTTCTTCTGCTGTTTCGTTCTGAAACAGCGTGCAATTAACGGTTACACGAAATCCGCGAGCAACTGCCTGTTTAATGACAGGAATCACTTTATCATAGACGCCATCCCGGCAAACAGACTTGTCATGATGTTCCTTGTTACCATCCAGATGGATAGAGAAAGTCAGATAGGATGATGGCTGATAGTCGTCCATGCGGTCTTCAAGCAGCAAGGCATTGGTACACAGGTAAACGAATTTTTTGCGTTTGATGATACCTTCGACGATTTGTGGCATTTCTTTATGAATCAACGGTTCACCGCCTGCGATAGAAACAATCGGTGCGCCACATTCGTCCACAGCATCCAGGCATTCCTTGGTACTCAAGCGGCGGCGCAACGTCTCGTCAGGGTAATCAATCTTGCCACATCCTGCACATGCCAGATTGCATTGAAACAGCGGTTCAAGCATCAATACCAGTGGATAACGTTTGTTTCCCAAAAGTTTCTGTTTTAACAGGTAGCTACCAACTCGATACTGTTGCAAAAAAGGAACGCTCATCTATATTTCTCCATCTCCGATTTGAGTTTTATTCGGCATGTTTTGTGACCAGCCGGGCTGCTGTTCTTATGGTTACCATGACTTACTGCGCTATTTGATGCGCATTTTGTTTTTTATAAAGAGTACTTCAGGCACTCTATGATTGCATTGGCGGAAGAGGTGGGATTCGAACCCACGAACAGTTTCCCGTTGCTGGTTTTCAAGACCAGTGCCTTCAACCGCTCGGCCACTCTTCCGTGCTTGTTGCCAGTCTTTTTTTCAGGAGCAAAGCGGTATCATACCTTTTTGTAAAAGAATTTTCCATAAAACATCATGGTGTACTACAGCATAACTTAATTCAAATAAAGGGTGCCTTTAAAAATTCTAAACAAAACCAGGCGTGAATAAAAAATGCTGGCGAGGCATGCATGAGATATGCAAGGGAATGTTTTTTATAAGCAATATAGTTTAGAGGTGCCCTAATGTAATTTTTCAGTGAATAGTCAGTTTTTCGGGATAAGACCCGGTATGAATTTGCAGACAAGCCATAAATTCTAACAATTTTATGACATCTGATTTTCTACTATTTTGGTCAGATAGTATAGATATGCACCGCGCCATATAATTTCTTCAAGACGCGGTGTCGAGGTATTCGTATGAGTAAGCCACCTGAAGCATTCAAGCAGCTCAATCAGAGTTAATTTACTATCCTCAACTTCAGCGAGTTCGTTAAGATTCGACACCGAGCGGCAGTAAAAACAAAGGCTTTTCCCTCACTCAGCATTAATTATCCGATATATTCGGCATATGCTTAATGTGAACGCTTTGTTTCAAGCTTATATCTGATGTTTGATGATTCTGACTAACTGCCATTTTTCTATGATATTCAGCCTTTTCCTGATTTTCCTCCATAGCCTTTTTATAGCTTATGATTTTAGATCGTACTCTCGATTTTACATGCTGGCCATGTAAACCATAAAAACTTGAGCGTGGTTTGTGATTAATTGTTTCTTCTAATTCATGAATTTTAGATTCCGCTTTCCGAGCTAAATTCTCATATTGTCTTGCCAAAATTTTATGCTCAGAATTCCTTTCGCTTGACTGAGCGGAAAAATATACTTCTTCATCTTGGGAAGATGCAGAGGTTTTTACTGGCAGAATGGCGATTAACAAAAAGAATATCAACAAAGTTTCAAAAAAATATTTATCGGCTTTTGTTCTCATTTCGGTCATTCTCCATAAAATGGTATGACTTAGCATAAGTTTTCAGCAATCTAAAGTATATTGGGGTAACCATTGTTTTTGGGTAAGGGAAACCATTAGACGGTTTCTTGAGAAGGCTTGTTTGGAGATTACTGTGCAGTGGATTTACACTAAAGTCTGCTGATGCTCATCAGAAACCCAGAGCGTGGCATAACGTATCAGATCAGCGCTATCTTTCAGCTTGAGTTTGGTGCGTATATTGAAGCGATGGGTCTCGATTGTTTTAATGCTTCGACGTAACAAATTGGCTATTTCACGGCTACTGTGCCCTAATCCGATCAAACGCAGCACTTCGAACTCACTGGACGTTAGATTGTTGATGAGTTGCTCACTATCCGAGTGTCCCGTCACAATTCTATTCAGCAACTTGGCATGCATTTGCTTGCTTAAATAAATATTGCCCTTTAATACATCGCGAATAGCTGAAACAAGCACTTCACCTGGTTCTTGTTTCATGACATAGCCGCGTGCACCGGCTCGTAACGCTCGTTCGGCATATACATTCTCATCGTGCATGGAAACAAAAAGCACAGGCAGCTTGGGAATAATGGCATGTATACTTTTGATAACCTCAAACCCGGAAATTGTTTTGAGTGTTATATCCAATAAAACAATATCGATATGTTCGTTCTTCTTGAGTAATGCCAGTGCTTCATTACCGTCATTGGCTTCGAGAGATACTTGTAGATCAGGTTCCATATTGATGAGCATCACCATGCCATGCCGCATTAGAGGGTGATCGTCCACCAACATAACTTGTTTTTTTAATGTAGCCATTAAGCCATCTGCATCTTTAAGCGCACTTCCGTACCACCTACGGTACGCGATATAAATTGTAATTTTGCTTCGAGTCGTTTGGCACGATATTGCATAATTCTTATGCCCATCCCCCCCTCTACCGAAGTATGATTCGTGCCACTTCCAACAAATCCGCAGCCATCATCGTATATGGATAGGTGAAGTGTTTTCCCTTCAATAGCTAAGAAAATTGTTATATGCTTCGCACCGCCGTGACGTATTGCATTATTAATAGCTTCCTGGACAATTCGATAAAGATCAAGCGCCTTGCCAGTATCATTGATATCGAGATCATTTGCACATAAAAAATCTAAAGAAACAGTATATATATTTGATATTCTTGATACTAATGCACGTAACGACGCTACCAGGCCATTAGTTTCCAGTTCAAACGGCAGCAATCCTTGTGCGAGCTGCTTAACTTGTATTACAGCAGTTTGTGCTTGTGCCGCAATTGAATCAGCTACTACTGTCATGCTCTCGTCCCCGATAGCAATACATTTTTTTGATAATGCACTGGCTTGATAACCAATCGCAGCTATCTGTTGCCCCAGATTATCATGTAGCTCTTGACCGATAGCGCGCTGCTGCTGCTCTGCTATGGAAACAAGCGTCTGCTCTAGGTGCTTGTGCTCAACCCAGCTCCCCAAATCCCTTGCGATAGCGCTAACGAGCTTTTGCTCTTCAGGCATCATCGGTATGTTGCCCCCTTCATAGAATACCCGCAATTGCCCACTAATCTTGCTATTAACAATGATTTCAGCTTGAATTGTACAGGCCGGGTCTCGTTCTGCACGCCAATAATCACGCACTTTATGGCTGATTCTGGATTTTGCATATGGCACTTCAACAATACCTGAGCTACATTTTCCGGAAGTAAATTTCCACCCGTCTAGTTCGATCACTACAGTGGCAATTTCTGGAAATTGCATTGCTGGTATAAGATGTCCAAAAATATTCTGGCAGGCTTTATCTACTACCAATTCCCGCTCCATGCCGCTGCGAATTTCATAGAGACAGGTGATTTCCTTCAACCGCTCGTGTAATAATTGATCGATCTGTTTGCGCTCAAGCCAGGTTGCAAGATAACTCGCAATTGTGTCGATAAATCGCTGTTCGTCTGGCATCAGAAACGATTTTTCTTTAGGGTAGCAAACACTTAAGTGTCCATGGGGCTTGCTATTCACATGAATAATTGATTTCAACTCATGTGTGGTGCTTGAATTGCTATGCGCAGAGGCAATTCGTTTTCCATCAATCTCGATCACGACAGTCGTGCTCTCCGGATACCGCATCGCAGGTATCAAGTATTTGAAAATGTTCTGACAAATAGTGCCCAATGATAAATCAGGTGTCAAGCTACGACATATTTCATAGAGAGAAGTGATTTCCTTGAGTTGCTCACGTAACTCGATTTCCGTATGAATCAATTCTTTTGGAAATTGCTCAGATTTTTCTCTCATTTTATGTGTCACGCTTTTCTGGATATAACATCAAGCAGTTTTGTGCTGCAATTCGAAGTCTACCGGCGACAAATAGCCATCGGCTGTACAGTCTGTAGAAGATTTCAATGCACTCAAATACAGCTCGTTTGGCCTGATCTTGATTCTGATAAATCTGATGATGCGTCAGCCCCATTTTCAAGGTGTGGAAGAAGCTTTCCGACACTGTATTATCCCAGCAGTTACCTTTGCGACTCATGCTCTGCCGGGCGCCGCGTTGTTTTAATGCCGCCTGATGGCTTTCCGATGCATATTGACTACCGCAGTCACTATGCCGCAATAAACCATTCAACGGCCTTCTCTGCCAGATAGCCGTCGATGAGCTAGTTCATAGCCTTAATAAACCACACTCCTCGGTTAAGCGAGCATTTTCTTTCTTCAGGCGCTTTAATTCTCCATACAAATGACCGTCTGTACGTACCGCCTTTTCCTAGCCTGTCTTCATTTTACCGCACATCAGTAGAGAAAATGCCAGAGCTTAAAGGAGAGGGGTGCGACAATTTGTCGCATTGTAATTTAATATCAACTACTTGATAATGTCGACAGATTGTTTTTGGAACTTGATTCTTTGTTTTCCATATATAGAGACAAAACAATCTGATAACTGAAAGGGAGGGGGATGAGCATGCAATCAAACCTGACTTCCCTGAACATAAAATCGCTATTTCAATTTAACAGGAATATTATTGCTATGATTATTAAAAATAAAATTTTATCGCTGTCGGCAATGGCTGCTGTATTGGCCGTTGCATGGGGTAATGCGCAGGCACACACCCGTTTTGAAATCGCGACTATTCCAGAAGGCGCAAGATCCGATAACAATGTGATGATCCCGCATGGCTGTGCCGATCAACCGGTAATTGGTGCAATCACCGTTTTTCCAGATGTCGGCATGTCACTTGTCGATATTTCAGATGATGCCAATGCCGCTGTTGGCGCCGAGACTTTCGCTCGCTCTGAGCAGCTCGCCACTAACTTCGTACAGGGTATTAGCATAGCCGGTATCCAGAGCAGGGATACTTTCAGTGTAAGCGAACTGATCCGCGATGGCAACGGTAACCCGGTTGGTGTCTGGTCAGCGGGCGGATCGATACCGCCAAGCAACTGGGTGGCGAAATTGCCAGTACGGATCTCGGCTGTTAATATCGTGCCCGAATCCTGCGCCAGCAAGGTGATACTTGTACCCGCCATTGCCAATGTCTGCCAGCTAACCAGTCTGGCTGAAATTAATGGGAAGGATTCTGATCGGCTTGACGTTGATTTCTGGACTGCACCAGATGCTGGCCATCCAAATTTTGATGCGCCAGCCTGGAACTTCCCTGCGCCAATAACTGTGACGCGTAATCTTGATAGCAATCCGTTGCCCGCCAGCTGTGGCGAGGGCGTTGCAGTGCGGATTTATCCATCGGCCGAGCAACTTAATCGTGACCTCCCGGTCAAGTTTGACGGCCTCCAAGTCTGGCCAGCGCCTTAATCGGCAGATTCAGCAGCTGATATCGTTCATTGCTGGCGTCTCAAGAAACCGTCATATGCCCCGCATCCTGCGCGCTGCGTATTTTTCCCGGCAGCCGCTTGCACGGTTTATTTTTTGTTTGAGGCGCCATTTAGTATTATGCAATTCAGTGCTTTTCCGAATGTAATTACGGTACTTCCTGTTGCCGGATTCGCTTTGACAGTGGGATTCCGAAATGCTTTCGACTAGATAAAAACGGTAGTCCTTTTCAACAAAGAAACAAGCTTGATGATTGTTACCGTGCCGCATAATGTGAAATGGAACACTGTATTTTATTGTCCATCACAAGGTTCAAACCACCTGCTTTGATCGGTGGTTTCTTAGTGTCTCAGTTGTATTAATGACTGATTACGACTGATTTTTCTGCTTGAGCATATCTTTCAGATTGGCAAAGGGATTAAAAGTGGAAGTGGGCGCAGTGGAGTGGTTGTCAGCGCGCCCCATCGAATCTTTGATCTTTGAGTGCTCATTCTCATGACAGTAGGTACACAGTAACTCCCAGTTACTGCCATCCGGAGGATTGTCGTCATGGTTGCCATTCTTGTGATGCACTTCGAGTAATTGCAGGTTTTTGTGATCAAACGTTCGCGCACAACGACCACATATCCAGGGAAATAATTTCAATGCTTGCTCCCGGTAACCTTGAGCGCGTTTCTCCGCATGTTGACGTGCGGCAAGAAGGGCGCTATCCAGCTTACTGATTTCTTTTTTGGTCATCACGGACTCCTTTAAGAGAAACGGTTTGCGATCTTGGATGGATCCGAAAAAAATTCCTAATAGATGATTTCTACATTCTTCATTTCCAAAATTTCCGCAAGCATGTCAATCAGAGTTTCCTGCAGACGAACACGCCATTGGTCCCCCAGGTTGATTTCGCAGCTTGCCTGAGAATTGCGAAATTGAATCGTAACCGGGCAAGCTGGCATACCAGCCATGCCGGGTGTGGTTGCGGGTGGGCGGTGAGCGATGAGTATTTCCCTCAATTTTGTACCATCTGGTAATCCTGATCTATTGATGGTAAGTTTCAATTTCTTTGCATAACTGGAGCGCGCATCAGCAAAATCCATAATTTCTTTTACTACGACACGTGATTCTCCACCACCATCGCGCCCATTCTGGCTGACCACTACTCTGGCAATAAATAGTTCATCTGTTTTCAGGCGAGTAGTGTGTTCATTCAATAGATCGTTGTAAATCACGACTTCCACTCGTGCCAGACCATCATCCAGTAGGGCGATTGCGATTTTTCCGCGCCGCGTCATCTGAATGCGGATAGCAAAAATAATACCGGCGATGAGCTGAAGCTCGCGTCCCGGATTGAGTTGATTGAGTCGGGTTGAAATAAACCGTTTGAGCTCTGCTGCATAGCTGTTGAATGGATGGCCGCTCAGATAGAATCCCAGAGCAGTTTTTTCATGTTGCAGACGCACTCTTTCCGGCCAGATAGGCGCGGCAGTCAGTCCGGGTAACTGGTTGACAGTCTGATCATCACCAAATAAGCTCAATTGCCTGGCAGCCTGACTTCGTTGTTCGGCATATTCGATTGCGATACCAACAGAAGCCATCAGTGCTGCCCGATTGGTGTCGAGACAGTCGAGTGCGCCAGCGCGAATCATCGCTTCCATCACGCGACGATTGACGATGCGCCGATCAACGTGCAGGCATAAATCGAACAGGTCGGTGAAAGCTCCCTTGCTTTGCCGTGCCTGCACAATTGTATTGATCGCCGCTTCTCCGGTTCCCTTGATCGCACCGAGACCATAGCGTATCGTTCGGGCATCAACTGGTACAAAATGATAAATGGACTGATTGATGTCCGGCGGCAGCAGCGTGATGTCGTTTAATCTGCAATCCTCATAAAACACGTTGACCTTGTCGGTATCATCCATGTCTCCCGAAAGACAGGCAGCCAGCAGTTCAGCAGGGTAATGTGCCTTGAGATAGGCGGTCTGATAGGCAATCAGAGCGTAGGCGGCAGCATGGGACTTGTTGAATCCATATCCAGCAAATTTTTCCATCAGATTGAACAGCAGGATGGCGCTCTGTTCGCTGACGTTGTTCTTGATGGCACCCTTGACGAAAATAGCCCGTTGCTGTGCCATTTCCTCGACTTTCTTTTTGCCCATGGCACGCCGGAGTAGATCAGCGCTACCCAGGCTGTAGCCACCGATAACCTGGGCAATCTGCATGACCTGCTCCTGATAGATCATGATGCCATAGGTTGCGCTCAGTATCGGCTCCAGCCTCGGGTCGAGATAATCGACGCGTTTACCGTGTTTGCGTTCAATAAAATCAGGGATCAGGTCCATTGGGCCGGGCCGGTAAAGTGCCACCAGGGCAATCAGATCTTCGAATCGGTCGGGTTTTGCTTTCTGCAACAGATCTTTCATGCCGCGTGATTCAAACTGGAAGATACCAACGGTATTGCCTTTGGCCATCAGGCTGAACGTAGCCATATCTTGCAGAGAAATAGTATCCAGCGAGAATTGAGAAGAGGAAGAACTTTCGGCAGTTTCTTTCCAATTTCGGCGAATGTCATCAACCGCCCGATCCAGAATCGTCAGTGTGCGTAATCCCAGGAAATCAAATTTGACGAGCCCGATTTTTTCGACATCATCTTTGTCGAGCTGGCTGACCACTGCGTCACCGGCATTTGCGCAATAAATCGGGCAGAAATCGGTGATCTCTCCAGGCGCGATTAGGACGCCGCCAGCATGCATGCCGACGTTACGCGTCAAACCTTCTAGGCGCTCTGCGAGTTCGAGCAAATTACGCACGTCTTCTTCAGCTGCGGCACGCTGATTCAGCATGGGTTCGAGCTCACGAGCCTTATGCAGTGTCATGCCGAGCTCAAATGGAATCAGTTTTGCCAACTGATCGACAAAGTTATACGGCAGATCCAGTACTCGACCAACATCACGTACGACTGCCTTGGCTGCCATCGTGCCAAAGGTAACGATTTGCGCCACGCTGTCAGCGCCGTAGCGATTACGCACATATTCGATTACTCGTTCACGCCGATCCTGACAGAAATCAATATCGAAATCCGGCATGGATACGCGCTCCGGATTGAGAAAACGTTCAAACAGCAAATCGTAACGTAACGGATCCAGATCAGTAATACCTAGCGAATAAGCTACCAGGGAACCTGCTCCGGAACCACGTCCCGGGCCGACTGGTACATCGTGACGCTTTGCCCAGTTGATGAAATCTGCCACAATTAAGAAATAGCCTGGGAATCCCATCTGGATGATTGTATCCACTTCAAAATTTAAACGTGACTGATAGAGCGGCCTTTTGCTGTCAAGAATCTCCGGCTGGGGAAAAAGTTGTTTAAGACGAGCCTCCAGACCTGTCTGCGCCTGCTCGTGCAAGTATTGTTCAATACTGACGCCTGCCGGTGTAGGGAAAGTGGGTAGCCGGGTAATATTCAGATCCAGCAGCAGCGAGCAGCGTCGTGCAATCTCTACGCTATTGGCCAGGGCAGCGGGAACATCGCTGAACAATTCAGCCATTTGTGATTGGGTTTTAAAATATTGCTCTGAGGTAAATTCCTTTGGGCGGCGCCGATCACCAAGAACATAGCCTTGCGCGATACAAACGCGCGCATCATGCGCCTTGTAATCATCAGGCTGCATGAATTGCACCGGATGTGTCGCCACCACCGGTAATTCCAGTCTGGAAGCCAGGTGAAGAGTTGCCCGTACCCAGGTTTCCTCATTGGGTTGACCACAACGTTGAATTTCCAAATAAAATCTGTCTGGAAATAAGCGTGCCCAATCGCGTGCAGCTGCTTCTGCTGCTACGATATCTGCCAGTAAAAGATACCGAGTAATTTCTCCCGATATTCCTCCGGATAAAGCGATCAAGCCTTCGCTGCCGATAGCTTCGGTCTCAAGCCAGCATTTTTTGAGTACTGCGCGACCATGGTGGTTATTCAGACGATAAGCTTGCGATAACAACCGGCACAGACGAAGATAACCAGATAATGACTGACACAATAGTAGGGTACGATAAGGTTTGTCCGGCTCGTGATCATTGCTGATCCAAACATCGCAGCCGGCAATCGGCTTGATACCGGTTCGACAAGCTGTCTGGTAAAACTTGACCAGCCCGAACATATTGGATAAATCAGTCAATGCCAGTGCAGGCATAACGTTTTCACACGCAGCAGCCACCGCTTCATCAATACGCACGATGCCGTCTACGATGGAATATTCGCTATGCAAGCGCAAGTGAACAAAGGCCGGGTTTACTGCCATGATGATACAATTCCGAGAATTTGACAGATAAGGATAATACGTCGAGCACACCGGGGCAGGAAACCTGATGGATTCGAGGATGGCTTCTGATTCTGAACTACCCCGTAGTTAACCTCTACATTTTACATCATGATGAAAACTCCTGAATTGCTCTTGCCTGCCGGCTCACTGGAAAAAATGCGCGCCGCTTATGCGTTTGGCGCCGATGCGGTGTACGCAGGGCAGCCACGCTATTCCCTGCGTGCACGTAATAACGAATTTACATTACCGCAGATTCATGCCGGTATCGCCGAAGCACACCAGTTGGGCAAAAAATTCTTTGTCACCAGTAACCTGATGCCGCATAACGCCAAGGTTAAGACTTATCTGGCTGACATGGAGACCGTGATTGCCTTACAACCTGATGCGTTGATCATGGCGGATCCCGGGTTGATCATGTTGGTCAGAGAGAAATGGCCGGAAATACCCATTCATCTGTCGGTTCAAGCCAATACGGTCAACTATGCAGCAGTAAAATTCTGGCAATCAATAGGATTAACCCGCGTGATTCTATCGCGCGAGTTATCGCTCGAAGAAATTCGTGAAATCCGTGAACTTTGTCCGGATATGGAGCTGGAAGTATTCGTGCATGGCGCCTTGTGTATTGCGTATTCCGGGCGTTGCCTGCTCTCTGGTTATTTCAATCACCGTGACCCCAACCAGGGAACCTGCACCAATTCGTGTCGCTGGGATTACAAGGTCAAGAATGCCGTGGAAAGTGCCAGTGGTGACATTGAACCAGTTGAGCAGATCGATTTTGATTTCAATCAGGCGCTGTCGACTGCAAACTCAGCTTTAATGGATGGTAACCTCTCCATTCCCCGGCATCCCGCGGCAGACAAAGTCTATCTGATTGAAGAAGGACAACGGTCCGGCCAGTTGATGCCAATCATGGAGGATGAGCACGGCACCTACATCATGAATTCCAAGGATTTGCGTGCAGTGGAGCATGTTGCACAACTGACTGAAATCGGTATTGATTCACTCAAAGTGGAGGGGCGCACCAAATCGGCTTATTACGTTGCACGCACTGCACAGGTCTACCGTCAGGCAATCGATGATGCCATTCAGCAACGTCCGTTTGACCCATCACTGCTGGCGCAACTGGAAGGGCTGGCCAATCGCGGCTACACAGACGGTTTTTACCAGCGCCATCATAGCCAGGAAACGCAGAACTACCTGCGTGGTCATTCAGAATCCGCCCGCAGTCAGTATGTGGGTGATATTGAGCAGATTGATGCGGCCAATGGCATGGTTGAAGTGGCGGTCAAAAATCGTTTTGTGGTTGGCGATCGTCTTGAAATCGTGCATCCGGATGGGAATCGTATCATCCAGCTGAAAACCATGGAGGATCTACATGGTAACCCAATCACGGCTGCTCCCGGAAGCGGGCATAGGGTCAGAATTCCGCTGACGGGCAAAGTCAACAAAGCATTCGTTGCCCGTTTTCTTTGAGGGGGTTTCTCGAAATGCGTTTTACTCTCTTGTTACTGTTTTTCCTTTTGACTGGTTGTGCCAGTGTAAAAGAACGAGGAATTCCAATTCCGGGTTCTGCTGACTGGCTGGAACAGGTTGATATTGCTGCAAAGATACAGGACAATAATACCGTCGGTACCGAAATTGGCAGCCATGAGTGGATGCAGGCAATTGGTCATCAGTATGGACTCGTCGACGGGGATGGCCATGGGCCAGACCTTGGATCGAATGAATGGATCAACGCGCTGCACTACAAAGTTTTTAATAGGCAGTTACTTGCCACAGCAGATAAAGTTTATATTTCTATTGATGGTGAACGTCTAGCGGTTTTCTTTGATAAATCCTCCACAGTCGCCACCATTATTTTCGCTGGTCGTAAAGTCATGTTACCTCAATCGGTTGCTGCTTCAGGCGTACGATTCAATCAGGATGAGAATGAAATTTTCTGGGTGAAGGGCAGGGCAGCTACCTACTGGAAACAAGGTAAAAAGATTTTTGAGGGTGCTGAGGAATGTCGCTAAGAGCCCGTCATAATTGTATAACTATTGCAAATTTATTGAGTAGAATGTCTTCCCCTGCCGTTTCTCTTTAGGTCAAGACATGCAACGCGGCAACTTCTCTAATCGTGCTGAGCATAACAATAGGCCGTACGTTGATAACATCATTCTAATTGGCCTGATGGGAGCTGGCAAGACGACGATCGGTAAATTGCTCGCAAACAGCATGGGCAAAATCTTTATTGATTCAGATCACGAAATCCAGCGGCGTACCGGCGTAGATATTCCATTGATCTTTGAATTTGAAGGGGAAGCAGGTTTTCGTAAACGAGAGGTGGAAGTACTGCAGGACGTAGCACGGTTGTCCAATATTGTACTGGCAACCGGCGGAGGTGCAGTTTTGCGTGAAGAGAATCGTGAATTGTTACGAAAAAGTGGAACCGTCATTTATTTGCGTGTACCTGTCAATGAATTGAAACGCCGTACCCGTTTCGATAAAAACCGCCCCTTGCTGCAAACCGCTAATCCCCAGGCAAGATTGGTTGAGTTGTTCAATCAGCGCGATCCACTCTATCAGCAAACCGCCCACATCATTCTCGATAGTGGCCGGCAAAGTGTACGTGTGTTGGTGCAGACTCTAATAAAAAAATTGGAGGCGTACCATTTATCACGGCCTATTATGCCATCTAATGATTAAATTATTGATATGTAAGGAAACATTTTTTGTGAGTAGCGAAATGTTATCGTATCGGAATATGAATCTTTAGGGGCGACCACCTGTTTTATCGGCTGGTGGTACAACTCAAGCAAGCCGGGCTGACACTGGGTGCAGTAACCGTCAATATCCATGTGCGTATTTGACTCAAAGACATCGCCAACGAACGTATTCGTGGTACGACGCAAGTGTGGCTTACCGAACGGATGCCCGATGAATACTTGCAACCGCTACCCGCTACCTGGCGATATACGAGCAACTCCTTGAGCAAATCTGCGATGAGCAAGGGGTGCCGACATAAAATCTCCAACACGAAAGAATACTGTTGCTATGTGAGACGCTCAACCTGCCGTGCGTGGCGCAGGCATTCCGATGGCCACACAGGAAGCCGCGCAGCAGGAAAACAGCCTATAGCGACTTCCTGGAAGGGCTACTCCGGACTGAGGCGGCAGGCAGGGCGCAGCGTAAGAAAACAAAACATGCTCAACCGGTTGGCGGGCCTCCCAGCAATCAAGACACTAGAATCACCCTAATCGGAAAGCGCATTCCTTTTACAACCAGCATGTAGCCTCCCACTTTTTCAAAATCGGCAGTCTATACGATGTATCAATGATCTCGTTTAATGCGGCAGAACCCTGTAATGTAATGCTGAAGATGATAACGTAAGGAATTACGATTGCTCAGATGATGGCGTTGGGCGGTTACCTATAATTGGGAGCGAGGCACGTAGCAACAGTCATATCCCAAGCGTTTCATCGTAAACGTGGGCTACTCTCTTCGCCATACTGCGGTCCGAGAAACGCCCCACTTGCACCCTGTAGCCCTGTAGGCTTCCTCTCGCATACTGCGCCAATTGTACTTGCCATCTATCAAATCAGCTAGCGCAATCATCAAACTTCTTACATCTCCGGCAGGCACCACCAAACCTGTACGCCCTTGGGTAAGCACCTTGTTCCAGTGGCTTCGACGACTTCAATCGCCTTGATCACCTCAGGTTGATGCAGATACTCGATATACTACCGGTAGTGGGTGGGTGTAACAGCCGGACAAGCACATTCTAAACAAGATGCAACATGAATAGAAATTGTTGAGACCGTATTTATATTGATGATATATAAGTAAAAGATTTTGTTTTCTATGAGATATTGTAACTGTAACGAAATTCAAATTTCTAAATATACCCTGCAAACTACAAGGGATTCCGTAACATGATGATTTTGGTTACAGGTGGGGCGGGCTACATTGGCTCACACACATGCGTTGAGCTGCTAAATGAGGGGCATCAAGTTACGGTATTTGATAATTTCAGCAATAGCCAGCCCGAGGTGCTGGCACGGGTAGAGCGCATCACCGGCAAACAAATGCAGCTGTTTGAAGGCGACATACGCGACCGTGCTGCCTTGAGCGCCGTTTTACGCCAAAGTGATGCTAGTGCCGTGATTCACTTTGCCGGTTTAAAGGCGGTGGGCGAATCAGTTGTACAGCCGCTGGCCTACTATGACCACAATGTGGTGGGAACCATACGCTTGCTGGAAGCCATGACGGAACACGGCCTGAAGACGCTGGTATTTAGTTCATCTGCCACGGTGTATGGTGACCCGCAGTACTTGCCACTAACCGAAGACCATCCGCTGTCAGCGACTAACCCCTATGGGCAAACCAAGCTGGTGATCGAGAACATGCTGCGCGACCTCTACACCAGCGATCCAACCTGGCACATTAGCATCTTGCGCTATTTCAACCCGGTGGGTGCGCACGCCAGCGGGCTGATTGGTGAAAGTCCACAAGGTGTGCCCAACAACCTGATGCCATTTGTAGCGCAGGTAGCGGCGGGAAAACGTGAGTTTCTAAACGTATGGGGCAGAGACTATGCCACGCCTGACGGCACCGGGGTGCGTGATTATGTTCACGTAGTCGATTTGGCATTGGGTCACTTAGCAGCTCTCAAGCACCTGCAAACCGGGACGCAATGCGTCGCAGTCAACTTGGGAACTGGCGTAGGCTACAGTGTGCTGGACATGGTGCGAGCCTTTGAGCAGGCTAGTGGCAAACAGGTAGCCTTCAGGATTTTACCTAGGCGTCCTGGTGATGTAGCGGCCTGCTACGCCGACCCAGCACATTCCAAAGCCCTACTCGGTTGGCAAGCTAAGAGAGATCTACAAACTATGTGCCAAGATGCTTGGCGTTGGCAAAGCAGCAATCCCAATGGCTACGGCAATTAATTTCGGCGTGTGCTAAACGCTACACCAAAAGTATCTATGTACTAAAGTTTCACGCTCTTTTTCTATGAACCGATGATTCAATTCTCTGGACTTTTTAGACTAACGGTTTTTGTTGTATTTCTATCAAATAACTGTATTTATTCACCTTCCAAAATATTTAAAAAAAAACACTTGGCAGGTTTTTGGGCGAGAAAAATTTAATTTAATACCTCACAACCAAATCTCCGTTATATACCCACCGCACTTCAAATTTTGGTTTCTATGTGACACGAACATTTGTATTTATTGAGAAATAAAGAATATAACTGCAAAAATTTGACTAACAGACCATCTTTAATTTCAAACACCCCATTAGACTCTATAGATTTGACGACGTGCAGCTGGTCTACTACAGCCCCTTGAAATAAAAATATGGATGATTTTCTTTATAGCCCCAGTTCTTATAGGGGATTAGTTCTCTTTTTCAATATCCTCCAAATACTTGTTATAGAGAGCATTACCTGAACTGCCAGCTATGGGCATCATGTAATTCGGAATACTAAAAGCAACTATATTATGTGAAAACTTACTTGCCATTTGACGCTGCCAGTTGATTCTGAACAATTCAGCAGGAACCGCGTGAAATTCTTTTTTATTGACGCGTTGTACAACGCCATCTGGATGGGACCACAACCTTAATCCGCGAGAATGATTGTACCGTTGGTTGCACAAGACCTTGAGCTGAATGCGATACCAGGCTATGTGCCTTTGAAGCTGATGCTGGAATATGTGGCAACTCAGAGCGATGTGATTGCCAGTCATCATGTCGCTCTCAAGGTGGTAGAAAAACTAAGACTCGACGAAGGTTCGCTCCTGACAAAAGACTTTGAAAAAACCAAACAATCTGGAAACTTCAGTGACTGGGCTGCAGACTTGTTTTTGGAGAAACATTTGGATGTTAGACATTTACATGGAACCAGTCTAGTGGAAGTCAACTTTACGTTTATTGACCCACAATTTGCCACGATTGCAGCTAATGCCTTCATTGATGCATATATAGATACCAGTATCGAAATGCGTGTCCAGC
This sequence comes from Nitrosomonas mobilis, assembly GCF_900103035.1. Classification (GTDB taxonomy): domain Bacteria; phylum Pseudomonadota; class Gammaproteobacteria; order Burkholderiales; family Nitrosomonadaceae; genus Nitrosomonas; species Nitrosomonas mobilis. The sequence goes on from NZ_FMWO01000092.1 coordinate 83,751, forward strand.
CAGCAAAACTGAGTGTCGACTGGCTCGACTTGCAAATAGCCTCATTGCGAGAGCATCTGGAGCGAGCGCAATCCGTGCTTTCTACCTATGAACAACTACATGGTATCGTCGCGACTGATAATAATCATTTTGATATAGAAAATACTCGTCTGTCTGATCTATCGAGGTAGTTGGTGGATAGCCAGAGACGCACTAGCGAATTGCAATCCAGAAAAAATCTGCTGGCAACCATGGATGATAAAGTGGGAGAAACTCAATCTTTACAGGAGGTGTTGAGTAGTTATTTGATCCAGTCGTTAAAGTCGAAATTAGCACGCGCAGACGCTAGTTTTGCTGAATTAGCCAAGCGAGTTGGTAAAAATCATCCACTATATAAGCAAGCTAAAGCTGAAGTTAACAGCCTTCAACAGAAACTTCGGTCAGAAATCAAAATGGTGCTAAGCAGCATCAACAGTGAAGCCACCTCTTCTATTCAGCGTGACAGTTTATTGGCAATAAGCATTGGCTGAACAGAAAGCCAAAGTATTGAAGCTAAAAGAACAGTATGATGAAATAGCGATGTATAAGCGTGAGGTCGAAAACGCTCAGCGGGCATACGATGTTGCCATGCAGCGTGCGGGACAAACCAGAATGGAAAGCGAAATGAATCAAACGAATATCTCTGTCCTGAATTCTGCTTTACCACCCTCAAAACACACTAAGCCAAGATTACTACTGAATATGATTTCATCGATTTTCCTTGGAACTATGCTAGTGTGGGCTCTGCATTATTAGCAGAATTGATGGATCGTAGAGTGTGATCTGCCTTTGATGTTTCTGAAACGTTGGATATTCCTGTTTTCGTTGTAGCTTCCGCCTCTGGACGCTGAATTGTCGGCAAATTGTCTAATTCTAACAACACACAGCGCCAAATTTAATCACTTCAAGTAAATTAAAAATGCTCTAGCCGCTAGGTGCCAAATCTCTAGCGCAGATGAGTGTCTAAGTTTGGGGATATATCAGGTTGATTGCTGCAAGTGGTTTCTTTTCTCCCATTGGCGCATAAGCACCGTAAGCAGATAACTCAGCAGGTGGAACATAACCTATTACTGACCCCAGTTCACTCAAACGAACGCCTTGCCTTACCAGATAAAGAATGTATGTTTGGCGTAATTTTTCAGAGAGGCTGATGGGAGAAAAGCCGGCGTCGATTTGTAAGCAATCCAGCAATGCTTGCAAATCCGCAACATTCAGGTTTTTGCCCGCTGAATCAGTCAGGCTGTATCCATGCGCGCCATGTAAACGCTTTAAGACGGGATGCAGCGGTACCTTTCTGGGTGAATCGCCCTGAATGATCAGATAGTTTTGCTCGAGATCGAAACTACCTGCCCGTAGTTCGGTAATTTCGTTGAGGCTCAAGCCGCTGAGCAATAGCAGCAATAATTGCTTCTCCTTAACATTTGCTGCCTGAAAAAGCTTATTGATCTGGTCATCGGGTAGTGCGGCAACTACTGGTTGCTGCGTGATGGCCTGTATCGTTTGTGCCTTCTTCGCAAGCACATTTTGTGGCGCGCGCAGCGCGTCAAGAATAGGGCGAGGTAGGTTTTCCTCATCATGCATGTGTACATCAGATAGATGAATGGCAATTCTTTCCTGCTCCTCGCGTGTTAAAAACCTAACCAGCCATACAGCAGCCAATCCGAGAAATAGCGAGACCATCAGAGCGATCAGCGCATCACGCTGATAATCCGGTTTGATTGGAACAAGGGGAAGAAAAGCGCGCTCAATGACATCTACGTAAGGGTATTTCCCTGTGTGCCGCGTTTCAATCTGCGCCAGGCGATCCTGCGTATCCCGATAAAGCTGTTCCAGCGCTTCCAGGTCATTTTTCAGAGCATCATGCTCGGTAAAACGAGAGGTGAATTCCGCTGCCTGTTGGCGATGGTCTTTTAGTTGTTGCTGAATGACGCTTGCGGTTTGCCGGGCAGCGGCATATTCCTGCTGAGCATCAGTCAGAACGGTCGCCTGACCTTTTTGGCGCATAGTGAGAATTTCTTTTTCCAGCGCTGCCAGTTTTTCTGGAATAACCTTAAGTGAAGGCGTTAGCGCCATGAATTCTCGGGTATATTGCCGATCAAGCTCTTCCAGTTCCTCCCGCAATTCCTGTGCCCGTTTTTCCAGTGTACTCAAGGTTCGTGAATCATTTTGCGGAACAACGGTTTCTCCTCGCTCGATTGCTTTGCGAATGGCATCTAGTCTGGATTTTGCCTTTACTTCTTCTTCACTGGCGGTATTGAGTGCGTCATTGAGGCCCTTAAGTCTAGCCAGTGCTTCATTTTCCTCCCGTCCCGTCGAAATGATTGCATACTGCTGTCTGAACTGTGCCAACTCCATTCGCTTTTGCTCGATCTTTTCATTCAGGCCGGATAATTCATCCTGAACAGCCTGTTTGGTTGTTCCAGTAGAATTGGCGACTTCCTCGGCGCGCGCAGCCAAATAAACATCGATCCAAGCATTGATCAGTACGGGTAGCAACGCAGGTTCTGCTCCTTCGGCAATCATTTCCACTAGATTGGTGTCAGCCACTGGACGCACATCAAGCATGGCCCGAATCGCGGCAGGAGTTAAATTAGCCGGGTACTCGCTGTCTGTATCCTGCAACTTGCGCGCAGTACCAGTCAGTAATTCGGAACCGAGCAATACCTGGCGCTGGATAGTGACGTGCTGGATATCCGCTTCCCGACTGATTTGATCAATCGCTGTTCTTGGAACAGTCAACAGCGTAGCGTAACTTTGATAAATTGCAGGCCGTGAAAAAACATAACTCATCGAGATCACAAGCACGACCAGAAACGTGACCAGAAAAATCGTCAGTCTATTAGGTTTAAGCCAATCCAAGAATCTAAGCATGGAATTACCTCCCTTCCTGTCGGTTGCATAGCCTTGGCCTGTATCATTATTCTTTTCTGTTTATTTACGCTTTCATTATCCGCTATTTCTAAGTCCGGTAGCAACACCGTTAATCGTCATATGAATTGCACGGCGAACCGAATCGTCGTCATCTCCGGAACGGTAGCGTCGCAACAGTTCGACCTGTAAATGATTAAGTGGATCGATATAAGGAGTACGGATACGAATACTGCGCGCCAGTGTTGGGTTTTCCTGCAGTAGTTCCGTGTGCCCGGTAATCGCAAACAGCCACTTGATACATAACTTCCATTCTGCTTCGATACGAGAAAAAATCTGTTGACGCACGTCCATATCCGTGACCAATTCGGCATAGCGCGAAGAAATTCCCAGATCACTTTTTGCCAGCACCATATCCATATTGGAGAGCAACGCCTGCATGAATGGCCAATTCTGATACATCTCCTGCAGCAAGAGGAGGGTCTTTTCCTGTCCAGATTCATGGGAAAACTTCTCTACAGCGGAGCCAAATCCGTACCATCCTGGGATGATTGAGCGGTTAAGGCTCCAGCTGAATACCCAGGGAATAGCCCGTAGATCTTCAATAGCATCGGATGGTTTGCGTGAAGTAGGGCGACTACCTATGTGTAGTCCGGCAATTTCACGGATGGGCGTTGATTCCTGAAAATACCGCTTGAAGCCTGGTGTTTCGTACACCAAATTGCGATAAGCAGAAAATGCATAAGCAGACAGGTGCTCAAATGCCTCGTGAAAGCGTGACATCTGCGACTGGTCCGCTTGCTGATTCAATAGAGTAGATTCAATAGTTGCCGCTACGAGCGTTTCCAGATTACGCCGACCGATCTCAGGGTCGGTATACTTACTGGCAATCACTTCTCCCTGTTCGGTTAACCGGATTTGACCATTCACGCTGCCAGGAGGTTGTGCCAGAATGCCCTGATAACTCGGCCCACCGCCACGTCCAACCGTACCCCCGCGTCCATGAAACAGTCGCAGGCGAATACCATGCCGATCAAAAACGCGGGTAAGTTCTATTTCAGCCTTGTAAATTTCCCAGTTGGATGTCACAAACCCACCATCCTTGTTGCTATCAGAATAGCCCAGCATCACTTCCTGAACATTTCCACGAGACTGGAGCATCTTGCGATAATCAGTCAGCGAAAACAATTCTTCCATGATAGTGGTACAACCGCGTAAATCATCAATAGTTTCAAAAAGTGGAATAATGTTCAAACCCAACTGCGGATGAGTCCCAGTTTGTAGCAAACCGGTTTCTTTTAGTAGTAACGCAACTTCCAGTATGTTTAAGGCACTGCTAGTCATGGAAATTACATAATTTGGCAAGGCGGCGTGACCGAAGCGGCGTTGAACTTCAGCTGCCATTCGCAGAATACGTAGTTCACTTTGTGTATTATCAGAATAGTGGACGTGAGGTGAAATCAGCGGACGGGCGCTGTTGATCTGCGCAAGCAACCACTGCAGTCGTTCCTGATGGGAAAGCGCCAGGTAACGCAGCCCACTTTGTGATTCCTTAACTAAACTGCGATCATGAAGTTCCGCGACTACTTCTTCGTGCACTTTGCTGTGTTGGCGCATATCCAGAGGAGCGAGATGAAAACCAAACACATCTACCGCCCGCCGTAAATCACGTAAAGCATCCTTAACCAGCCAGGATGAATAATGCTGATTGAGTGAGTTGATAACAATATCGAGGTCATGCACGAATTCAGCGCTATCAGCATAGGGTTCAATGACACGGGACAAGCGGCCACTGGTATCGGGAAAATGGCCAAGTTTTATGCTGGTAGCAATCAAACGTTCGTTGATGCCAAGAAATGCGCGTCGGTAGGGTTCATCAATTCTGCTGGCAGGCAAATCAGGCGCAATCGAAACCAGCCCTTCCAGCTCATTGGTAACTTTGACCAGGCGACTGGTCAAACTCATTGTTTGTCCGATCTTTGCGGTTTCCTTGATATAAAAATCCAGAATCAATGCGGAGTGTCGCTCAGCAGCATGCAGCATGATCTGATGCGTCACGAATGGATTGCCATCTCGATCACCACCAATCCAGCTGCCAATACGCATGAAGGACGCTACATTGGGAGCGGACTTACCCATATGCCTTTCCAGCAGATCTTCGATCTTGGCGTAAACATAAGGAATCTGGCTTAGAAAAGTGTAATGATAATAAATCAGGCCATTTTCAATCTCGTCCTGTACAGTAAGCCTGACCGAACGCAGCATGCGCGTTTGCCAAAGGGTCTGGATGGCAGCACGTAAACTGTTTTCATTGTGGCGCAGTTCGTTAGGCGTGAGCTGGGTGCGGTCACGTGCCTTCAGTAACAGCTGTATTTTGAGCTGATAATCAAGAATACTCCGGCGCTGCACTTCGGTCGGATGCGCAGTCAAAACCGGTGAAATTTGTGCGCCGGCAAAAAAATTTTCCAGTGCTTCAGCACTGATTCCCTTGGCAATAACCCGCTCCAGCGCAAGCGTTACACTGCCTGCCTGCGGCGCGGAGCCGGCACGTAGATGCGCGCGACGACGGCGATTATGATGCAGATCTTCAGCAATATTGGAAAGCAGCGAAAAATAACTGAATGCACGAACAACCGCGACGGTTTCCTTATGGCTTAAATGATGGAGAGTTGTCTCGAGCTCCCAACGTGCCTCCTGATCCTGTTCGCGACGAAAACGAACCGCTGTCTGGCGAATGTTTTCAACCAGGTCAAAGATTCTTTCCCCCTCGATATCGCGTATGGTATCGCCCAGCATGCGGCCAAGTAGGCGGATATCTTCCCGCAATGGATGATCTTTTTCGTTGGGTAGACTCTGTTCGGCGGTATTGGCTTGAGTAGGCGTACTCATCAGTGTGGTTCTCCTGTCAGCATGTAATTTTTGGTATTGCTCGATGATAGTGGCGCAGATAATGGATAACAGCAGGCCATCATTTGCTGTTGGCTGGCCGTGCTAGAATTACCGTGTTCTTTAAATTCTATGTGCAACCATGCCCAATCCTGAGAAAATTATTATTGCTTCACGCGAAAGCCAGCTTGCCATGTGGCAAGCGCATTTCATTCGCGATCGTTTAGTCCAATTATACCCGCAAACCGAAATCGCCATACTCGGCATGACAACGAAAGGAGACCAGATACTTGATACTTCCCTATCGAAAATCGGAGGGAAAGGTTTGTTTATCAAAGAACTTGAGCAAGCACTGGAAGATGGGCGTGCTGATATTGCGGTACATTCGATGAAGGATATTCCCATGAATCTGCCCCGGGGATTTATATTGGCAGCGATCACCGAGCGAGAGGATCCTCGTGACGCATTCGTTTCCAATAATTTCAACCGATTAAAAGATTTGCCAGAGGGTAGCATTGTTGGCACATCCAGTCTGCGTCGGGAATCACAGATACGAGCAAATTTTCCACTCCTTGAAGTACGTCCGCTACGTGGAAATGTACAGACCCGTTTGCGCAAGCTGGATGAAGGTGAATACAGTGCCATAATTCTGGCGGCAGCAGGGTTGATTCGACTGGGCCTAGGCTACCGTATCAGCGCAGTACTATCCCCGGAATCCAGTCTGCCCGCTGTAGGACAGGGCGCACTGGGAATAGAATGTCGTGACAACCGCTCCGATCTGGTCGAATGGATGCAACCTCTGCATGACCCGGTGACCAGCGCCTGCGTGAAAGCAGAGCGTGCTATGAGCCGGGTGCTGGGTGGCAGTTGTCAGGTACCACTAGGTGGTTATGCTGAAATCAGTGAAGATATTCTGACGTTGCGTGGTTTCGTTGCCACACCGGATGGAAGCAGAATCGTGGCGGACAAATCGAGTGGCAAACCGGAGGCCGGTGAAATAATCGGAGAACAGCTTGCAGAAAACTTGAAGCAGCAAGGCGCGCAGGCGATTCTCGATTCGCTGGATCTTGATCCGAATTGAGACAAAAAAGTAGTGACATTTCAGTATCAATTAAATAAGGTAGGGGTGCTGATTACCCGTCCAGAACATCAAGCAGACTACCTGATGAATAAAATTGCTGAGCTTGGCGGTGCTCCCTGGTTATTTCCTGTGCTGGCCATTACTGATATCGATGATAAGCAGCCATTGCTTGACTTGATTGCGCGGCTAAGCAGTTTTGATATAGCAATCTTCGTCAGCCCAAATGCAGTTGATAAAGCCATGCTGCTTATCAAACAGTGTGGTACCTGGCCGCCACTGCTGATAGCGGCAACGGTTGGGCAGGGGAGCGCAAATATGCTCAAATCGTACGGTGTTGAAACAATTGTTACGCCAAATGACGGATCGGATAGCGAAGCATTGCTGGGTATGCCACTCTTTCAACAGGTGGCAGACAAGCGTGTTGTCATTTTTCGGGGAGAAGAAGGCCGCAAACTGCTCGGAGATACATTAAGCGAGCGTGGAGCGGATGTTGAATATATCGCTTGTTACCGGCGTTCTAAGCCAGCGGCTGATGTTGCACCATTACTGGCGGGCTGGCGTGATCACAAGATTCATGCAGTCGTTATTACCAGCAGTGAAGGACTGAATAATTTGTTTGACATGCTTGGTGAAACTGGTCAACAATTGCTGAGGATCACACCGCTATTTACTGCGCACGAACGCATTGCTCAAAAGGCGAGAGAACTTGGCATCGCAACAGTATGCTGTACACCAGGCGGTGATAACGGAATTATTCAAGGTTTGCTGAGCTATTTCAATCACTCTTGATTCTGACTAACGACTTTCTCATGAACACAAACGTCCAGTATTCTTCCTCAAGATCTGCTCGCCGTTTTGCACGTTGGTTATTGATGCTATTGCTAATCGCCATTGCTGTCATGGGATGGAATTGGGCAAAAAATCAAGGTTATGTTGCCAATTTACAACAGGCCGTCATTCAGTATCTGACTGATGCAGATATTTTTGGCAGTCGCACCAGAACAATGATTGCACAAATTGATTCTACTCAATTCGAAACCAATCAAAGGTTGGATCAACTTGCGGCAAGTTTGTTATCAATTGATAGTCAACGACATGCCATTGCACAAAATAACATTAGAGCGATTGACAGTAACGGCCAGGATGAAAAAATTTTAGATGCTGTAACCTATTTGATTTATTCCGCGAACCAATTTTTGCAGCTGACCGGAGACACTGAAAATACGCAGGCCGTGCTCGAGCAGGCGTTGGCATGGGTACAATCGAGTAAACAATTGATGAATACAGAAATCGAGACTGCGCTAGCTGAAGATATACAGCAACTTGCAGAAGTCAGTCATTTTAATAGGGCAGATATTTACCAGGAAATTAGTCGCCATGCTGAACAAATTGATCAGCTGCCACTCATCATGAATGCACATCTGCAGACGATCAACCTTTCAAAAACACAAACAGAAACAGCCGATTCAGGATTCTGGTCACATTTTTTTGTGGAGATCTGGCAGGATCTGTGTCAGCTGGTTCAAATAAAAAAGCTGGACAGTGAAACAATGGTGCTTCTGTCCCCATCTCAAGTACAGCTTTTGCATAGTAATGTAAAATTGCAACTGAAACAGGCACAGCTAGCCCTGCTTACTCGAGATCATGATACTTTTGTGCGGGGACTGGAAACGGCGCTTGGTTTGATCAATAGGTATTTTGATACGCAACAATCCAATGTTATTGAAACGCAGGTTAAATTGAAACAGTATAAGGAGATGGCGGAAGAAATGGTCTATCCTGATTTACTGGCGTCGCTGCAGGCGCTGCAGTCTGTGCAAATGAAACTAGAACGGGGGAATGAATGAGGCTGATGTTATGGGCACTGGTATTATTTGCCATTTCTGCAGCAGTTGTTCTGGCTGCTTACTATAATAATGGAACGGTTCTGTTTACCGTACCGCCCTATACCGTCGAGTTGGCATTCAACATCTTTATCATTGGATCATTGCTTGCTTTCATCGTATTTTATTATATGGTGCGAGTCATGATTGGCTTGTTAAATGTACGAGCCAGTAAAGCCCAGCAGTTCATGCTTTCTGGCTTGAATGCTTTCCTGGAAACGCGTTTCGATCAGGCACAAAAAGCGGCTGAGAAGGCATTTCGTCTGGCAGATGCACCGGATATCAAAGCAATAAATGCCGTCATTGCGGCACGTTCCGCGCATAGGCAAGGAAAAGTGGCGCAGCGTGATCAATTATTAGCCGCTATTGCCGGACAGAGAGCGGACACAGATGCGCTAAGGTTGATAACAGAAGCAGAGTTAAAGCTGGAAGATGGGCGCTATACAGAAGCTTTGACTGCCTTGCAGGCTTTATATTCTACTGGTGGCTGGCAAAGTACTGCGGTGCTGCAGCTTGAGTTAAAGATACAGGAAATGCTGCAAAATTGGGATGCAGTGCTCGATCTGGTAGATATACTCTCCAAGCGCAGATCGGCTAATCAATCGCTGATTAGTTCATTACGACATACCGCCCATTTGCAGAATATTAAAAAATACAGCACAGATTTTGAGCTACTCAAAAAATACTGGCAGGAATTTTCCTCGGAGGATAAACAGGACAGCCAGTTTGCCGCCGCTGCCGCCAGCAGCTTTATGGCGCTGGGTGATCACGCTTGGGCACAAAAAATTATCGAGCATAATCTGGATAAACAACCTGATACTACATTGTTCAGGCTATATGCTGATTGCCGCAGCGGCAGCGTTAGCTGGCAGATACAGCATGCAGAGAAATGGTTGATCAAGTATCCCAATAATGCAGAACTGCTGCTTACACTGGGAAAATTATGCGCTTACGGAGAGCTATGGGGAAAAGCGCAGAATTATTTGGAAGCCAGTCTTTCAATCGAACCAAGCTATCCTGCGCATCTTGCGCTTGCACAGTTAAATGAGCAACTTGGTGAACAGGCATCTGCCAATGAACATTATCGTCAGGGTTTACAGTTTGCGCTGAAACAGATCGACGGCTGAATTAGAGCTCTTATTTTGGCTCTGTCGCATTAGCGAAAGAAAACTGATATCTAGTTAATTCCGCCCCGTATTTGATAGCGCTGATCATTCAAGTGTTCTCTGCGTGACTTTTGCGCCGTCGGTTAACTGCGAAGAAAGATAAAGAACAACATTTTCACCTACTTCTATTCCACCAAGAACTTGGGCTTCGACACCGTTGTTTCGGCCAATATTGATTTACTGTAGGATTGCGACACCGTCCCTCGCCACAAAACCCCCGGCTTTCGCTATCTCGGAACGATGATATTCAGCAATGTCGACTTGCCGGGAGGGACCTAGCAACACCGCAAGCTCGCCGGCCGGTATTCCGGTCGACGTTACGCAATCTGCACAGCGGACGCACCGACGCTATAGACCTTGCTGTGATTATTTCAATTGAGTTCATTTGATTTTTCCTAGAACAGTAAATTCTATTGTTCTTCTGCGCGGCTCAGTTTGGTGATTTTTCCGTCAATGCTAAATTCGGCGGCGTTTTGAAAAAATTACTTGGAAATGGTAATAGGTAAACCGAGAGATTTTGCGTCAGTGATCGTCAATCTGAATAAGATGTAGAGCAGTTGAAATGCATTGAGATTCCAGTGGGAATGCGACCCTGTTGTATCCACTGCGTAATATTTTCCATGTAAATAAGTGGACAGATTAACATCGGGCGGGAGTTTATCTGCGATGATAAAGCCCTAAGGTATGGCTGGGATTCTCATCTCTGGCAATGGGTGGTGTACGCGGATCTTTCTCAACGTAATATTCTGCTTCTTCACTCAGAGAATGAGAGATAAAGTTGAGAATTGTATGGAAACTTCTGAGTCGGAAAGAGCCTCTTATTGGCCATTCACCACCAGGATAGCCTGGTCTGATATCGAAAGCGACATCATTTTCTATCCAGGGATTGATCAAGTCGTATAACTCTGCGCGCTCTTCACAACAGAGTATATCTGGATCGTAGTTTGTGATGAGAATAGGGCCCAACAATTGTTTGCTTAGCGTATACGTGCCTTTTTGCTGGTCGTAAGTCACACTAAAATCTTTTTCTATGGCCTGAAACAGTCCTTCCGCCGAAACCGCACCAGCAGGTATAGTCCAGTTGCGCTCAAGTGTCAACGGCTCAGCATACAGTTTTTTCTGATCTTGAATGGCTGAGAGATGGAGCGCGACACGACGAAACATCTCGTAACCATCTTGATCTGATGGGCTATTATGATAGGTGATTTGTTGCAAATGTGCGCGCTGCCGGTTGCGTTGGCGATGCTTCTGCTCTTGGGTCAATTGAATGCCGGGAAGTTGATAATAGATATCCTGGTTTTTTGTATCCAAGATATTTGGAGAAACAGTTCTCTGTTTTGAGCCATGGCGCAAGCGCCGCTGGTGACCTCGCTCCCCAGATCCTGGATTATTGCGAATAGCAGTTTTTTGTTCCGTGTGATACAAGCGCAGTTCCTGCGCCATCATCCGCAACATAAGGTCAACATCAAAGTGCTGACGAAGCAACAAAGTCAGTTTATGTTGACTGAATGGGGTCAGGAGTCGTTTCGTAAATTCTTCTCCTGAAATTGGATCAATGCTGAAAGTAGGATTTTCTGAAACGCCCCCTCCAAATATTGGTGCCAACAGACTACCACTATCTCCTGTCAGCGCAGGAGTTGCCCCTGCATTCGCACTAAAACTGAAAGTGGCTGCAATATTTGAAACCCTTGTGAAATG
>NZ_FMWO01000036.1 GCF_900103035.1 Nitrosomonas mobilis
CATGCAACATTATCTTTACAACGTTACTCACGGTACGACGAAAATAATAGATATCAGCGCAATATTGAGAATGCGTAGAAAAGAACGCTTTGTGCGCACCTTCACCCTCGGTAAAATCAAAAATTTTTATATTTCCAGCTGCAAACATCTCTTGCAAGGCAAAATATTGCAATAGTGTACCGGGCGACCAGCGCTGGTATTCCGGATCGTGCCCTACGTATTCATATAAGGCGACGCCTTCCTGGA
>NZ_FMWO01000093.1 GCF_900103035.1 Nitrosomonas mobilis
GGCTCTGTTGCAAAAAATAGCGTTGGCTAGAGTAAATCTCTGATATTTTTGATTATGCGGTGTAAATATCGAATTGTCTTTCAATAAGACGGATTTCTCCTATGAGACCTTGCCCATATTTCCATGCATCCATCTGTCCTTTCTTGAACATGTGCATGAGTTCAAACCCCTTGATCGTTGCATAGGCGGTCTTCATGGATTTGAACCCGCGTACGGGATTTATCAGCTGTTTGAGTTTTCCATGATCAGCCTCGACAATATTGTTCAAGTACTTTACCTGCCGGTGTACCGTATCCTCAGGGCATTTCCCTTCTTCCTTCAACTCATCAATGGCAGGACCGAAAGTCGGCGCTTTATCTGTATTAATTGTCTGCGGATGTGCCCATGGTTTTATGGATTTGAGCGCTTTGCCTAGAAACCGTTTGGCGGCTTTCTTATTACGGGTAGGTGAAAGATAGAAATCAATCGTGTCACCGTGCTTATCAATAGCTCGGTACAAATATGTCCATTTCCCTTTAACCTTCACATAGGTTTCATCTACCCGCCAGCTGTAGCCCATCGTCGGCTTGTAGTACCACCGCATGCGTTTTTCCATTTCGGGTGCATAATGTTGAACCCAACGATAAAGCGTTGTGTGATCGACTTCAAATCCACGCTCCAACATCATTTCTTCCAATTCACGATAGCTAATTCCGTACTTGCAGTACCATCTAACACAACCCAGGATTACACCGCCCTGGTAATGTCGCCATTTGAAATCCGACATTGAGAAATACCCTGAAAAAATTCAATAATGCACCAATTTTCTTATTTTTTGCAACAGAGCCGAATGAAAAGCTGTTTGCCCTATGCGACGCATTCAACGATGCCTATACAACAGAGATCGTCCAAATAAACTGGAGCCAAGACGAGAAAACTCGGGCGTCCGTACGCGCCGATGCCGATACTACCATTCAGCTATCTAATCAATACGTCGCTCGCATCGTAGAAAACAATAGTCGCATCATGGAGATTTTGGAAAAAGGGTGGCATCTCGTTGACACCGAAGACATCGAGGAATTTGCGCAGTTTCAAGTTGACTTCACCCGTTTCAAGACCGAGGTTGAGGGAGGATTGAAAACCCCCTTCAGCATTTACGAGGCGGTTGGCGGTGTTTCGTACATGCGCCCGTCAATGATAGGGCTCGTCAAAAAAAAGGCTCGTGCCAAACATGATCGATTACGCGAACTTATGCGTTCATAGTGGTGCTGAATGAAGTGGGAACAGACATCGGTTTTCTGCTAGATAAAAAACCGTGGTTTGGTCTCTGTTTTGCTGTTTTGCTGTTTTGTTATAGGAAGCACAAAAACCATTTCCCACGCCCTGCCGTATCAGCCCGTTACGGCAGAGCATTTACAAGCATCTTCGATAATGTTTTAGGTCATTCTATTTTTTGGTGAGCGGTTGCACGCCTGAGACCCCCGTGCCCTTGGCGTGTCTTAGCACCGGATAGAACTGGGTGAAGACATGGTCATCTTTGGCATCAGCTTTGTGACAGGCCGCGCATTCCTCAGTAGGCAGATTTTTAGCTGCAGTTACTAATTCCATATCCGGCACATAAAAAATGTAGAACGCCCAATTTCCAGGTTCGCCAGGGAAACGTCCGGAGTCTTTAACGGAAGCCTCCAAGCCAATATAGTCTCCCATGAAGTAACCGTTACCACTGCCAGGGCCTTTGCGCTCTCCGACACTGATTAATTCTTTGACGGTCATGGCACCATCTCGAAATTCACCGGTTTTTTTCCAGTGCGCGTAGCTGCCAGGGTCAAGATAAACCGTCCGGATTTCAGCAAAAGGGGCCTTGCCTTCATTCATTTCATTGGGAGTGACCTGCGTACCTACCATAACCCATTCACGGTAGTTTTGCGGCAGTAACAGCTCGCCGGCTTCGTTATACTTTGCAGGCCCGGCGGTGAATGCGGTATTTGAAGTCAGTCCCAATATCAGGAATATCGCAAAAATCAGAGCCGAATACTTGAATGGATGTTTAAGTCTCATATGAATTCCTTTAGTGCTTGTTGAAATAAAAATTCTGGTACAGCAGTTTAATCGGTATGTTGCTATATTGATCAGGATGCAAGCCGCGCGCAAGTGTACCGATATTGCTATTTTTGTGTCAACAAGGAGTCTTTTTCAGCATGAAATACGTTTGAGGAACACTTCCACCGAGCAATGCGCCTGCGCGATCAGATTGCAGATACTGTCGTCATGAGATATCAGCTCAAACAGAGCGATACAATGGGGACATACCGTAACTTTCCCCTGTTTTCCTACTTTCCTGCGCTGACTTGGAGCAACGCAATTCTCTAGCGCACAGGCTATAGTTGCACATCAGGTTTCTTGTTTTCCCATCATGAATCACTCAAAACTGCCAAAGACCATCGTTGCTCTCGGACTGGTCAGTCTGTTCATGGACATTTCCTCGGAGATGATCCACAGCCTGTTACCGCTGTTTCTGGTCACCGTGCTGGGCGCGAGCGCCTTGTCGGTCGGCTTTATCGAAGGCATCGCCGAAGCCACGGCTTCCATCGCCAAGGTTTTTTCTGGCGTAATTTCAGACTGGATGGGACGCAGAAAACTGCTGATTCTGCTCGGCTATGGGCTGGCGGCGCTCACTAAGCCGCTGTTTCCACTGGCGCAAGGCATAGGCGCGGTGCTGACCGCACGATTTATTGACCGCATCGGCAAGGGTATACGTGGCGCGCCGCGCGATGCACTGATTGCCGATGTCACGCCACCGGAAATTCGCGGCGCGGCGTATGGCTTGCGCCAGGCGATGGATGCCGTAGGCAGCTTTGCCGGGCCGCTGCTGGCAATGGTACTGATGGCGACGACACAAAACAACTTTCGCTTAATCTTTTGGGTGGCCGTGCTGCCGGCGATCATCTGCGTACTGCTGATTATTTTTGGTGTTGAAGAGCCTGAGGCCACGCGTCCGACAATAAAAATTCGCTCACCGTTACGCCGCGAAAACCTGTGTCGATTTGAGCCCCGTTTCTGGTGGCTGGTAACGTTCGCAGCCCTGCTCACCTGCGCGCGATTTTCCGAAGCCTTTTTGCTGTTGCGCGCCGAGAATGTCGGACTGGCAGTGACTTGGGTGCCAGCCATGCTGATTGTGATGAATGTCATGTATGCCCTCAGTGCCTACCCATTCGGGAAATTTTCCGACAATGGCGGACGGCATCGCTTGCTGATGTGGGGCATTGCCTTGCTGATTGCATCTGACGTGGTGCTGGCGCTGGCTGACAACTTCTGGCTGGTCGGCCTGGGTGCTGCCATCTGGGGTCTGCATATGGGCGCAACACAGGGCCTGCTCTCGGTGCTGGTGGCCGATGCCGCACCGGCCAATTTGCGCGGCACGGCGTTCGGCGTGTTCAATCTGGTCAGCGGCCTGGCGCTGCTCGCCGCCAGCGTGCTTGCCGGTGGTTTGTGGACAGTCTTTGGCCCGGCGATAACGTTTTATGCAGGCGCGGCGATTGCCGCCGTGGCTTTGCTAGGCTTGCTGGCGAAGTTAGAATTTTACGAATAGATATGCCTAGATTAGCCATTCTGTTGAATGCGGACACACTAATTCATGCTTCTGTTTTTTGCTGTGGAAGTGCGCGTGCTTTCATGGCATTATCAAAAGTACGCTTGTAGCATTGCACAGCAAGACTTGGCAATATCTTCGATTAAATACCTAGTCTGGTATAGAACCTTGCGCGGTAATAGCCTGGAGGTACTCGGGGTAGATCAACTCCGCTACAGGCCGATCTGAGGAATTTCCCACGTGTTGGGCTAACAGCTGGTCGTGATGTGCGATGTGTTTGGTTAACCAATCAGAGAGAAAATAGGGCTCTGTTGCAAAAAATAGCGTTGGCTAGAGTAAATCTCTGATATTTTTGATTATGCGGTGTAAATATCGAATTGTCTTTCAATAAGACGGATTTCTCCTATGAGACCTTGCCCATATTTCCATGCATCCATCTGTCCTTTCTTGAACATGTGCATGAGTTCAAACCCCTTGATCGTTGCATAGGCGGTCTTCATGGATTTGAACCCGCGTACGGGATTTATCAGCTGTTTGAGTTTTCCATGATCAGCCTCGACAATATTGTTCAAGTACTTTACCTGCCGGTGTACCGTATCCTCAGGGCATTTCCCTTCTTCCTTCAACTCATCAATGGCAGGACCGAAAGTCGGCGCTTTATCTGTATTAATTGTCTGCGGATGTGCCCATGGTTTTATGGATTTGAGCGCTTTGCCTAGAAACCGTTTGGCGGCTTTCTTATTACGGGTAGGTGAAAGATAGAAATCAATCGTGTCACCGTGCTTATCAATAGCTCGGTACAAATATGTCCATTTCCCTTTAACCTTCACATAGGTTTCATCTACCCGCCAGCTGTAGCCCATCGTCGGCTTGTAGTACCACCGCATGCGTTTTTCCATTTCGGGTGCATAATGTTGAACCCAACGATAAAGCGTTGTGTGATCGACTTCAAATCCACGCTCCAACATCATTTCTTCCAATTCACGATAGCTAAAAATGGC